>JAFMHK010000010.1:0-50265 GCA_017854585.1 Paracoccaceae bacterium
ATTACCCCCCGTTTCCATTGAACGCGGGGCCGCCGGCATCCGTCACAAGGCCGATTTCGCGAAAGCCGCCAGCGTTCAGCGCGCCCATGACCTGCATCACCTGTTCGTATGGAATGCCGCCATCGGCCCGCAGAAACACCTGCTGGCTTTCACGTTCCGCTGCGATGGCCTGAAGGCGCGTGATCAGATCCGCCAATGGCACCTCTGTCTCTTGAATGAGGACACGGCCATCTGCGGCAAGGGTCACGGAAAGCGGCTCCTCCTGATCAGTCGGCAAGGCTTCGGCGGCGGTTTCAGGTAGTTCGATGGGCACGCCCACCGTCATCAGGGGGGCGGCAACCATGAAGATGATCAAAAGGCACAGCATCACGTCCACGAAGGGCGTGACGTTGATTTCAGACATGGGCCGGGTGCCGCGTGACCCGCGCCCACGCCGCCGACCGCCCGATCCGCGCTGTGCGACTGAGGCACCCATCAGTCAAGCTGCCGCGACAGCAGGGTGGAGAACTCATCCGCGAAGCCTTCGTAACCCGAGACCAGCCTGTCGGCATCACCCGACAGCTTGTTGTAGCAGATGACAGCCGGAATGGCGGCCAGCAGGCCCAGACCCGTGGCCAACAAGGCCTCGGCAATGCCGGGGGCCACGACGGCCAGTGACGTGTTGCCGGAAATGGCAATTTCCTGAAACGACCGCATGATCCCCCAGACGGTACCGAACAGACCCACGAAGGGCGCGGTGGCGCCGGTGGTAGCAAGGAAATTCAGGCCCGATGTCAGACGCTCGTTCTCGCGCGCGATGGCGACATCCATTGACCGGTCCACGCGCTGCTGCACACCGGGGATCAGGACGCCGTCGTCACGCAAACTGCGGCGCCATTCCGTCATACCCGCGACGAACACCCGTTCGGACGCGCTTCTCGGAGCATCCGCGACCTGATCGTAGAGTTCGTCCAACGGGTCACCCGACCAGAACGCCGCGTCGAACGCTGCCGCGTTGGCCCGCGACCGCCGATACATGGCAACCTTCTGAAAGGTGATCGCCCAGACCCACACCGAGGCCACCATCAGGGCCACCATGACAAGTTGGACTGTGATTGAAGCACGGAAGAAAAGCGCAATCAGCGTAAAATCCGCGTGTTGCGCCGCAGCGAGCGTTTCAGTTTCCATCAGCCTGTGTTTTCCCTCTGCCCCGGGGTTATCGCGGGCACGTGATTTTTCTGTGCCTCATTAATGGTTGAGCATATCAAGTTGTAAGGGGAAACACCAACAATTGTGCGTCAGGCGCTGCTGTCTGCCGAAATTGTTTCGACCTTTGCGCGAATATCCGCCGGAAGCCGGGCGGCCCGTCCGTGCGCACCCAGAACCACGACCGACACCCGCGCCCGGAACAAGGCCACGCCATCGCGGAACACCGTCTGCGGCATGTCAAAGCTTGCGCCCTTCAGGCGGTCCAACGTCGTCTCGACGATCAATTCATCGTCATATTTCGCGGGCGAAAGGTAATCCGCCTCGACCCGGCGCACGGCAAAAACAAACCCACTGGCCTTCATCGCGACCTGATCGATTCCCGCGGCGCGCACCATTTCCGAGCGTGCGCGTTCGATAAAGCGCAGGTAATTGGCATAATAGACGATGCCCGCCAGATCGGTATCTTCATAATAAACGCGGATCGGCCAGTGGTGGATCATTGCCGGCGTCCCACCCGCGCCGACAGACGCAAGGCATGTGCGGGATCCGTAGCCGCCACCGGCAAGATCGGATCATAGCCCGCCCGGATGACATCCGCGATCTGTGGCTTGAGGATCGGCGCGCCGCCTTGCCGGAGGATCGCAAGGGGCGAGGCGCGCAGAAACGCCGCATCGGACCACAGCAGGATCGTTTGCACCATCTGGCTGAGGGCTATGGTATCGGCACTGGCGGCCTGCATGTCCGCATCCATCCGAATGAAGACGAAGGCGGCCTTGATGCCGCCGCTCGGGTCAAACCGGAAACTGCGATACTGGTTCGCATCGACAGATTTGAGACGGGTGACCAGCGGCGCGAGATCGGGGATCAGTCGGTCGAGAATGGGGGTTTGCGTCAACTCATCCCAATCGCGGACGAAAAAGACCATCAGGTTCGCCCCGAGTTCGGTGTCTGTTTCGGCCATCTTGTGGTCGGCAAGCACAACGACCGCCTCGATCGCACCTTTCAGAACAGCGATCGTCGGTTCATCGACGCCAAACACCACCGGCACGATTGGACGGCCCCACCGCGCAAACAGGTATTGACCATCGGCGCGGGTGAACAGCGCTTGAATATCGGCAGGCGACAGAGGCTCATCAGGTGTCATGGATGGTGTGATACCGGGAATTGATGATTGGGTCCATCAGGGCGGGTGATGGTGTCGAAGGCACCGCGGACAAATGGTGTGCAACCTGCCCCGGCCTCAGAACAACCCGCCCTGATCAGGGGGCTTGGGCGCGGCCATGCCAAGGTGAGACCACCCTTTTTGCGCCAGCATTCGACCACGCGGGGTACGCGCAATCAGGCCCTGTTGCAGCAAGAAAGGCTCAATCACCTCTTCAATCGCATCGCGCGCCTCGGACAAGGCCGCAGACAGGGTTTCCACCCCCACGGGGCCGCCTGCATAGTTTTCCGCCATCAGCTTCAGATAGCGACGGTCGGCGCCGTCCAGACCCAGATGATCGACCCCAAGCCGGGTAAGGGCGCTGTCTGCAATTTCCTGTGTCAGGCGACCGTCGCCTTCGACCAGTGCAAAGTCGATGACCCGGCGCAGAAGCCTGCCAGCGATGCGGGGGGTGCCACGCGCACGGCGCGCAATTTCCCGCGTGCCCTTTGGGTGCGCCTCGATGCCAGACAGGCGCGCGCCACGGGTGACGATCTGGTCAAGCTCGTCTTCGGTATAGAATTCCAGCCGCGTGGGGATGCCGAACCTGTCACGCAATGGTGTGGTCAGAAGGCCAAGCCGGGTCGTGGCGCCAACAAGGGTGAAGGGCTGCAGTTCGATCCGCACGGTACGGGCTGCGGGGCCTTCTCCGATCACCAGATCAAGCTGGAAGTCCTCCAGTGCAGGATACAACACTTCTTCCACGGCGGGGTTCAGGCGGTGGATTTCATCGATGAAAAGAACATCGCGGGCGTCCAGATTGGTCAAGATCGCGGCCAAATCCCCGGCCTTGGCCAGCACGGGGCCGGATGTCATGCGAAAATTGACCCCAAGTTCGCGTGCCATGATCTGCGCCAACGTGGTCTTACCAAGACCGGGAGGGCCATAGAAAAGCACGTGATCCATCGCCTCGCCCCGGCGACGGGCACTTTCGGTAAAGACCCTCAGGTTGGCGCGGGCGTCGACCTGACCGATGAAGTCGTCCAGCACCTGCGGTCGCAAGGCACGGTCGGTATCTTCCGGCAGTGGCGCGGGGCGCATGGTTGGGTCAGGTTCGGTCATCGTACGACCTTATGGCCGACACCATGGCGCGGAGCCAGATCAAAGCGGCAACACGCGCACCATCCCCGTCGGACGCACAAGCCGTTCGCGAACGATTTGCCGGTTTCATCGCGGGGGCTTGTCCCGTTTGGCCCGAGGCAGCGCACCCTCCCCACACTCATTCCTTGGGCGCCAGAAGCCGAAGGGCCGCACGGATCAGGGTGGCGGTGTCGGCCCCCGGCGCGTCGCCGGCGGCCATTGAGACAGCATTCGCGGCATCGGATGGCGCATAACCAAGATTTTGCAACGCCGACAACGCCTCTGCCTGAGCCGGGGCGGATTGGACCGACCGTGGTTTCGCGGGCGCCGTCGTATCGATCACCTCCACGCTCGCGTCGCCCAGTGCCTCGTGGACAGTGCCACCAAGCGCCATAGCGGCAGGGGCTTTGGTTTTCAGTTCCATCACCACGCGCTGCGCGATCTTGGGTCCAACCCCCGGCGCGGCCTTGATGGCGGACCAATCACCGATGGCGATGGCGCGGGCCACACCTTCGGCCCCAAGCGTGCCGAGAATTGCCATTGACGCCTTGGCCCCGACGCCCTGCACAGACATCAGCAAACGATGCCATTCGCGGTCATAAAGCGTGAGAAAGCCGAATAACTGCAGAAGATCTTCACGCACCAGCAAATCCGTGTAAAGCGCGGCAACCTGCCCCTGCCCCGGCAACGCGGCAAGTGTCCGGTCGGAACAATGGACGGCGTAGCCCACGCCATTCACGTCAAGCAAGACATGGTCCGCGCCCCGGTAATCCACACGGCCGGTCAGCTTACCAATCATGATGCGGCCCCAATGGCGGCGGCAAGACGGCCCGCAGACCGGGCATGAAACGCATGGCAGATCGCAACGGCCAAGGCATCGGCTGCGTCGGGGCCGACCGGATCACAGCCGGGCAATTGCAAGCGCACCATATGGTCGACCTGCCGTTTGTCGGCATGGCCCACGCCAACGACGGCCTTCTTCACGGCATTGGGCGCGTATTCGGAAACCGACAACCCAGCCTGCGCGGGGACCAGCATCGCAATGCCACGCGCCTGTCCCAGCTTCAGGGTGCCGGCCCCGTCGCGGTTCACAAAGGTATGTTCTACTGCTGCCAGATCAGGCGCATGCAGCGCAATGGCCGCCGACAACTGGGTATGCAAAGCCAAGAGGCGCACAGCCAGATCGGTGCCGACGCTGACACATTGGCCATTGGCGATGTGGCGCAAGCGGCTTCCATCGACGTCGATCACACCCCACCCCATAGACCTGAGGCCCGGATCTATCCCGATGATACGCATCTGCCCTGCCCCGCCATTGTTTTTTGCGACTTTTGTGCATCATTAGCACGAAACGCGAACATTGGCCAGCCCGATGGCAAAACCCGCCGCTGCGGCGACGCTTTGCGACATGGTCGGTTTCGCGCCCTCCAAAACCGTCATTCGGGTCACTGAAAGCGACATCCACAGGCCACGAATTTACCTTATTTTAAAGGCGATACGATGGCTTTTCTGTCATGCGCGCAGCACATGAGACACATGCAAAAATCGACACTTGCGCGGTCGTTGGATCAGCCCTAAATGCCGGCGGTCGGCAATAATGTCGGCGGCAGAACATTTTGATCGGAAAGGACGACCAAATGGCTATTATTTCCAATCGCCCCCTCGGCGGTGATTTCGGCGGAACGCGCGTTCTTGCCGGTCTTGTAGGACGGATTGCGGCATGGAACGATGCCCGCGTGACCCGTGCGAGCCTGTCGCGGTTGAGCGATCGCGAGTTGGACGATCTGGGTCTGGTGCGCGGCGATATCGATGAGATCGCACAGGGCAGCAAGCTGCGCTAAGTACGACCACGCCAAAAATTAAGAGGCCTGCGCGGGAAGCATCCTTCGCAGGCCTTTTCTTTGTCTGAAGTCTGACTATTCAGCAGCGGCGTTTGCGATCATTTCGGCGATGACGTCGTATTGGCTGACAAGCCAAACGGTCAGTTGATCGGGCATCAGAATCTGCCCCGCAACACGTTCCCATTGGGCCCCCTGCAGCAAGGCAATGATCCGGTCTGAATAGACATCTCCGCCCAGATACCAGACCATCAGGGCCTTTAACAGGATGCTGAGGACGAACGCGAACAGCAGACCTTTCCATGGAAACGTAAATCGAAAGCGGCGGCGGCGGCGCGGAACCATCAAACCATCGTCTTGCAGCACGTACTGGCCGGGCGCGCGATCGGAATGATCCCGATTGATGCGGTTCACGCGGCGTTGAAATTCCTGATATTCACGGTTCATTGGCAACTCGCTTTGAACGTGTCGGCCCCACTGGGGAGAGAAATACCAAAAGTTTGACGCAATCGGCCACCAATCTGTCGGCACGCCCAAGAAACAACCTGTTTCGCGTTATCGCCGCTTGAGGGTCAGGGTTGTCCAGTCACCCAATATCTCGCGGCGCGTCAGCGCAAAACCTTGTGCTTCATAAGCGGCCACAACGGAGTCCGCCTGCGGATTAAGGAGGCCTGACAGGATTATATGGCAATTTTGCGCCGCATTTGTGGCCATATCAGGGGCAAGCGCGATCAGCGGGCCCATCAAGATGTTTGCAAAAATCAGGTCGTAGGGTGCGCGAGAGATCAGATCAGGATGGTCGAAGCCCGTTGCCTCTACGCAAATGACTTGATCAGCAAGGCCGTTCGCCAATGCGTTGGCGCGAGCAACATCCACGGCCACGGGATCGATATCGCTGGCGATCACGGTATCGGGCCAGACCTTGGCGGCGGCCAAAGCCAGAACGGCAGTGCCACAGCCGATGTCGGCAACGTTCCGGGCGCGGACGCCTTGGGTGATCAGGGCGTCGAGCGCCTCAAGACAGCCTTGTGTTGTCCCGTGGTGCCCGGTGCCAAATGCCATGGCCGCCTCGATCAGCAAGCCGATCGACGTCGGCGGCACCTGATCCGCATCATGACTGCCGTAGACAAAAAACCGACCTGCCACGACCGGATGAAGTTGCCGTTTGACGGCGGCGACCCAATCGGTTTCCGGCAATTCCGATACGGTAAACGGCTTGCCGCCATGCGCCGCAGCCAGCAACGTCAGGGCAAGATCATCGGGCGTTTCCGTGAAATAGGCGCCGACCTCCCACAGGCCAGAGCCATCTTCAACCTCGAACACACCCACGCCCGTGGGGGTCGGATCAAGTAGCTCAAGTGCCTCTCCAAGCGCCTCGGCGCTGTCTTTTCCGGGCAATGTCGTGAGGGCGGTAAATGTGGGCATTGCTGGCCCCTTTGCTATTCAGCGGCTGTTGGTGCGGCCGCGGCGCGGCGCAGTATCGTTTCGTTTCCGGGTTCGGGATGGCGGGGAACCAGCGTCGACAAACCAAGCGAGACCGCAGCCATTCCCGCCGCAGTGAAGAACACGGCGATAGGTGAGACCAGCCATAGATAGCCCAGCCCTGCGGGCAGGAACACCGCAGCAATGTGGTTGATCGTAAAGGCAACGGCGGCCGTTGGCGCAATATCGCCGGGCGCCGCGATTTTCTGGAAATAGGTTTTGATCGCCAGCGCCAGCGAGAAAAAGATGTGGTTCACGACATAAAGGGCCCCGGCCATCCACACGCCCCAGTCAAACCAGTAAAGGCCCGCGTACAGCAGAAAGACCAAGGTCAAACCGGCGTATTCCACCAACAGGGCCGCCCGTTCGCCAAAAAACCCGACAGCCCGGCCCAGAAACGGCGCCGCCACCATGTTTGTCAGCAAGGTGACCATGAAAAGGGCGGTTATCTGGTGCACGTCAAAGCCATAGCGTTCCACCATCATGAAACCGGCAAAGACGACAAAGATCTGCCGCCGCGCGCCGGACATGAACTGCAACGCATAGTAAAGCCAATAGCGGCGGCGCAGGATCATCTTCTTGGTCTGGGGATTGGGGCTTTCGAATTGGGGAAAGAACCGCAAGCAGACCAAAGCAATCAGCGCGGTCGCCCCGCCAGACACCCAATAGACAAGGTCATACGACAGATCGAATGCGCGCCATGTCAGGACGATAAGAAGATAGGCGACCAAAGTGGAGGCCGACCCGACGCTCAGAAGCCAGCCAAGGGTTTGGGGCGCCTTTTTCTTGTCGATCCATTGCAGTTGCAGGGATTGATTGACGGTCTCGTAATAATGGAACCCGATCGAGCTGAGCAGCGTGATGATCAAAAGCCCCTGAAGCGACGGAAACTGCGCCGTCATCGCGGTGGCAACGCCCAGCAAGGCCAGCGACACCAGACCAAGCACCTGTTCACGAACGAAGATGATCAAGAAGATCACGCCAACGGCAAGGAACCCCGGAATCTCGCGGACGGTATGCAGCCACCCGATATCGGATCCATCAAAGCCCGCCATCTCGACGACGAAATTGTTCAAAAGAGCCGACCACGTGGCGAACGCGATCGGCATGGCGATGGCCATCACGACCAATAGCGCCACGGGCCTGCGCCAAACGGGCAGGTGGGCGGCATCCGCAAGCGACATTCGGGGAGAGCGATCACCAATCATGCCAGCGTGTTACGCCTGACTGTCAGGCTTGCCTAGGCCAAATCCTGTGCGTTTGCGCAGGGTCGGTTTGCGGATCCTGCCTCTGTCAGCGGGCGATGACGGGTTCCGGCGACACGTGATTGTACCCGACCTAGGTTGCAAGCACGTTGCGAAAGGCCCAAGGCACATCTGGGTCGATCTCTTCGGGGAAATGTTCCCACCGATCCTGCAATGGCGTCCAATCGGTGTAATGCGCTTCCACCGGCCCCAGATAGGGGCGTTGCACCTCAAGGCAGCGGGCGTGGTCCATCTCATCGGTTTCGACGATTCCGGCATCCGGGTTTTCCAAGGCCCATACCATACCGGCCAGCACGGCCGACGTTACCTGCAGCCCTGTCGCATTTTGAAACGGTGCCAGATTACGGGTTTCCGCGTTTGACAGTCGGCTGCCAAACCACAGCGCATTCCGCGCGTGGCCATAAAGCAGCACGCCCAGTTCATCGATGCCCTCGACGATCTCGTCGACATCAAGAATTTCATGCTGCGTCTGCTGCCGTCCGGCCCCGAACATCTCGTGCAGGGACAGAACGGCGTCGTCACAAGGATGATAGGCGTAGTGGCAGGTCGGGCGATATTCGGGCGCCGACGGGTCGCCAACGGTATAATAATCGGAAATCGAGATCGCCTCGTTGTGGGTCACGAGGAATCCGAATTGCGGGCCCGGCGTGGGGCACCATGAATGCACGCGGGTGATGGCGCCGGGGCGTTCGATCCATATCCCCGCCTGACAGCCGGTATCGTGCCGATGCGCATTTTCGGGGAACCACGGCTCATGCGTGCCCCAGCCAAGTTCTGCCGGTTGAAACCCCTCGGAGATGAAGCCTTCGACGGACCATGTGTTCACGAACACGTTGCGCGGGCGCGGTTTGCGGCGGGCCTGAGTGTCGCGTTCGGCAATGTGAATGCCCTGTACGCCCAGTTCCTTCATCAAGGTCGCCCAACCCTCACGCGCCGTCGGCATCTTCATCTTCATCCCCATGTCGAGCGCGAGGGTCAGCAATGCCTCTTTGACGAACCAACTGACCATGCCGGGGTTTGCGCCGCAGCAACTGACTGCTGTTGTGCCGCCGGGGTTGGCGGCCTTTTCATCACGCACCGCCTGCCGCAGGGCATAATTGGTGCGCGCCGCGTTGTCGGCAGTGTCGAAATAATACCCCGCCCATGGTTCCACCACCGTGTCGATGTAGGGCACGCCAAGTTCGCGGCAGAATTTCATCAGATCAAGCGACGAGGTGTCGACGGACAGGTTGACCACAAAGCCTTTGCCCGGTTCCAGCAGGTCGCCCAGAACCTTGCGATAATTCTGCTTCGTGATGGCCAGATGCAGGTGGTTGATCTGATGCTGCTTCAAGAACAATCCGGCCTCGGCATTCGGATCGATCACCGTCAGCTTGTTGGCATCATAGTCGAAATGCCGCTGGATCAGGGGCAACGTGCCTTTGCCGATAGAGCCAAAGCCGATCATTACGATCGGGCCGTCGATCCGCGCGTATACGGGATGGGTGTTCAAGGGCAAACTCCAATTCCAATTGGTCAACGCCAGTCAGGCAGTGGTAGATAACCGGCTGGCGCGGCGGGTGCAAATCGGATGCGGTTGGCGATGGGGGATTGCCGCTTGGCGCAGGTGTTCCGTATGCTACCGCCTCTGCCAGAGCCGCCTGCCGATTGGGATAAAGATTGCCGTCTGCCAAACAGCCCTTACCCTTCGAAATCCGTGCCGGCAGCCGTGAATTGCTGGTCAAAGGCGCCCCCGTGCCCCTTGGGGCGCGCGCCTTCGACGTGCTGGCCTACCTTCACACGCATTCCGACCGGGTGGTGTCAAAGCAAGAGTTGCTGGACCACGTCTGGGCAGGGACCATGGTGGAGGAAGGCAACCTGACGGTGCAAATCAGCGCCCTGCGCAAGGCACTGGGTGCGCGCGCAATATCGACCGTGCCTGGGGTGGGCTACAAGTTGATTGTGGACGCAGCACCCACCCCACTTGTTTCAGGCCCGGCCCTGCCCGACACGCCGTCGCTGGTGGTGTTGCCCTTTGCGAACATGACCGCGCAATCCGATAACGATTACCTCGTGGACGGCATCGTTTCAGATCTGATTGCCGCGCTGACGCGCGTTGCAGGCCTGTTTGTGATCGCGGCCACGTCCAGCTTTCGCTACAAGGGTCAGGCAGTGGATCTGGCCGATGTTGGGCGCGAACTTGGCGTGCGTTATGTGCTTGAGGGTTCGATCCAACAAGCTGGCGACACCCTGCGCATCACCCCACAATTGGTCGAGGCCGAAACCGGGCGGGCGATCTGGTCCGAACGGTTCACCGGCAAGACCAGCGACATCTTCGAGCTTCAGGACAGCATGACCGAGCGTGTTGCCGCCGCCATTGAACCAACGCTGCGCGGGGCGGAAGCACTCAGGACCCGCGAAAAGCCAACGCAAGACCTGCGGGCTTATGATTTGTGCCTGCAGGCGGAACCGCTGATCCTCAGCACCGCCGCCAATAAGGATTTCACAAAGGCCATCGCGCTTCTGGATCGCGCCATCGCGCTTGACCCCGGCTATGGCCATGCTCGCGCCTTGCGCTGTTGGGCATATGTCTGCGCGGCGGGCGGGCGTTTCATTTCGTGGGATGAGGCGCGTGTCTGTGTGCCCGACGCACGCGCATTGCTTGAATCGGGTGCCAAGGACCCCCTGACACTGACATATGCCGGGCACGCATTGGCCTTTCTGGACAAAGCCGCCGAAGAGGGTCTGGTTGCGCTGCGCAAAGCCAAGGCAATGAACCCAAATTCCGTCACGGTGTTATGTTCGTCGGGCTGGTTGCACGCTTATGTCGGCGACTTCGAAACCGCGCTGGAGGACGTCCAGCGTGCCTTGCGGCTCAACCCGCTCGACCCGAATGCGGGTTTCGTGCGCAGTGCGCTTGGGCCAATCTTGATCGGCCTGGGGCGGCTGGATGAGGCGGTTGCCGTGTTGGAACTGTCCCATCACGAGGCACCGGGATATGGCTCGACGACGTTTTCCTTGCTGATGGCTTATTGGGCTGCGGGCCGCCCCGACGATGCAAAGCGCATGGCGGATCTGATGCTGGCTCGCAGACCGGACTGGACACTGCGTGAAACACTGAGAGTGACACCCTTCAAATACGCGCCTCATCGCCAGTTATTCGCCGATGCACTGCGCGGCTGCGGCATACCGGAAGGCTAATCTTGCAACAGCTCCCTCTTAAAATGCGCCCCGATGCGGCCTTCGAAGATCGCTATAGCGCTGCCTTGTTGGCGGCGGGCATCCCTGCATAACCACCTAGCGGAGCAGATTATCGACCGAGCGGCGCGCGGCTTCACGGCGGATCTGTGCATCAATGATCGCTTGCGGGTCCCGCTTGGCCGGGGTCAGCGCGGTGCGCAGCGCGGCGGCGGCACGGGACAGAAGCGGCTTGAGCGTGAGGGCGGCGGTGGAGGTGGCGGGGCGGGTGTTGGTTGTGAAGGTTGTCATGGGCTTGGCTCCGGTTTGGGTCTCTTTTCGTTGATCCCAATCTGCCCAAGCTCTGATTAAACGTCCTTTAGCGGTGGATTAATCGGCCTTAAACGTTCCAAATCCCCGCGCGCCAATCGTGCTGACGACCGCGAAGCTTGCCGATGCGCGCATTGGCGCGCAAGCTGAACGAACGGCCCCTGAATGCCGTTCATCCAGTGGGGAGATTTCAGATGCATGTCGACGGACACTGCCTGTGCGGCGCGGTCACCTACGAGGCCACCATAGACCCGGACCGTTGCGCGATATGCCACTGTGCCGATTGCCAGGTCAACTCTGGGACCGCATTCGGTTTCGTTGTGCATGTGCAGGATCGGCAATTCCACCTGCGCAGCGGCGCGCTCAAGGTATTCGTAAAGACCGCCGAAAACGGGCGCGTCCGCCACCTGAGCTTCTGTCCCGACTGCGGCACCCGTATCCACGCACATACGCCTGACCAGCCCGACGCGTTTTTCGGCCTGAGGGTGGGGTCGATCCGGCAACGCCACTTGCTGCGCCCAAAGCGGCAGGTCTGGTGCCAGTCCGCCCTACCGTGGGTGTTCGAGTTGCCCACAATCACGAAGATGGTTGCGCAGTGACACTGCCTGTGTTGGGCACGCGCGGCATAAGCCCCCTCGGGTCGGATCCGCATCGCACGCGATCCATGGTGAAGACGCCGCGTCACTGTTGATGGAATCAGGGAGCCACGAAAAAGGGCCGCACCCTGATCGGCGCGGCCCTTCGATATCGGTGTTGGTCGGGCGAAAAGCCCGTCCGGCAGATCAGTTCTTGGCGTAGTATTCCACGACCAGGTTCGGCTCCATCACAACCGGATAGGGCACATCGCCCAAACCGGGGGTGCGCACGAATGTGGCGGTCAGTTTGGAATTGTCGACCTCGATGTAATCGGGGACGTCACGCTCGGGCAGTTGGGTCGCCTCAAGAATTGCGGCCATCTGCTTGGATTTCTGGCGCACTTCGACAACGTCGCCCTCTTTCACGCGGTAGGACGGGATATTGACGCGCTGACCGTTGACCGTGACATGGCCGTGGTTCACGAACTGGCGGGCGGCAAACACGGTCGGCACGAACTTGGCGCGATAGACCAGGGCATCGAGCCGACGCTCCAGCAGACCAATCAGGTTTTCACCGGTGTCGCCCTTCACACGCTCGGCTTCGCCGTAGATGCGACGGAACTGCTTTTCGGTCAGGTCGCCGTAGTAGCCCTTGAGCTTTTGCTTGGCGCGCAGCTGAATACCGAAGTCGGACAGCTTGCCCTTGCGGCGCTGACCATGCTGGCCGGGGCCATATTCACGACGGTTGACGGGGGATTTGGGGCGGCCCCAGATATTTTCGCCCATACGGCGATCGAGTTTGTACTTGGCAGACGTGCGTTTTGTCACGGCTGTTCTCCTTCTTGGAACGCCCCAAGGGGGCTATGAAGGGCGTTGTCCTTTGGATTTCTCCTGACAGGTATGCCCTTGCGGGGACCACCAACACCAAATGAAAACCCCGGCAGTCACCTGCCGGGATGTGGGCGGCTTTTAGGCGCCATGCGGGGGGGTGTCAATGGCGACCGGACATGGTCGTCGCGGGTGCGCCGCCCAGAAGGATCGCAGCCTCGGCTCTGGTGACCATGCGACGTGCCGGCGCGCCATAACTATGAGGGTCATCAGCCAGTTCCGGCCGCATCTCCAACAGGGTTTTCCGTTGCCCCCCGTCCAGATGATCCAACCCCATATAACCGGGGTGAAAACTTTCGACTTCCAGCCCGTTGGCCCAAATCACTTGGTGGCGATCCAGCATCAAATGCACATACCACGTTTCGCGCAAGGAATGGTCGACGGTGATGAAGCGGTCACCGACAAGATCGGCGGCGCGTACCAGAACTTCGGTCTCGCCCCACAGTTCGAGGGCGGCAGCACCTTGCACCAGCACGCGATGCTCGGGCGAAACCACCAGATCTTCATCGGGGCGGTCAAGGCCAAGCGCGCCGCGCCGCAGCCGGATGGGGCGTTGGTCAGGCATTGCAAAGAGACGCGCGCCAGACATGCGGCGGTGGCCCGTCCAAAGCACCTCTTGGGGGCCATCATCGCGCGTCAGCAGACGATCTCCCAAGCCGAAATCCTCAATTGCCTTGTCTCCGGTCTCGGTCCGCAGACGGGTGCCCGGCGTAAAGCAGATCACGGTGGGGTTCTCGGAAGGTGTGCTGCGCGCGGTGCGGTCGTTCAGATGAACGATCGTCAGATCGCGGTCCATCGGCGGCATGTCTTCGGGAAACAAAAGGATCGGGGCCGCGCCGTCCTCGATCACGATCGGAACAACGGTGAAGAAACGGGCTCCGTCAGACAGAACAAAGGCCCCCCGAAACAATGGGTCGGCATCTTCTGCGGCCAGTTCGGCGGGGCCGGGCGACGGACGGTGCAGCATCTTGCGCACAACCCGCGCCGCGCGGGAACGAAGCTCGGCGTGATCCCGGCTGGCCGTCAGGAGGAGGGCGGCGCCCTCGCCTTCCATTGGAAGCGCTCGGCCATGCCAACGCCAACTCATCCCCTCGGCCAATCGATTATTCTTGTCTGCCGGTTCTCCGTCAATCAGGGACTGAGTCCATGCAATCATGAACGTGCCCTGCAAGCCCGTGCCCATCCGTTGCCCCGCCTCATCGTTCTGCTGTCGCCGTTTGCCGGCGTTATGAACCAAGGATACCACGGGTGATTCGCTGTGGGAAGGGTGCGATTCGCGATCGCTAGAAGAGGATGCCCAAAGTCAACGATCCAACAAGTTGGCCTTCGTTCTGTCCGACGAATTCCTCGGACAGGTAAGTCAGTCCATAGAACAGATTGGCGCTGCCAAATCCGTAGTTTACGCCGAGGCGCAGGCGATATTGGGACTCTTCAACCGATATGCCCGATGATGCCGGCAGATAGATCGAGCGGTTCACATAAGCCCAGTCGCCACCCACAAGGAAGGACAGGCCGCCGTCATCTGGCCCTGTCACCCCTTCGACCCGCTGGCCGGTCACGGGACTGCGCAGGCGCAATCCGTCTTCGCCAAAGCTGCCGAAGGTCACGTCCATGCCGACCCGCGCAAGATCACGCGCCCCGGCCTGAAGTTCCATGAAGGGGCGGATCGCGCCGCCAGAAAAAGCGATGTCGCGCGCAATCTCAAGCGTTCCATGCAGATAGAAGCCATCTTCGATCTGCACGTTTTCAACATCCAGATCGGGCTGCGAAAACATGTCGTGGATGCTGGAATGCAGACCTCGCAGGCCAGTCTGTTCACCAACAGCAACGACATCCGCGCCTGCGGACACGTCAAACCCCCGCCAGTCGAAATGCGTGTGCGCCCCCGCCCAAAGCGCGCCCACATAGGGACGATCGTCGGCAGAGGGCGTGCTGAGGTTGTCGGGGGCCACGATTTCACCGCGAAACCGGTACTCCATGACGCTGCCCGGCGCGCCAAGGACGCCCGTCCAAGCCGGACCGCGCAAAACGCTGATCTGGAACGCGCCCGTGCGCCAACGGTCGGCACCGTCGCCAAGGATATCGTTGCTGGACACGATGCCCACGCCAAGGGTTTCCCGCCCCTGCGCGACCGCTGCGGTTCCCGAGGACAGAACGCAAAGCAGCGCACAGGCCCAGCAATTGAATTTCGTCATGATCACTGCCCGAACTTTTTTGCTTATAATGGCAGCGCTAGCAACCAATTGCGGCAACATTATCACCAATCGGCGCGAACTGCCTAGTGCAAGGGCGCAACTATCCACATTTCGAATAGCCACAATTGGCGCAGGTCATGCAGCCTTCCAGCATCCGCATTTCAAAGCTGCCACATGACGAACAGGCTGGGCCCGGGCGTTGACCAAGGTTGATCACCTCGGCCTGCGGATCGGATTTCAGGCCCATCCCCTCGCCGCCGATGAACCCGATCGAGATCAAGTGGCGTTCGATCACGCCACCAATCGCCGCAAGGATCGAGGGCACGTATTTACCACCAATCCATGCGCCGCCACGCGGGTCGAATACGGCCTTCAACTCCTCCACCACGAAGGAGATGTCGCCGCCACGCCGGAACACGGCCGAGATCATCCGCGTCAGTGCGACGGTCCAGGCGAAATGCTCCATGTTCTTTGAGTTGATGAACACCTCGAAGGGCCTGCGGTGGCCGTTCAGGATGATGTCGTTGATGGTGATGTAAAGGGCATGTTCGCTGTCAGGCCATTTCAACTTGTAGGTATGCCCTTCCAGAGATTGCGGGCGGTCCAGAGGCTCGGACATGTAGATGACATCGCCATGGGGAGTGAGGGGTTCGGCGTCGGTTTGGGCGAGGACTTCGGGGGCCTGATCCGTAGCGTCTAATGGACTATCACCAATCAGTTGATCTACAGAAACACCTAGTGCCGATGCCAAAGCCATGAGTGTATCAATTCTTGGTTTCCGTTTGTTGACGATCATTTGTCGTACCGACGTTTTGTCCAACCCAGCCTTCAAGGCCACCGCAGTTGGGTTAGTGTTCTTCAGTTCAATTAATTTCTCCAGATTTTCTGTAACAGTCCCGGTCAACCTCACAACGCCCTTCGGTTCCTCCGAAACACTCAAAACACTCCCCGTCACCGCATTGGGCCGGTAGGTCGTGCAGCCTTTGCAGCCGGTGTCCCAAGCCTGCATGTAGACGTCCTTGAACGCCTCAAAGTCGATATCGGCGGGGACGTTGATGGTTTTTGAGATGCTCGAATCTACCCATCTCTGCGCGGCGGCCTGCATCTTCACGTGATCGGTGGGCGGAAGGGTCTGGGCGTTCACGAAATAGTCGGGCAACGGGGCGTCGCCGAATTTTTCGCGCCACATCTGCACGGCGTAATCGACAACCTCTTCTTCCGTGCGGGACCCGTCGCGCTGCAACACCTTACGTGTATAGGCATAGGCGAACACAGGCTCGATCCCGGAGCTGACGTTGCCGGCATAAAGACTGATCGTGCCCGTGGGTGCGATGGACGTAAGCAGCGCGTTGCGGATGCCATGTTCGCGGATCGCATCGCGCACATCATCATCCATCTGCATCATGTTGCCCGAGGCAAGGTACTTGTCGGCATCGAACAAGGGGAATGGCCCCTTCTCTCGTGCCAGATCAACCGATGCCAGATAGGCGGCACGCGCGATCTGGCGCATCCACGCCTCGGTCTGCACCACGGCCTTATCCGAGCCATAGCGCAAGCCAACCATCAACAGCGCATCAGCCAGACCCGTGACGCCCAGCCCGATCCGCCGTTTCGCCAGCGCTTCCCGACGCTGTTCCTCCAGCGGGAAACGGCTGGCATCGACGACGTTGTCCATCATGCGGACGGCAATGCGCACCAGATCGGTCAACGCATCGGGGTCCAGCGCGGCTGCTTCCGTGAACGGGTTGGTGACCAGCCGTGCCATGTTGACCGACCCCAACAGACAGGCACCATAGGGGGGCAAAGGCTGCTCGCCACAGGGATTTGTCGCGGCAATGGTTTCCACGTAGTTCAGGTTGTTGGCGGCATTGATCCGATCGATGAAGATGACACCCGGTTCGGCATAATCATATGTGGACTGCATGATCTTGTTCCAAAGATCGCGCGCATTGACGGTGTGATAGACCTTCCCGTCGAACTGGAGCTCCCACGGGCCATCGGCCTTGACCGCATCCATGAATGCATCGGTCACCAGCACGGACACGTTGAACATCCGCAGGCGCGCCGCATCGGATTTGGCGGTAATGAAATCCTCGATATCGGGGTGATCGCAACGCATGGTCGCCATCATCGCACCACGGCGGCTGCCTGCGGACATGATCGTACGGCACATTGCATCCCACACATCCATGAACGACAGCGGGCCCGACGCGTCGGCCGCCACGCCCTTCACATCGGCGCCCTTGGGCCGAATGGTGGAGAAATCATACCCGATCCCGCCGCCCTGCTGCATGGTCAATGCCGCCTCGCGGAGGTTGTCAAAAATGCCGCCCATGCTGTCGGGGATTGTGCCCATGACGAAGCAGTTGAACAACGTCACGGATCGCCCCGTGCCTGCACCTGCCGTAATCCGTCCAGCGGGCAGATACTTGAAATCGGCCAGCGCGTCGTAGAACATTTCTTCCCATACTGCGGGGTCATCTTCGACCACGGCAAGCGCACGGGCGATCCGGCGCCATGTGTCTTCGACGGTCTGATCGATCGGTGCGCCATCCGCATCCTTCAGGCGATATTTCATATCCCAGATTTGTTCAGCGATCGGGGCGGAAAATCGGGACATGGGGAAGGCTCCAACGGCATTGTGAGGGAAAGGCAACATAGCGAATAGCCCCTGATAAATCCACTACCTATTGCCCGCCACCCCCAATGCGTTACCATATGTGCCAAGCTTGGGGACGAGTCTGTGGATAAATTGAATCTCATCAAACTTTGCGTCGGGGCGGAAAAGGTCGAAGACCTGACCGACTGGCAAAAGAGTGCGCACGCCAAGGGGCCGGACGGCCTGCCGCGCCATGTCACGCGCATGTGGCCGAAGCGCGCGACAGAACTATTGGATGGCGGATCGCTTTACTGGGTGTTCAAGGGCGTGGTGTTGTGCCGCCAGCCGATTGTCCGCCTTGACGAGGTGGACCGGGGCGACGGAATCGTCCGGTGCGGTATCGTTCTGGACCCCGACGTGATCAGGGTTGCCGCAACGCCGCGACGGCCGTTTCAGGGCTGGCGCTATCTACCCGGCGCCGACGCCCCACCCGATCTGCGCGCAACCCGCGCAAGCGAAGAGCCGTTGCCGATGGCGCTGCAAAACGCCTTGGCCGAAATCGGGGTTCTGTAGGCGCCGCGCTTCAGCCCAACCCCAATCTTCGCATGAGATCAGCCAGCATCGCCCGCGACTCGTCCGTCCACTCGGCGTTGCGTGACTTGAACAACGTGGCCTGACTGCGGTGCATCAATCCATCTTCCAGAATCTTCAGATGATTAGCCCTAAGTGTCTCGCCGGTTGAGGTGATATCGGCGATCGCCTCGGCCGTGCCATGTGCCACGGTGCCTTCGGTCGCGCCTTGGCTGTCGACCAGCTGATAATCGGCCACGCCCGCATCGCGCAGGAACTCTCGCACCAGACGGTGATATTTGGTCGCGATCCGCAACCGCTGCCCGTGGATGGCCCGAAAATCGGCGGCAACTGCATCCAGATCATCCAGCGTACTGACATCGGCCCAACATTTCGGCACCGCAATCACAAGATCGGCAAAGCCGAACCCCAACGGCGCCAGTTCGGCCACGACCTGATCCCAGGCCGGGATACGTTCGCGCACCAGATCGCTGCCGGTTACGCCCAGATGAATGCGGCCGGTCTGCAATTCGCGCGGGATTTCTCCGGCGCTCAGCAACATCAACGTCACATCGGCGCCGGCCACCTCGGCGGCATATTCGCGTTCCGACCCACTGCGCTGCATGGTCACGCCACGGCTGGCGAACCAATCGAAGGTCTTGTCCATCAATCGCCCCTTCGAGGGGACGCCCAAGCGCAGGCTCATTTCGATCCTCCGGTCAGGTTGCGACGCAGGGCATGCACAATGTAAGGCCGGATCACGCCACCGACGGCGGGGATTTCACGCCCGCCACCCAGCACGCGGGTCAGGGCGTCATAGCGCCCGCCCGTCGCGACAGGCGGCAGATCCGGACGCCCATCCGCCAGAAAGCCGAACACGAACCCGTCGTAGTATTCCATGTTGGTGCGACCATAGCTTGCCTCGAACGGCAGGCCCGCCACATCGATGCCGGCACGATCCAGCGCCTCAATCCGGCGCGCCATCCGGGCCACTGCACCCGCGATGCCGGGCATATCCACGGTAATGTCGCGCAAGTTCTCATAAGCATTTGGCACGGTTTCACGAAGCGACAGGATGGCGCCAAGAACCTCGGCCTCTTCATTTGCGATAGGCGGCGCGACTGCATCCTCCTGCAAGCGGGCGATGCGGTTGGCAACCTCTTGTGGGGTGCGCAGGCCGATCTGCGGGCCAGCGTCCGCAATCACGGCATCAATGCCTGCCGCCGCCATGTCCAGCAGACCCGCCCTGCCCGCAGGTTGGGGTTTGCGGCCTGTGAACCTGTCGATCAAAGCGCGAAAACGGCGTGGACGCCAGATGTGGCGCATAAGCGCGGCCTTGCGCCGATCCGTCGTCCGCAGGCTTTGCACCGCCGCCATGAGGATACCGATGTCACCGGTGACAGGCTTCACCCCCAAAGGCGAAAGCACTTCCGAGAACAGGGCGAAGACCTCAGCATCCGCAGCGGCCGGATTCGTGCGGTCGAAGACTTCATACCCGACCTGCAGATATTCGCGCGCCCGGGACGAGGCTGCATCTTGCTTGCGAAAGACCTCGCCCAGATAGGTGTAGCGCGCGGGGTCTGCGCCTGTCGCCATATGGCGTTGCACCACGGGAACGGTAAAGTCGGGGCGCAACATCATCTCGCCGCGATCGGGGTCATGGGTGACGTAGGCGCGGGCGCGCATGTCTTCACCGTAGAGATCCAGCAAGATGTCGGCCGGCTGCAGGACGTCGGTATCGACGACCTCTGCACCGTGGCTTTGCAGGAACGCCATCAGGCGCTCCGCCTCGGCTCGGATGGCGGGTTTATCGGTCATTCGCGATCCAGAATTGCGCGAACCTCGGCCACCAGATCGACCAGAGGAACCTCGCGCTGTGCGGGCTGGGATTTCCATTCTTCAAGCGTTGCATCCGCCGCGATCTGCGCCCCAAGGATCAGGTCCTTGATCTGCACCACGCCGCGCGCCGCCTCATCGCTGCCTTGGATAATTGCAACCGGGCTTTCGCGTTTATCGGCGTATTTCAACTGGTTACCGAAGTTTTTCGGGTTGCCCAAGTAGACTTCGGCGCGGATGCCGGCCTGACGCAACGTAGCGACCATGGACTGGTAATCGGCCATGCGATCGCGATCCATCACGGTCACGATCACCGGGCCTTGGGCCTTGCCATTCAACCGGCCCTTCGCGTGAAGCGCGGCAAGAAGGCGGTCCACCCCGATGGAAATCCCCGTCGCGGGCACATCTTGGCCGGTAAATCGCTTGACCAGATCGTCATAACGGCCACCACCGGCGACGGATCCGAACTGTCGCGGGCGTCCTTTTTCATCATGGATTTCAAAGGTCAATTCGGCCTCGTAGACCGGACCGGTGTAGTAGCCAAGGCCACGCACGACCGAGGGATCAATCACGATGCGGTCGGGGCCGTAACCTTGAGCGGCAAGAAGTTCCGCAATGGTTTCAAGCTCTTGCACGCCTTCGGTGCCGATGGCGGAGCCGGACACCAGCTCTTTCAAGCGGGCGACTGTCGACGGGCCGTCAGCACGTTTCGCGTCGGTGAAGCCGACGATGACGTCGGCCTGTTCGCGTGCCAATCCCGCACCTTTGGTAAAGTCGCCGGACTCGTCCTTGCGGCCTTCGCCCAGCAGTTCACGCATACCGTGTTCGCCAAGGCGGTCCAACTTATCGATGGCGCGCAGAACGATGCCGCGCGCGGCCTCTTTGTCATCGCCCGCAAGGCCGGCAATTTCCATCACGCCGTTCAGAACCTTGCGGTTGTTGATCCGCACGATGTAGTCGCCGCGCGGGATGCCAACAGCCTCGAGAGTGTCCGACAACATGGCGCAAATTTCGGCATCTGCAGCCATTGACGCGGAGCCGACCGTATCTGCATCACATTGATAAAATTGACGAAAACGTCCGGGTCCGGGCTTCTCGTTGCGCCAGACCGGGCCCATGGTGAAGCGGCGGTAGGGGCTTGGGAGGTCGTTGCGGAATTGGGCGGCGACGCGGGCCAGCGGGGCCGTCATGTCATAGCGCAGCGCCAGCCACGTGCCGTCATCCTCGAACGCGAAGACGCCATCGTTGGGGCGGTCCACATCGGGCAGAAACTTGCCCAACGCCTCGACCGTTTCAACGGCGGCGGTTTCCAGCGGGTCAAAGCCGTACATGTGGTAGACTTCAGCGATCTGGCGCAACATATTGTTACGCTCGGTGACTTCGGCACCGAAGTAATCGCGGAAGCCCTTGGGCGTTTCGGCCTTGGGGCGGGGCTGTTTTTTCACTTTGGCCATGGTGCTTCCTCAGGGTCGCGCGACGTGTAGCGGAGGGGGGGACAAGGGGCAAGCCGGGGCGCAATTCGGTGCATGCACAACGCATGCACATCCCATACACAAGTGATGCATACAACACGCTGCAGAGGGCAAAATGACGGACCAGACCCATTTGGAAGAACAACTGGCGCATCTGACCCGCGCAGTCGATGACCTTTCGGAGGTCGTGGCGCGGCAAGACAACGAGATTGCGGTGCTGACGCGGAAGGTGGAAATGCTGATGATGCGGGAAGCCGCGCGCGAAAGCGATGGCGGCGGGTCGGTGGCCCTGAGCGATCAGCGACCGCCGCATTGGTAAGCGGCGCGGTGATGCCGGGGTGAGAGCCGTCAACCAGACGACAGACGTGCCACCGATGGGGGGCTTGCCGAACTGCGCGGCGCGCACGCCGACAAGCGCGCGCCTCAGACCTCCTCCACCGTCATCACGCCGCCGAGGCTTTTGAGGGCCCCCTTGATCTGCGGAGACACGGGGAAGTCTTCGCCCAGCAGCACGTCAACCTCACCGGGCAGGTCGGGGTGCATCAGGCAGAGGTGGACGGCACCGCGCGATTTGATCTTTGCCTCGGAGCGGGCGCGGTTCAGCAGCCCGGCGACCACGGCGATTGCATCGGGTTCTTCCAGAAAGACACGCAGACCATTTCCGGTATCGCCCGCGACGGCATCGTCGATGGGCTGCACACCGCGCGCAAGAAGTTTGAGTTGGTCGGCCTCCAGCGTTGCCTCGACCTGAATCAGGACGTTCATGCCGGTTTCAAGATATTGGCGCGAGGCCTCAAGCACGTCGGAGAACATGGTGACTTCGTAGAGACCGGTGGGATCTGAAAGGGCGACGAAGGCAAAGCGGTTGCCCTTTTGACTTTTGCGTTCCTGCCGGGAGGAAACGGCCCCGGCGAGCTTGGCCACGAATGAGCCGTTTTGCACACGACCCTGCACATCGGCCAAGGTCATGCAGCCCTTGCGTTTCAGCGCCGGCATATAGTCGTCCAGCGGATGACCGGAGAGGTAGAAGCCGATGGCGGTATGTTCATTGGCCAACCGTTCATTGGGCTGCCAATCGTCCCGGTCGGGCAGGCGCGGTTCGGGCAGATCATCGCCCGCCTCGCCAAACAGCGACACCTGACTGGACGCGCGTTGGTCATGGATGGCGGCGGAATAGGCCGTGATCGCATCAAGCCCCGCAAAGACGCGGGCGCGGTTGCGGTCAAGCTCATCGAAGGCCCCGGCGCGGGCCAGCATTTCAAGCGAGCGTTTGCCGACACGCTTGAGGTCGCAGCGGCGCGCGACATCGAAGAGCGTGGAAAACGGCTGTGCGCCACGCGACTCCTCGATCAGTTTCATCGCCTCGACGCCGACGTTCTTGAGACCGCCCAGCGCATAGACCACTTTGCCGTCGCGAACGGAAAACCGCGCCATGGACCGGTTGATGCAGGGCGGGATGGTATCGACACCGAGGCGGTCAACCTCTTGCTTGTAGACGCCCAGCTTGTCGGTCAGGTGAATGTCGCAGTTCATTACAGCCGCCAGAAATTCGACGGGGTGGTTCGCCTTGAGCCACGCGGTCTGATAGCTGACGACCGCATAGGCGGCGGCGTGGGACTTGTTGAAGCCGTAGTTGGCGAATTTGTCGAGAAGGTTCCAGACCTCGATTGCCTTGCGTTCATCGACGCCGTGTTCAGCCGCACCTTTCAGGAATTTCGGGCGCTCCTTGTCCATCTCGGCCTGAATCTTCTTGCCCATGGCACGCCGGAGCAGGTCGGCACCGCCAAGCGAATAGCCCGCCATGTCCTGCGCGATCTGCATCACCTGTTCCTGATAAACGATGATGCCTTGGGTCTCGTCCAGAATGTGATCGATGCTGGGGTGCATCTGTTCCCGGTCGGAAATGCCGTTCTTGACCTCGCAGAACTTGGGGATGTTTTCCATCGGGCCGGGACGGTAGAGCGCGACCAGTGCGATGATATCTTCGATGCAGTCGGGTTTCATGCGCCGGAGCGCATCCATCATGCCCGAGCTTTCCACCTGAAACACCGCGACGGTCTTGGCGGAGGCATACAGGGCGTAGGTCTTTTCATCATCCAGCGGAATCGCGTTGATCTGGTTTTCGGCCCCCGGCGCGGGGTCGTAAAGCCGGGTGCCATCGGGGCCTTCATGAAGCTGACGCCCCGATGCGTGGATCAGCTCGATCGCGTTTTGCACGACGGTCAGGGTCTTGAGGCCGAGGAAGTCGAATTTCACGAGGCCTGCGGGTTCGACCCATTTCATGTTGAACTGGGTCGCGGGCATGTCCGAGCGCGGATCTTGGTAGAGCGGCACCAGATCATCAAGCGGGCGGTCGCCGATCACGACGCCGGCGGCGTGGGTGGAGGCGTTGCGCAAAAGCCCCTCGATCTGCTGGCCATAGGTCAGCAGGCGGTCCACGACCTCTTCGGCTCTGGCGGCTTCGCGCAGGCGCGGCTCGTCGGCCAGCGCCTTTTCGATCGAAACGGGTTTGACCCCCTCGACCGGGATCATCTTGGACAGGCGATCGACCTGCATGAACGGCATTTGCAGCACGCGGCCCACATCGCGCACGGCGGCCTTGGACAAAAGCGCGCCGAAGGTGATGATCTGCCCCACCCGGTCGCGGCCGTATTTGCCCTGCACATAGCGGATCACCTCTTCGCGGCGGTCCATGCAAAAATCGATGTCGAAATCGGGCATCGATACGCGTTCGGGGTTGAGGAACCGTTCGAACAGCAGCGAATAGCGCAGCGGGTCAAGGTCGGTGATCGTGAGCGCATAGGCCACCAGCGAGCCCGCACCCGAACCACGGCCCGGCCCGACGGGAATGCCGTGGTCCTTGGCCCATTTGATGAAATCGGCAACGATCAGGAAGTAGCCCGGAAAGCCCATCCCCTCGATGATGCCCAGTTCGAAATCGAGCCGCTTTTGATAGTCTTCGACCGATGCGGCATGCGGGATGACGGCAAGCCGTTCCTTGAGGCCCGCATTGGCGGTGCGGCGCAGTTCCTCGACCTCGTTATCGGCGAATTTGGGCAAGATCGGGTCATGGGTGCGGACGCGAAAGGCGCAGCGGCGGGCAATCTCCACCGTGTTTTCCAGCGCTTCGGGCAGGTCCGCGAACAGTGCGCACATTTCTTCGGGTGACTTGAAGTAGTGCTGCGGTGTCAGGCGGCGGCGCGGTTCCTGCTGATCGACGTAGGCGCCTTGCGAAATGCACATGAGGGCGTCGTGCGCCTCGTACATGGCGGGTTTCGGGAAATAGACGTCATTGGTGGCGACCAGCGGCAGGTCCATCGCATAGGCCATCTCGATCTGCCCGCGTTCCGACAAGCGTTCATTTTCGGGCAGGCCGTTTTCGCCGGGATGGCGTTGCAGTTCGACATAAAGACGCTGCGGGTAGATCGTGGCCAACCGCTGCATCAAGGCCGTGGCCGCGGGGCGCTGGTTGTGCTGCAACAACTGCCCCACAGGGCCATCGGGGCCGCCGGACAGGCAGATCAGACCTGCGGCGTGGGACTGCAATTCGTCAAGCGTCACGTGCGGATGGGTGCCATCGCCCCGCAGATAAAGCGCCGAGTTCAGCTTCATCAGATTGGCGTAACCGTCGCCGTTTTGCGCCAGCAGCACCAGCGGCGCGGCAGGCTTGCGGCGATCGCCCTGCGTCTCGTCGAACAGCAGATCGATCTGGCAACCGACAATCGGCTGCACGCCCGCCTTGGCGGCGGTTTCGGAAAACTCCAACGCGCAGAACATGTTGTTGCTATCGGTCACGGCGACGGCGGGCATGCCTGCGGCGGCCACCATATCCGGCAGTTTCTTGACGCGCATCGCGCCTTCCAGCAGCGAATATTCGGTGTGCAGGCGGAGATGGATGAATCGTGGTTGGCTGGCCATGGGCAAAGGGTAGCGCAGCATCTGCTCCGCCGCCATGGCTTTCACCCAGTTTCACGGGGCGATCTGGTAGGACACCACCCGGCCCTTCCAATAGGGCGCAAAGACGCCATCGGTGACATACCCCACCTGCGCGGACAGCGGGATGCGACGGTCGCCGATCCAGTCATAGTCGCTGAAATATCCCTGCCAGTCACGCAAAGTGACGGTGCCATCGCGGGCCTGCGCGGGCCGGTTGGTGGCGCGCATTTCAACGATATCGCCGTCTTCCAGCCGAAACCGGACCAAGGCGGGATCGGGCGCAAGCGGCAGCGCGGCCGTGATCCAGCCATCGTCCTGCCCCCACACGATCCTTGGGTTGCCGAGGATGGCATCGGGAGCCCAAGGCAGTTCGGCAAGATAACGCATCGCCTCGGACCGAGTCAGGACGGGCCCATCGGCGTTGGCAACGGGGATCGATCCGAACAGGCGCGCCTGCAACATGCCGCGACCGTCGATCAGCGCATCGATCACCCGAAAAAGCGGTAGCGCCCCGATTGACCGGGTGGCGAACCAGATGAACCCCGGCGCGCCCAGCGCGATGGTTTGCGACGCGGGCATCGGGGCAAAGGGTTTGCCCGGAGCCACCTGGAACACGCCATCTTGCCGGATCGTGACGGCCCGCAGCCGCCCCCCCTGCCCTGCGCCATTGCGCAGGGCAAACCCGCGAACCTGTTCGGGCGGGTCGGCATCACCTGTCTGCGGTCCGGCGCGCAGGGCGTTCGCCATGGCGCGCGCATGCAACCGGAACCGCCGCGCGGCCACGACATGCCACACCAGCAGCACAACACCCAAGGCCAGCACAACGATCGTGATCATTGTGCCCATCTATGGCATCGTCAGCGCCGCCGCATTGCGATGTATCAATCCCCCGCGCCGCGGGCGCCAGATGCCGGGAAGCCGCCGCAAAGCCCAATATTTCACCATATGCCGCATCGACAGGCACCGGAACGCCCGGGAAAGCTTGCAATCGGACGCCAACACCGCTTTTCTGTTCGCAGGTCTGGTCTGACACCGGGGCCGCCCTCTACGCCGCATCGAGGGACGGACGGCCACCCCGAAAAAGTATCGCGGCAGGCACATCACATGAACATCCGGTTTCTGTTGAACGGAGCCCCCTTGGCGATCGCGGTCGCGCCTACCGTCACGCTGCTGGATTGGCTGCGCGAGGCGCGCGGGCTGACCGGGACCAAGGAAGGCTGCAACGAAGGCGATTGCGGGGCGTGTTCGGTGATGGTCACGGACGCCGACGGGTCAAAGGCGTTGAATGCGTGCATCTTGTTCATGGGGCAGTTGGACGGCAAGGCGGTCCGCACGGTCGAGGGGATCAGCGGCCCCGATGGCGCACTGCACCCGGTGCAACACGCAATGATTGAACATCACGGCAGCCAATGCGGTTTCTGCACGCCCGGTTTCGTGGTCACGATGGCAACCGCGCATCTGAACGGCCGCACCGATCACGACGATCAACTGGCTGGCAACCTGTGCCGCTGCACCGGATACGCGCCGATCGTGCGAGCGGCCAGGGCGGCGGCAAGCGAGCCTGTGCCGGAATGGATGCGCAAGGATGCGGACATGCTGCGCGACCCTGCCATCTTTGCTTCGGAAATATGTCGGGGGGAGGCCGAAGGCCGGGGGGCAGAGCCCCCTTTCCTGCCCGCAACAGCCGATGAACTGGCGGCGTGGTATCTGGCCAATCCGCAGGCGACATTGATCGCGGGGGCGACCGATGTGGGGTTATGGGTGACCAAGGGGCTGCGCGACCTGCATCCCATCGCATTCCTGAACCAATGTGACGATCTGCGGGGGATTGTTGCGGATAGCGACACAATCCACATCGGGGCGATCACGACCCTGACCGAACTGGGCGCGTTCATGGCCGACCGCCATCGCGATCTTGCGGCGTTGATCCGGCGCTATGGCTCGGTTCAGGTGCGCAATGCGGCGACACTTGGGGGGAATATCGCCAATGGGTCACCCATCGGAGACAGCCCGCCGGCGTTGATCGCATTGGGGGCCACGGTGCATCTGCGCAAGGGTGACGCGCGGCGCGCGCTGCCGTTGGAGGATTTCTTCTTGGCGTATGGCAAACAGGACCGGACGCCGGGCGAATTCGTGGCGGCCATTTCGGTTCCGGTGCAACCCGACACCCTGCGCTGTTACAAGCTGAGCAAGCGCTTCGATCAAGACATTTCGGCCGTGTGCGGGGCGTTCAACATTGCGGTCGAGGATGGCACGGTGACCGGCGCGCGGATCGCCTTTGGCGGCATGGCGGGCACACCCAAGCGCGCCACTGCGGTCGAGGCGGCATTGTTGGGCCAGCCATGGACCGAGGCAACGGTGCGCGCGGCGATGGCGGCCTTTGCCACCGATTACCAGCCGCTGAGCGACATGCGCGCCTCGGCCGAATATCGGCTGACGGCGGCGCGCAACCTGCTGCTGCGTTGTTTCCACGACAGCGCGGGTGTTGAGACGAACGTATTGGGAGTATCCGCATGACCCCCCGGCGCAAGGCGACCCGCACATGAGCGTTCACAAATCCCTGCCCCATGACGCCGCGCGCCTGCATGTGACGGGCACCGCGCGGTATGTCGATGACATCCCGACCCCGACGGGATGCCTGCATCTGGCATTTGGCACCAGCCCCGTGGCCAAGGGGCGGTTGACCGCCCTGAACCTTGATGCGGTGCGCGCCGCGCCGGGGGTGGTGGCGGTGATGTCGGGGGCCGATTTCGAGGTGATCCCCGATTGCTCGCCATCGGCCCATGACGAGCCGCTGTTGTCGGACGGGACGATCCATTATGCGGGTCAGCCGCTGTTCATGGTGGTCGCGGAAAGCCATCTGCTGGCGCGCAAGGCCGCCGCGTTGGCCACCCCCGAGATTGCCGAAGAGCCCGCGGTCTTGACGATTGACGATGCGTTGGCCGCCGGCACGATCTTTGAGGACGGTCCGCGCGTCTATGGCAAGGGCGACGTGGAGGCGGCGCTGCGCATGACCGCCAGAACTATCGACGGGCAATTGGAGATCGGCGGGCAGGAGCATTTCTATCTGGAGGGGCAAGCCGCGCTGGCGCTGCCGCAGGAGGGGGGCGACATGGTCATCCATTCCTCAAGCCAGCACCCCACCGAAATCCAGCACAAGGTGGCGGATGCGTTGGGGCTTGCCATGCATGGCGTCCGCGTGGAGGTGCGCCGCATGGGCGGCGGGTTCGGCGGCAAGGAAAGTCAGGGCAACCATCTGGCGATCGCCTGCGCGCTGGCGGCGCGGGCCACGGGGCGCGCGTGCAAGATGCGGTATGACCGCGACGACGATTTCATCATCACCGGCAAGCGCCATGATCTGAGGATCGGCTACCGGGTCGGGTTTGACCCCGATGGCCGCGTGACGGCGGTGGATTTCACCCATTACGTGCGCTGTGGCTGGTCGATGGACCTGTCGTTGCCGGTGGCGGATCGGGCGATGCTGCATGCCGACAATGCCTATGATCTGCCGGCCTGCCGGATCACCAGCCACCGGCTGCGGACCAATACCCAGAGTGCCACGGCGTTCCGTGGCTTTGGCGGGCCGCAGGGCATGGTCGGGATTGAGCGGGTGATGGACCATGTGGCGCATGCGTTGAACATGGACCCCTTGGCGGTGCGGCGCGTGAATTATTATGCCGAGGCGCAAGGGGACGGGACAGATGCCTCCGGCGGGAGTTTGCTGGCCAAGATGAAGGCGGGCGCGCGGGTTCTGGACAGCGCAGCCGTTGCGGGACGCGGGGCGGTGAAGGTGGATGGCGGAGGGGGGCGCGCGGCGCGATTTGGCGGTCCGCATTCCCGCCCACCGGTGGCACCACGCGATGCGATGACGCCCTATGGCATGAAGGTGGAGGATTTCGCCCTGCACCGGATCACGACGCAGCTTGCGGCGGCGTGTGACTATGACGCGCGGCGCGCAGCGGTGGCGGACTGGAACGCCCGCCAGCCGGTGTTGAAGAAGGGCATTGCGCTGACCCCGGTGAAGTTCGGGATCAGTTTCACGCTGACGCATCTGAATCAGGCGGGGGCGTTGGTGCATGTGTATCAAGATGGCTCGATCCAGATGAACCACGGCGGGACCGAGATGGGACAGGGGTTGTTCCAGAAGGTCGCGCAGGTGGCGGCGGCCCGGTTCGGGGTCGGGCTTGATGCCATCAAGATCACCGCGACCGATACCGCCAAGGTGCCCAACACCAGCGCCACGGCGGCCAGTTCCGGCACGGATCTGAACGGGATGGCAGTGCAGGCGGCCTGTGACGAGATCAGGGCGCGGATCGCGAAGGTGGTTGCGCCAGAGTTGCAGGCGCGTGCCGAAAACGTGGTGTTCGCGGACGGCATGGTGCGGGCGGGCACGGCCGCGATGACGTTCGGGGAGGCGGTGCAGAGGGCCTATATGGCGCGCATCAGCCTGAGCGCGACGGGGTTCTATGCCACGCCCAAGATCGCGTGGGACAGGATCGCGGGTCAGGGCCGGCCTTTCTATTACTTCGCTTATGGGGCGGCCTGTTCAGAGGTCGTGATCGACACGCTGACGGGCGAAAACCGGATCTTGCGGACGGATATCTTGCATGATGCGGGCAGCAGTCTGAACCCGGCACTGGATATCGGCCAGATCGAGGGCGGTTTCGTGCAGGGCGCGGGCTGGCTGACGACGGAGGAGTTGGTGTGGGACGCGACGGGACGCCTGCGCACGCATGCGCCGTCCACCTACAAGATCCCCGCCTGTTCGGATCGGCCCGAGGTATTCAACGTGGCGTTGTGGGACGGGGCGAACCGGGAGGAGACGGTGTATCGGTCGAAGGCGGTGGGCGAGCCGCCCCTGATGCTGGGGATCAGCGTCTGGTCGGCGTTGGCGCAGGCCTGTGCGGCGTGCGGACCTGCCTATCCGGATCTGCCGGCGCCCGCGACGGCCGAGGCGGTGCTGGCGGCGGTGGAAAGGGCACGGGGATGACCGCGATCCGCGTTACGGTGGCGCGAACCGCCGGGTCGGTCCCGCGCGAGGCGGGGGCCGCCATGCTGATCTGGAGCAACCGGACCGAGGGAACGATCGGTGGCGGGGCACTGGAATGGGAGGCGATGCGGGCGGCACGGCAGATGCTGGCGGACGGGACGGCGTTCGCCGAACGGCGGCTGCCGCTGGGACCGGGGTTGGGCCAATGCTGCGGCGGGGCGGTGACATTGCGGTTCGAGGCGGCCGAAGCGTTGCCGCACCCGGCGGGCGCGCCGGTTTGGGTCTGGGGCGCGGGGCATGTCGGGCGCGCGATCGTGGGCGTGTTGGGGCCCCTGCCGGGCCTTGCGCTGACATGGGTGGACACCAGCGCGGAGCGGTTTGCCGATGTGCCACCGGATGTGACACCGCTGGTGGCGGCAGACCCGGCGCGAGGCATGGCCCATGCCCCGCGAGACGCCAGCCATCTTGTGCTGACCTACTCTCATGACATTGACCTTACGCTTTGTGACGCGGCGCTGCGGCGGGGATTCGAATTTTGCGGGCTCATCGGATCGGCGACGAAATGGGCCCGGTTCCAGCGCCGTCTGGCCCAGTTGGGGCACGAGGATGCCCAAATTTCACGCATCACATGCCCGATTGGCGACCCGGCGCTGGGGAAACACCCGCAGGCCATTGCAGTTGGCGTGGCTGCGGGGCTAATTCGTGGGCAGATGCTTAAGCAATCAGCATATACCGCCGCACACCGGGGGCGCGCGTGACCGCGCTGCTGTCCATCGATGGGCTGACCAAGGCCTATCCGGGGGTGGTGGCGAACGCGTCGGTATCCTTTGCGGTGCAGCCCGGCGAGGTTCACGCGCTGCTGGGAGAGAACGGCGCGGGGAAATCCACGCTGGTCAAGATGATCTATGGTCTGGTCAAGCCCGATGCCGGGGCCATGTCCCTGAATGGAGCGGCATATGCCCCGGCGGAACCGCGCGCGGCGCGGGCGGCGGGCGTGGCCATGGTTTTTCAGCATTTCAGCCTGTTCGCGGCGCTGAATGTGGCCGAGAATATCGCGCTGGGCATGGAGAACCCGCCCAAGCCGCGCGATCTGGCGCAACGTATCCGCGACGTGTCGGAAACCTATGGGCTACCGCTTGATCCGGGCAGGATGGTCGGCGATCTGAGCGCGGGAGAGCGGCAGCGGGTGGAGATCATCCGGTGCCTTTTGCAGGATCCGCGCCTGTTGATCATGGATGAACCGACAAGCGTGCTGACCCCGCAGGAGGTTGAGATCCTGTTTCACACCCTGCGCAAACTGGCGGCCGAGGGGACGGCGATCTTGTATATCTCTCACAAGTTGGAGGAAATCCGCAGCCTGTGCGACGAGGCGACGATCTTGCGGCTGGGCAAGGTGGTGGCAACCTGCACGCCGCGCGAGGTGACGGCGGCGCATATGGCGGAGTTGATGGTGGGCAAATCGCTGGCCGCGCCGCGCCGGGCGGCAACCGAACCCGGTGCGGTGCTGTTGGACGTCCGGGGATTGACCCTGTTGCCCGCATCGCCGTTCGGCACGCCGTTGCGGGATGTGCATCTGACGGTCCGGGCGGGCGAGGTGTTGGGCATTGGGGGTGTGGCTGGGAACGGGCAAGACGAATTGCTGGCGGCGCTATCGGGCGAGGTTCCGGCACCGGGGGCCGTGTGGCTGGAAGGGGCCGATGTGGGCCGGATCGGGCCGGATGCGCGGCGCGCGCTTGGCCTGCTGTGTGCACCCGAGGAACGGTTGGGCCACGCAGCCGCGCCGGACATGAGCCTGACGGAAAACGCGGTATTGACGGCGCGGCGGCGCAAGGGGCTGGACCGGGGCGGGTTCGTGGATTGGCGCGGCGCACGCGTTTTCGCCCAAGAAGTGATTGCCGCATTCGACGTGCGCACGCCGGGGCCGGACGTGGCGGCGCGCGCCCTTTCAGGTGGAAACCTGCAAAAATTCGTCATCGGACGAGAGATCTTGCAAGACCCGCGCGTGCTGGTGGTGAACCAGCCGACATGGGGCGTGGATGCCAGCGCCGCCGCAGACATCAGGCAAGCCCTTTTGAACCTTGCGCAAAAGGGTGCGGCGGTTGTCGTGATCTCGCAGGATCTGGACGAGCTGCTGGAGATTTCGGACCGGTTTTGCGCATTGAACGAGGGGCGGTTGAGCGAACCGCGTCCGGCGCGTGGGCTGAGCATGGAGCAGGTCGGGCTGATGCTGGGCGGTGCGCATGACATGCACGATGTCCTGCCTGCGGAAGAGGGTGCGCAATGATCCGGTTGATCAAACGCCCCACCCCATCGCGCGGCTGGATCGTGGCGACCCCCGTTCTGGCGGTGATCGTGACGATGATCGCGGGCGGGATCATGTTCGCCCTGTTGGGCAAGGACCCGTTCGAGGCGATCCGCATCATCTTCTTGGACCCGCTGTTTGACGACAGGTTTGCCGCCTATTCGCGGCCGCAACTGCTGGTGAAGGCGGGGCCGCTGATCTTGATTGCCATCGGCCTGTCACTGGGGTTTCGGGCGGGCATCTGGAACATCGGGGCCGAAGGGCAATACATCATCGGCGCGATTTGCGGCGCGGGTTTCGGGCTGGCGTTCTACCCATCGGAAAACGTGCTGATCTTTCCGGGGATGGTGATGGCCGGCGCTTTGGGCGGGTGGGCATGGGCGATGATCCCCGGCATCCTGAAGACCCGGTTCCGGACGAACGAGATTTTGGTGTCGCTGTTGCTGGTCTATGTGGCGGAGGCGATTTTGGCATCGGCCGCGACCAATTGGCTGCGCAACCCCGATGGCGCGGGCTTTCCCGGCAGCCGCAACCTGTCGCGGCACGCGGGGACCGCCAACCCGGAACTATTGGCCAATACCGGCATGCATTGGGGCGTGGTCGCGGCCTTCATCGCGGTCATCGCGGCCTATGTGCTGCTGAACAAGCATGTGCTGGGCTACCAGATCAAGCTGGCCGGTCAGGCCCCGCGTGCGGCGCGGTTCGCGGGTGTGAACCCGACGCGGCTGGTGTTGCTGTGCCTTGGTGTATCGGGCGCGTTGGCGGGGATGGCCGGTTTGTTCGAGGTCAGCGGCCCGGCGGGACAGATCAGCATTGATTTCAATGTCGGCTACGGCTTTACGGCGATCATCGTGGCGTTTCTGGGCCGGTTGCACCCTGTCGGGATCTTGCTGGCCGGTCTGCTGATGGCGCTGACGTATATCGGCGGCGAACTGGCCCAGTTGATGATGGGCATTCCCGCCAGCGCCATACAGGCGTTTCAGGGAATGCTGCTGTTCTTCTTGTTGGCGCTGGACGTGCTGTCGAATTACCAGATCAAATTTGGCCGGGAGGCCGTGACATGATCGATCCCATCACCCTGATCACCGCATTGATCGCCACGTCGACGCCCATCTTGCTGGCGGCGATCGGCGAACTGGTGGTCGAGAAGTCGGGCGTCCTGAACCTTGGGGTCGAGGGGATGATGATCATCGGCGCGGTGTGCGGGTTCATGGTGGCGGTCGGCACCGGTTCGCCTTGGCTGGGCTTTGTGGCGGGCATGGCGGGGGCGACGGCGCTGTCGCTGGTGTTCGCCTTCCTCACGCAGGTGCTGCTGTCGAATCAGGTCGCGACCGGATTGGCCTTGACCCTGTTCGGGCTCGGGCTGGCGGCGTTGCTGGGCGAACCCTATGCCGGGATCATCCCGCCACCGACATCGGATGTGTTTCCGCAGGCCATGCACGCCATTCCGGTGATCGGGCCCATCTTGTTGAGCCATGACATCATCATCTACCTGTCCGTCGCACTGGTGGCGGCCACGTGGTTCGTGTTGAAGCACACGCGTGTGGGGCTGATCTTGCGGGCGGTCGGTGAAAACCATGACGCGGCGCATGCGCTGGGCTACAAGGTGGTGCGCATCAGGGTGCTTGCCATCATGTTCGGCGGGGCCTGTGCAGGGTTGGGCGGGGCCTACCTGTCACTGGTGCGCGTGCCCAGCTGGACCGAGGGGATGACGGTGGGCGCGGGTTGGATCGCGCTGGCTATCGTGGTCTTCGCAAGCTGGAAGCCGTGGCGCGCGCTGATCGGGGCCTACCTGTTTGGCGGCATTGCGGCGCTGCAACTGCGGTTGCAGGCGGCGGAAATCGGTGTTCCGGTGGCGCTTCTGGATGCGTCGCCATACCTTGTGACGATCATCGTTCTGGTCGTCATCTCATCGGATCGGTCACGCGCGGCATTGAACGCGCCGGCGGCCTTGGGCAGGGTATTTCACGCGACCAGCTAGGGGCCGGATGTGGCGCGCGACCGGAGCCACCGATAAATCATACTGAAAGCTATCCCAACACGGAGGACTGACATGACGAAATTTACGAAACTACTGGCCACTGCGGCCGTCGCGGTGGGCCTTGCGCTGCCTGCGGTCGCGCAAGAAGACCCCTTCCAGATCGGCTATGTCTATGTTGGCCCGGTGGGCGATTATGGCTGGACCTGGACCCATGACCAAGGCCGTCAGGCCGTGGAAGCCGCCTATGGCGATCGGGTTGAAACCGTCTATGCCGAAAACGTGCCCGAAGGCGCCGATGCCGAACGCGTCATGACGCAAATGATCCTCGGCGGTGCCGACATGATCCTCACAACGTCCTTTGGGTATCGCGAAGCCACCGAGAATGTGGCCAGACAGTTTCCGGATGTGCATTTCGAACACGCCACCGGCTATCTGGACGATAACTCGCCCAGCAACGTGGCGGTTTATTCCGCGCGCTTCTACGAAGGCCGCGCCGTCATGGGCCATATCGCGGGCCACATGACCGAAAGCAACATCGTTGGTTATATCGCGTCCTACCCGATCCCCGAAGTCATTCGCGGCATCAACTCGGCCTTCATCCACGCGCGTCAGGTAAACCCCGACGTGGAATTCCGCGTGGTCTGGGCCTACACATGGTTTGACCCGGCGGTCGAAGCCGACGCAGCACAGGCGCTGCTGGATGCGGGTGCCGACGTGATCTTGCAGCACACCGATTCGACCGCGCCGATGACGGTTCTGGCGGCTGCGGGCGCGTATGGCTTCGGTCAGGCATCCGACATGATCCAGTTTGCGCCCGCGCCGCGCATTTCGTCGATCATGGACCAGTGGGGCGACTATTACGTGCGTCGCGTGGGTGAAGCGATGGACGGCACCTGGGCGCAGTCGAACACGTGGGAAGGCATCGCAGACGGCATGGTCGGCATCGGTGAAATGACCGACGCCATCCCGGCCGAGGTTCGCGCATCGGCCACGGCCCTGCGGGATGCGATTGCGGCGGGCACGTACCAGCCGTTTACCGGCCCGATCAACCGCCAGGATGGCAGTGTGTGGTTGGCGGCAGGCGAAACAGCCGATGACCTGACGTTGGCGACCCTGCGCTTTTACGTCGAAGGCCTGACGGGCGATATTCCGAACTGATCCTCGGGCAAGCCGACTGACATTGAATGGCCCGCCGGTTCACCGCGCGGGCCATTTCATTGTGGCGTCAGTCAAACACCTCGCCGGGTTCCACACCCCAGAGCGCCGACATCGGAACCCAGCCGCGAAACCCGCCGACGTCGATGCGGCACCATTCGCCGTTGCATTCCTCGACCCCGGCGATGACGTCGCGTTCGGCTTGGGCGCGGACCGGGCTGGTGGCATCGGGGCGCTGCAGCATGTCCAGCATCGCGACCTCGACGATCGCGGTGCGCGCGCCGGACAGCAAGGTGTAATGCATCCATCCGCCCTGCCCGTCGCGGTCGACGACACGGCGCCAATGCCCGTGTTCGGCCACGACCATCATCGGCATGTTGCGGCGTTGAAAGACCCAGTCGATGCGATGGCTGCGCGACGGGCCACGGCGCGCGTTCGCCTCGTTCGCCTTGAGCGACACGAAACGCGGAATGGGAAAGCCCGTGACAGTGCCAAGGCGCGGCGTGATCGCGGCGGCGGCGGTGGCCACCTGCACGACCTCGGCGCCGGCCAGCAGGTCCGCGGGACGGGGTGTGGGGTGCGCGTCTTGCGCGGACACGGACGCCGAAAGCGCCAGCGCCACAAAGGTTCCGATCACGATATACCGCATCATGTATACTGCCCACATGCTGGGACCGCTTGAACCGCGATCCTCTTGCCGTTTTTGTCGCGGGGGCGGGTCAATACCTTGCGCCTCCGCTTTGGATCATAGACTGTCATGTTCAAGGCGAAAATGCCAGCGAGGGGAAGGGTCCGATGCCAGGTCAGAAGCTGAGTGTTGTCGTAACGCGACGGTTGCCGGAAGCAGTCGAGACGCGGATGTCGGAGTTATTCAACGTCGAGTTGAGCGTTGCCGACAAAAAACTGAGCAAAAGCGAGCTTGTGGCGGCCATGATGCGCGCCGACGTGCTGGTGCCCTGCATCACCGACCAGATCGACGCAGGCATGTTGGCGCAGGCCGGCGACCGCCTGAAACTGATTGCGAACTACGGCGCGGGCGTTGACCACATCGACGTCGCCAGTGCGCGACAGCGCGGTATCCTTGTGTCGAACACGCCGGGCGTGATGACCGATGACACGGCCGACATGGCCATGGCGCTGATGCTGGCGGTGTTGCGCAGGGTGCCCGAAGGCATGGCCGTGATGCAGCAGGGCCGGTGGGACGGCTGGGCGCCGACGGCCTTCATGGGCGGGCGCGTGGGCGGCAAGCGATTGGGTATTCTGGGCATGGGCCGCATCGGGCAGGCCGTGGCGCGGCGCGCGGCGGCGTTCGGGATGCAGGTGCATTATCACAACCGCCGCCGCCTGCACGAGGACATCGAACAAAAGCTTGAGGCGACCTATTGGGAGAGCCTCGACCAGATGATTGCGCGGGTCGACGTCTTGTCGATCAATTGTCCGCATACGCCATCGACCTTTCACCTGCTCAACGCCCGGCGCCTGAAGCTGATGAAACCGACGGCGGTGATCGTGAACACCTCGCGCGGGGAGGTGATTGACGAAAACGCCCTGACCCGGATGTTGCGCAGTGGCGAGATCAGCGGCGCGGGCCTTGACGTGTTCGAACGCGGCCACGAGGTGAACCCCAGGCTGCGGGAACTGAAGAACGCCGTTTTGTTGCCGCACATGGGCTCGGCCACGTTGGAAGGCCGGGTAGAGATGGGCGAAAAGGTTCTGATCAACATCAAGACCTTTGCCGATGGTCACCGGCCGCCCGATCTGGTTGTTCCCAGCATGTTGTAAGGCAGCCGCATATCCGCGGGGGATAAACCTGTGAGCAGGTTGCAGATGTGACAAGGCAGGCCGCGCCCTGTGGCGGCCGGCGACGGCGCGGCACCACAGAGCAACACCTTGCCGCCGCGCCCGCCGTGGTTAGAGTGACCCGGCAGGGGGAGCGAGCCATGTGTGCATTGCTGAACGACGACCGGATCATCGGGCAAAGCGGGCTGGCCCGTGGGCTTTACGATCATATCCGCGCCCGGCCCATCATCAGCCCCCATGGCCATACTGATCCGGCGTGGTTCGCCCATGACACGCCGTTCACCGACCCCGCCAGCCTGTTGGTCACACCAGACCATTACGTCTTGCGGATGCTGGTCAGCCAAGGCGTCAGGCTGGAAGATCTGGGAGTGCCGCGCCGCGATGGCACCCCGGTCGAGACCGACCCGCGCCGCATCTGGAAACGCTTTGCCGATCATTACCATCTGTTTCGTGGCACCCCGTCACGGCTGTGGCTGGACCACACGTTCGAGAGCCTGTTTGAGCTTGCAGCGCCGCTTGGGCCGGAAACGGCAGATCTGTATTTCGACCATATCGCGGAATGTCTGGAGCAACCCGGCTATCGCCCGCGTGCGTTGTATGACCGTTTCGGGATCGCGGTGATCGCCACCACGGATGGCGCGCTGGCGCCATTGGACGATCATCGGGCGATCGCGGCCTCAGGTTGGCACGGCCGGGTGCTGCCGACCTATCGCCCGGACCAGATCGCGGACCCCGACCATGAGGGGTTTCACGAGGGGCTGGGGACACTGGCGGCGCAGACCGGCTGCGATACGGACACATGGGCGGGGTATCTGGATGCACACCGCGCCCGTCGTGCGTATTTCCGCGCCCATGGCGCCACCGCGACCGACCACGGCGTTCCGACGCCCGATACCGCGAACCTGCCCGCCTCGGAGGCCGCGGCCCTGTTTGACCGCATCCGCAGCGCCCCCGCCCGCCCGGCCGATGCCGCCCTGTTCCGCGCCCAGATGCTGACCGAGATGGCCAGAATGAGCGTGGAGGACGGCATGACCATGCAACTGCACGCGGGATCATTCCGCAATCACGGTGCGAGGGTGTTCGCCGATTTCGGGCGCGACAAGGGGTTCGACATTCCCACCCGCGTCGATTGGGTGCGTGGCCTGAAACCTCTGCTGGATGCCGTGGGGATGGAACCGGGTTTGACGCTGATCCTTTTCACGCTGGATGAGGGGACCTATGCCCGCGAACTGGCGCCGCTGGCCGGGGCCTATCCGTGCCTGCGCCTTGGACCGTCATGGTGGTTTCACGACAGCCCCGAGGGGATGATGCGGTTTCGCCGTCAGGTCACGGAAACGGCGGGGTTCTACAACACCGTTGGCTTCAACGATGACACGCGCGCCTTTCCCTCGATCCCGGCGCGGCACGATCTGGCCCGGCGGGTCGATGCCAGATATCTGGCGGGTCTGGTCGAGGAGGGGATGTTGCGAGAGGCGGAAGCCTATGAACTTGCCGTCGATCTGACCGAAACGCTGCCGCGCGGCGCCTATGGTCTGGAACGATGACGCGGTTGTGCGCGGCCACGTTGGTGCAGGCGCGGGCGGTCTTGCCCGCCTATGACCGCGCCGGGGTCACGCCCGGTATCGTGCATCTTGGGCTTGGCAATTTTCACCGCGCCCATCAGGCCGTCTATACCGATGACAGTCTTGCCGCCGATCCCGGTTGGGGCATTCGGGGGGTGTCGCTGCGCAGTGCGGCCACGACCGATGCGCTGCGCGAACAAGATGGGCTTTATACGCTGGGCGTGCAGGATGCGGCGGGGTTGCGGACGCGGGTGATCGGGGCTGTCGTCGCCGCGATCAGTGCGTCCAATGGGATGGGTCCGGTACTGGACGCGCTGTGCGATCCGGCCACGCGGGTGGTGACCATGACCCTGACGGAAAAGGGGTATTGCCGCGATGGGGCGGGCGATCTGGATGTTGAACACCCCGATATCCGCGCCGACCGGGCCGCGCCCGGCACACCGATATCTGCGCCCGGACTGCTGAGCTTGGCCTTGCGATTGCGCAGGGATGCGGGCGTCGCGCCGTTCACGGTGCTGAGTTGTGACAACCTGCCCATGAACGGGGAAACAACCGCACGGATCGTGACGCAAATGGCGGCGTTGACCGACCGCAGGCTGGCCGCGTGGATCACCGCCAACGTCGCCTTTCCATCGTGCATGGTGGACCGGATCGTGCCCGCCACGACCGAGGCCGACCGGGCCGCCATCGCCGCCGCAACCGGGATGCGTGACGCCATGCCCGTGATGACCGAGCCCTTCAGCCAATGGGTGATTGAGGACGTGTTTCCAACCGGTCGCCCGCTTTGGCCCGGTGCCCAGATGGTCGGCGATGTCGCCCCGTTCGAGACCATGAAACTGCGGATGCTGAACGGTGCGCATACGACGCTGGCCTGTCTTGGGCAGTTGCTGGGGTTGGAGACGGTGGCCGACGCGATGGGCGACGCGGGCGTTGCGCGGCTGGTGGGGCGGGTGATGGATCAGGCGGCAGGCACGCTTGATATGCCGGGGGTTGACCTGTCGGCCTATGCCGTTGCGCTGCAGGCGCGGTTCCGCAACCCGGCCTTGCGCCATGCCACGGCGCAGATCGCGACCGACACCAGCCAGAAGATCCCGCAGCGCCTGTTGGCGCCGATCCGTGCGGCAAGGGAACAAGGACGGCCATGGGATGCGCTGGCGGTTGGGGTGGCGGCATGGGTCGCCCTGACACGGAATTTGCCTGCGGGTGATCCGTTGGCGGATACGTTGGCGCAGATTGCGCGGACCCATCCGGAGCCTGCGCAGCATGCGGGCGCGGTGTTGAACCTGTCGCAGATCTTTGGAGAGTTGACGCAAGCCGACTGGTTTCGCGGACCCGTCAGCGCGGCGGCGATCCGCATCGCCACCGATGGCGCCGGGGCCGTGCTTCAGGGAAGCAGCGCGCCGCGGTGCTGAATGACCTGTCCGGCCAACCGGTGCCCCGCCAGCACAGCCGCGGCAGGATCGGCGCCCGTGAGCCGCGCGGCAACATAGCCGGCATTGAAACTGTCGCCCGCGCCGGTCGTATCGACGGGGGCTATCGCGGCGGGGCATGGCACCAATAGAGAGGCGCCCCCTTCGCTGATCAAGGCACCGTCGGCCCCCAATTTCACCACAACTTCGCGCGCGCCTGCCGCCAGATGGGCTTGCAAGACCGCCTTGGCGCTGGTGGCGGCATCCACCACCTGTTCGTCCGGCCACGTCGGCAAGGCCACCGTGGCAAGCGCGCGCGCCGCCACGATCGTCTTGGCCATTGTCGCGGGATCTTCCCATAGGCGGGGGCGGATGTTGCTGTCAAAGACCACCATCGCACCACGCGCCCGGGCCGCGGCCAGCGCGGCCAGCACCACCTTGCGCCCCGTGGGGGGCAGGATCGCCAACGAGATGCCCGATGCGTAGATCACATCGGCGCTGGCAAGCGCGGCGCGCAATCTGGTGGCATCCTCGGCCATGCGACGCGCCGCCGACTGGCCCCGCCAATAGGCAAAGTGACGTTCGCCGCAGGCGTCGACGTCGATCATGTAGAGGCCCGGCACCGCCCCGGTCAGGCGCTGCACATCGGTGGTCTCGATGCCTGCCGCATCCATGAAGGCCAGCATTGCATCCGAGGTCGCATCATCCCCCACGGCGGTGACGTAGCTGACGGTCCAGTCGTGCGGCAGCGCGCGGCGCAGGTGCCATGCGGTGTTGAACGTGTCGCCGGCAAACCCCTGCCGATACAGGCCCGGCCCCGCCGGTGACAGTTCCACCATACATTCCCCGATGGCTGCGATGCGTTTGCCCATGACCGTCCTGCCCCGTTCCCCGTTTGGTCCAGTTCAGCAGGCACACAGCCGATTGGCCAGAGGCCACAACACGCCAATGTCGTTTTTTCGCGGGCTTTGGTCGAATAGGTCGGGCTTGTCGGCCCGTCGTCTGGCATGCAAGGCAAGACCCATCTTGCCGGAGCGTTGCCCAATGAAGACCACCGTAAAAGCCCTTGTCATCGGCGGCGGCGCTGTTGGCACCTCGATCGCCTATCATCTGGCCAAGGCCGGGTGGGACGATGTGATGCTGCTGGAGCGGGATGAATTGACATCGGGTTCCACATGGCACGCCGCAGGTCTGCTGCCCTTGTTCAACATGAGCTTTGCCACGACCCACATCCACGACTATTCCGTCAAGTTCTACAAGACGTTGGAGGAGGAAACCGGCCTGAACGCGGGCTTTGCGGTGGTGGGAAACCTGCGCATGGCGCAAACCGATGCGCGGATGGACGAATACATGCTGTATGCCTCCACCGCCGAAACAGTGGGCGTTCCCTATGAATGGCTCACACCCGATGAGATCAAGGCGCGCTGGCCCCTGATCGAGACATCGGACCTGAAGGGCGCGCTGTATCACAACACGGATGGCTACATTAACCCCGCCGACGTAACGCAGGCGATGGCCAAGGGCGCGCGGCAACGCGGTGTGATGATCGAACGCAAGTGGCAAGCCGATGGGTTCCATTGGAACGGCGCTGCATGGGAGGTGACGGCCACCAAGATGGTTGAAAAGGGCGGCAATCTGGTTGCCTCGGATGAGCAGATCGTCATCACGGCGGAACATGTGGTCACGGCAAGCGGCAACCACGCGCAGCGCACGGCGCGGATGCTGGGCATCAAGATACCGGCGATCCCCGTCGAACATCAGTTCATCGTCATGGATCAAGATCAGGCGCTGGTCGAATTTCGCAAGGACCACCCCGAACACCCCGTGATCCGCGATGCGGATGCGCAAAGCTATGTCCGCGAGGAACGCGGTGGCTGGATTTTGGGCGTCTACGAGAAGAACGCCCCGGCCGTGTTTGAATACGGTGTGCCGGACAGTTTCCGCGCCGATCTGTTCCCGCTGGATCTGGAGCGGATCGAAAGCCAGTACATGGCGATGATCCACCGCATCCCCAGTTGCGAGAACAGCGGCCTGAAGGATGATTTCAACGGCCCGATCTGCTATACGCCCGATGGCAACCCGCTGGTCGGTCCCGCCTATGGCTTGCGCAACATGTGGCTGGCCGAAGGCTTTTCATTCGGCATCACGGCGGCAGGCGGCACAGGTCATTACCTTGCCCAATTGATGGTCAACGGCGAGGCCGAGATTGACATGGCGTCGCTGGATCCCAAGCGGTTCGGCAGCTGGATCACCACGGAATATTCCGCGCGCAAGAACGAAGAGGCGTATGACCACGTCTATATCCTGCATCACCCCGACGAGGAACGCCCCGCCTGCCGCCCGCTGAAGACCGCGCCCGCCTATGATCGGCAAAAGGCGCGGGGCGCGCAGTTTGGTTGCGTCAACGGGTGGGAGCGGCCGAACTATTACGGGCCGCTGGATGCGCCGGAAAGTTTCGACCACGACAGCCGGTCATTCCGGCGTGGCGGATGGTGGCAATATGCCAAGGCCGAGGCGGAGGCGATCCGGCACGGCGTGGGCCTGATCGACGCGACGGCCTTTACCAAGCATAGATTGCGCGGTCCGGGCGCGACGGCCTTCCTTGACTGGTTCACCACCAACAAGCTGCCCAAGGTGGGCCGGATCAACCTGACCTATGCGTTGACGCCCACGGGCACCACGCGCACCGAATACACCATCGTGCGGCTGGCCGAGGACAGCTATTACCTTGTATCTGCGGGCGCGTGGCAGGCTTATGACAGCGATTATCTGGCCAAGGCGATCGCCGACAATATCGATCGTTTCGGCCCCATGTGGCTGGATGATTGCACCGGCATGCATGGTGTCTTTGCCATTGCCGGGCCGAAATCCCGCGACGTTTTGGGCGCGTTGATCCGCGATGCGGACCCGGCCACCGCGCTCTCGAACAAACGCTTTCCTTGGCTGTCGGCGCGGCAGATCGAACTTGGCATGTGCCCTGTGAACGCCATTCGCGTTGCCTATACCGGCGAGTTGGGGTGGGAGTTACATCACCCGATGGAAATGCAGAATTACCTGTTCGATCAGTTGATGACCGCCGGTGAAGAGCATGGATTGAAGCTGGTAGGTGCGCGGGCGCAGAACTGGCTGCGGCAGGAGAAATCCTATCGCGCCTTCGGAACCGAACTGGGCCGCGACGCCACACCGTTGGAGGCCGGGCTGGACCGGTTCGTGGACCTGTCCAAGACGTTTCAGGGCAAGGCCGCGATGGAAGCGACCGGCATCCGTTCGAAATGTGTCACGCTGCTGATCGACGGCCCGGCGGATGCGGACCCGTGGGGCCGTGAGGCGCTTTATCAAGGCGAGACCAAGGTGGGGCGGCTGACCTCGGGCGGGTATTCCGTGGCGTTCGGCAAATCCATCGGCATGGGCTATGTGCGGCCCGATCTGGCCGCTGCGGGGACCCGGCTGAAGGTGCGGATGTTCCGTGAATTGTGGGACGCCGAAGTGGTCGAGGACAGCCCCTATGATCCGGCGAACGCGACCATTCGGATCGATGGATAGGCGCAGGGGGCCAGACCGGCCCCCTGTCTGATTTATGGCGTGCGCGGCCCCCGGTGTCAGTTGAAGGTCGTGTACTCGATCTGAATTCCGTTCACGAGAATCGCTCTGATGCGAAACTGGGAAATCCGGCCCTCGTTCGTCCGCGCGCAGACATAGGTGCCCACGGGCAACGCCGTGATCGGCAGGGGGTTGGCGGTGAAGGTTTCGATACTGCAGCGTGCATAACCTCGGTCCGACCCGTCACCACGGGCAAACCGCGCCCCGTTTATCGGCACCAGCCGGGGCGTTGGCGAACCAAAGACCCGATACCAGATATCGGCCCCAATGGCCCCCACGGTCCCGTTGTCCAGATCGGCCCGGAGCGTGTCGGGCAGGACAATTTGCCCGCTGGAGAACGCGGTTGGCAGCGGCCGGGGCACGGGCGACGTGCCGATGAACACCTGCAGGGATGACACGCGGTTGTTGAGCAGCCCGCCAAGTTGGCCCTCGCTGGTGGTTACGACGCGGCAAAACCCGCCAAGGTTGATATCGGCGCACAGGCGCACCCGCGCAGCCCCCCAGAGCTGGACCGAGGTGATCCGGTTATTGGCCCAGTATGGAATCGTGTTGTAAGTGCCCGGCCCCCGGCAAAACACATCGCCCGTGAAATTCGGCAGGTCATAGAAACACGCCTGACTGCCGACAGGTGTCGGCGCGGGGGCCGGGAAGGGGAAGGGAAATGGCGTGCCCGGCACGGCCCCGCCGCAGACGATGGAAAACCGCGGCCCATCAGGCCCGATCGTCAGCTGGAAAGAACAATCATCGTTCGGCAGCACGGCACCCGGCGCGGCGGTCAGATAGGTGGAACTGACCCACCCATCCGGCCCGTCATGCGTGATGTAGCACCAGCCGTTGGTCTGGCATTCGGTCATATCGACCCGTTCGCCGGGGGTCAGCACATCGACCACGCCAAAGCTGGGGCCGGGCCCGGACCGCACATTCAGGTAGGTGCTGGCAGAGGCCGGCGCGGCGTGCACCGGCGCGGCCCACAGTCCCAGCAGGGCACAGCCCAGAACAAGGGCCATCAGTTGATCGAGAAATCGCATTTCAGCCTCCCGGTGCATGCCGACCAAGGCGAAACCGAAGCTACCCATGGCGCGAAGCGTGATTGTATCGGTCAATCATCGCATGCGGGACGCCGCGCGAATTGCGTTGCGTCAATCCGGGAAGGTTGGCGGGATCACGCGGAACGCGCGAAGCAAAGCATCACGTTGTTGGCGGGCATACCGACCGACGCGCGAAGCTGCAGGCCCGCATCGGTCAACCGGGCCGTAACCTCTGCAAGGTCCTTGTAGCCGATGGCCGGGTCTTGCGCCTGCAGGCTAGCGTGAAATGTCGCATCGCCGGGGCTGGTCGGTAAGCCGTCGCGTAGAAACGGGCCGTAAATCAGCGCAACACCACCGACCCGCAATGCTGCTGCAATTTCTGATAGAAGAATATCCGCCGCAGCCCCTGAGATCAGGTGCAGCAGGTTGGTCAGCACGATCAGGTCAAAGCTGTCTTCACGGGCGGACCAGCCCGGCGCGCAGGCATCAAGCGGGCGGGGCGCAAGAATGTTGGCCGCGCCGCTTGCGGCCACCCATGCCGCGATCGAGGCAAGCCGCGCATCATCCACATCGGTCGGTTGCCATGTCAGCCCCGGCGTTGCGGGCGCAAAAGCGATCACGTGTTCGCCGGTGCCCGACGCGATTTCCAGCGCGCGGCCGGTGACGGGGGCATGCTGCATCACGACCGACAGGATGGCGTCGCGGTTGCGCAGCGCCGCGGGCGCAGACATCCGCGCATCGTCGGGGGCGCGGTCTGGCGCATCCGGCAAGGTCAGGGGGCGTGTCACGCGACGAACCGGGCGGGCGACAGGGCCGCGACGGTCGCGGCATCCAGCACAGGCGCACGCCCGGCGACAAGATCGGCCACCAGTTGGCTTGCGGCGGGCGCCGTCTGAAACCCATACCCGCCCTGCCCCGCAACCCAGATAAAATCGGCCGCGTCGCTAGCACGCCCCAGAACGAGACATCGGTCGGGCGAAAACGTGCGCAACCCGGCCCACGTGCTGGTGACGCGCGTGACCTCGGTGGTGACAAAGGGTTGATACCGGGCGATCCCTTCCGCCAGCACCATGTCATCGGCCCACGCGTCATGCGGTTCGGCCGGGTCTTCCTCGGCAGGGGAAATCAGCCATGCGCCGGCATCGGGTTTGGCATACCATGCCTCGCCGGCGCCAATCAGCATCGGCCATGTTGTCACGTCATGGCCACCGGGGGCGGGCACACGCGCCATCGACCGGCGGAGCGGCGTAAGACCCAGCGGCCTGACGCCCGCCATTGTCGCAATCACATCGGCCCACGCACCCGCTGCATTCACCAGCGTGCCGGTGGTAAAGACCTCGGCACCTGCGGTGACTTGCCAGTGCGGCCCGTCGCGCGTGATGTCGGTAACGGCGGCACCGGTCCGCACCGTGCCCCCGTTGCCGCGCATCTCGGTCACGAAATTCTGGATCATGCGATCCGTGTCCAGATCCCATGCGCTTTCGTGATGGGCAGCATGGGCCACATGATCGGGGTTCAAGATGGGCACCATGGCGCGGGCGTCATCCACGCTGAGCCTGTCGAGGCCCATGGTGGCCACGTCATGGGCAAAGGTATCGGCCTGATCCGCCGCCGCCAAAATCATCAGGCCGCGCGGGCTGAGCACGCCGCCATGCGCCGTATGGTGATACGCAGCCGACGCCTTGTTCAACGCGACGGTGACCGGGTGGCCGTAATTCGCCTCGAACAGGGCCGCCGAGCGGCCAGAGGCGTGATAGGCCAGCGCGCTTTCCGCCTCCAACAGCAGTGTGCTGCCCAGATGGCTGAGCCGCGCCGCGGTTGATGTGCCAGCGATACCGCCGCCGATAATGATGAAATCATGATGCATTCCGTCACGCTAGGGCCGCGCCGATGGTCATGCAAGGCCATCATTGGCGCGGCCCTGACGGGCAGTAAGGCGGACGCGGGCAGCACCCCGGCAACAGCGCGATGGGCCCTGACCCCGGTGTGGGCCGGGGACCGATCAGGCGGGGCGCAGGCTCAGGCGACCTTGTCCAATCCCCGGCCTTTCAGCAGAGCATCGACCCCCGGCATCCGACCACGGAATGCGGTGTAAAGGGTGTCTGCCTCCTGACTGCCTCCGGCGGACAAGATGAAGGTTTCCAGCTTTTTCGCGGTTTCCGCATCGAACGCGCCGCCGGCCTCTTCGAAGGCCGCGAATGCGTCGGCATCCATTACCTCGGACCACATATAGCTGTAATACCCGCTGGAATATCCGTCGCCCGAAAACACATGGGCGAAATGCGGGGTGGCGTGGCGCATGCGGATGGCGTTTGGCATGCCGATACGGGCCAGTGTCTGAGCCTGCGCCGCCATTGGATCGGACGGCGCGGCGCCATCGTGGAAATCCAGATCAACCAGCGCCGAGGACACGTATTCCACCGTCTGAAAGCCCATGTCATAGGTTTGGGCCGCCAACAGCCGATCCAGAAGCGCCTTGGGCATCGCCGCACCGGTTTCCGCATGTCGGGCGTGTTTTTGCAGCACCTCGGGCACCTCGAGCCAGTGTTCATACAACTGGCTGGGCAGTTCCACGAAATCGCGCGCCACGGATGTGCCGCTGATGGAATCGTAGGTCACATCGCTGAGCATCTGATGCAGCGCGTGGCCAAACTCGTGAAACAAGGTGCGCGCATCGTCATAAGACAGCAACGCGGGCGAGCCTTTGGCAAAGTTGCAGACGTTCACAACGATGGGGCGCACATCGCCACCCAGTTTCTTCTGAGACCGCATGGCCGAACACCACGCACCTGACCGTTTGGACCCGCGCGCGAAATAGTCACCGATGAAAACGGCCACATGCGCTCCGTCGCGTGTCACCTCCCATGCGCGGGCATCAGGGTGATAAAGATCCACCGCAAGCGGCGCAAACTCCAACCCGAACAAGCGATTGGCGCAGTCAAAGGCGGCGTCGATCATGGCGTCCAGTTGCAGGTAGGGCTTCAACTCGGCCTCATCCAGATCATGCAGGGCCTTGCGGCGCTTCTCGGAATAATAGCGCCAGTCCCAAGGCTGCAGATCGCCGTTGATGCCGTCGGCGCGCATCATCGCGGTCAGGGCGTCGGCATCGGCCATGGCCTGCGCCTTGGCGGGTTCCCACACCTGCATCAGAAGGTTGCGCACCGCATCGGGCGTCCCCGCCATTTCGGTTTCAAGCTTGTAGGCCGCGAAACTGTCGTATCCCAGCAAGGCGGCGCGTTCATGCCGCAAGGCAAGCGTTTCGGCCGCAATGCCCCGGTTATCCGTATCGCCCCCATTCTCGCCACGCGCGGTCCAGGCCGCATAGGCTTTTTCGCGCAGATCACGGCGCGGGGAAAACTGCAGGAAAGGCACGATAACCGACCGCGACAGGGTGACCACCGGGCCACCCGCGCCCTTTTCCACGCCCGCCGCGCGCGTGGCCGCGACCACGAAATCGGGCAGGCCTTCAAGGTCGGTCTCGGTCAGTTCCATGAACCAGCCGCGTTCATCGGCCAGCAGGTTCTGCGTGAACTGCGTGCCAAGAACGGCAAGCCGTCCCTTGACCTCGGTCAGACGGTCGCGATCGGTGCCGACCAAGGCCGCGCCGGCGCGCACGAAACTGCGGCGGGTCAGATACAGCACGCGCGCCTGTTCGTCGGTCAGGCCAAGCGCATCGCGACCCTGCCACAACGCATCGATCCGCGCCCAAAGCGCGGCGTTGTTCACCACTTCGGATGAATAGGCAGACAGCTTGGGCGCAAATTCGCGCTGCAGCGCTTCGCGGGCGGGGTTCGAATCCGCCCCGGAAAGATTGTAGAACACGCCCGCCACACGATCCAGAATGGCGCCTGACAGTTCCAGCGCCTCAATCGTATTGGCGAAGGTGGGGGGGGCGGGATTGTCTGCGATGGCGGCCACGTTGGCGCGGGCCTCGGTCAGGGCGGCCTCCATCGCGGGGGCGAAATCCTTGTCTGCGATTGCCGCGAAGGGCGGCAATGCGAACGGTGTGGACCAGTCGGACAGTAGCGGATTGGTGGCGGGCATGGGATGTCTCCTTTGCCAGACAAGATAGGTGCCCGACCAAGAAGGTTCGAGCACCTTTTGCGGCTATTGCGCCATTGCAGGCATCACGGGCGACAGAAAGGTCCGTTCATGCGGCAGAGCGTGCATACCGACCCGCATGACCGGTTCGGCGTCCGGTCGTTTGGGGTGGGCGCGGGGCGGGGCCGTCGCGCTAACGCCCGCGCCCCTGCCGCAGATGCAGTTCCAACCGGCGCAGCAAGATCGACAAGGTGATGGTGATGCTCAGATAGATCAGCGCGACCATGTTATAGGTCTCGAAATAGCGGAAATTGGACGCCGCCGTCACCTTTCCCAACTGCGTCACGTCCAGCACACCCAGCACCGACACAAGGCTGCTGTCCTTGACCATCGCGACGAAATCATTGCCCAGCGGCGGAAGGATCGTGCGGATCGCCTGCGGAAAGACGATGTGGCGAAACCGCTGGAACCGGCTGAGGCCAAGGGCATTGGCCGCCTCGATCTGGCCCGGATCGACCGATTGCAGACCAGCGCGGAAAACCTCGGCGATGAAGGCGGAATATCCGATCGCCAGCGCGATCACCGCGCGCCATAGAAGGGGAAAATCACGGGTGCGGATCGGATCGGCACCGATGGTTTCGGCCACCCAGTTATAGGCCGCCACCAACCCCGGCGCGAAGACAAAAGCCACGTAGAGCAGCAGCACGATGATCGGCACGCCGCGCACGACCTCGATATAGAACCGCGCGACCTGCCGCATGACCAGACTGCGAGAGAGGCTGGCCA
>JAFMHK010000010.1:50727-94686 GCA_017854585.1 Paracoccaceae bacterium
GCCAGCGTGCCATCGGCGCGCATGTCTTCGATTGCCGCGTTGATCGGGGCCACCAGATCGCTGCCATTGGGGAAGATGAACCCGAATTCCTCAGTGCCAAGGGGTTCACCGATCATGGCCAGTTTGTCAGGGTTGGCCGCGACATACCCGCCGCCGCCCGCACTGTCGGCCAGCACCATGTCCACGTCTTCGCTCAACAGCGCCTGAATGGCGGCCGGGATCGTCTCCATCAGGACCAGACGGGGGTTCGCCTCGTTGCCGTCCAGCACGTCATAGACGCCCACGTAATAGGGCGTGGTGCCTGCCTGTGTGCCGATCAGAAGGTCTTCGTTTGCTGCAAAGGTTTCGGCGCTGTCGAACCGGTCTTCGCCAGCGGCAACCAGCATGCGCATCTGGCTGACCATGTAGGGGGCCGAGAAATCGACCAGTTCATCGCGGTCTTCGCGAATGGTGATGCCGGTCATGCCCATGTCATATTGCCCATCGGACACGGCGGGGATCATCGCATCCCAGCTGATGTTCTGGATCACGATGGTCGCGTTGATCCGGGTCGCGATCTCGGCGATGGCGTCATATTCCCAGCCGATGGCATCGCCGGTCACGGGGTCGATGAACTGCAACGGCGGATAGGCGTTTTCCGTCACGATGACGATTTCACGGCCCTGCAGATCCGGCAGGTGGCCATCGGCGGCGGCAACACAAGGCAGCAACGCGACAGACGCGGCGACAGCAAGGGCGAAACGGTTCATCAAGGATACTCCCAAGTGAGATATGTTTGCGATCAACTATCGCGCAGGCGCTGCGGCGCGCAAGGGGCGTGCCGTCAGACCTGCCCGCAGACAGGACAATCCGCCCGCCGTTTCAGCAAGATGGTGCGCGTTTCGGCATGCAGTGCATCATAGATCAGCATCCGCCCGCGCAGACCCTGCCCCGCACCGGCGATGTGCTTGACCACCTCCAGGGCCATCATCGCCCCGACCACACCGGGCAGCGCACCGATCACGCCGGTTTCCGCGCAGGTGGCCGCCATGCCCGGCTTTGGCGCATGGGGAAAGATGCACGCCATGCACGGCGCACCGGCGGCGGGATCGTAAAGGGTGATCTGCCCTTCCCACGCAGAGATCGCCCCCGCGATCACGGGCCGCCCGACGGCGACCGCCGCGCGGTTCACCAGCGCGCGGACCGCGTAGCTGTCGGTGCCGTCAACGATCAGGTCATAGTCCCCGAACAACTCCTCCGCGATGCCGTCGGTCAGCATCCGGTGATAGGGGCGCACCTCGACGAAGGGGTTCAGTGCCGTCATCGTCTGTTCCGCTGAAAACACCTTGGGCATGCCCTGCCGCGCATCGGTATGGATCACCTGCCGCTGCAGGTTCGACAGGCTGACCGTGTCGCCATCGATCACGCCGATCCGGCCAACGCCCGCCGCCGCAAGATACAGCAATACCGGCGAGCCAAGGCCACCCGCGCCCACCACCAGAACTTTCGCCTCCTTCAGCGCGCGTTGCCCGCCGCCGCCGATATCGGGCAAGGTGATATGGCGCGCATACCGCTCCAGTTCATCGTCCCGGAACGGGCCTTGCGCGACAACGGGTGCCGCGGCGTGGCGCGCGGCCTCCAACGCCTCTGCCCGGTTCCTGACCCGGCCAAGCCCCATGCGGTAGACCAGAACAAGCGCCACGAACGCCCCCAGCATCAGCCAGAGCGCAGGCGATTGTCCCGTCGCCACCCGCAAGGGATGCCCCGTTGGCAGCACGATCTGCACCGCCAGAACCGCCACATACAGCAGCCCCAGCATATAGAGCCGCGCCACACGTGGCGCGCCCATCAGATACCCGATGCCCCATATCGTGCCCGCAATGATGGCGACAAACAGCATCAGCGCGTTCCGGTGGAGCCGAAGCCACCGTGCCCGCGCGACGTGTCATCAAGCGCGTCGACGGTGACGAAGGCCGCCTGCACGACCGGGGCGATGATCGCCTGCGCAATCCGGTCGCCATGCGCGATCCGGTAGGGTTCGGCCCCGAAATTCACCAGCAGCACACCCAAGGGGCCGCGATAATCGGAATCGATGGTGCCGGGCGTATTGGGCAAGGTGATCCCGTGCGTCAGCGCCAACCCCGATCGTGGCCTGATCTGCATTTCATACCCCTGCGGGATTGCCACGCGCAGCCCCGTCGGCACGATCCGCCGCTCCATCGGCTGCAAGACCATGCCAGCGGCGCGGTCGTGTTCGGGAAGGTTTGCCCGCACATCGGCCCCCGCCGCACCCGCGGTGGCATAGTGCGGCAAGGCAACCGCCGCATCTGCCCAGTCCTCGCGGAGGATTTCGACGATTACATCCATCTTCATTCCCCAAATATCAATCAGGCTGCCGGAGGCGTCCGCCCCTTCAGACAGCGCCCAGCGCGTCCGCGATTCGGGCCGCCAGACGCCGGGCGACCTCGGTCTTGGGCAGGCGCGGCCATTCCTCGGGACCGTCATCGGAAATCAGCACAACGGCGTTGTCGGACCCGCCCATGATTCCCGTTGCCGGTGAGACGTCGTTGGCCACGATCCAGTCGCATCCCTTGCGCGTCCGTTTCGCGGTAGCATTGGCCACGACATCGTCCGTTTCTGCTGCAAAGCCCACGACCAGCGGGGGCCGCCCTTGGGTCATCTGGGACACGGTGGCAAGGATATCGGGGTTCTCGGCAAAGCGCAGGCTGGGCAGGGCATCGGCGGTTTTCTTCATCTTGCTGTCACTGGCATTGTCCACCCGCCAATCGGCGACGGCGGCGGCAAACACGGCCACATCCGCCGGTAGTGCCGCGGTCACCGCCGCGGCCATCTGGGCCGCGGTTTCCACCCGCACCACATCAACGCCCGTCGGAGGCGGCACCGATGCCGGGCCCGTCACGAACGTGACCCGCGCGCCCAGATCGCGCAACGCGGCCGCAAGCGCGGTGCCTTGCGCGCCAGAACTGCGGTTGGCGATATAGCGGACCGGATCAATCGGTTCATGGGTCGGGCCGGAAGTCACCAGCACATGCCGCCCGCGCAGGGGGCCGTCGCCCAGAGCCGCCCCAACGGCGGCAATGATCTCGGGCACCTCGGCCATCCGGCCCGGCCCGAATTCACCGCAGGCCATGTTACCGTCGTTGGGCCCCACCACCAGCACGCCATCGCCCTGCAACTGCGCAAGATTGCGTTGCGTCGCACGATGCCCCCACATCCGGACATTCATCGCGGGCGCGATCAGCACGCGCTTGTCCGTCGCCATCAGCAGGGTCGAGGCCAGATCATTCGCGTGCCCGTTGGCCATTTTCGCCATCAGGTCCGCCGTGGCGGGGGCGACAACGACCAGATCGGCGGCGCGCGACAGCTCGATATGGCCCATCTCGGCCTCGTCGGTCAGGTTGAACAGATCGCGATAGACCTTTTGCGCCGCCAGCGCCGATGCGCTCAGCGGCGTCACGAATTCCTCTGCCGCCTTGGTCAGCACGGGCACGACGGTTGCGCCTTGATCCCGCAAGCGCCGGATCAGGTCGAGCGATTTGTAGGCGGCAATTCCGCCGCCGATGATCAACAAAATCTGCTTGCCGGCCAGCATCTCGGATATCCCTTTGGTTGCCGCACGTTAGGCTTGGCGGGCCGCTACAGTCAACGCGCCAACGCAGACCACATTGGCCGGGCGTCACAATGCAGCACACCCCATGCCGGCTGAGGCAAGCCCCTTAGTTGCCGTTCAGGAAGGCAGCGCAGGGATCTTCGCGCGTCACCGGGTCAGAGATGACCCATAGATCGAAGGGCGGATCGCCATCAGGCGCGGCCTCTAACTGACCAAGGCTCAGAACCGTCACATCGGGCGCAGCGATGGCCAGCACGGCCGGCACGCCCCAATCATTTCGGGCGTGCCCGTTGCCGGTGATCACGGCCACCGGCCCCCCGGTCTCGGAGATCGCGATCAGCACCATCTGCGCCAAGCGCGCATCGCGCAGCCTTTGCGCGGCAACGAAACCGGGCAGGATGTCGGCGGGAAGCGCATCGCAATGGGCCGCCAGTTGCGCAGCTTCGCGCGCGGCCTGCGTGGCGGGCAACAGCGGCATGTCCAGCCCGAACCGCGCAGCGCCCGCACCGAAAACAGCCTCGGCACCTTGGTCAAACGCAAGCCCCGCCTCGGCGCGCGATACCTGCGCGCCATAGATTGCAGCGGTGGGGACGGCGGCAAAAATCGGGTGGTACATGGCAAAATCGGGCCATCCGCTTTCGGCCCAGTTCAGTGCGGCGGCCATTGCCGCGGCATCGCCGATCAATGTCGGCGTCACCAACGCGGCCTGTTCGTGGCTTAGCATCTCGAAGACGATCGCAGCGGGGGCCAACGCCGCGACGGCCACGGCCTGCGCGTCGTGGTGGGCGGGGTTGTCATGCACCTCGCCCAGCACCACGACATCATGGCGGCTGGTCCCAAGGCTGGCCAAATAGCCGGCCGGCACTTCGGCCGCAGTCACGGGGGCCGCGACCGTCATCGCCAGCGTCAATGCCAAAAAGCTATTGCGAATCCGGTGCAACGGTCATCTCGAACGAAAAGGCCAAAGGCGATTGCGCACCGCCCTGCGCGCCCGGAACCGGGCCCACAATGAGCAGCGACAGGGCGAAAAGCCCTGCAAGAACGCCCAACGGCGCATGGAGCATCACGCGGCGAAGAATGCGCGCACCTCTTTGCTTTGCGCTTCAAGTGTCTTGCGCATCTTGGCGAAGGCGGCGGCCTCCAACTGGCGGACGCGTTCCTTGGAAAGGCCCAGCTCGGTTCCGAGGCTTTCCAGCGTCCGGGGGTCTTCGCGCAGCTTGCGTTCGCGCACGATGAACCGCTCGCGGTCATTCAGCGCACCCAGTGCGGTGATCAACCAATCGCGCAGGCATTCGGTGTCGTGGCTGTGCGCCACGCGTTCAGCAGCCTGTTCGCTGGAGTCCTCCAGCGTATCGATCCATTCGCGGCCTTCATCCTCGGCGGATTGGGTGGCGTTCAGCGAATAGTCGGACCCGGCCAGCCGGCCTTCCATCATCTCGACGTCGTGCAGCGGCACGCCAACCTCGGTCGCGATCAACTGCCGCAACTGGTGCTTGTCGAGGGTTTCACCCACGGCCATCGCCTCACGCTCGAGGCGGGCCTGCACGCGGCGCATGTTGAAGAACAGGGATTTCTGGCTGCTGGTCGATCCGGTCCGCACCATGGACCAGTTGCGCATCACGTAATCCTGAATGCTCGCCTTGATCCACCAGACGGCATAGGTGGAAAAACGAACGCCGCGATCCGGGTCGAACTTTTCGGCGGCCTTCATCAGGCCAAGCCCAGCCTCCTGGATCAGGTCGTTCATCGGCGCGCCATAGCGTTTGAACTTGGCCGCCATGGAAATCGCAAGCCGCATGTAGGCCGTGATCAGCCGATGCAGCGCTTCCTCATCGCGTTCGTCGCGCCATGCATAAGCAAGGCGCAATTCCGTCTCAGCGTCCAGCAATTCCGCCTTCATCGCACGGCGGGAAAGGGACTGGTCTCCACTCATATCAAGTGCCATAACGCACCCCCCGGATTAGCGTCAAAAACGACCCGCTATCTTTGCGGATTTGTAAGAGATACGCTTGGAACCACCGTTCGGTTCACTTTTGAGGACAGAAAATTGCGATTGCCCCCTGTCAGCCTGATCATCGGTGGCGCGCAATCGGGCAAGTCGGCGTTTGCGGAACGCATGGTGCGCGCCAGCGGTTTGCCAAAGGTCTATCTGGCCACCGCGCAGGCCCATGACGCCGACATGGCCGCCAAGATCGAAAGCCACCGCAGCGCCCGCGCCGGACAAGGCTGGCGCACGGTCGAAGCGCCGCATGATACCGCCCGCGCCCTTGCCAGCACCGAAGAGGGTGAGGTTACGCTGCTGGATTGCGTCACCTTCTGGCTGACGAACCTGATGCTGGCCGATGCCAATTGGCAAGATGAACTGGAACTGCTGTGCGATGTGCTGGCGCATATGCCCGGCCCGGTCGTGGTGGTCAGCAACGATGTGTCGGGCGGCGTGATCCCCGAAACATCGCTTGGCCGCGCATTTCAACGCGCGCAGGGGCAGGTCAATCAGCGGCTGGCCCGGCAGGCCGGGCTGGTGGTGCAGGTTACCGTCGGCATCCCGACCGTGCTGAAGGGGCAACCGCTGGCGGATGACGCATGGTAGCGCGGCTTTTCTGGGTTCGGCATGGCCCGACCCATGAACGCGCCCTGACCGGGTGGCGGGATGTGCCGGCAGACCTGTCGGATACCGCCGCCGTTGCCCGGCTGGACGTGGCCCTGCCCCGTGACGCGCTTGTGGTTTCGTCGGACCTTTTGCGCGCGGTTACAACGGCAGACGCGCTGTCACAGGGCCGCAGCCGCCTGCCCCATGATGCCGCGCTGCGCGAATTCGACTTTGGCCTGTGGGATGGCATGCACTTTGATGCAATTGCCGAACGCGATCCGCAGCTTAGCCGCCAGTTCTGGGAACAGCCCGGCGATATCGCGCCGCCCCAAGGCGAAAGCTGGAACGCCGTGGCGGCGCGCGTTGCCGGTGCCATAGACCGGCTTGCCGCGGCACATCCGGGCGCCTGCCTGATCGCGGTGGCGCATTTTGGCGCCATTCTGACCCATCTGTCCCACGCGGGCGGCATGACACCCTATCAGGCGCTTGGTCACCCCATCGACAATCTGTCGATCACGGAATTCGCCCGCGATCCCGGCGGTTGGCAGGTTGCGCGCATCAATCACGTCGCCTGATCACCATCATCAGCATTTCGCGTTTGACGCCACACCCGGCGCGACCCTTTATGCCCGTCATGACATATCGCATTCTCATCGGACAACGGTCGTATTCCAGCTGGTCACTTCGCGGATGGCTGCCCTTTGGCGCCTTCGACATTCCCGTGACCGTTGAACACGCCCTGATGTACAGCGACGGTTTTCACGCAGCCGTGGCCGCGTTCGGGGGCCATCGCAGCGTGCCCGCCGTGCGCACGCCACGGGGTGGCATCTTGACCGATAGCATTGCCATCGCGTGGCACCTTGCCGAAACGTTCCCCGACCATGGCCTGTTGCCATCTGACCCGATCCAGCGAGCCAGTGCCCAAAGCATGATCGCCGAGATGCATTCAGGCTTTCTGGCGCTGCGGTCGGCATGCCCGATGAACCTGCGCACGGCTTGGGCCGGGTTCGTCCCTTCCGACGCCGTTCTGGCCGACCTCGCCCGGCTCGAGGCGCTGTGGGGCACACCATTGGCGATATCGCGCGGCCCGTTCCTGTTCGGCGCATTCACACTGGCCGATGCTTTCTTTGCCCCCGTGGCCGCCCGCATCGCGGGATACGGCCTACCCGTGTCGCCAAGGGCGTTGGCCTATGTGCAGGCCATCCTTGCCCATCCGGCGGTCCGCGCATGGCGCGATGCGGGCATGGAACAGGACGTCGAAATCCCCAAGTACGACATGGACCTGCCCCGCCTGCCCTTTCCGATGCCCTGAGCGGCGGGCAGCGTTTCTTGCCAGATATTTAACGACTTGGCAGCGGCGTTAACACTTTCCTAACCAAGGCTGCATAGCGATGGATCATGCTGGATGATCGCCGCCCGGAAAGCCTTGCGAAAACGCACACCGTCACCTTCGAAGGGCTAGAGGCCCGCCGGGTGGAGGTGCAATGCGCCGTGACGCCGGGATTGCCGGCGTTCACCATTGTGGGGCTGCCCGACAAAGCCGTATCCGAGGCCCGCGAACGGGTGCGCACGGCGCTGACCTCCATGGCGATCGCGCTGCCGTCCAAGCGCATCTCGATCAACCTTTCGCCCGCCGATCTGCCCAAGGAGGGCTCTCATTTCGACCTGCCCATCGCGCTGGCGCTGCTGGCGGCGCTGGGCATCGTGCCCCGTGAACGGGTGGATGACGCGATGGCGATGGGTGAGTTGTCACTGGACGGGACATTGGTGCCGGTCATCGGGGCCCTGCCCATGGCGCTGGCCGCCGGAGAGGACGGCCGTGCGCTGTTGTGCCCGCTGGCTTGTGGCGGCGAAGCCGCGTGGGTTGGCGCGACCCCGGTTTTCGCCGCAGCGTCGCTTGCCGAGATTATCGCCCATCTGACCGACCGGGCACCGCTGGACCCCGCCCGTCCCGGCGAAATCGTTTCCGCGCCGTCGGGCAAATGCCTGTCGGAGGTGCGTGGGCAGGAACGCGCCAAACGCGCGCTCGAGATTGCGGCGGCGGGCCGTCATCATTTGTTGATGGTGGGTGCGCCGGGTTCGGGTAAATCCATGCTGGCAGCCCGGTTGGCAGGTCTGTTGCCGCCACTGTCCGCACCCGAGGCACTGGAAACCTCCATGATCCACTCATTGGCGGGGTTGCTGACCGAAGGCGGCATTTCACGCACCCGGCCGTTTCGCGCACCGCATCACACGGCCTCCATGGCGGCAATTGTCGGGGGCGGTCGCGGCGCGAAACCCGGCGAGATCAGCTTGGCGCATAATGGTGTGCTGTTTCTGGACGAATTCCCCGAATACCCGCGCGCAGTTCTGGAAACGCTGCGCCAACCGATCGAGACGGGCGACGTGGTCGTGGCGCGGGCCAATGCCCATGTCACCTATCCGTGCCGCTTCTTGCTGGTCGCCGCCGCGAACCCGTGCCGATGCGGGCATCTTTATGACGCCGAACAGGCCTGTTCCCGCGCGCCGATCTGTGGCGAGGATTACATGGGCAAGATCTCAGGGCCATTGATGGACCGCTTCGATATCCGGCTGGAGGTGCCGCCCGTCAGCTATGCCGATCTGGACCTGCCGCCATCCGGTGACACGTCGGCGGTGGTTGCCGCGCGCATCGCCGCCGCCCGCGCCGTGCAGGCCGATCGTTTCGCGCGGCTTGCCGCCCCCGCCCGCGCCAATGCAGATGCCGAAGGCGCCCTGCTGGATGCCATCGCCACGCCCGACGCCGACGGCAAAGCGATGCTGATGAAGGCCGCCGAACGGTTCCGCCTGACCGCGCGCGGATATCACCGGATCTTGCGGGTTGCGCGTACCATCGCCGATCTTGAAGGGGTTGACGTGGTCGGCAAACCCCACATCGCCGAGGCAATCGCCTATCGGCTGGTTGCCAGTCAGACCGAAAAATAGGTTACGAAAAATCCGGGATTCGCGATTCTTTGTAACCTATCTTCGCATCGCACCGGGCATGGCCGGGCCCCAGACCTCGGTCAGAAACGCCGCCGCGTGGGTCAGCGCAACCCGTGCCTCGGGGATCATGCCGTCCAGAAATTGCCAGACATGGGGCGCGTCGGGCCATGTCTCCACCCGCACGATTGCCCCCGTTGCGCGCAGCTTGTCGGCCATCCGCACGGTATCATCCCGCAAGATCTCGGTTTCGGAGACTTGAAACAAGACCGGGGGCGCTGAGGGGAAATCGGCGAAAAGCGGCGAGATACGCGGATCCTCGGGCGCCACGCCGCCATTGGTTGCAAACCTGACCAGTTCGGGCAGGCGATGGGCAGGCAACAAGGGGTCGGCACCGGCATTTTCGGTCATCGACGCGCCCGAGCCGGACAGGTCGGTCCAAGGTGAAAACCCGATGAGAGCAGCGGGCAAAATGCCCTCGGCCGCCAAATTCGCAAGCAGGCACAAGGCGAGGCCGCCGCCCGCGCTGTCGCCGCCCACCACGATATCGGCGGGGGCAAAACCCTGATCCAGAAGCGCGCCCCATGCAGCACGCGCGTCCAGCAGTGCGGCGGGCAGCGGGTATTCCGGGCCAAGACGATACGTCGGCAGCACAAGCGGGTAACCCGACAACAACGCCAGTCGCCCCGCCATCCCGCGATAGCTGTGCGGCGATCCCGCGATATAACCGCCACCGTGGAAATAGAGCAGAACGCGGCGGTGATCGGACTTGGGCGTCGTGACCCACAACATCTGCGGCGGCCCCGGTTGCGTGGCAAACATCACGCCACGCGGCACCCGCAACCCAAAGCGTGAAAACATCGCGAACGAGCGGCGCAGGTCATCCGGGGTTCTTACGTGAGACAGCAAAGGTTTGGCTGTGTATCGCAAGACAGTCGCCAGAAGAGCCAACCGCATGCTCATGAGCCTTACCCGCCTGCGCGGCGGCCCTCGATCGCCTCCCAGATCATCGCCGCGATATTCGCGCCATCAAAGCGCTCAAGCTCCTGAATTCCGGTGGGAGAGGTCACGTTGATCTCGGTCAGCCAGCCGCCGATGACATCGATCCCGACGAACACCTGCCCTTTTTCGCGCAGGGTCGGGCCGATCCGATCGCAGATTTCCAGTTCGCGCGCCGTCAGACCGGTCTTTTCGGCGCGACCGCCCACGTGCATGTTCGACCGCGTTTCGCCTTCTGCGGGCACCCGGTTGATGCCACCAACGGGCACCCCATCCACCAGAATGATGCGTTTGTCGCCGGCACTGACATCGGGCAGGAATTTCTGCGCGATCAGGGGTTCCCGATTGATGCCGGCAAACAACTCGTAAAGCGAGTTGAAGTTGCGGTCATTCGGATCAAGCCGGAACACGCCCGCACCGCCATTGCCGTAAAGCGGCTTGAGGATGATATCGCCATGCCGCGCCTTGAACGCCTTGAGCGTTTCAAGATCCCGCGCGATGGTGGTCGGCGGGGTCAGATCCGGGAAATCCAGCACCAACAGCTTTTCGGGGTAATTGCGCACCCAAAACGGGTCATTGACCACCAGCGTGGCGGGGTGGATCCGGTCAAGAATATGGGTGGTGGTGATATAGCTCATGTCGAAAGGCGGATCCTGACGCAGCCACACGACGTCGAAATCGGCCAGATCGACCTCGGCCATCTCACCCAGCGTGAAATGGGCGCCCTTCACGCGCTGCACGGTCAGGGGCCAGCCACGGGCCGTCACGCGGCCTTCTTGATAGGCGAGCTTGTCGGGCGTGTAGTAGAAGAGCGAATGACCGCGCGCCTGCGCCTCTTCCGCGATGCGAAACGTGCTGTCCGCGTCGATGTTGATGGGTCCGATCGGATCCATCTGAATTGCCACTTTCAACGCCATGTCATTCCTCCGTCATCGCACACAAGATACATGGAGCGATGCGGCGCGGGGTGCAATGGCCCGCAGAAGCGGCGGAACAGTCAGACCAGCGCGTTGTGGCGCAGTTCCATGCGCCCCTGTCCGTCCACAAGGGCCACATCGACCCGGCACGGTGTGAGGTTGCCGGTGGGCAGAAAGCCCAGATATTGTTCGGCACTTTGCATGATCCGGGTGATCTGACGATGCGTCAGGGACGCCGCCGCCCCAGACAGGCTTTGGCGTTTCTTGACCTCCACAAAGATGATTTCGCCATCCTTTTCGACGATCAGGTCAATTTCGGCCCCATCGGCCCGCCAGCGCCGGGCCAGAATCACGTGGCCGTCACGCGCATAGGCGCGCGTCACCTGATCTTCGGCCGCCTGGCCGGACAGGTAGGAAACAAGGCCGCTCAATCGTCGCGCCCCAAGGCCAGCGCCCGTTGATAGACATCCCTGCGGGGCAGGTCCAAGCGGTCGGCGACCATGTTGCTGGCTTCTTTCACCCGCATGGTTTTCAAGGCATCGCGCAAGGCATCCTCCACGGTTTCGTCATCAACGGCGACCGGGCCACCCCGGTCGATCACCACCACCACCTCACCCTTCAGGCTGCGCCCTTCGAGCAGTGCCAGCACGTCCGCAGCCGGGCCGCGAAGAACCTCTTCAAAGCGCTTGGTCAGTTCGCGGCACACGGCAATCTGCCGATCACCGCCGCAAACTGCCACGACATCCGTAAGCAAACGGTTAATGCGCTTGGGGCTTTCATAGAGAATGATCGTGGCCTGCACCTGCGCCAGTTCGGCCAACCATGTCTTGCGTGCGCCCGCCGCCGGGGGAGGAAACCCCGCGAACAGGAACCTGTCGCTGGGCAGGCCCGAAACCGTCAGCGCCGCCAGCACCGCCGAGGCGCCGGGTGCGGCAAAGACCTGCGCGCCCGCCTCAAGCGCCGCGCGTCCCAAGGGAAAACCGGGGTCCGCCACCAGCGGCGTCCCCGCTTCGGAGACATAGGCAACCGATTTCCCCTCAGCGAGGGCGCGCAACAGACGGGGGCGTTGGGCGGGGCCGTTGTGATCGTGATAGGCGATCAACTGACGATCACCAAGGGCAACGCCGTGGATCTCCATCAGCTTGCGGGCCGTGCGGGTGTCTTCGGCTGCCAGCACATCGGCGCTGGCCAGAATATCAAGCGCGCGCAGGGTGATATCGCGGGCCGATCCGATGGGCGTGGCCACGAAATACAGACCCGGAGCCAACTTGGTTTTCCAAGCCGGTCCGGCGGCAGTCCGCTCTTTTGGGGTGTCTTGCATTTGGGCCGCTCCGGGGACGTTTACTTGCCTGTCCTGACCGACTAGGGTTCGCCGCATCCATCGTCCGGCGTGTTCAGGGAGACAGTGCGTCATGTTCACCGCGTTCAGCAGGCTTCGCAACCCGTTACGGCTTTTGTCCATCGTTGTCACGGCAACTGTGATCGCCGCGTGCCAGCCTATCGGCGGCGGCGGCGGCAACGGCCCGCGCATCAGCGGCGAGGTTGTCGAGGTGGCGATGTTGATCCCCTATGGCTCGGCACAGGGGGGTGACGAGCTGGTGGCGCGCAGTCTGGAGAACGCGGCACGGCTGGCGGCCTCGGAAATGCGGGGCGTGACTGTCAATATCACGGTCTACAGCACGGCCGGACAGGCAGCGCAGGCAGCAAGTGCTGCCCAGCAGGCCGCATCCGACGGGGCCGACATCATCATCGGGCCGTTGCGCTCAGATGCGGCTGCGGCAGTCGGGATCGCCGTTGCGAACAACAATATCAATGTCCTGAGCTTTTCCAACAACACCGAGATTGCGGGTGGAAACGTGTTTGTGCTGGGCAACACCTATGCCAATACGGCCAACCGGATCATCGGCTATGCCGCGCGGCAGGGCCGCAACCGATTGATGGTGATCCACGCGCAAAACTTTGCCGGCGAAATCGCGCGTGACGCGGTCGTGGCAGCCGCGTCAAATGCCGGCGCGACGGTCGTGGCCAACATCGGGTATGAATTTTCGCAGACCGGGGTGGTGAACGTTGTTCAAAGCGTCACCAGTGAGATTCGCGCGACGGATGCAAACGGCGTCGTGCTGACATCGGATGCGGCGGGCGCCCTGCCGCTTTTCGCGCAATTGCTGCCGGAGAACGGTCTGGATACGACGGCGGTGCAGATGATTGGCCTTTCCCGGTGGGACACCCCGCCCCAGACGCTGGAATTATCGGGCCTGCAAGGCGGTTGGTTCGCGATGCCGGACCCCGATGCGACGGCCCGGTTCAATGCCAACTATCAGGCCGCTTATGGCGAAAACCCGCATGTTCTGGCGGCCTTGGCATATGACGCGGTCGTGGCCATCGCCGAGACCACGACAACCCAAGGTCGGTTGGGCGCTGCGGAACTGACAGCGTCCTCTGGCTTTAACGGCGCGGGCGGGGTATTCCGCCTGAGATCCGACGGCACGAATGAGCGCGCCATGGCGATCGCACAGGTAATTGACAACCAGGTGGCCGTGATTGACCCCGCTCCAAGACTCCTCGGCTTTCCCGGTTTCTGACGCGAACCCGCGCCAATCCCCCAAACCATCCGACCCGGGCACATTGATCTGCCCGGCGGATGAGATTTTCGATGAAGCCGCCGTCAATGCGCGGATCGATGCGCGGCTGGAAGGGGAGCAAGACGCCGCCCAAATCCGCGCGATTGTCGTAGCCGAACTGCAGGTGGCCCAAGATGCAGGGCGCGCCGCCATCGCGGCCGCATTCGCCGCCGCGCCATTGTCGGCGCGCATGGTCACGCGGTCCTACACCCATCTGACGGATGGTTTGGTGAAGACGGTCATCGGCGTTGCCACCACCCGTCTGCATCCCAACCCCAATCTGACCAGCGGCACGCGCATGGCGATCATCGCCGTGGGGGGGTATGGCCGGGGCGAAATGGCGCCATATTCCGACGTCGATTTGCTGTTCATCAGCCCGTGGAAGATCACGGGTTGGCAAGAGAGCGTCATCGAAAGCAGCCTATACATGCTGTGGGATCTGCGCCTGAAGGTTGGCCATGCGAGCCGGACGATCAAGGATTGCCTGCGGCTGGGCAAACAGGATTACACCATTCGCACCAGCCTGTTGGAAACGCGGTTCCTGATTGGCGATGCAACACTGGGCGTGGAACTGCAAACGGCCCTCCGCAACCAGTTGTTTGCAAACACGATCAGCGAGTTCATTGAGGCAAAGCTGGACGAGCGGTCCACCCGCCATCGAAAGCAAGGCGGCCAGCGGTATATGCTGGAACCCAACGTCAAGGAAGGCAAGGGCGGGCTGCGCGACCTGCAAACCCTGTATTGGATCGCGAAATACGAACATGGCGTGGACCGGGCCGAAGACCTCGTGGGGATGGGTGTATTCACCCGCGACGAATTCGAGGTCTTCGATGCGGCCGAGCGGTTCTTGTGGACGGTGCGCTGCCACCTGCACCTGATTGCAGGGCGGGCGATGGACGCGCTGACCTTCGACATGCAGGTCGAGGTGGCCGCGCGGATGGGCTATGCCGATCATTCGGGACGCCGGGCGGTCGAGCATTTCATGCAGGACTATTTCCGCCACGCGACCCATGTGGGTGAATTGACCCGCATCTTTCTGACTGCGCTGGAGAGCCGGTTCGTCAAACCCGAGCCTGCGATTCTGGGGTTTCTGCGGGGGCGGTCGCGCCGCAAGAAGCTGAAACCCGGTTATGCGGTCAAACAAAACCGTCTGACGGTCGAGAACGAGGCCGATTTCTTCAGCGACAAGCTGAACATCCTGCGCATCTTCGAGGAGGCGTTGCGCACGGGATACCTGCTGCACCCGGACGCGATGCGCGCAATTTCCGCAAGGCTGGACCTGATTGACGAAAGCCTGCGGGCCGAACCGGAAGCGCAGCGGATCTTTCTTGATCTGCTGTTGAAAAAGGGCAACCCGGAGCGTGCGTTGCGCCGGATGAACGAACTTGGCGTGCTGGCGGCGTTCATACCCGAATTCGCGCCGATCGTGGCGATGATGCAGTTCAACATGTACCACAGCTATACCGTGGACGAGCATATCATTCAGGTGATCTCGACGCTGGCGCAGATCGAGCGGGAGGAACTGATCGAGGAACTGCCCGTCGCCTCGCGCATCTTGAAAAAAGGTGTGAACCGCAGGGTTCTGTATGTGGCGTGCTTGCTGCACGATATCGGCAAGGGCCGGAAAGAGGACCATTCCATCCTTGGCGCGCGGATTGCCCGCACGGTCGCCCCGCGCCTTGGGCTGAAGCCGGCGGAATGCGAAACGGTTGAATGGCTGGTCAGATACCATCTGCTGATGTCGGACATGGCGCAAAAACGCGATATCGCCGACCCGCGCACAGTGCGCGATTTTGCCAAGGCGGTGAAAACGCGCGAACGGCTGGAACTGCTGACGGTGCTGACGGTATGCGATATCCGCGGCGTCGGGCCGAACACATGGAACAACTGGAAGGCCACGTTGCTCCGCGGGCTTTTCCGCGCCACTGCCACCGCGCTGGATACCGGTCTGGAAGATCTGAACCGCGACAAACTGGAAAACGAGGCCAAACGCGCCCTGCGGGAGGCGCTGGATGGGTGGGACAAGGCCGACCTGAAGATCGAGATGGGCCGCCATTATGGCCCCTATTGGCAAGGTCTGGATCTGGCAAGTCAGGTTACGTTTGCCAACATGCTGCGCGATCTGGGAGCCGATGAAATACGCATCGACACACAGCCGGACGAGGACCGGGACGCCACGCGGGTCTGCTTTGCCCTATCGGATCATCCCGGTATCTTCTCGCGTCTGGCCGGCGCGCTGAGTCTGGTCGGCGCGAACGTCGTGGACGCCCGGACCTACACCAGCAAGGACGGGTTCGCGACGGCGGTGTTCTGGGTGCAAGATGCCGAGGGCGCGCCCTATGCCTCCAGCCGCCTTCCCCGGCTGGAGGCGATGATTCAGAAAACCCTGATGGGCGAAGTCGTGGCATCGACCGCGTTGGAGGGGCGCGACAAGATCAAGAAGCGCGAGCGGCCGTTCAACGTGCCGACGAACATCACCTTCGACAACGAAGGGTCAGAGATCTACACCATCATCGAGGTGGACACTCGCGACCGGCCCGGCCTGCTTTATGACCTGACCAAGACACTGGCCGCGAGCAACATCTATATCGCAAGCGCCGTTATCGCCACCTATGGGGCGCAGGTGGTCGATGTGTTCTACGTCAAGGACATGTTCGGCCTGAAGCTGCACACGGCGGCCAAGCAAGAAGCGCTGGAGCGCAAGCTGCGCGCCGCGATCGTCCGCGTCGCCGAACGGGCGGGAGCCTGATGGCTGCGGCGCGCCCCATCCGACTGGTATCGGGTTTCATGACCGTAGGGATGTGGACACTGGCAAGCCGCGTGATGGGCTTTGTGCGCGATATCCTGATTGCCGGGTTTCTGGGTGCCGGTCCCGTGGCCGAGGCGTTCTTGGTGGCATTCTCGTTGCCGAACATGTTCCGCCGTTTCTTTGCCGAGGGCGCGATGAACACGGCGTTCGTGCCGCTGTTCGCCAAGAAGCTGGAGGCCGGGGAAGACGCCAAGGGCTTTGCGCAAGACGCGTTTTCCGGACTGGCCAGCGTGTTGATCGTGCTGACGCTGCTGGCGCAGGTGTTCATGCCTGCGCTGGTGTTTGCGATGGCATCGGGGTTCGTCAACGACGCGCGTTTCGATCTGGCGGTTGCCTTTGGCCGGATCGCGTTCGGTTATATCATCTTCATCTCGCTGGCGGCGTTGCTGTCAGGTCTGTTGAACGCGACGGGACGGTTCATGGCAGCGGCGGCGGCCCCGGTGCTGTTGAACCTCATTCTGGTTGCGGCGCTGGTCTTTGCGGGAACGGGGCGTCTGGAAAGCCTTGTTCTTCTCAGCATCGAGCCGGGTCCAGGTGTGACGGGGCTGCAGTATGGCGCGCTGCTGGTCTGGGGTGTTCTGGTGGCGGGCGTGGCGCAGATGGGGCTGGTTTGGTGGGCGGCGGCGCGAGCCGGTTTCCGGCTGACCCTGCGGATGCCACGGATATCGCCTGATATCCGGCGGTTGGCGATCATCGCGGCACCGGCCATGTTGGCGGGCGGTGTCGTACAGATCAACCTGTTGGTGGGGCGCCAAGTCGCCAGTTTCTATGACGGTGCGATTGCATGGCTCAGCTATGCGGACCGGCTGTATCAACTTCCGCTTGGGGTGGTGGGCATTGCCATTGGCATCGTGTTGCTGCCCGATCTGGCCCGGCGGCTACGTGCGGACGACACCGCGGGCGGGCGCGACGCCCTGAGCCGGGCTGCCGAGATTTCCATGGCACTGACCATTCCATCTGCCGTCGCGTTGATGGTGATCCCGCTGCCGCTGGTATCGGTCCTGTTCGAACGTGGCGCCTTTGATAGCGACGATGTGGCGGCCACCGCGCTTGCCCTGACGGTCTACGGGTTGGGCCTGCCGGCGTTCGTTCTGCAAAAAGTGCTGCAGCCGCTGTACTTCGCACGCGAAGACACCCGCAGCCCGTTCCGCTTTGCGCTGATCGCCATGCTGGTCAATGCGGTCGTGGCTGTCGGACTGGCCTATGCCATCGGGTTCATCGGGGCGGCCATCGGCACGACCGTTGCCGCATGGATCATGGTGTGGCTTCTGGTGCGCGGAAAACGCGGCATGGGCGAGGTGGCGGCGTTGGACGACAGGTTCCGCCGCCGGATCTGGCGTATCTTGCTTGCGGCGATCTTGATGGGGGTGGTGCTTTGGGCGCTATCGCTATTGCTGGGTCCGTTGCTTGGCACACCGACCTGGCGCTACCTGGCCTTGGGTCTGCTGGTGGCGGGCGGGATCAGCAGCTACTTCGGGATCGGTCAGTTGCTGGGGGCCTTCCGCCTGCGCGAGTTCGGGCGCGCCGTCCGGCGATGACGCCGGAAGCGGTGGCCCTGTCCCCCGGTCATCCATGAAGATGGAAGGCGGTGGCGCGCCCTAGCGTTGGCGCATGCGCGCGACAACGCGGGACCAGCCCCCCGGGCTGACGATGAACGACAGCAAGAACCCGGTGAGGAAGCCCGCAAGTTCGGACACGACATTGCCGAAATCGCCTTGGATCAAGCCGAAAAGAACCTGAATAGCCAGCAGAATGCCGATCATGCTGAAGGCGCGGTACTGATTTTCACCCGTCCCGGCAAGCCTTGCCCAAAGCAGGAACGTGAAGGCCCCGATCAGGCCATAGACCCCCGGATAGCCGCCGATCAGGGGGTATTGGCTGTGCATGATCAAGGTAAAGGCCAAGGCCCCGACGACGGCGGACATCAGGAACACCGCCACGAACGCCCAAGGCGAAAACACCTCGGCCACCATCTTGCCGATGGCAAGAACGAACACCACTACGAAGGCCGCGTGAACAAAGCTGCCATGGATCAGGGGATACGTCACAAAGCGAAGCAGATGCTCGGTCGGATAGGTGTTGTTGGCCAGCATCCAATCGACCACCGCGGTCAGGACGCCGTAATCCTCAATCGCGGCCAGCCGCCAGCCAAGTCCCGCCTGCCCGCCCAGAAATCCGGCCGTCGCCGCCTGAAACAACAGTTCCAGCCCGCCGATCACGGCAGCCAGTGCGATCACGATCGGCGGTATCGATAGGAACGGAGAGGTCGAATGGCTTTCCATCGGTCATGGCCCTTGGTTGACGGGTGCGCGCCCCGTGGGTAAGCGATGCAGCAGCCGTTGACCAGACCCGGAGACCCACACCCCATGGCCGAGACCAAATTCACCCCGCGCGTATTCTCGGGGATTCAGCCATCGGGCGACCTGCACCTTGGCAACTATCTGGGCGCGATCAAGCGTTTCGTGGAGATGCAGGACGCAGGCACCCATGAAACCGTCTATTGCATGGTGGATTTGCACGCGATCACCGTGTGGCAAGACCCTGCCAAGTTGCGTCGCAGCACGCGGGAGTTGTGCGCGGGGTTCATCGCATCGGGGATCGACCCGGAGAAATCCATCTTGATCAACCAAAGCCAAGTGCCCGAACACGCGCAACTGGGGTGGGTCTTCAACTGCGTGGCGCGCATGGGCTGGATGGGCCGCATGACCCAGTGGAAGGACAAGGCAGGCAAGAATGCCGAGGCTGCATCGCTGGGGCTGTTCGCTTATCCCGCGCTGATGGCGGCCGATATTCTGGTGTATCACGCCACCCATGTGCCAGTGGGCGAGGATCAGAAGCAGCATCTGGAACTGACGCGCGACATTGCGGCCAAGTTCAACCATGATTTCGGGGTCGATTTCTTTCCCCTGACGGAACCCGTGATCGAAGGGGCCGCCACGCGCGTGATGTCCCTGCGTGACGGCACCAAGAAGATGTCGAAGTCCGACCCTGCCGATGCCAGCCGGATCAACATGACCGATGATGCCGACACGATCGCAAAGAAAATCCGCAAGGCCAAGACCGATCCAGACCCCCTGCCCGACGCGGCCGACGCGCTGGAGGCACGGCCCGATGCGCGCAATCTGGTCAACATCTATGCGGCATTGGCCGGGATCACGCCACAGGCGGTTCTGGACCAACACGCCGGATCCTTGTTTGGCCATTTCAAGGTGGCCTTGGCGGATCTGGCAGTGGACAAGATGGCGCCGATTGCGGGGGAAATGGCCCGCCTGATGGACGACCCGGCCGAGATCGACCGCATCTTGGGGCGCGGAGCAGAGCGTGCCCGCGAAATCACGGTCCCGATTCTGGAACAGGCCTATGACATCGTGGGCATGATCCGCAGCTAGCCCGTGAAGCGATTGACCAGATTTTCCAGCCGTTCCTGACGGCCCGACACCGGCTGTGGATCAAGCCCTTCGCGGACGACGCGGTCATGGATGGTGTCCAGCGTCGCGTGCGTCAGCAGCGCGGGCGCGTCGCCTTCGCCCCACTTGGCATAGCGGGCGTGGCGCGCCGCCTCCAGCGTGCCTTCCTGCAACATTGCGTAGGCGCGCTTGAATCCGGCCGCGCAGACGTCCATGCCGCCGATATGGGCCGCAACCAGATCTTCGGCATCCAGCGATTGGCGCCGCAGCTTGGCATCGAAATTCGTGCCGCCGGTTCTCAGCCCGCCCGCCTTCAGAATCTCGTAATAGGCCAGCGTGACCTCGGGGGTGTTGTTCGGGAATTGGTCCGTATCCCAGCCCGACTGATAATCGTTCCGGTTCATGTCGATGGAGCCGAAAATGCCCAACGCCGCCGCCAGCGCGATCTCGTGTTCGAACGAATGGCCCGCAAGAATGGCGTGCCCTTGTTCGATGTTCACCTTCACCTCGCCCTCAAGCCCGAAATCCTTGAGGAATCCATAGACGGTGGCAACGTCGTAATCATATTGGTGCTTGGTCGGTTCCTGCGGTTTCGGCTCGATCAGGATGGCGCCTTTGAAACCGATCTTGCGCGCATAATCCACCGCCATGCAAAGCATCCGGCCGGCCTGCTGCCGTTCGCGGGCCAGATCGGTGTTCAGCAGCGTCTCATACCCCTCGCGCCCCCCCCAGAGCACATAGTTTTCACCACCCAGCCGATGCGTCGCATCGATACAGGTCTTGATCGTCGCGCCGGCATAGGCAAACACATCGGGATCGGGGTTGGTCGCGGCACCGGCCATGTAGCGGCGGTGGGAAAACAGGTTCGCGGTGCCCCACAAAAGGCGCGGACCACCAGCGGCCATCTTCTCTGCGATGTAATCCACGATGGTTTCAAGGTTGCGGGTGGTTTCGGCGAAATCCGCGCCTTCGGGGCGGATGTCCGCATCGTGGAAACAGAAATACGGCTGCCCCAGAATCGCAAACAGATCGAACGCCGCGTCGGCCTTGGCGCGGGCGTGGTCAACCGTGGGACCAAACCATGGGCGCTGGAAGGTCTGTCCGCCAAACGGATCACCGCCTTCCCACGCGAAGCTGTGCCACCACGCGACGGCAAAGCGCAGGTGTTCCGCCATCGTCTTGCCACCGATGACCTCGGACGGGTTGTAGTGGCGAAAGGCCAGCGGGTTGTCGGTTTCCGGGCCTTCATAGGTGATGGGATGAATACCGGCGAAATAGCTCATGATAGCTCCAGAATGGCTTGGGTCGCTTGGTTGTACAGGGCGTGCGCATCGTCAAATGCCGCACTGAGGGCGGGATCAGGCGCGAAAACCTGCGCAATGGGAGGCGTCGTCAACGCGTCTTGCGCGCCAGTATCCGCGATCAGCGCAAGACGCGCGGCACCGAAGGCCGCGCCGAAATCTCCATCGCTGGGACGCGCGACCGGCACGTTCAGCGCGGTCGCAATCGTCGAAAGCCAGTAATCCGACTGACTGCCGCCCCCCACCGCGATCAACTGGTCAAAACCGGTTCCCGTGGCGCGAATGGCATCACGGCAATCGGCAAGGGCAAAGGTGACGCCTTCCAGCACCGCACGGGTCGCGGCGGCACGGTCGGTGGCATGCTCCAACCCCAGAAATGCGCCACGAATGGACGCGCTGTTCAGGGGCGTCCGCTCACCACCGAGATAGGGCAAGAACCGCGTGGCGCCCGGGGCCTGCAGAGGCCCAAGGCCCATGGTGAGCGTTACGGCGGTTTCGCCGACAAGCCCGGCAAACCAGTTCAACGCATCTGTCGCCGACAAGATCACGCCCATCTGGTGCCAGCGATCGGGCAAGGCATGGCAAAACGTGTGCACGGCCGTTTCGGGCGCTGGCCGATACCCATTGTTGGCCACGAACAACACGCCCGAGGTGCCGAGCGAGACGAAGGCCTGCCCCTCGGCCACGACGCCCATGCCGATGGCAGAGGCTGCGTTGTCCCCGGCACCGCCTGCAATCACCACGCCCTTGCGTAGCCCCCACCGTCTGGCCAGATCGTCCCGAAGGGTAGCTGATACGGCCGCACCTTCCACTAAGCGCGGCATCTGCGACCGGCGCAACCCGGTGGCTGCCAGCAGGTCATCGGACCAATCGCGCGCCGACACGTCCAGCCACGCGGTGCCCGCCGCATCGGACATCTCCGAGACGGCCTCGCCGCTCAACCAAAAACGCAGGTAATCCTTGGGCAGAAGCACGGTGGCAATCCGGGCCGCCAGATCGGGCTCGTGGGCCTGCATCCACGCGATCTTTGGGGCGGTAAAGCCGGGAAAGACGATATTACCGGTGATCGCGCGGAACCGCGGATCAGCGTCCATTCGGGCAGCCTCCTGATGGGCGCGCGTGTCGTTCCACAAGATGGCGGGGCGCAACACCTCGCCGTTCTTGTCCACGCAAACCGCGCCATGCATCTGTCCTGACAGCCCGATCGCCCGCACGGCGGACAGGTCGCGCCCCGCCGCGATCTGGTCAAGTGCGGCACTTGTTGCCGCCACCCAGTCGGCGGGCCGCTGTTCGGACCATCCCGCATGGGGGCGCTGCACGCTCAAGGGGGCTGTCGCCTCGGACAGGACCGTTTGATCCGCATGGATAAGAAGGGCCTTCACGCCCGATGTTCCCAGATCCAGCCCGATATACATCAGGGGTACCCCTGTTTCTCTGCTTCCAAAATACTCAAGGGAAACAGCCAAAACGACACGCACGTCCAACGGGGGTCGGGGGGCGTCGCCCCGTCTTCCGACCCCTGCAATTTCACGCAGCCGCCTTGGGGTTCTTGCCAAGGATGATCATGCTCAGGATATCATCCTCGGTCACGTCCTCGACCCGTTCGGTGCCGACAAGCTGTCCGTTCTTCATCACCGACACCCGATCGCACAATTCCAACATCTCGCGGGTGTCATGGCTGATCAGGAAGATACCGAGCCCCTGTTTCTTCAGCTCTTGAATCAGGTCTGCAACCATCTTGGTTTCGTGGACCCCGAGCGCTGCGGTCGGTTCGTCCATGATCAGGATCTTGGCGTTGAAATAGACGGCGCGTGCAATGGCGACCGACTGCCGCTGCCCGCCCGAAAGCGCGCTGACGGGTTCCTTGATCTTCTGGAAGTTCGGGTTCAGCCGCGCCATGATCTTGCGGGTCTCGGCCTCCATCCGGCTGTCGTCCACGAAGCCCAACGGCGTGGTCAGTTCGCGGCCAAGAAAGAGGTTGGCGGGTGCATTCAGGTTATCGGCCAGCGCCAGCGTCTGGTAGATGGTTTCGATATTGTAGCGGCGTGCGTCGCGGGGGCTGCTGATGTGGGCTTCTTTCCCCTCGATCAGAATCTGGCCGCTGTCCTTGTGATAGGCGCCGGACAGGATCTTGATCAGGGTGGATTTGCCTGCCCCGTTATGGCCCAGAAGGCCCACGACTTCACCGGGATACAGGTCGATAGATACGTGGTCGACCGCCTTCACCCCACCAAACGCGATGGAAATGTCGCGCAGTTCAACCAATGGTGTTCCTGTCCGGTCCATCAGCGTACCCCCAAGCGTTTACGGTAAATTATATCGATCAGCACTGCGGCGACCAGAACCGCCCCCACAACGATGTTCTGCAGCGGCGAATCCACCCCGACCATCGCCATGCCTGACTGCAGCGACTGCATGATCAGCGCGCCAAGTATCGCGCCGTAGATCGTTCCAAGCCCACCCGAAAGCGCGGTGCCCCCGATCACGGCGGCGGCGATCACCCGCAATTCATCCAGCGTGCCGATATCGTTGGAATGGTTCGTCAAGCGGGCCGAAGCCACGACCGCCGCCAGCGCGCAAAGCGCGCCCATGATGGCGAATATCTTGACTGTGAGCAGCCGGGTATTGATGCCCGACAGTTCCGCCGCATCCGGGTTGCCACCGGTTGCGAAGATATATCGGCCCAACCGCGTCCGTTGCGCGATGATGGTCATGACAACCGCAACCGCGATCAGCAACAGCACCGAAAATGGCAGGCCATAGCCGGCGGAAAACCCTTCGGGCATCACCTCACCACGTGCGTCGAACATTCGTTCCAGTCGGGGGGTCGGGATCTGATAGGCGTTGACCATAGCAACCAGCCCAAGGATGCCGCCTGCCACGATGGCGGAAACGGCCGTTTCCGCCCATACTGGTTTCACAGGGAAGCCGTGGTGCAATTTGGAGCGTCGTGCCGACCAGATCGCGCCGACCGCAATCGCCGTCGCCACGACACCGACCACCCATGACCATGTTTCGCCCAAGGTGCCGTTGATGCCCCCAAAGCTCTGAAATGTGCTGTCCAGCGGGCCGATCGTCTGGCCGTTGGTGATGAACCACCCAACGTTGCGCCAGATCAGAAGGCCGCCGAGGGTGACGATGAAGGCCGGGATCGTCAGGTAGCCGATCAACCAGCCATGAAACGCACCAATCAGCGTGCCCGCCACAAGGCCAACAAGAATGGCGACCCAAGGCGTGGCAGCATGGCCCAGACCAAGGTTGAGCCAATCCGGCAGGTACATGGTTTGGGTCATCGCCATCAACGCTGAGCAGGTGGCAAGAATGGACCCGACGCTGAGGTCGATGTGGCGGGTCACGATGACGAAGACCATCCCGGTGGCCATGATGCCCACGCTGACCGTCTGAATCGTCAGGTTGAAGATATTGCGCGGGGTCAGAAACCGGCCGTCAGCCAGCCGTTCGAAAAATCCGCCGCTACCCGTCAGGAATTGAAAGATCAGGCAGATGGCAATGAACGCGCCGATCATGCCCAGAAGGCGCAGGTCCAGTTCCATTTGGCCCAGAAAGCTGCGCTTGGGCGCGGTCTGAGTTGTGGTTGTGTCGGTCATATCTGGAAATCCCCGTCGCCGCAGGTGATGAAGAGCCACATGGCCACAAGGGCCATAAGCGTGGATGTCACGTATTGTGGTGAAGACGCGCCCGGACGCGATGATCCGGGCGCACTATCAGACAACGATCAGTTGCAGGGCGCGGGGCCGTTGGTCACGCCTTGGCACAGGGCCTCGACGGAGATCCAACCTGCATCGGTCACGACGGGCAGGTTGTCCGCAGTGATCGGAACCGGCGCAAGGAACATGGCGTTCATCGTGGTGCCACCGGGGGAGGTCCATTCCTGCGCACCTTCGATGTCGGCCATCGCGGTTCCGCCGGCCATTGCCACGGCGATTTCAGCGGCAGCTGTGCCCAGATCGCGCGAGTCTTTCCAGACGGTAACGGTCTGGGTGCCCATTGCGACACGGTTCAGTGCGGCATGGTCGCCGTCCTGACCCGAGACCGGGATACCTTCCATGCCCTGTGCAGTCAGCGCCGCAATCGCGCCACCGGCGGTGCCGTCGTTGGACGCCACAACTGCATCGACTTCGTTGTTTTGCGCGGTCAGGATCTGCTCCATGTTGCGCTGTGCGTTGGCGGGCAGCCAGCCATCGGTATAGGCTTCGGCCACGATCGTGATCGCGCCGCTATCGACTGCGGCTTGCAGCACTTCCTGCTGACCAGCGCGCAGGAAATCCGCGTTCGGGTCAGTCGGCGAGCCCTTGATCATGACGTAGTTGCCTTCGGGCATCGCTTCCAGAACGGCGCGCGCCTGCATCCGGCCCACTTCGACATTGTCGAAGGTCAGGTAAAAGGCGCGGTCATCTTCGATCAGACGGTCGTATGCTACAACAGGAATGCCTTCGTCGGCAGCCAGCTGCACGGCGGGACCAATGGCTTGTGCATCTTGCGCCAAGATGATCAGGGCATCAACGCCCTGCGCGATCAGCGCCTCGATGTCCGAAAGCTGTGTGGCGGCCGAGCTTTGCGCATCGGCGCTGAGGTAGGAGGCGCCGGCGGCGTCAAGGGCTGCGACAATCGCGGCCTCATCGGTCTGCCAACGCTCTTCCTGAAAATTCGACCAGCTGACGCCGACGGTGATGCCATGGGCATCAGCAAAGGCGGTTGAGGTAAAGGCGACCGACGACAGCGCGGCAGCCATGAAAATCTTACGCATGGAGTCCTCCCAAGGATTATTGGCCCGGCACATGAATGCAGAGCGTGCCAGAGACTTGCGCATATTAGTTCGGCTGTCAAAAAAAATATGCGCCTCATACGCAATTTTTCACTCTGCACTGCAGCATATGGATATTATTCTTGCCATCTCAGCCAAATTCATGCCCAAAATGCAATCATCTGATGCATATTTCTTTGAGTAACTAAAATAATGCTGCCTGATCTCGCCACTATTGCTCCTCAAGGTTGCGGACCCATCCGCAGCGGCGCGGCAGCGATTCCCGCGCCACTGCGCCAGCAGATCGTCGAATCAGTGCGCGCGGCAGGAGCGATTGCGCGGGTCGATCTGGCCAAACAACTGGATGTCAGCCCGGCCACCATAACGTCGCTTGTTCCGGAATTGATCGGCAATGGATTGCTGGCCGAAGATCTTGCGCCCGTACGGCAGGGGCAACGCGGTCGCCCCCCCACCGCGTTGCGCCTTGTCCCACAGGCGGCATACGTCGTTGGCCTCAAGCTGGCCGAGTTTCGGCACACGGCCGTGTTGATGGATTTTGCAGGCGGCACGGTGGCGGAAGCGGCATGGGACCGCGCGAACCCGCAACGCGATATCGGACAACTGGCAACCGAAGCGCGGCAGTTGGTCGACAGACTGCTGACGCAGGCAGGCATTCCTTGCTCGTTGGTGCTGCGTGCTGGTGTCGGCCTGCCCGGCTTTATCGATCATCGGACCGGGACGGTGCATTGGTCGCCTTTGTTGCCGGACGGCGAAGTGGCGTTGGCGGCGCGGCTGTCCACGGCACTTGGTGTCCCGACCACCATCGACAACGATGCCAACCTGCTGACGCTGGCCGAGCTTTGGTTCGGGCACGGGCGCGCCCATTCGGACTTCGTGGTGGTGACGATCGAGCAGGGTATCGGCATGGGATTGGCGCTGGGTCACGGCCTGTATCGCGGGGAAAATGCGTTCGGGATGGAGTTGGGGCACACCAAGGTGCAGCTGGACGGCGCGCTGTGCCGCTGCGGGCAACGCGGATGTTTGGAAGCGTACATCAGCGATTATGCGTTGGTGCGCGAAGCCTCCACCGCGCTGGACCTGAGCGTGCGCGAGGCGCAACCTGCGCAGATCATCCTTGATGCGCTGCACGATCAGGCCAAGGCCGGCAATGAGGCCGCGCGGTCCATCTTCCGCCGCGCGGGGCGCTACATGGCGCTTGGGCTGGCCAATGTCTATAATCTGTTCGATCCGTCGCTGATCATCCTGTCGGGCGGGCGCATGCGGTATGATTACCTTTATGCCGACGAAGTGTTGGCCGAAATGGCGACCCAGATCATCCAGACAAACCGTCCGCCGCCCCGGTTCGAAATCAACGCATGGGGAGAAACCGGATGGTCGCGTGGGGCGGCGGTTCTGGCGCTGACCGAGGCGACCGCGACATTGTGCATACCCGAGGTACTGGCGTGATCCGTCCCCTGCTGCTGGGCTGCCTGCTTGCCAGTCCCGCGCTGGCCCAGCCCCGTTTCGAGGACGCAAGCGGCGCGTTGCCGGGGCCAGAACACAGCTATGAGGGCGGATGGGAGCATTTTGTCGGCGGCGGCGTTGCCGTGATGGATTGCAACGGCGATGCCCGGCCTGACATGGCCGTTGCCGGTGGCGAGGTGCGGGCGCGCCTGTTCGTCAATGCCACCGACACCGCATTGCGGTTTGTTGAAGGTGCATTGCCCGAAATGACCGGCGTTACCGGCATCTGGCCGCTGATGCTGGATGCCGATCACGACGTTGATCTGGTGGTATTGCGCGTGGGGGAAAACCTGATCCTGCGCGGCAACGGCGACTGCACGTTCACCCGCGCCAATGAGGCGCTTGGGTTTGACGGCGGCGACCGCTGGTCCACAGCGTTCAGTGCCACGTGGGAGCGCGACGCAACCCTGCCGGCGCTGGCCATCGGTAACTATGTGGACAGGGATGACCCCGAAGGCCCGTTCTTCGCGTGCGACAGCAACGAATTGCATCGTTATGGTGCTGCGGGCTATGCCATGACCCCGCTTGAGCCGGGGTTTTGCGCGCTGTCCATGCTGTTTTCCGATTATGACCGTGACCGCGCCCCGGAATTGCGCGTTTCGAACGATCGGCACTATTACGTGCGCGACGGATACGAGCAGATGTGGGAATTGGAGCCGCTGCACGAAATGGTCGCGGCGGGCGAATGGGAGGAAGTATCGCTGTGGGGCATGGGGATCGCATCCCAGGACATCACGGGCGATGGCCTGCCCGAAGTGATGCTGACCTCGATGGGTGATCAGCAGATGATGATTGCGGACAGCGGCGGCTATGCCCGCGCGCCCGTCACCATCGGCACATATGCCACGTTGCCCCATACCGGCGGCGATGGGCGGCCCACCACCGGCTGGCACGCCGAATTCGCCGACGTGGACAATGACGGGCGAATGGACCTGTTCATCGCCAAAGGCAACGTGGACCAGATGCCCGGCATGGCGATGGAGGATCCCAACAACCTGCTGATGCAGCAGCCCGACGGCACGTTCCGAGAGGCCGCAGCCGAGGCCGGGATCGCGACATTGGACCGATCACGAGGCGCTGCCTTGGCCGATTTCGACGGCGACGGATTGCTGGATCTGGTCGTGATCAACCGCCGCGCGCCAATGGAACTGTGGCGCAACGTGTCGGATGATGCGGGGCAAGCGATAACGCTGGACCTGCATCGGGACGGGCCGAACCCCGCAGCCATCGGTGCGGTTATCGAGATCGCGCGCGATGGCGTGATCGAGACACGCGAGCGGACGGTTGGCGGCGGCCATGGGTCCGGCTCGTTGCTCCCGTTGCACATCGGCCTTGGCAATGCGGAGGCGGTGCAGTTGCGGATCATCTGGCCAGATGCACAGCAACCGTCGGAATGGTTTGGCGTCGCAGCGGGCGGGTCATATCAGGCCCGCCTGATCCGGGATGTTTCCGGCGACGACATCACCGTCCTTGAATGAGGTCACACCAGCCGCGCCCGCCATGCAGCGGGAAGCGCGGAGAGGCGATATTTACCGATCAACCGGCAGTCCGCTTGGCACGTCTTCGGGGACACCGAGCCGACCGGTAATGGACTGCGGGTCCGTCAACGCCGCCAGAAACGCCGTGAGCGCGGCCAATTCGGCCTCGGTCAATGGCTGGTCGGGAAAGGGCACCTGCGCAAGGATCGCGTCGCGCGCAGCAAGATCGGCAAGCGGGGCAAAGGTGTCTTCCTCCAGCACCGGCGTCGTTGTCAGGGCGGGGTCATACATGTCCCATGCCGCACGCGGCGTTCTGTGCGCCTGAAGAAAATCGCGCAACTCGGCATAGGCACCGGTATGGCCATAGGGGGCCGTTTCTATCACGTTGCGCAGCGACGGGGTGCGGAATGCATACAGGTCCTCTGGGGCGCCGGTCACGCCGAACCTGCCGCGATCCTCGCGATGGTCCTGAAACCGGGCGCGTTTGCCGGGGCCGAATTGCACCAGCCCGGTGGCGTGAAAATCATGGTCGGTCTGGAACGCGCCACTGTGGCAGGCGCTGCACCCGGCCGCGCCATAGAACAGCGTCATTCCCGTCATCGCCGCCGCGTCCAAAGGCAATTCGCCCCGCAGATAACGGTCGAACGGGCTGTTGTCGGCCCGCCATTCAAGCTCCATGAAAGCAGCGATCGCATCAGACACCTGCGTGAAACGGATATGATCGTCGGGGGCCAGATCGAACGCCTGCACAAAGGCCGCACGATACGCGGGGATCACCTCCAACCGGTCGGTCAGCAGGTCCCATGCGCCATCGTCGCCGGTGATCAAACCCATCCTGACGGCTCGTGAAATCTCGTTCTCGGAATAATGCCCGGCCATCTCATCGGGGCTGAGGACGGGGAACATGGTCTGCGCCGACAAGAGCGACGCAAACCCGGCCTCCATCTCGGTCCCCATCGGCGTGCGCAGGCCCGAGGGGCGCGTTGGGTCCACCTCGATCCGGCCATCGTGGAACAGGGTGGTGAAATCGGCGTGCCCCAGATTGAACAAGGCAGGCGCATGGCGCGGAATACGTTCTTCGGGGCGGTTATCGGTGCTGGCCACGCGGTCGGGGCCAAGACCCACACCGCCTTCACCCAGAGACAGCGACACCCCGTCGCCGGTTCCGAAATTCGGATGGTGGCACGTGCCACAAGAGATGTTGCGGTTACCGGACAGGATGGGGTCATAGAACAGCAACTGACCGAGGCTTGCCAGCGCGGGATCGACGGCGCGGTATTCGCTCGGGTCAATCGGCGCGGGCAAGTTCACGTCAGGCCCGACCGCAGCCAAAGGCAGGCTGATCATCGCCGCTGCCATTCCCAACCCAAATGCACTGCGTGTCATGTAACCCTCTGCTTTGGGGCGGATCATGCCGCACCCATCGCCCGATGCAAGCCCCGCGTGCAGATGCCGGGCATTGCGTGGCGGCAATGGATGATGCTTGATGTTTTGGACCGAATGTCGAGCAAGAAGATTGGAAGCCCACCATGGCCTATACAGCACCAAAGACCACCTGTGTGGGACATATTCACCTGAAGGTATCCGATCTTGATCGCGCCATTGCGTTTTACCGTGATGTGCTCGGCTTTACGCTGAAACTGCGCTATGGCGACGGCGCCGCGTTCTTGGCGGCAGGCGAATATCACCACCATATCGGCCTGAACACATGGGAAAGCGAGGGCGGATTGCCACCGCCGCCCGGTCACAGCGGCCTTTATCATGTTGCGTTTCTTTACCCCGACCGCGCCGCATTGGTGGCCGTGATGCAGCAGGTTCGCAACGCTGGCATTCCCTTTGACGGCGCGGCCCATCATGGCGTCAGCACGGCGGTCTACCTGCGCGATCCGGACGGCAACGGGGTGGAGCTGTATTATGACCTGCCCCAAGACGTATGGCCCACCGATGAAAACGGAGATCTGGTGTTCGTGAACGACAGGTTCGACACCGACGCCTTCATCGCCGCGAAAGGTCAATAGCGTTTACGTAACGTTCCGGGGCCGTTTCGGCGCCCCGTTCATCAATCTTAAACTCGACTTTCCTAGGCCGGGTCGTCTACAAGTGCTTTCCATCCACCGATCATAGATCCGCTGGAGTATCCAATATGATTGATCTCAAAACCGCCCGGTCGGGTCTTCCGGCTGCGGCTCATTCGACGAATCAGCCCAAGGGTCAGGCGCAAGCCGGGATCCCGGAACAATCGGCCAAAGCCACAGCGCAACGCGCGGCAGCCGACGGCACGCCCGCGACCATGGATTACCAGCAGGGTTTTGCGTCTGGCGTCTAGATCGGCCCGCGCCTAGAATTGCCCGTGTTGGAGGATCCGCAATGGCAATTGGCAAGAACATCAGAACCTATTTTCAAGGCACATGGCATGATGGCGATGTGCCGATCATGTCGGCGGCCGACCATGGCGCGTGGCAGGGCACGACCGTCTTCGACGGCGCGCGCTATGTGGACGGGATGGCACCTGACCTGATGGCGCATTGCGAACGGGTCGTCGCCTCGGCCCGCGCCTTGATGCTGCACCCAAAACAGACGGGCGCCGAAATTTTCGACATCGTGTGGGACGGGCTGAAACGTGCGCCCAAAGACGCGGCCGTCTATGTCCGTCCCATGATGTGGGGTATCGACGGCGGCGATTTCGGTATCTTGCCCGGTGAAACCGAGGCGGGTTTCTGTGTCTGTCTGGAAGAGGTTCCGATGGCGCCCGCAGATGCGGGTGCGCGGCTTGCCTCCACGCAATTTCACCGCCCGCTGCTGACTGACAATGTAACCAACGCCAAGGCGGGCTGCCTTTACCCCAACAACGCCCGCATGCTGGCCGAGGCGAAGGCCAAGGGCTACAATAACGCATTGGTGCGCGATGCCATGGGCAACGTGGCCGAGGCCGCCACCGCAAACGTCTTCATGGCGCGCGATGGGGTTGTGTTCACGCCCATTCCCAACGGCACCTTCCTCAAGGGGATCACGCGCGCACGCCACATGGCAAACCTGCGCGCCGACGGGGTCGAAGTCGTGGAAACCGTTCTTACGTTCGATGATTTTCGCGCGGCTGACGAGGTGTTCTTGTCCGGCAACCTGAACAAGGTCACGCCGGTGACCGAATTCGAGGGCACTCATTACCAGCATGGACCCATCACCAAGCGGGCACGACAGCTGTATTGGGACTGGGCGCGCACGACAGCTTGACGGGTCCGGCATCTTGTCTACCCGAATAGCCGTGGCGGCACCCCCATCCCGGTCGCACCGGGCATCTTGAACGGCCAGATCATGCCGCAAAGCGGGCCAGGCCCAATTCCGTTGCAACTATCGCGCGTCTTAGCCATGCTGACGCACCTGAGGGGAGCCCTGTCATGCGTAAGTTTCTGGTCGTGCTTGACGACACCCGCGAATGCCTGAACGCCATGCGTTTCGCGGCGATGCGTGCCGCGAATACGGGCGGCGGCGTCGAGATCCTGTCAGTCATTCCTCCCGATGAATTCAACCATTGGATCGGCGTGGGCGACATCATGCGCGCCGAAGCACGCGAACGGATCGAGGCGCATTACAACGTCTTTGCCAAGTGGATGCGCGACAGGCAGGGCGTGGACCCAACGCTTGTGATCCGTGAAGGCGAACCCGTGACCGAGATCCTGGCACAGGTCCGCGACAACCCCGACATCGGTGTGCTTGTCCTTGGGGCGGGCAGCGGCAAGAGCGGGCCGGGGCCGCTTGTCACGCAACTGACCAAGACGGCCGGCACCTTGCCTGTCCCCATCACCATCGTACCCGGAGAGTTGAGCAAGGAGCAGCTTGAGCTGATTACCTAGTTTAGAACGGTTCCAAAACTTGACTTATGCCCGTGCCGCGCGCATATCTGACAAAACCGCTAAGGATCTGCCGCCATGTTCATCCAGACCGAATCCACCCCAAATCCCGCCACGCTGAAGTTCCTTCCGGGAATGAACGTGCTGGAGGTGGGCACCGCCGATTTTCCGAATTCCGACGCGGCGCAAAAGTCGCCGCTGGCGACCCGCATCTTCGCCGTTGACGGCGTGACCGGTGTATTTTTCGGGATCGATTTCATCACCGTTACCAAGGCCGAGGCGATTGACTGGGACCATGTGAAACCCGCGATTCTGGGTGCGATCATGGAGCATTTCCAATCTGGCGCACCGGTGATGGAAGGCGAAGGCCGTGGCAACGGTGGCCATGCCGAGCATGACGGCGAGGACGCCGAGATCGTGGGTCAAATCAAGGAGCTGCTTGATACCCGCGTGCGGCCCGCCGTGGCGCAAGACGGCGGTGACATCACGTTCCATGGCTTTGACCGGGGAATTGTGTATCTGCATATGCAAGGTGCCTGTGCCGGTTGCCCATCTTCGACCCTGACGCTGAAGATGGGAATCGAGAACCTGCTGCGCCACTATATCCCCGAGGTGGTCGAGGTCAGGCCCGTTGCGGTATAACGGCCCGGCGTCGGGCCGATGCAAGTGCGGGCCCCCGCCTGTCCTTGACGGCTTGCAAATGGCCCGCACCAAGGGCTAGTCGCCTTTATGATATCAAGCCTGATCCTGTCCTTTGATACATCTGGCCCGTGGGTCACCGTTGCGCTGACCCGTGGCACGGAGGTGTTGGCCGTTCGGCATGACGATATGGCCAAAGGTCAGGCCGAGCATCTGATGCCCTTCATTCAAGATGTGATGGCCGACAACGGCTTGGCGCTGTCGGCACTTGACGCGATTGCCGTTGGCATCGGGCCCGGCAACTTCACCGGCATCCGCATTTCCGTTTCGGCGGCGCGGGGGTTGGCGCTTGCGCTTGGGGTGCCAGCCATCGGCGTGACCGGGCTGGAGGCGTTGGCGTATGCGCAGCCGGCCCAGATACTGGTCAGCATCGATGCCCGCCGCGACCACGTCTACCTGCAGCGTTTCGGAACACAGCCGCGCGGCCCTGAATTGGTGCCCCTGTCGATGCTGGCGGACTGGGCTGTTCCCGGGCTGCATGTGACGGGGCATTCCGCAGATGCCATTGCCGATGCATTGGCTGCATCGCCCCTGCCAGCAAAACCGATTGCGCCGGCGATCGCGCGGATTGCGGCGAGCCGTTTGAACGATGATAATCCCCGCCCCGCCCCGCTTTATCTGCGGCTTGCAGATGCCGCCCCGTCACGCGAAACCGGCCCCCTGATCTTGCCATGACACCGGATCGGATGGCCAAGATACACGCCGCTGCCTTTACCCATGGCCGCCCGTGGAGCGCGGTGGAGTTCGGGCAGTTGCTGAGCACTCCCTTGACCCATGTGATCAGCGACGATGCCGGTTTTGCCCTAATACAGGTAATTGCGCCCGAGGTGGAATTGCTGACCATCGCGGTCCATCCGGACCATATGGGATGCGGCCACGGTGCGCAGATTTTGTCCAACGCCATCGATCTTGCGCAGGACCTTGGCGCGACGCTGATGTTTCTGGAGGTGCATCGCGACAATCTGGCCGCCCGCGCACTGTATGCCCGCGCGGAATTTGCGGAAACCGGACTGCGCCGCGCGTACTATCGCAACGCCGATGGCACGACCGCCGATGCGATCGTCATGACCCGTTCGATCCCTGCCCGCGATTGAGGCATCTGCACGATAGCTGACGTCGCGTCCGACGGATGACCTACGCCGCATAGCAGAATCCGGTTGACCACGGGGGCGCAAATTGCCCTTATTCCTGCGATCAGAGCGATCTTTGCTTGCGGGCACGCCCCAGCCAAGGCGGCGGCCCTTCCACCAACCGGGAGAAGACCAGAATGACATTGATGAAAAAACTGCTTGGCGCAGCCGCCACGCTTGCCATTTCCGCAACCGGCGCGCTTGCCGATCCGGCGTTGGTCTTTGACCTTGGCGGCAAATTCGACCGCTCTTTCAACGAAGCAGCCTTCAACGGCGCGGAGCGTTGGGCCGAAGAAACCGGCGGATCATACCGCGAAATCGAACTGCAGTCCGACGCTCAGCGTGAACAGGCCCTGCGCCGTCTGGCCGAAGCTGGCTCCAACCCCATCGTGATGGCGGGCTTTGCGTTCGGTTCCACGCTGGAAGTGGTTGCACCCGATTACCCCGACACGACCTTCGTGATCATCGACAGCGTGGTTGATCAACCCAACGTCCAATCCATCATCTTCCAAGAGCACGAAGGCTCTTATCTGGTCGGCATGCTGGCTGGCATGGCGTCCGAATCCGGCACGGTCGGCTTCATCGGCGGCATGGATATTCCGCTGATCTCGCGCTTTGCCTGCGGATATGCGCAAGGCGTGGTCGCAGCAAACCCCGATGCAACCGTCATCGCCAACATGACCGGCACCACCCCATCTGCTTGGAACGACCCAGTCCGTGGCGGCGAACTGACCCGTAGCCAGATCAGCCAAGGCGCCGACGTCGTTTACGCGGCCGCTGGCGGCACCGGTATCGGCGTCCTGCAGACCGCAGCCGACGAAGGCATCCTGTCGATCGGTGTGGACAGCAACCAGAACGGAATGCACCCCGGTCAGGTACTGACCTCGATGATGAAGCGCGTCGATGTGGCGGTCTACAACTCGTTCACCGCTGCCGATGCGATCGAGCCCGGCCTGCTGGTGCTTGGGCTTGCCGAAGAAGGCGTGGGTTACGCACTGGATGAAAACAACGCCGAACTGGTCACCGCCGAAATGATCGCCGCCGTCGATGCCGCACGGGCGCAGATCATTGCCGGTGAAATCGCCGTTCACAACTTCACCGAAGACGGCACCTGCCCCGTCACGATGCAGTAACGAACCATCGGCACGGGCGGTGTCAAACCGCCTGTGCCGGCCCAAGACACTTTGAAAGGGCCGCGCCGGATCCCGGCAGCGGCCCTTTTGACAAAGCCCCACACAGGTCGGTGCCGCCCCATGACCCAAATCGCCCCAGCCATCGAACTCAAGGGGATATCGAAATCCTTCGGCCCTGTGCAGGCCAACAAGGATATCTCGTTGTCGATCCAGCCCGGCACGATCCATGGTATCGTGGGCGAGAACGGGGCCGGGAAATCGACGCTGATGTCGATCCTTTACGGGTTCTACAAGGCCGACGCGGGCGAGGTGTTCATCAACGGCACCCTGACCCCGATCCCCGATAGCCAGGCCGCCATTCGCGCCGGTATCGGGATGGTGCACCAGCACTTCAAACTGGTGGAAAACTTCACCGTCGTCGAAAACGTCATTCTGGGTGCCGAAGATGGCGCGATGCTGCAGCCGTCGATCGCCAAGGCGCGCAAACTGCTGACGGAACTTGCGACTGAATACGGGCTGGATGTGAACCCCGACGCGATCGTGGAAGACCTGAGTGTTGGCCATCAGCAGCGGGTCGAGATCCTGAAACAACTGTATCGGCAAGCCGACATTCTGATCCTTGATGAACCGACGGGCGTTTTGACCCCTGCCGAGGCCGATCAATTGTTCCGGATCCTGGGCCGCCTGAAGGACGAAGGCAAAACCATCGTTCTGATCACCCACAAGTTGCGTGAAATCATGGACGTGACCGATACCGTATCCGTCATGCGGCGTGGCGAGATGACTGCGACCGTCAAGACATCCGAGACCAGCCCGGCGGGGCTGGCTGAGCTGATGGTCGGACGCAAAGTGCTGCTTGAGGTGAACAAGCAACCCGTAACTCCCGGCCCCGTGGTGCTGGAGGTATCTGACCTCAAGGTTGTTGACCACGCGGGTGTCGAACGGCTCAAGGGTGTCAGCTTTTCCATTCGGGCCGGTGAGATTCTGGGCATCGCGGGTGTGGCGGGCAATGGTCAGTCCGAATTGCTGGAGGTTTTGGGCGGAATGAGAGCCGCGACCAGCGGTCGCGTGACGTTGCATGGCGACCCCATCGACCTGACCGGGCAGTCATCGGACGGGCAATCGCGGCGCGCCCGAGGGATCGCCCATGTGCCCGAAGACAGACAGGCCGAGGGCCTGATCATGCCCTATGAGGCGTGGGAAAACGTCGCCTTCGGCTATCACCACGACCCGAAATACCAGATCAATGCCATCTTGATGAACAACGCGGCCATCAAGGCGGATTGCGCGGACAAGATGGCCCGCTATGACGTGCGCCCACCCAACCCGCGCCTGCCTGCGCGGAATTTCTCGGGCGGGAACCAGCAAAAGATCGTCGTGGCCCGCGAGATGGACCGCAACCCCGACCTGCTTCTGGTCGGCCAACCGACGCGCGGTGTCGACATCGGTGCAATCGAATTCATTCATGAACAGATCATCGCCCTGCGCGACGCAGGCAAAGCCGTGTTGCTGGTGTCGGTCGAACTGGATGAAATCCTTGGTCTGTCGGACCGCGTCGCCGTCATGTTCGATGGTCACATCATGGGCGAACGGCTGCCGGATGAAACCGACGAAAAGGAACTGGGCCTACTGATGGCCGGGATGAGCGAAACGAAGGGGGCCGCATAATGGGCAAGATGCCGAAATGGGCCGATATCATCTTGATCCCGCTGATCTCGGTTCTGCTGGCGCTGATCGTGTCGGGGCTTGTCGTTCTGTATATCGGGGAAAACCCGCTGGAGGCGATGGCCATCATGGTGCGCGGCGCTGTGGGGTCGGCCTATGGCTGGGGCTATACGCTGTATTACGCGACCAACTTTATCTTTACCGGACTTGCCGTGGCCGTCGCGTTCCACGCCAAGCTGTTCAACATCGGCGGTGAGGGACAGGCCGCACTTGGCGGTTTGGGCGTTGCGATCGTGTGCCTGACAATCCCGTGGCCGCATTGGTCGATCGCCCTGATCGCGGCGACCGGGGGAGCGGCTATTTTCGGGGCACTTTGGGCCTTGATCCCGGCGTGGTTGCAGGCCCGCCGTGACAGCCACATCGTGATCACGACCATCATGTTCAACTACATCGCATCCGCACTGCTGGTCTATCTGCTGGTGAATGTGTTCCGCGTGCCCGGCTCCATGGCGCCGGAAACCGCGCGCTTTGCCGAACAGATGCACCTGCCGTCCGCGTTTGACATCGTGCCATGGCTTGGTTTCCGAGCGTCGACCCCGCTCAACATCGCTTTCTTGCTGGCGTTGGTCGCCTGCGTCGGCGTCTGGGTGCTGATCTGGCGGACCCGTCTGGGTTACGAGATCCGCGCCTATGGCCATTCGCAGACGGCCGCCGTCTATGCGGGCATCAACCCGGTGCGCATCGTCATGATCACCATGCTGATTTCTGGCGGATTGTCGGGGCTGATGGCAATCAACGCCGTCATGGGCGAGGCCGAGCGTCTGGTCATCGACAACGTGCAGGGGGCCGGGTTCGTCGGTATCGCCGTGGCCCTGATGGGCCGGTCGCATCCCGTGGGCGTGTTTCTGGCGGCATTGCTGTTCGGCGCGCTTTATCAGGGCGGAGCCGAGTTGGAATTCGAAATGCCAGCCGTTTCGCGCGAGATGATCGTGGTGATTCAGGCGCTGGTGATCTTGTTCACCGGGGCGCTGGATAATCTGGTGCGGATGCCGATGGAAAGCCTGTTCCTCAGTCTGCGCAGGCGGCCTGAGGCGGCGGCGGCGGGTCCGGTGCCAAAACGCACAGACGCGGGAGAGTAACGCGATGGATTTCCTCGGCATCCTGCAAATTCTTGATTCCACTGTCCGCTTGGCGACCCCGCTGCTTCTGGCCTGCCTTGCGGGGCTATATTCGGAACGCGCCGGCATTTTCGACATCGGTCTGGAAGGAAAGATGCTGGCTGCAGCGTTCTTTTCGGCGGCCATCGCCTATACCACGGGCTCGGTCTGGTTGGGTCTGCTGGCGGGTATCGCGGCATCGGTGATGCTGTCGCTGCTGCATGGCCTTGCCTCCATCACCTACCGTGGCAATCAGCTGATTTCGGGCGTCGCGATCAATTTTCTTGCCGCCGGGGTTACCGTGGTCGTGGCGCAGACATGGTTCTCGATCGGGGGGCGGACCCCGGCCCTGACTGGCGGCGCCCGGTTCTATGAGATCACCTTGCCGGGGGCCGAGGCGCTCTCTGGCGTCCCGGTTCTGGGGCCGATCTATGCCGAACTGATCTCGGGCCATTCCATTCTGGTGTATGTGGCGCTGGCGATCGTTCCGCTGACATGGTGGGTACTATTTCGCACACGATTCGGCCTACGCCTGAGGGCTGTGGGGGAAAACCCGGCGGCGGTGGATACGGCGGGTGTATCGGTCGTGGGCATGCGCTATGCGGCGGTGGTGATTTGCGGTGTGTTGTGCGGTTTGGCCGGGGCCTATCTGGCCACGGGCTTGTCGGCGGGCTTCGTCAAGGACATGAGCGCGGGGCGCGGGTTCATCGCGCTGGCTGCCCTGATCTTTGCGAAATGGCGTCCGTGGTATGCGCTATATGCCTGCCTGCTGTTCGGCTTTCTTGATGCGGCCGGCAGCCGGTTCCAGAACATCGAGACCTCGGCCATGCTGGTGGTTATCTTGCTGGGCGCCGTCGCTGCGGGGCTGGTGTGGGCGGGGCGCAAATCACGGTTGGATATGGCCGTGATGGGGGGCATTGCCGCCCTGCTGATCGGGGTCATCGCATTGGTGCTTGGCGGCGTCGGATTGACCGGCACCGCCACCATCCCGGTGCAGTTCATGCAGGCGCTTCCCTATATCCTGACGGTCGTCATTTTGGCGGGGTTCGTGGGCAAGGCCATCCCACCCCGCGCAGGCGGAGAACCTTACGTCAAGGAACGCTAATGCGCGCGGCCCGCTGCAGAACGGCCCAAGACACCACGGCGATGAACACCTGTTCCGATCTGTCGCAGCAAGTCCGGCCCGCGATCTGCTGGCGCTGCGGGCGGCCGCGCGTTACACCCGGTTGAAAGCTTCAGGGACTGTTGCGTAAACCATGCAAGTCTACCTTCCCATCGCCGAGGTCAGCGTCAACGCATTCCTGCTTTTGGGCCTTGGCGGCCTGGTCGGGATCTTGTCGGGCATGTTCGGCGTGGGTGGCGGGTTCCTGATGACGCCACTTCTGTTTTTCATCGGCATACCACCCGCCGTCGCTGTCGCGACGGAGGCCGCACAGATCGTGGCCTCGTCCTTTTCGGGTGTTCTTGCGCATCTCAAACGCAAGACCGTGGACCTGCGAATGGGAACTGTCTTGCTGGTCGGTGGCCTGATTGGGGCGGCGGCGGGCGTACAGGTCTTTGCATTGCTCACGAAGCTGGGGCAGGTCGATCTGTTGGTCAGGCTTTGCTACGTTGTCTTTCTGGGGCTGATTGGCGGCCTGATGTTCTTTGAAAGCCTGCGCGCCATTCGCCGCGCACGGCGCGCGGGGCATACGCCGGTTGCGAAACGCCGCCAGCGTGGTTGGATCGACGCGCTGCCGTTCAAGATGCGGTTCCGGACCTCGGGCCTTTATATCTCGGTTATTCCGCCCCTGCTTGTCGGCCTCTTTGTCGGCGTTCTGGCGGCCATCATGGGCGTCGGTGGCGGCTTTATCATGGTCCCCGCGATGATTTATCTGCTGGGTATGCCGACCAAGGTCGTGGTGGGAACATCTTTGTTCCAGATCATCTTTGTCACCGGCTTTTCCACGTTGATGCACGCCACGACCAATTTCACCGTCGATATGGTGCTGGCTGTCCTGCTGCTGGTCGGTGGTGTCGTCGGCGCGCAGATCGGCACGCGTATCGGTGTGCGGATGAAAGCGGAACAGTTGCGCATCTTGCTGGCGATCATGGTGCTGATCGTCTGCGGGCGGCTTGCGATGGACTTGCTGCTGGAACCGGCCGAGCTGTATTCCATCGGCTTTGCGGGGGCCGGACATTGAGGACGCTTTTGCTTGCCCTGACTTTGCTGCTCACGACCATCCCGGTGCAGGAAACCATGGCGCAGGAAACCGTGGTTGCGGGGCTGAGCCGCGCGGCGATCGAGATCAACACGAATTTCAACGGGTCGGAGATCCTGATCTTCGGGGCGGTTGGCCGTGTCAGCCCGCCGCCGGAAGGCGCGCCCCTGCATGTCATCATCACCGTGGAAGGCCCCGATCAGCCCGTTACCGTGCGACGCAAGGAACGCCGTTTCGGCATCTGGATGAACATCGACGCGGTGGAGGTGGATGCCGCCCCGACCTTCTACGCGGTCGCGACCACCGGCCCCCTGAACGAAGTGCTGACCCAGACCGAGGATTTGCGTCTTCAGATATCGGTGCCACGCGCCATCCGCGCCGTGGGGGTCAATGTTGGCGATACTGACAACTTCACCGATGCGCTGATCCGTATCCGCGGAGACAGCGATCTTTATCAGATGAACGAGGGGTCTGTGACCCTGCGCGATGCAACGCTGTTCGACACATCGTTTCGCCTGCCGGCAAACCTTGTCGAAGGCGATTATCGCACCCGGATATTCCTGACCCGAAACGGAGAGGTCGTGGGCAGCTTCAGTCACGATATCGCTGTGCGCAAGGTCGGCCTTGAACGCTTCATCTACAACCTCGCCCATGATCGCCCGCTGCTTTACGGCATCTTGTCTCTGGTCATCGCAATCGTGGCGGGATGGCTTGCCTCTGCCGTGTTTCGATATATTCGCCCCTGACCTCGTCGGATGCATTTCCCAGCGCCATCGCGGCAAGAGATCTGTGCATCATCCATCAGACAGACATCCTTGGACGTTTCTTGATCGGCAGGGTGGCGCGCCCGGTGTGCCTGATGCCCTGCCCGGGCAGATGCCCCGGCGGGGACGGCGGATGACGCAGAGCTAGCCGCGCCCCACATAGGGCATGGTGGTGGCCATGATCGTCTGAAACAGGACATTGGCGCTCGGCGGCAGGCTGGCCATGGCCAAAACCGCCTCGGCGACATGGACCACCTCCATCATCGGCGGCGGGGGTTCGCCACGCGCCGCCGCCTGCGCGGCCACGTCGCGCAACAGGTCGGTTTCCACATTGCCAATGTCGATCTGCCCGCAGGCAATGCCGATATCCCGCCCGTCCAATGCAATCTGCTTGGTCAGACCCGTCACCGCATGCTTCGTCGCGGTATAGGGCGCGGCACCGGGCCGGGGCACGTGCGCCGACACAGAGCCGTTATTGATGATCCGCCCACCCTGTGGCTGTTGGTGCCGCATGATCCGAAATGCCATCCGCGCGCACAAGAACATGCCGGTCAGGTTGACGTCCACGGCACGCCGCCAATCGGCCACCGCAATCTCATCAATCGGTGCGGCAGGGGTGAAGATGCCGGCGTTGTTGAAAAGCAGGTCCAGACGCCCGGTCTGCGCCGTGAAATCATGGAACGCGACCTGCACCATATCCGCATCTGTCACATCACACGGCAGCGCGATCATGCGCGCCTGCCCACGCGCCATATCGGCCAGAATATCCCCCCGTCGCGCGACCAACCCAACGGTCCATCCCGCGCCCAACAGCGCATCGGCCACCGCCCGGCCAATTCCCGCGCTGGCGCCAGTCACGATTGCGGTTTTCATGTCGGCTCCTCCTGCTCAAGCTTCAGAGACTCCACTGGAGCTTCCAGATCATCGGTCCCCAGTTCGGCCTTGGGTTTCGACAACATATACCGGGTTACCCACATCAGGCGTTCCTCGGCCCGCGTAATCGCGACATAAGCCAGCCGTTTCCAAAGGGCTTGCCCCGCCTCCATCCGCCCCGCACGCGACGCGGCATAGATATCGGGCGCGAAGACCTGCACGGTGTGCCACTGACTGCCTTGCGCCTTGTGGATGGTCACGGCAGCGCCATGCAGGAACGCCGCCCCCATGCGGGCGGCATAGGGAATGAACGGTTCTTCTTCTCCGGGCTTCTCGATCTTGACGATCGATGCCGCCGACAGCCGCGGGCTGAGCGCACCGACCACATGCAATTGCGAGAAGCCGGGTTTGCTGCCCGGCCCCAGATACACCACCTGCGCCCCTTTGATCAGGCCGCGCGCTTCAAGGTCGATGCGTTTCTTGCGGTGCTTCATCGGCAATTCGATACCATCACAGATCAATGGCTCGCCGGGCAAAAGCAGGGTTTCGCTGGCTCCGTGAACCGTCCGAAATGCCTGTATCAGGCGGATGCGGGTGGCGTTGCGCCAAACCAGCATCGGCGAACGCGCCATCAGATCAGCGTCCGCGCGCGGGGCCACCACAACGCGGTCGTCGCGGGCGGCGGCGTCTTCGATCATACGCTCGAAATCCACGAATTGGAGGTCGGGATCAGCCAATGCGTGGGCAAGATCAAGGATCGGGTTATCGGCCTCTTGCCGATGAACGCGGGCCAATTCCAGTTTGTGTTCCGCTTTGAACGTATCGAACACCATCTGCCCTGACTGGTTTACCGGGGCCAACTGCGCCGGATCGCCAAACAAGATGAGGGTCGGGAAGATTTCGCGCAGGTCCTGATACTGCTTGTCATCCAGCATGGAGCTTTCGTCGACCAGCCCGACATCCAAGGGGTCTTCGCGCCGCTTCCAGCCGGTAATGAAATCGCTGCCCCGCAGACCCGCTGCCGCCAACGCGGCGGGCACGGATTTATGCGTGTCATAGACCGCCTTCGCACGGTCAAGCGCGGCGTCGGTCAGCGCCTCGATGTCGGGCCGCTCTCCCTGACCGGCCAGCCACTCGGCGACCTTCTCGTATTCCGGATCATAGACCGGTGTGTACAGAATTCGGTGAATCGTGGTGGCGGGAACGCCGCGCGTCCGCAGCACGCTGGCGGCCTTGTTGGTCGGGGCCAGAATGGCAACCGTGCGTTTGTCGCGGCGCTTGCGCCCTTCCCAATCGCCACTGACGATCTCCATCCCTGCACTTTCCAGCGCGCGGACCAGATGCGCCAGCAAAAGCGTCTTGCCGCTGCCTGCCTTGCCGACAACGGCCAGCACGCTGTCCTTGCCTTCCGCCGCCGGGGACAGCATGTCGCGGTCCAGATCAACACCGGCGTTGCGCAGCACATCGGTGATGCGGTCAAAGGCGTGGGCCTGATCGTCGGAAAAGGTGATGGCGGGCAGTGACATGG
>JAFMHK010000054.1 GCA_017854585.1 Paracoccaceae bacterium
ACCGAAAACCGCGCCGCCTGATGATGCGCGTCACCCAAATTCAAGCATAGCTCTGGCACGCGGCCCGTGGTGCTCCTCGCGTCCGCCATACGGTGCGCAAGGTCTGTTGCGCCCTGCTGTTACGTTTCGCCCGGAACGACATCCAGACCCTCGACAGCCTTGGCTGTCGCAACGTCGGGCAGCCCCGACGGCCATAGCCTCCAGAACCTAGATCCGCGTACCGCCGCCTTCACCAAGCGGGATCACGGCCACCGTTGGGCGCTGATTATGCCGCGCCACCCTGGGGAGGATTGATCGTCAGGGTGGCCGCAGGTGTTTTGCCTGCCCCGCCGCGCTAGACCTGCGCGTATTGCGCGGTTGCGCAAATCCCCACCGGAGCCATGCGTCTGCGGAACCTTAAAGACGATGTGCACGATATTCATGATGGCAATCACCAATTTCCTTTTGCCGTGCAGGCGGCATTGTTCATCGTCAGAACAACAGCTCCGCTGTTACCGACAAGTCCCGCAGCCGGTCTGAAATTTCGTCGCGGTAGACCGGGTTCATGACGACGATCTTGATGTCCGATCGGTCACGCAGGACTTCGGGCAGATATGTCTCGCACGCGGTTCCCTGAATGAAGGTCCCGTTTCGCCTTGGGTTAATGTCGATTGCACCGGCAATGACGGCAGGTTCCCGCAAGGTGTTGATAAAGGTGGTCGCGCGCGAGCCTGCCCCCCAGATGAAAATTTCATGTCCGGCATGGTGATGCCCGGCCAGTCTTGCGTTCCAGTGATCCGCGAAGATGGCGACCGCCGGGGAAAACGCCTCAAGCGCCTGCCGGGTTCCCGGTTTTTCACGGTGTCCGGTTTTGGCGGCCCGCTGCGAGAACACGGTCAGATGCTGGTTATCGTAGGAAAGCTGACATCGGTTATGCGCAAAACCAGCGCGTTCCAGCAATTGCACGATGGCATAGGCGTTGAAGTAATTCACATGTTCATAGATCAGATCACAGTAAAGCGCCTGCGTGATCATCCGCGCGGCATTGGGGACCTGCGTGACCAGACACCCACCTTCTGCGACCCACCCGGCCATGCCTGAAACGAAAGAAGCCGGGTCGGCGATATGTTCGAGCGTCATTCTGTTTATGACTGCGCCAAATTTCTCTGTCGGCGACGCTGGCAGGCTCTCCGCCCTGATCATCGCGCGAATAAGATTGCCATTTCGGTAGGCCGGATCATATCCAACCAGCCGTGCATCCGTCGTTTCAGCAAGGACATCAAGGAATTCGCCTTGGCCGCAACCGACCTCAAGAAGCGAAGGAACATCGCCGCCAAGCTGATCGCGCCATGCCAGCGCGGTCTGCCGAAGATAGCGTTGAAAATGCGCGGAATAGCTTTGTGTGCCTTCATACGACCGGTCGTAGGTCACCAGCGTTTCATCAAACGATGCGTTCCACAGGAAACCGCAATCATTGCATCCATGCAGGTCGATTGCGCGCCTGACCGCCTTGCACGACACCGCTGCCGATTGCACCAGCACGCATGGATTGACGGGCATTGGTGGCGTCTGGACGATGTGTCCGGTGTCATCCGACCCGCAGCAGGGACATCCGGCCATCACGATGCCCTTGCGAATTGGGGGAGCGGCACCCAGACGTCATGCCCGCGAAGCGTAGGCAGGATTTCGTCCCGAAGGTTCCATGCAAACAGGATGATCGCGTCAGGCCGCGTCGCCAGCATGGCGTCGGGCGACACAATCGGGATGCCGTTTATCGGAAGGTATCGTCCAATTTTGGACGGCGCCCGATCCGCAACACAAGTCAGCGTCACATCCCCCATGCTTGATGCAAGCAACGTGACCGTTTTGGCAGCGGCCCCATATCCCGCGACGGACTTGCCCCGCATCGCCTTGCCGAATGCCCGGACCGAAACCTTGAAAGCCTCGAAATGCGCGTGCAGGCGCGCGGGCGCAGTGCTGATGTCGTCTCGCTCTGCCTCTATCCTGTCTTGAACGGCGGGGCTGTGTGATGCGTCCATCCGACAAAAAACCCGCAAACTGCCCCCCTGCGTCGCTGTATTCCTGACCATCTGGATTCCGAACCCCGCTTGCCCAAGCGCCCATGCCAGCGAAGACAGCGAAAAATGGCTGTGGTGTTCGTGATAGACCATGTCAAAGGATCCCGACCCCACAAGCGCAAGCCAGGACTGCACCTCGATCACCAGCAGGCCATCGGTTTGCAAGACATCGCGGATGTGCTTGAGCAGCGCCACAGGTTCCGAAACATGGGCCAGAACGTTGGACAGCGTCACAATGTCAAATAACCCGTTCTCTTGGGTCAGCCTGACTGCCATCTGATTGTCCAGAATGCCGCAATAGGCTTTGCAACCGGCTTTTGTTGCCAGTGAAACAGGCCCCGCGGCAGGGTCTATGCCGATGCATCTGATACCATGGCGCGCCAAGGCCAGTTGCATGGTGCCGTCGTTCGATCCGATCTCAAGCGCGATGGCCCCCGGGGGGCTGCGCTTTGCGATCTCTCCGGCCAGATCGTTGAAATGCTGCCGCACCATCTGCGATACCCCCGAATAATAGGGGTAGTCGCCGCCGAACAATGTCTCCGTTGCAAGCTGCACGAGGTTTTGCACCAGCCCGCAGGTATCGCATTGTGAAAGGCCCAGCCGATGTGTCGCAGGCTGCATTGCCGGGTCAATCAGCAAGGCATTCGCGATTGGGCTTTGCCCCAGATCAAGGATCACGCGGGTTGCAGTCCCGCAGGCCCGGCAGGCTGCGTGAACTGGGGCAGGAATAGTGCCGCGTTTCATGCGATCTTTCGCACTTCGGTCTTTTTGAACGCAGCCAGACGCACGAAGCGGTCAGATCGCAAATCTGCCTCAAGCGACGGAATCGCGCGGAAGGCCGATATGGTGCTTGCAACCTGCCGTTCGAAATCCGTGCTGTAGGAAAAACTGGGGAACGCCCGCAGAAAGCGCGTGCCGTTGACCCGATAGCTTCTGCGGTCAGGCTGGCTGTTGCGACCCGTACAAGGTGGCGGCGCACCCCCGATTGCGGCAGCCCGTTCGGCGGCCTCTTTCACCGCCATCTGCATTGTCGGCGGCGCGATGTTCCAGATCGGCACACTGCAATCGGTTTGGGGGCTTTCCAAGGCGGCCGTGACAAGGGCCCGCGCGAAATCATCCACCGGCATGAAGGGTCGCCAGCTTGTCCCATCGCTCAGCAACTGGATCGGTCTTGCGCAGGCCGCCTGCGCGCATAATTCATTAAGCAACAGATCGGTTCTGGGAACCGGTGACGCGCCGAATGCTGTTGCGCCGCGCAGAATTGCCACGCGGAAACCATTGTCTTGCAGCGCCAGCAGGGCCTTTTCCGCAGCCAGCTTTGCCGACGCATAGGGCGTCAGCGGCTTGGTCGGGCCGCTTTCATCCAGCTCTTGCGCCCCTGAATCCCCATAGACCGAACAGGTTGAACTGAAAACGAACCTGCGCACGCCCGCCAGCTTTGCCTTGGTGGCGAGCGTGATCGCGGCAATGCCGTTCAACTGCTCCGTTTCATGCCGGTCCAGCCAGCCCATCGGGTCATTTGAATAGCCGGCAAGATGAATGATGGCATCGAAAGCCATCAGGTCGGCAGGCTGCAGCAACCGAAAATCATTCGTATCGGCAACAGCCTGCGGTGGCCCCTGCACGTAAGCACCCCGAAACCAGCCAGCGTCAGCCGTATTTACGTCAATGCCAATTTCTGCTAGTCGCATCAAAACGATAGAGCCCACATACCCGTGGGACCCCGTAACCAATACTCGCAACACCGCCACTCCTCGTTAATATAATATTATAGAATTAAACATGAAACTTAGACAAGTGTGTGGAGAGACGGTGACGCCAAATCTCTTGATCGTCGGCGCACCCAGATCCGGCACGACGTTCCTGTTTTCGATGATGGGCAAGCATCCGGCCATCTTTGCCCCCGCCGTCAAGGAACCGCATTTTCATCTGGCAGATCGCTGGCCTCTGAACGGACCGGAGGGCGGTGAATTCACCCGGCCGCTGGCTGATTACCTGCAAGGGCGGCGCAGGTCTGTCTGGGGCGGTTTGCTGACAGAACCCAATGACTATGCAGCGCTTTATCAAGATGGGGCAGACGCCCCATGGCGCATGGAAGCGACACCAAATTATTTCGCAGAAGGCGGCTGGATGGCGCAGCGGCTCAAGGAACGCCTCGGCGCGGATATCCGCATTGTCATCGCTTTGCGCGACCCGGTTGAACGGGCCTATTCGCACCATCGTTTGTTTCAGTCCCTCGGATGGGAAAATTTACCCTTCGCAGACGCCATGGCCGCAGCACCGGAACGCCGTGAAAAGGGGTGGGCACCTACGTGGGACTACCCGCGATATTCGCAATACGCCGGGCCGCTGGCGCAATGGCAGTCGGTTTTCGGGGACCGGGTCAAGGTTGTTTCCTTCGATGATCTGACATGGCAGCCGCGTGCCGTGATCGAAGATATTCAGCACTGGCTTGGGCTTGATCCCTGCTTTGATCCAAACGCGGCGCAAAGGAACGGCGCACCGCCCGGAACGGCCAAAGACCTTGCCGATGCAGAGCGGGCCATCGTGGCGAATGGCCGACTGGATCTGGCGAAAGAGCGCGCAGCCGTTGCCGCGGCATCCGCCGACAGGTTCGCGCCGCCGCTGGTGACGGTGGGCATGCCCGTCCTGAATGGCGAAAAGACGGTGGAAGCCGCGCTTGAAAGCCTCTCGGCGCAGACTTACGCCAACCTCAGGATCGTCGTCTGCGACAACGACAGTGACGATGGGACCTGTGCCATCGTATCCAGAATGGCGGCGCGGGATCAGCGGATCACATTGCAGAAATTCAACACGCGTGCGGACATCCAGACCAGTTACAAGCGGGCGCTGGACACCGCCACCGGCAGCTATTTCATGTTCGCCCCATGCGACGACAGCTGGGAGCCGGGTTTTATCGCCGCCGCCGTCCGCCGGATGCAGCTTGACCCCGGAATATCTGTCTGCTGTGGCCGGATCGAGCTGGTGCGCGACGATGAGACAACATTTCTCAGCAACGGCGTGCAGGACATCTCTGGCGCGCCTGACAAACGCTGGCGAGCGGCCCTGATGCAGACTGTGGATGCCTCCCGGCTTTATGGGTTGCTGCGGGTTTCTGCGCTGGCGGACCTTATTCCCGATGTGGCCCCCGAAGGCTGGGATCACTATTCGGCAGCGAAACTGGCGCTGCGTGGCGATGTGGCGGCGCTTGATACCATCGCCATGAAACGCCACCAGACGCCGGATGAACATTACCGCAAACACATCATGAAGCAGGAAAGAACCTTCTTGCGTCAGGTCTTTTACCTGCGTCACGTCCGGCGCCTGTTCATCGACGATCCCGCATTCAACACCGCCTCGATCGGTGCACGGCTGACGTTGTGGGGATATGTATTGCAGTATAGCTACCTACCCCTGATGGAGCACAAGCGATTGTATAAACGGTTCTCGAAATTTGGGCGCCTGCTTGGGCGCATGGGGCAGAAGGTGCCGTTTTGACTGGGCTGACGGGCGTCATCCTTGCCGGCGGCACCAGTGAACGCTTCGGTGGTGCCGCCGGCTGTCCCAAGCCGGCCGTCGATCTTGCCGGCGCGCCGCTTGTGTTGCATGTGGGTGCCCGGTTGGCTGCGGCAGGGTGCGAAAAAATCGTGGTCCTCACCGCGGAAAACCATGATCAACTGCGGTCCCGGCTGGGACTATCGTCGCGATTTGGCCAACTGAATATCGCGGGCAAATCCGGTATTTCGTTCGAACTGCGCTTTTCAGGCCGCGAGGTCGCCACCGGCGGGCGGCTGGCCTACTTGCAGAAAGAAGAGTTGGGCGACAACGCGTTGCTGTCCTACACAGATGTCTTTTCGGACTGCGACCTGACCGAACTGATCGCCGTCAGGCAGGCGGCAAATGCCAGCTTGGCAGTGCTGGCGGTCAATCCACGGCAGCCTTGGGGGTTGATCACGATGGATCAGAACCGGATCGCAGCATTTCGTGAAAAACCGACCTTGCCGGATTGCTGGATCAATGGCGGCATCTTCGCCGCTGATGCGTCATTGTTGGATGCAATCAAAAGGCCCGATGACCAGCTGGAAGATCAAGTCATGCAGCGACTGATCACCCGAAACGCTGCTGTCGCGATGCGCCACGCGCGCTGGTGGCGTTCGATTGACACACCCAAAGACGTCAGGGCCGCCATGAAAGAAGACCTCGCCCACTTCGCATTTTCGCCGGACCATCAGCCCAGACTTGCACCCGTCCCTGAACATGTTGCCAAAGCCAAAACATAAAATTGCCGCGCTGCGCCTGCTTCGGCAATCCGCAATCATACGCACGAAAGCCATGTGTGGTGCAGGTTTTTCGGACGCCACGCGGGACGTTTGGGTGACG
>JAFMHK010000011.1 GCA_017854585.1 Paracoccaceae bacterium
TCCGACCCCAGCGACCAGAAGGATAGATGGCTGCACCACAACCAGCGCCCGCAAAACGTGGTCAGACACATCAGGGAAAACACCGAACTTGCGCAGCGCGTTGATGTCCTGGCAGACTGCGAGCGCAACCAACCCGAGACTTCCAAGAAACAACCAGACGGAAAATGGAACAAGGAAGCGTGCAGATTGGGCGCGCATAGCGGGTCCTCTTTACTTCGTTAAACGATCATCCCGTCCCCGCCCAAGGGCGGTTTGGCGACGAATGCGGAAAGCAGCATATTGATGATCGCGGACCAAGGTCATGTTCGCCACGCGTTCCGCGAAGCCCTGAACGGTCTCGGCATCAAAGTATCCATTCCTGAGCGCAAAAAATCGCAAGATATCAGTCGAGGAAGGCATGATTTTGCACAAGGCGCGCAACCAGGTCGAACGCATGTTCGACCACCTCAAGGACTGGCGACGCATCGCCATCAGCTACGACAGATGCACACACACTTTGATAAGAGCATGTGCATCGCCGAAACCGTCATCTTCTGGTCATGAGCCCTGAGCCGGAAGCTCAGAGCACGCTGTCCGGCTTGTCGTTGCGCCGAATATGTCGGCTACGACGGAGCTTCCCGGATTGAGAACGAAACCATGACTTGCACTCAATCCTGTCTGAATGATGATGTCCGCCTCAGGGTCATCCAGCTGGACGCTGATGCGGTACATATCGCTGACCACGTCATCGCCAGCCGCCAGCGCTCCGGCGACCCGCGGGGATCGGAGGATCAGGCGAATTGGATGTGTTTCGTTGGCAGAGATGCCTTCGCCTCCGAAATCGCCTGCGACGAAACGGATCGGGACGGTCAGGCAATCGTGGCTGTCATCGCTCTTCAGGATCACGGTGCCGCCTCCCGTGACCCCCCTCAGCTGTAGCAGCGTCGCCACGCGCGGCGCATCAATGTAGGCAACCCCGTAGGCCCCGGCAGGTATTTGTTGCCCTGACTCTGTCTGAACGGCAGCGCTCATGGGCCAGTTGGTTTGCTGATCTGCCTGCTGGGCGCTTGCTCCGAGCGATGTGAGAAGCAGCGCGACCTTGGCGGTCAGAAGAAGAGTGAACGTTTGGTGGATCGACATGGCTGGTGTCCTTTTGTGCATGGCTGATTGAGTTGCGTAAGTGGCTGCAACGCCTTGCACATGGAGGATGGCGTCGGGCAAATAGCCCGAATACGCGATCCAGAACGTTCTGAATCGCAATTTCGAACGCTGTTCATACGATCCTCAACGTTCGCCGCGTCCGCAGTGCGGTCAAGTGAGGGTTGCTGCCGCATGTCCGTCGTGACTTGGGCGACCGAGTCTTCGGACAAGAACGGATGCGCCAACGCATTGGCCGTTTCCCAGTTCGCAATGAGCGCATCGGTATCCTTGGGGTCGTATGCCCGGATCATGTTCAACGTCCTATTCCTGTGTTTGGGCGCCGGTCCGGTCAGACCGCACGCCCGACCCGGCCAAGATGGGTGACACCAAAGGTGGTTTCGGACTTCAGGCCATAGCCCAACGCGCGGTCGATCCCGATGTGCGCCAGCCAGATGCAGGCGATGGGAAGCAGCGCCGGGAGCGCCCAGAGGCCGACCGCCGCAAGAAGTGCGGGTGCGAGGTACGTATGTGCGAGGTTGTAGAGGCGCGCACCGACCCTTGGCCCAAAGGCATAGCCGATCATTGCGAGGTCTGGCGCCAGGGCGAAAACGGCGAGCGTCAGCCAACTGTCGGTCAGCGTGAAATAGCCCGCAAGGCCGGCCACAAGGGCGGCAGCGCCTTCGAGGCGCAGAAGGGCGAGAACGGGGCGGTCGGTGATCGGGGTCATGGCAAAGTTCCCAAGTGGTCGATGTTGCCTCGTGTTGCGTTACTTTCTGGATCAATGGAATTGTCTATCTACGGATATTTGATATACATAAATCAATGAACAGTAAGATCGACTGGGCGCTCTGGCGCAGCTTTCTCGCGGTGGCGGACACCGGTAGCCTGTCTGCCGCCGCGCGGGCGCTCGGCCTGACCCAGCCGACGATTGGACGTCACATCGACACGTTGGAGGCAACGGTCGGCCAGACCCTTTTCCAGCGCACGCCGCAGGGCCTGAGTGTTACGGATACCGCTTCCCTGCTTGTGCCTGAGGCGCGTACGATGCAACTGACTGCCGAGAGCCTTGCACGCCGTGCGTCAAGCGCCCCAGAGGCAGGCGTGGGCAGTGTGCGCATCGCTGCAAGCCATGTGGTCGGTGTTGAGGTCCTGCCGATTGCGCTGTCGCCGCTCCTGGAAAAACACCGGGGCCTTGCCGTCGAACTCGCATTGTCCAACGACAGCGCGGATCTGCTGCGCCGCGAGGCTGATCTTGCGATCCGCATGGTGCGCCCCTCACAGGGCAGCCTTGTCGCGCGCAGGCTCGGCCCGGTGCCGATCGGGTTGTTCGCCCACCGCGCGTATCTTGAACGCGCTGGACGGCCTGCTAAGCCAGAGACCCTGAAAGAACATGTCCTGATCGGTCCGGATGCCGCCCCGGAGGCGCTTGCCGGCTTCGACATCTTCGGCGAGTTCCTCGGCCCAAAGCATCTTCGCCTCCGCACCGACAGCGAGGCGGCCCAGATCGCGAGCGTTCGCGCGGGGCTTGGCATCGGGCCGATGCAGGCCGGAGTCGCGGCGCGAGATTCGATGCTTGAACCTGTCCTGCCCGACGACGTGGGCTGGGTCCTTGATGCCTGGCTGGTCCTGCACGACGACCTGCGCAGGCTGCCGATGCTCCGCCTCCTGGCCGATCATTTGTCGACGGTCCTCCCCACACTGCTGCGCACCGGGCAACTGCCGGTGAAATCGGCTGCCGCTATCAGTCGGACAGATGAACAAGCCTGAAAGGATTTTGACTCGACCGTACGTCCAGACACACGTGCAGATCTTGCGAACCGGGCGTCAAAGACGTCACGGAACTTCACGCCAGCAACTTGGTAGATCCATTTTTCAGTCCGCCTTCGGCGCTGCGGCGGAGCCCGCAACCTGCCCTCCGTCGACCGTCAATTCCGTTCCGGTCATGTATGACGCCTCATCTGAGGCAAGCAGCAGCGCAATGGCCGCGACCTCTTCAGGCGTTCCGAACCGGCGCATCGGAGTGTCCGCGACGAAGGCTGCCATGCGGGCCTCGCGGCCCGGGTCGTCGCCGAGTATCGGCTCCCACATCGGCGTCAGGATGGCGGCGGGGTGGATCAAGTTGCAGCGGATTTTGAGGGCCTGTTCGGCGCAATAGAGTGCACCCCCGAATGCTTCGCCCACGGTAATGCCGGCATTCGCTTTACTCCATCAAGGTCACCGCCGAGGGCTTTGCACTTGGGCGCAGGTTGTTTCAGCGGCACTGACGCGAGGTAGGTCAAGTTCGTTGTCGGGCCGATTTTTTTTTGACGCCGCGGCGTTCACAAAAGCCGGGCAGGGGAAAGGGCTACGGTATCGAGCCCGGATGCCGATATGCGACCCGGATCGCTGGCGCCCAAGACAAGATCTGCCGCGAACTTCGCAAGCGCTGGTGCCATCATGATGCCATAGCCGCCTTGCCCCGCGAGCCATAGAAAATCCGGCACGCGTGTATCGAAACCGACGACCGGTGCCTCATCGGGCACGAAGGATCTCAGTCCGGCCCAAGAATGCTCGATACGACGCACTGCGATCAGGGTCTCGGTTTCGACCCAATGGGCGAGATACGCGAGGTCGAGTTCTTCGGGGCGCACGTCTTGCGGTGAGGTTGGCGTCGCATCCCCCGGTGAGGCCATCAGTTTTCCCGCCTCCGGTTTGATGTAGGCTCCCGACTCCACGAAATCGACAGATGGGCTTCGGGCAAGGTCAAGGCCGGCTGGTGCGTCGACGATCATGCCGGTTCGCCGTTTCGGAACCAGTCCGATGGGTTGCGCCCCGGCCATGATCCCCACTTCATCGGCCCATGCACCAGCGGCATTCACAACGGTCTTGGCGCGCCACGTGTCGCGGTGCGTGCTTGCATGCCAAATCCCGTTCTCCCGGGTCAATTCCACAACCCCTTGGCCCGTGGACACGATCCCGCCCAAGCGCTTGATGCCCTTGAGATACCCGTGGTGTAAGCCAGCCACGTCGATATCCGACACGTTGGGCTCAAAAATTGCCGCCGCGACGCGCTCTGGCCGCAGGTAGGGCACCCGTTCCAGCGCCTCAGCTGGCGATATCGCGATAACTTCCTCGCCGGGTTCTGACAAAGCCAGAAGCGGCCGCAGTTGATCGACGGTCTCAGGGCTTGCCACCGTCAGCGACCCGCGCGGCGTCAGCAGCGGGCCGTCGCAGAAGCCTTCGGGCGGGGCGTCAAAGAAGCTGGCGCTGAGAATGTTGATCTGCCGGACAACTGGCCCGCCATAATTGCGGGTGTAGAGCGCCGCCGATCGACCCGTGCTGTGGTATCCGGGCGAGGACTCGGCTTCCAGCAGAAGAACGCTGCCCGCATGAGCCAGTTCATAGGCGACGGAAGCGCCGGAGATTCCGCCGCCAATCACTAGAAAATCATGGATCATGGTGGTTGGGCCTTTTCTTGGCTCGCCTGCCCAGAGACGGGAGCGGTATGATCAAATGACACTTGGCGAGAAGGATTTGCAAGAAAAATAAAAAATATTGACTTGATGTAAGTTTTATTTCTTACTTGGGTGGATTGAAGGAGCCGCCTCTTGTCCAAGCCTCTGCGCGACCGCTTGAATGCTTCCCTTGCTTCCGCTTCCAAGGCGGAACATGCGCTGGCCAGCTATATGCTGCTGGACATGGGAACACTTCCCTTCGAGACGGCTGCAAGCCTTGCGGTGAAAGTCGGCGTGAGTGAGCCGACCGTAGGCCGTTTCTGCCGCGCGATCGGCTATGACGGGTTCAAGGATCTCAAAAAGAACCTCCAAAGTGACATGGGCGATCAACCTTGGCTGATCGGAGACCGGCTGCGTGATCTTCAGGCGCGCACCAAAGCCGGTGAGGATCAGTTGAGCCGGGGTCTGGAACTGGAAATCGCGGCGCTCGTTGCCGTCTACGAGGCCGCCCAGAGCCCGGAATGGGACGTTGTCGTCAAACGGCTCGCCAGGGCAAAACGGGTATTCGCCACCGGGTTTCAAACCGAACGCGGCATGGCGCAGATTTTCGTCAATCAGCTACAATACCTGCGCGAAGGGGTCCAGCTTCTGGATGCCGCAAGCGGCAACTTCGCCGAAGTTCTTGCGATAGGCGATACGGACGCCGCGCTGGTCATTTTCGAGGCGCGCCGCTATTCTCGCCACGCCCAGTTGCTGGCCCAAGAGGCCAAGGCTGCGGGCATACCCGTCACCCTTATCACCGACCCCTACTGTGACTGGGGCCATGAGGTCACCGACGAGATGTTCGTGGTCCCCACAGCATTCAATCTGTTCTGGGAATCCACAGCGCAGATGGCGAGCCTTGCCAATCTCCTCGTCAACGGCGTGTTCATGGAACTCGGCCCCGATGTCGAGGAACGGATGAACAAGATTGCCGCGCTCTATGGCCGCTTCACGGGTCATGTCGGCGAAACGGCGGCTGTCCGTGGGACGGGCCGGCGCACTACCTGAGACCTCAAGAAACATACATAACAGGGAAATCAAAATGCACTATTCGTCCAAGTCCAAACTTTTGTCAGGATCGGCCATTGTCGCAGGCGCGTTCCTGTTTTCTGCGGCCGCGATGGCGCAAGATGTCACCGTCGCGTTTTCCGCCAGCGAGCTTGGCGCGACCGCCTATAACCCCGTCGCCGCCAGCAAGCTCAACACCGCCACTTCGCTGATCTTCGACAGATTGGTGGAGCAGGACGCGGATCAGTCCTTTCACCCGCATCTGGCGACTTCGTGGGAGGAAACGCCCGACGGAATGGCATGGACATTCTCCCTGCTGGATGGCGTGACCTTTCACGACGACACCCCCTTCAACGCCGCCGCGGTGCAATTCTGGATTGCAAGCTATGAGGGCACAGAGAACGAATATCTGGTCGAGGCGATCGGATCGGTCGATGTCATCGACGATCTGACGGTGCGGTTCAACATGGACCGGCCCGAGCCGAACCTGCTCTATAACCTTGCCAGCGCCTTCATGGGCATTCCGAGCCCCACGGCCTATGCCGCATTGGGGGACGATTTCGGCGTGACTGCCGCCGTCGGTACCGGACCGTATCGTCTCGAAAGCTTCGAGATCGGGCTTCAGACCGTGCTGACCCGTAACGATGATCACACTTGGGGCTCTGATCTGTCGGAAAACACCGGCCCCGGACATATTGAAACCTTCACCTTCCGCGAAATTCCGGATCAATCCACCGCGTTTCTGGAACTGCGCACTGGCGGGATCGAACTACTGCTGGGCGTGCCCACCGACTTTTTGCAAATCTTGCAAGCCGAGCAGAATATCGAGATTATCCAGATGCCCGGAACGGGCATCAGCTACATGCCGATCAACGTGACCGCCGCCCCGTTCGATGACATCCGCGTGCGTCAGGCGACGGGCATGGCGATAGATCAGGACGGCATCGTGGCCGCTGTCTACAACGGGGTCGGTGCCCCGGCGCGGAACTTCCTGATCTCGTCGCTTCCCGAAGCGAATGTCGATCCGGACCTCAACGTCACCTACAATCCGACCCGCGCCGGCGAATTGCTGGATGAGGCCGGCTGGATGATGGGTGGCGACGGTGTGCGTGTCAGGGATGGCGAACGCCTTTCGGTGGATCTTTTCACCGAGAACAGCACCGAGTTCACCCGTCTGACCCAAGTCGTTCAGGCGCAATTGGGCGAAATCGGGATGGAAGCGACCATCACCGTCTTCGACAGTTCCACCATCCGCGACGAATACCGGCGCAACGCGCACCAACTGGCGGTGCGCGGATATGACTGGAACAATTCGGATATTCTGGACTGGTTCTTCAGCGGCAACAGGCTGGGTTATCCCAACGTGTCGATGTGGGAAGACGCGGAAGGCCAGCGCCTGAACGATATCGCGATGACCGAAAGCGCAACGGCTGCCGAGCGTATCGCGAATTTCACGACCTATCACGAATATGTTCTGTCGCAGCATCTCTTCGTGCCGATCTATCAGCCAACTCAGAACATCGCCTTCAACAGCGATGCGATCACCGTGCCCGATCCGGTCCGTGGATCGCGCTTCCGGGGACAATCCTTCCTCGACATTCAGGTCGCCGAATAGGCGCCTGATCCAAGAAGGAGCGCACCGGGATGATCCTCAGATATACAGCCCAACGTCTGCTGATGCTTATCCCGGTGTCGTTCTCGATCTCGGTGGTGATCTTCATGATCGTCTACCTGCTGCCGGGCGATCCAATTGATAACCTGTTGCGCGTCGGGTCCTCGCCTGAAGACAGGGCCGAACTCGTCGCGCAATACGGGCTCGATCGGAGCCTCGTGGTCCAGTATTTCGTCTGGATCGGCAACATGTTCCAAGGAGAGTTCGGGCAGGCCATCGTCTTGCGCCGTCCGGTCGCGGACCTGATTGCGCAGAACCTGCCTTACAGCCTAACGCTTGGCGGTCTGGCGTTTCTGTTTTCCTCCACCGTCGGAATGGCGCTTGGTACGCTTTCCGCCATGGTGCGCAATCCAGTTCTGGACCGCTTCGTGCGCGGTTTCATCCTTCTGGGCTCGACAGTGCCCGGATTCTGGCTGGCGCTGCTGCTGATCCTTTTCTTTTCGGTCAATCTGGGCTGGTTTCCGGTCTCGGGGGCACGCGGTTGGGAGTCGCTGGTGCTTCCTGTTCTGACCATCGGCTTCGGCGGTGTGGCCCTCGTGGCGCGGGTAACCCGCGTGGCGCTACTGGATGTGCAGCGCGAGGATTTCGTCACGCTTCTGCATGCCAAGGGCCTGTCGTCGGGCGCCATCCTGTTTCGCCACCTGATGCCACATGCGCTCCTGCCCGTGGTCACGATTCTCGCTCTGCGCATTGGCTGGATCCTTGGTGGCGCTGTCACCGTCGAGTTTGTCTTTGGCCGTCCCGGCCTCGGCTCCCTTCTGATCCGCGCGCTTGGCCAGCGGGATTACCCGGTGGTGCAGGCATGCCTGTTGATGCTGGCGCTGGCGGTCATGCTTGGCACGCTGATCGGCGATGTCGCGCAGGCCGCGATGGACCCCCGAATTCGCGAGAAAAAATCATGAAAACATCGTCAATGACGGCGCGCACCTTGGACGCCTTCGCGCGCATGAGCATCGGGCGTGCCTTTGCCTCGGGCATCGGCATGGTGGCTGGTGGGTTTCTTGTCTTGCTGGTTCTGGTGGCGATCTTCGCGCCGTGGATCGCGCCCTTCGACTATGCCGCCCAAAACCTGATGAACGCCAATGCACCGCCGGGCTGGCCGCATCTTCTGGGCACTGACGAATTCGGGCGCGATGTCCTGAGCCGGGTGATCTTCGGCGCTCGTACCTCCCTGTCGGTCAGTGCGACCGCCATCGCGATCTCCATGGCCGCCGGTATGACACTTGGCGCGGCGGCGGGCTATTTCGGTGGTTTCTTCGAGCGTGCAGTGATGACCGTCGTCGACCTCACATGGTCTTTTCCCGACATCCTGATCGCCCTTATCTTCGTGGCGATCATCGGCCCCGGGCTGACCTCCACCACCTTCGCGATCGCAATTGCCTACCTCGCCCAGTTCACCCGGCTGACCCGCGCGCAGATCGTGCGGCTGAAACGCGAAACATTCATCGAGGCGACGATCAATCTTGGCGCCAAACCCTCTCACATCCTGCTGCGTCACCTGATGCCCAACGCCATCGCTCCGGTCATCGTGGTCGGCATGCTGGCGATCGGCGACGGTATCGTGCTCGAGGCGACACTCGGCTTCTTCGGTCTGGGCGCACAGCCGCCAACACCCTCATGGGGCGCAATGATGTCCTCGGGCACGGCGCAGCTTTTCCTCAGCCCATGGGTCATCATCTTTCCCGGTGTGGCCGTGGCCGTCACTGTTATAGCGGTGAATCTGTTTGGCGACGAGTTGATCCGCGCGCTCGATATCCGCGACCGGCTGAGGGGATCATGAGTATGCTTGAAGTTCGCGACCTCGGGGTGGCTTTCGGTGCCGTGCAACCGCTTTCGGATGTCAGTTTTTCGGTTGGAAAGGGCGAGACGCTTGGTCTGGTCGGCGAAAGCGGTTCGGGCAAGTCGCTGACCGCGATGAGTGTCATGGGGCTGTTGCCGTTGATTGGCGGACGGATCACCGCGGGGGCGGTGGAATTCGACGGGCAGGACCTGACGAAGTTGCCGGAAAAAGCGTATCGCAAGCTGCGTGGTGGGCGGATCGGGCTTATCACCCAGAATCCGATGACCTCGCTTGATCCCCTGCAGAAGATCGGGCCGCAAGTCGATGCCGTGGCGGTCCTGCATCTGCGTATGACCCGGGCCGAGGCCCGCGCCCGAACGGTCGAAATCCTCGGAACACTGCGCATTCCCGAGCCCGCGCTGATCTGTGAACGATACCCGCATCAGATGTCGGGCGGCATGAAACAGCGGATCGTGATTGCCATGGCGCTGGCCGCCAATCCGGCTGTCCTGATTGCAGATGAACCCACCACGGCGTTGGATGTCACCGTGCAGGCACAGATCATCCGCCTGCTTGATGACCTCGTGAAAAGTCGCGATCTGGCGCTGGTCCTGATCACCCACGACATGAGTGTCGTGGCGCAGGTTTGCGACAAGGTTGTTGTAATGTATGCTGGTCGCGCCGTGGAACGCGGCAGCGTCGAGGCGATTTTCGAGCGCCCACGTCATCCCTATACCCAAGCTTTGATCGGCTGCATCCCGCGTGGATTGGAGGGAACCGAACGTCTTACGGGGATAGAAGGAACGGTCCCGACGGTCATGAATTATCCAAGTGGCTGCCCATTTCATCCGCGCTGCCCACGCGCCGAGCCGATCTGCGCGAGGGAAGTGCCCGCTTTCTCGACCGGGGGCGATAGCGCTGCGGCCTGCCATTTTGCCGAGGTCGGCCATGCCAAACCTGCTTGAAGTCCGCAGCCTGTCGAAACGCTTCATCAGCGAAGGCGGCCCTTTTCGCAAGGCGCGCTCCATGCATGCCGTCAATGGTGTGTCCTTCGACCTGCCGCGGGGCCGTGTGATCGGTGTGGTTGGCGAATCCGGGTGTGGGAAGTCGACGCTTGCGCGCCTGATCCTGCGGCTGATCGAGCCCTCGGAAGGATCGGTCACATTTGACGGCGATGACCTGATGGCCAAGTCCCCGGCGCAAATGCGCAAGCTGCGGGCGCGCATGCAGATGGTGTTTCAGGATCCCTATTCCGCCATCGACCCGCGCTACACCGTGCACCGCGCGGTGTGCGAGCCCTTCGAGGTGCAGGGCGAGAGGCCGATGGCCGACGAGGTAAGCGAATTGCTTGAAATGGTTGGCCTGAACGCCGGGCTGGCATCAAGCTATCCGCACCAGATCTCGGGCGGTCAGAAACAGCGGGTCGGCATCGCGCGTGCCTTGGCCCTGCGCCCCTCGTTTCTGGTGCTGGACGAGCCGACAGCCTCGCTGGACGTCTCGGTGCAGGCGCAGATCATCGGCCTGCTGGAGGATTTGCGGAGCGAACTGGGCCTGACCTACCTGTTCATCAGCCACGACCTCAGCCTTGTGAAATATTTTTGCGACGAAATCCTCGTGATGTATCTGGGGCGGGTGGTCGAGGCGATGCCTGACACCGCCGCGCCGGCGCGGCATCCTTATACGAGAACTTTGATGGAAAGCACCTTCTCACCCGATCCGTCGAAACGTCGATTGATTGCGCCCCTCGAAGGTGAAGTGCCAAGTCCCTTCGATCTGCCGCCGGGCTGTGCCTTTGCTGACCGCTGCCCGAACGCAAGCGCCATTTGCCGGAAGGAAACGCCGGAACTCACGACCGACACGGGCCATGCCGTCGCATGCCACCATCCCATCTGACCTTGAAGGACACAGCCTTGAGCCTCAACGTTCTATCTGCCGAAATCTCCCATGAGACCAATACATTCAGCATACGGCCGACCGACCTTCAGGCGTTTCGCGACCGTTACCTGCTGGACGGTCCGGCGGCCATTGACGCCAAGGGGGACGCGAACACGGAGTTGGCCGGATTGCTGGACGTGGGTCGCGGCCATCACTGGACTGTGACCCATGTGATCAGCGCCGCCGCCGGGCCGGGCGGCCGCGTGACGCGCGAGGCCTTCGAGGCGCTGCTGGCGCCGCTACTTGAGGCGGCGGGGCAGGGCGGATGGGATGGCGTGTTCCTGATGTTGCATGGCGCGATGGTGACGGAGGACCATGAGGATGGCGAGGGCGAGATCTTGTGCCGACTGCGGGCAATTGTCGGCCCTGATATGCCTGTTGCCGTGACACTGGATCCACACGCCAATGTCACGCGCGCCATGTGCGATCTGGCGCAGATCCTCGTCTCCTTCACGACCTATCCGCATGTCGATGTGCGGGCCACCGGTCGACGGGTCGCCGAGCTTCTGCACCGGACCATGACGGGCGACATCCATCCGCGGACGTATCGCGCCCACAGGCCGATGCTGGAAGAGGCCAATGGCGGGCGCACCGATGTTGGCCCTATGATCGAACGTCACGCGATGGCCCGTGCCTTCGAAGCGCGCAAGGATGTACATGCGATCAGTATCAACGGAGCATTTCCTTGCGCAGACATCGCCGAGGTTGGCCCGACGGTTCTGGTGACGGGTGAGGGTGAGGTTGAAGCCCTCGTCTCCATTGCCGAGGATCTCGCCGATGATATCTGGACCCATCGGCATGAGGCGTTGAACCACTACCTGACGGCCGCCGAGGCCGCCGATCTCGCCCGCGACTGGCACCCCGGCGGCGGCGCTTTGGTCATCGCGGATTACGCCGACAACCCCGGATCAGGCGCATATGGAGACGCGCCGGCCTTGTTGGCGGCCCTGTTGGACGCGGGCGTTCAGGAGGCTTGTTTCGGCCCACTCATCGACCCGGAGGCGGCCGCGTCCCTGCAGGACACGGTGGTGGGTACCGAAGTGACCCTGTCGATCGGCGGCAAGACCGCGCCGGAATTCGGCGGCGGCCCCTTGCCGGTGACCGGCACGGTCATGTGGCGTGGCGAGGGCCGCGTCCGCGGCGATGGTCCGATCCTTGGCGGGCAGGAACGGAACTTTGGCGCAACCGTTGTCCTGCGGGTGGCGGGCGTTGATATCCTGATCGTTTCGATCGCCCACCAAATGCTGGATCTTCAACAATTTCGCACATTCGGGATCGACCCGGCGGCCAAGGCCGTGGTGGCGCTGAAATCCATGCAGCATTTCCGGGCCGCTTTCACGCCGATCGCTGGCCGTATCGTCGTTTGCGATACGGGCGCGCTTTGCACCACTCAATACGACCGGTTGCCTTACTTGAAGGTGCCCCGCCCCATGTTTCCGTTGGACGGTGGCGTATCTGACAGGGGTTCTGCCGAAAGCACCCAACTTGAGCCGGGCAGGGCGGTTCCATAGCTTCATCGGGTGATGAAACCCGTCCCGGTTGGTGACCTCAAAGCCAGCTTCGAGATACACCACCTTGCCGTGATATCTCGAAAAATGGCCTCAAGGAAATGACGCCTTGCCCCAAACCACCCCGATGGATAACGGCTCCGTTTCTTGCCGCCGTTACTCCAGAACCGTGACCACGCTCGACATATCCGCCCCTGGGCCAAGGGCGGCCACGGCCCTTTCGTAGAGCGCGGAACTGATGTCGAGTTGCGGGGTTGCCGCGTGGAGTCGCGCAGCTTCCGTTCGGATGAGGCAGGTGCTGGTATGGGCATCTGCGACACCGGCCTGCAACGCAAAATCCCTCCCGATCATCTTGGGCAGCTTGATGGCAACGAAATCACTGCTGAGTGGGCCAGCTGCGACGGCTTGCTTGAACTTATCCAGTGGCAAGTTGGCTTTCCGTGCAAAATTGGTAGCCTCGGCCAAGGCGACGAGGCTGGAACAAAGATAAAGATTTATCGCAAGTTTCATGCGGAGGGCATCACCGGAATCACCGCAGAAAATCTGTTCCTTGCACATCGGACGCAAGAGAGTTTCCGCCGCATCGGCCACTGCGCGATCACCGCCCAGCAGACAGACAAGCTGACCGCGTTCGGCCGGCACGCGCGACCCCGAAACGGGCGCTTCGAGATAGGCTCCGCCGACGGCGGCAACATCTGCCGCCAGTGCGACCGAATAGCTGGGATCGACCGACCCCATGCCAATGATCGTCTTGCCGTGCACATTGTCGGGGAAGGCGGGCGTGTTACGCTCGAGCACCTCATCAACGGCGTCTTGATTCAACAGCATAAGAATGGATGTCTGCGACCCGCGCAGAACCTCCCGCGCCGTCGCGGCGAAATAAACCTTGCACCCGTCAGGGAACGCCGCCGCCGCCCTCGGGGTCCGGTTCCAAACGTGCAAGGCAACCCCGCCTTGCGACAGGTTGCGCGCCATCGGCAACCCCATGGTGCCCAACCCGATAAATCCGACGTGTTGCATGACGATGCCTCTCCGTTGCGTGATTAATGGAAGTATGGCGCTATTCTTTAAGCATATTTTACCAAAATGAGCCTTATGTTGTTTATTTCTTAGCGTGACTATCCAAGATATTCTATTATGTTAGTGATTTTTGACATCCAGCGGAGGTCGGGCCGTGCAACACGTTCTTGACGAGATCGACCGCAAGCTGCTTCGTGCGCTTCAAAAAAACTGCAAACAAACAATTGGTGAGCTCGCCGAGCAGGTCGGGCTTTCGCAAACACCCTGCCTGCGGCGCATCCGGAATCTGGAGGCCGCCGGTGTCATCGGACGATATGTGGCCATCCTCAACCCCGATACCTTGGGACTTGGCATGACTTTCTTCACCCGCGTGTGGCTGACCGGACAGGACGAGGCGACCGTTGAGCGGTTCACAAAGGATGTGCAGCGTCTGCCGAATGTCGTTGAATGCCACCTGATGGCGGGTGATTGCGACTTTCTTCTTCGGGTTCTGGCCGCAGACATCGCCGCCTACCGCCGCTTTCAGATCGATTATCTGAACTCTCTGCCGGGCGTTCAAAGCGTGAAGACCGAAATCCCGATGCAACGGATCAAGTACTCAAGCGAAATCCCGATCTGACAGCTCTCTCCCAGTGGACCACCAGGCCCCAGGCGGGCTTGTTGCGCGGGTCCGGCTCTTCTCCATGCGGACACGCGCAAAACATTTCGAAATATTCGAACCTATGACCCGATAATTCTGATTTTCTTTATTATCGGGAAGGGCGACAAATTGCATTGTCGGCGTTTGACGCGGACAAAAGGGGCCGGGTGGCCGCATTCCTTTGGAAGCTGCCACCGAACAGCAAGGTGAGATCAGGCGGTATGCTGAGATTTCTTTTACGACGCGCGGGCTTGGCTCTCTTGGTGGCGCTTTGCGTCTCGATGCTGACTTTTGCCTTGCTCAATATCACCATCGACCCGGCTCTTGCCATGGCGGGCGAAGATGCGACGGACCAAGACATTCAGGCATTGCGAGTTGCCATGGGTTTTGATCGGCCCGCGCATGTCCGTTACCTCGACTGGCTGCAAAGCGTCTTGCAGGGTGACTTTGGCGTAAGCCCTTATTTTGGTCTTCCGGTCAGCGACCTTATCATGGACCGCATGCCAGTCACCGTAACGCTTGGTGCGCTTGCTACAGCTTTTGCCGTTATCATCGGGGTCCCGCTTGGGGTGGTGGCGGCGATTTATCCCAATACCTTGATCGACCGCGTGTCGTTGTCGGTTGCGGTTTTCGGGCAGGCGATCCCGAATTTCTGGTTCAGCTTGATGCTGATCATCCTGCTGGCCGTCCAGTTCCCGATCTTTCCGGTCTCGGGGACCGAGGGGTTCTCGTCGTTCATCTTGCCCACCATCGTGCTGGGGACCAATGCGATACCCCCAATCATGCGCCTGACACGCACCGGCATGCTGGATGTACTGTCGTCAGACTATATCCGGACGGCGTGGGCCAAGGGTCTGCAGCCCCGGCAGGTATTTTTCAAGCATGCGTTGCGCAACGCCATAGTGCCCGTGGTTGCGGTCGCCGCGATACAGGCGGCTAACATGTTTGGCGGCTCGATCGTGGTCGAGGCGGTCTTTGCGCTGCACGGGATCGGGATGCTGGCCTATGAGTCAATCCAGCGCTCGGACATTCCGACGATGCAGGCGGTGATCCTTATATTCTCTTTGTTTTTCATCGGGTTCTCTGCGCTGTCCGATGTTATCAATGCCTATCTAGATCCACGTATCAGGGTGTCGTGACATGCAAGATGCCGAGGCCACGACCGAACCCACTATCCCGACGCCGGGCGCTGTGCTGTGGGGCAAGATATTGCGCCACAAAGGCATCTTGTTCGGAGGTGGCATCGTTGCCGTGATGGTTATTGTTGCGGTTCTTGCGCCGTTGATCGCGCCTTATGATCCCTATGCGCAGTCGCTGATAAGTCGGCTGCAACCGCCTGTCTGGCTGGATGGCGGATCTTGGCAGCATCCGTTGGGCACTGATCATCTTGGCCGCGATTATCTGAGCCGCCTGATGCATGGCGCGCGTATTTCGCTGATCATCGGCGCATGCACGGCTGCCATTTCCGGCGTTCTGGGCACTACGCTGGGGGTTGTCGCGGGCTATTTTGGGGGGCGGGTGGACACGGCCATCACCTTCTTGGTGACCGTAAAGCTCAGCATCCCGACGATCCTTGTTGCGCTGGCGGTGGTCCAACTGGTGGGCGGGTCGCTGACGGTGGTGGTTCTGGTTCTGGGCTTTCTGCTGTGGCACCAGTTCGCGATCGTCGCGCGGGCCGTGACCTTGCAGATACGAGATATGGATTACATTACCGCCGCGCGGATGATCGGCTGTTCGCGGGCGCGGATTCTGTTGACCGAGGTCATGCCCAATCTGATGAACCAGATCATCGTGGTGCTGACTTTGACCATGGCCTCGGCCATCGTCATCGAGGCGGCCCTGTCCTTTCTGGGGGTCGGTGTGAAGCCGCCGCTACCGTCTTGGGGGATCATGATCGCCGAAGGTCGCACACACATCTTTTTTGATCCTTGGCTGGTGATGATCCCGGGCGCGGCACTGTTTGCGCTGGTGCTTTCGATCAATCTGCTGGGCGATGGGCTGCGCGATGTCACCGCGCCACAAGGAAGGAATTGAGGGATGGCCGACGCCCCTTTTGTTTCAGTCTCTGGCCTTGATATCGACCTTGAGGTTCCCGGCGGACGCTTGCACGCGGTGCGCGATTCCAGCTTTGATATCGCCCTTGGCGAAACGTTGTGCATCGTGGGTGAATCCGGGTCGGGGAAATCCATGACCGCGCTTGGGCTGATGGGATTGCTGCCGTCCAATGCGCATCGCTCGGCGCGGCGACTGCGGGTCGGCAACCATGATCTTCTGTCGCTGAACCGCCGCGAGATGGCGGACCTCATGGGCCGTGAGATGGCGATGATATTTCAAGAGCCGATGACCTCGCTCAACCCTTGCTACACCGTTGGCAATCAGATGTCCGAGATGCTGATCCGGCATCTGCGGATGGGCCGACGTCCGGCGCTGACACTGGCACGCGACTGGCTGGATCGGGTCGGTATTCCGCCGACGGCAGGGCGACTTGACCAGTATCCGCATCAACTGTCGGGCGGTCTCCGCCAGCGCGTCATGATTGCCATGATGCTGATGTGTTCCCCAAAACTGATCATCGCGGATGAACCGACCACTGCGCTTGATGTCACGATACAGGCACAGATCCTGCACTTGCTTGCCGGTTTGCAGCGGGAGCTTGGGATCACGATGATTTTCATTACCCATGACCTTGGCGTGGTGTCGCGCATCGCAGACCGGGTCGCCGTTATGTACGCGGGCCAGATCGTCGAGATGGGCCGCACGCGCGAAATCTTGCGGGACCCGCAGCACCCCTACACGCGCGGCCTTCTGGAGTGCGTTCCCGCACCTGGGAAAACGAGGCCCGGTGCGCATCTGGGCACGATACCGGGGACGGTCCCGTCCTTGGTCGGTCAGCTGTCCGGATGCGGGTTTGCCGGCCGTTGTCCGCATGCGGCGGTGGGCTGTCGTGGGGAAATTCCCGCCCTGACCGTGCGTGCTGATGGGCGGCAGGTCCGGTGCCTTTTTACGCCTGATGCACTGTGGAGCGCGGCATGAACCAGCACGCGAACGCAAACGGGGGGACCGAACCCTTGCTTGAACTGCGCGATGTCACGCGCAGCTTTGCCGTCAAGTCAGGCCTGTTTGGCCCGACCCTGCAGCTTCAGGCCGTGCGCGGCGTGAACTTGTCGGTTCACCGCGGCGATGTTCTGGCGCTGGTGGGAGAATCTGGCTGTGGCAAGACCACGCTGGCACGCATGTTGATGGGTGTCCTGCCACCGACCGAGGGCGAAATCCTGTATCGGGGCCAATCGATATCCAAGAGCCCTCTGGCAGAGCGCTCGCGCCACATTCAGGCGGTATTTCAGGATCCCTATTCCTCGCTCAACCCGCGCAAGACGATCGGCAGCATCGTGTCCCTCCCGCTGCGCGTGCATCGACAGGGCGGTGCGGCCTCAATCCGGGAAGAGACACTTCGGATGATGGATATGGTCGGCCTTCCTGCGCGGTTTTTCGACAGCTATCCCAACCAGCTGTCGGGCGGTCAACGGCAGCGTGTCGCAATTGCGCGGGCTTTGATCCTGAAGCCCGAGATCGTCATCTGTGACGAACCGACATCGGCGCTGGATGTGTCTGTGCAGTCGCAGATATTGAACCTGTTGACCGATCTGCGTCGGGAACTGAACCTGACCTACGTCCTGATCAGCCACAACCTTGGCGTGATCGAACACATGGCCACAGAGGTCGCGGTGATGTATCTGGGGCGGATCGTGGAAAAGGCGCCCGGGACCGCCCTGTTTTCGCAGCCGCGCCATCCCTACACGGATGCGCTGCTGTCATCCGTGATCACGCCCGATCCTGATCTGGGCATCCCGACGATTGATCTGGGTGTGTCGTTTCCCAACGCGCTGTCGCCTCCTTCGGGGTGCGCCTTTCATCCGCGTTGCGCGCGCGCGCTGGACAGATGCCAGCGTATCGCGCCGCCGGTGACGCACGACAGCAAGGGCACGGTCGAATGTCACCTGCTGGACGTTGCCCCCTGAAACCCCTCAGGCGCGTTGCCCGGATTCCAACAGGCAATCGCGGAATACTGCGGTCAAGGGGTGCGGATCGGGGCGCCTTGATCGAAAGCACCCGATGCGCATCGTGGTGTGCGGTCGCCATGCGATCTGGATTAGGTCGCCCGCAAGGTCGCGTTCGACCATGCCACGGTCGATGAGTGTGAAGCCAAGACCGGCCTTGACCAAACCGACCGCCGCCGAAGTGCTTGAGACTTCGTGGCCAATCGGAAGCATCAGGCCTGCGCGGATCACCTCCAGATCGGTCAATTGCCGCAGAAGCGTCGTTTCATCAAGGGCGATGTAGCATACGTCGGCCAGATCTTCGGGACCTAGCGATGCAGCGCTGGCCAGCGGGTGTTCCTTGGGCAAAAGCACTCTGACCGGCGAATTGGAGATTACCTCCACATCGATATTGCGGACCGGAAGGGGCAGGTTGCAGATCCCGATGTCATAACTATCCTCGAGGATGTGCTGTCCGAGATAGCGCCGCGGATACACCTCGAGTTTGAGCCGCGCGCGCGGCTCCCGCTCGGCAAAACGGATCATCGCCGGAACGATCAGCCCGCTGATCAGCCGGGGGTGGCAAAGGATGCGCAATGGCGCGCCGGTTTCGGTGCGCGCCTTCGACAAGAGCCCCGGTATGGCCTTGATCGAGGACAGGATGCGGACCGCCGTGGGATAGAACAGGTCGCCCTCGGGGGTGGGGATCAGGCGTTTCTTGTCGCGCAGGAACAGTTTGGTCTGAAATTCCTCCTCCAGTATCTGGATCAATCGACTGGCTGCGGACTGCGACAGATTCATTTTCTCCGAAGCGCGGGCCAAGGTACCTTCTTCTATAACCTTAACAAAAACCTGCAAAGACTTGAGATTCATATTCTTTCCCTGCTCTTGGCCGATAAGACGCGGCAATCCCAAAACGCCGAAATCCCAAGGATCATACGAAATTCGTCGCTGCACACTTCGATAAAACAGGATGATCAATCGAATAATTCTGATTTTGTCAATTGATGCAAGTCCCTACCGTCAGGCCATACCCCTATCTCATGGAGTGCGTGATGACCCTGTTTTCTCGATCCCGCGACTTTGGTGTCGCACTGGCCGTGGCAGGCCTGCTGACCACGACGACGGCGTACGCCGATGCCGCCGACAATACGATGCGCGCAGCCTTCCAGATCGAGATCGCCAATCTCGACAATTACTACGATACAGCCGGTTCGGTCACGGTGATGAGCCGCCATATCTGGGACGCGCTGTTCTATGTCGAACCAGAGACCAGCGAACTGGTTCTGGCGCTTGCTGAAGGGGTCACCTTTGTTGATGACACGACCCTCGAGATTGATCTGCGCCGTGGTGTCCAATTCCACGATGGGCGGGAACTGACGGCCGATGATGTGGTCTATACCCTGAACTGGATCCGTAACCCCGACAACGCGGTCCGCACAATCACCTCGCCCCGTTTCATCGAGGATGTCGAGCGCGTGGACACGTATCGTGTCCGTATCCACATGACGGGTCCGACCGCGCTTGCGCTACGGTTTCTGAGCGTGTTCCCGATCTATCCAGCTGGCACCTATGACACCGACGGGCAGGCGGCGATGAACCTCAACCCGGTGGGCACTGGCCCATACCGGGTGGTCTCGGCCGAACCGGGGCGCGAATATGTCCTGCAGCGGTTCGAAAACCACTATGCCGAAAGCCCGAAAGGCCAGGCGCAGGTTGAAAACCTGATCGTGCGGATTATCCCCGAACCAAGCACGCAGCTGGCAGAATTGATCAGTGGCGGGATCGACTGGATTTATGCCTTTGGCAGCGATCAGGTGGATAACCTTAGCCGGGATCCCGATATCGAAGTCGGTGGCGTGGCGACGTCACGGATGATGTACATGGTCATGGATGCGGCTGGTCGCACCGGGACGGACTCGCCCTTCACCGACATCCGCGTGCGTCAGGCGGTATCCCACGCCATCGACCGTCAGGCGATTGTGACCGCATTGGTTCAAGGCGGCGCACAACCGCTTGACGCGTTTTGCTACCCGCAGGATTTCGGCTGCCCCGCCGACGTGGTGACATATGCATACGACCCGGACCTTGCGCGCGCGCTGTTGGCCGAGGCCGGTTATCCTGATGGGTTTTCCACCACGATTTCGGCTTGGCGCGACCGACCCGTTGTTGAGGCGGTCATGGGTTTTCTGGCCGAGGTCGGGATAGATCTTGAACTGAACTACTCCAATCTTGCGCCGCTGCGCGAGCAGTGGGAAGCGGGCGAACTGCCTCTTGTCTATGGCTCCATCGGTTCACAGCTGAGTGATGTGGGGAATTTCGTGCCGACCTTCTTTGGTCTCACCGCACGTGACCTTGCCCGCGATGATCAGGTGGCCGAATGGATGCAGATGGCCAATGCGTCCAACGACGAAGCAACCCGGCGTGACTTCGATCATATGGCGCTGCGTCGCATCGCCGAGCAGGCCTACGCGCTGCCTCTGTTCTCGGACAACACGAACTTCGCCGTGACCCGCGGATTGACGGTTCCCATCGACAGCGTCGGCATGCCCCATTTCTACCGCGCCCGCTGGGAATAGGCCCGCAACAAGGCAGCCGGGCAGAGCCGAAACTGCGGCCCCGCCCGGCGCATCATTTGCTAGAGGACGACATGGTCAAGACGCATATCCTTGAGGAAAACGTCGAGATGACGGCGCGCGATGGAACGATCCTGCGCTCTGACGTCTTCCGCCCGGTCAAGGCCGGTCGTTACCCGGTTCTTGTTTCCCGCACCCCCTATGACAAGTCCCGCGCGATCTACCGTCGGGTGGCGGCGTTCATGGCCAGTCACGGCTATGTATGTGTTCTGCAAGACATCCGCGGCACCCATGCGTCAGAGGGTGTCTATCATCTGGCGCGCAATGGCCGGCAGGACACGTGTGATGCCGAAGACGGGTATGACGCGGTCGAATGGGCGGCAGCGCTGCCGCAGTCGGACGGTCAGGTCTGCGTCTGGGGGCATTCCTATTCCTCATGGTCATCGTGGGTCGCAGCTGGCGCGCGGCCACCCAGCCTGAAAGCGCTGTTCGGTAGTGGGATGGCCGCACGGATACTGAATAACACCCGTGGTATTTTCGAAACCGGCCGGCGGCTCCACTGGATGTATCAGCAGGCCGCAGACATGCGTCGGCGGGCCGGCGGGGCAGCCCTGGCCAGAGAAGAAATCGACACCCGCTGGTACGATGTGGAGCGCTTCAAATGGGCCTGGTATCTGCCGCTGGGCAATATTCCTGACAGCGCCTTTCCGGGGCTTACGGGGCAGCTCAGGGACTACATGCAGAAACAGACAGTCGAAACCTGGGGTTTTGATGACATCCACCCCGATGTCGAGGTTCCAACCTGCACGCTTACCGGCTGGTATGACCGGATCATCGGCGCGATCGAACAATATGAGGGGATGGAGCAGGGCGGTCCGGACCATTTACGCGGACAGCACAGGCTGATCGTCGGCCCCTGGGGGCATGGCATGGCATCGCTGGGCCGCGAACTTGGTCCGATGGATTTCGGGCCCGAGGCCGCGGCACTTTACGAAGAACTGTTGCTGGACTGGTGCGACCTTCAACTCAAAGGCCGCGTTGCCGAACAGACGGCACCGGTGCGCCTTTTCGTGATGGGCGAGAACCGTTGGCACAGCGAACAGGAATGGCCGCTGTCGCGGGCGGACGATACTGAGTTCTTTCTGCACAGCGCGGGCGCGGCGAATTCGGTTGCGGGCGATGGTCGGCTGGATCTTTTGCCGCCGCAAGACGAACCCGCCGATCATTACAGCTATGACCCGCGCGACCCAGTGATGAGCCTGATGGGCCGCAACATCCAGATGGAGCCGCGCCTTCAGGCCCCCCATGACGACCGTCAAGATATCCTTGTGTATCAGACTGCTGCGCTTGATCGGCCGCTACGCGTGATCGGGCCGGTTTCGGTGACGCTTTGGGTGGGCAGTGACGCACCTGACACCGACTTTACGGCCAAGCTGGTGGACGTGCGGCCCGACGGCACGGCGGTGAACGTGACCTACGGCATCGTGCGCTGTCGTTACCGCGACGGATTTGACGCCGATGCCCCCCCGCTCGAACCCGGGCGTGCCTATCAGATCGAAATCGCCCTGAACCCGACCGCGATCGTGTTCGGGCAGGGCCACATCATCCGGCTGGATATTTCCAGCAGCGATTTCCCGAATTTCGACCGCAACCACAACACCGGACTGGATTTCTGGTCCGATGACGTCTTGCGGGTGGCGCGTCAGACCTTGTTTCACGATCAGGGCCATCCGTCGCGGCTCACGCTGCCCGTGATTGCCGACGGAAATCCGACCTGATCCGATACCATCCAATGCGACGGAGCCTTCATGCCACATAATACTTTCCGCCCCGACCTGATGGGTGAGGCGCAGATCAACGTGACCGGGCCGGTGACATGTGGCGACTGGGCCAGCGTCACGCTGCTCTATACGGCTGGGCATTTCGGCATCGATGACAGTGGAAGTATCAAGATCGCATTTCGCTCGGCCACCGACCAGACGCGGTTTCAGCTGACTGATCCGACAGCGGCCGGATACGTCAGAATCGCGGCATCTAACGGTGCCGGGCTCAAGGCGTGGTTCGAAAGCAATCGCAACATCCGTCCCTGGCATCACACGCTGTATGTTCAATGCAACCGGTTCCTTGCCAAGGGCGATACGCTGACCGTGCGATTTGGCGACAAAAGCGGGGGTGGCCCGGGATTTCGGGCCCAGACTTTCGTGGAACACAGCTTTGAATTCCGCGTTCATGTCGATGCATTCGCGACCTACGACTACGTTGCGCTGCCGCAAGACCGCCAGCCGGTGATGACGCTTGTCGCCGGGCCGCCCGCCGTGGTCCGCGCAATCTTGCCCACGCTGCGCGCGGTCAATGACAGCTTCAGCCTTGGCGTGAAGGTCGAGGATCGGTGGGGCAACCCTACAGGGCGCGACCCGGCCATATTCCGGTTGCGCCCGTCAAGGCCCGTGGCAGGCCTGCCCGAGACGATCGACATGGCTGGGTCCGGTGGGGTGGTGCGCCTGGATGGTTTGCGTGTTGATGATCCGGGGCTGCTCAGGGTCGCGGTTCTTGACGATGCCGGTCAAGAGGTCGCGCGCTCAAACGCGCTGGTCTGCGGTGCTGGCGGAGCGTTCGGCCATTACTGGTCCGACATGCATGGCCAGAGCGAGGAAACCGTCGGCACCAATTCGGCCCGTGATTATTTCGCCTTTGCCCGCGACCAGGGGCTGGTGGACATTTGCGGCCATCAGGGGAATGATTTTCAGATCACCGACAGTTTCTGGCGCGACCTGAACGACCTGACCCGGGACTTTGACGAGCCGGGGCGGTTTCTGGCCGTGCCTGGTTACGAATGGTCGGGCAACACGTCGGTCGGGGGCGATCACAACGTCTGGTATCGCGATGAGGGGCGGCCGATTTATCGCGCGCAACGCAGCCTTGTGATGGATGACAGCGACCCCGCAGATGATTGCCTTGACGCGCACGCGTTGTTCGACAGGCTTCAGAGCGAAGATGCCCTTGTCGTTGCCCATGTGGGCGGGCGCTATGCCGATGTGCGCTATGCTCATGATGCACGGCTGGAACCCTCGGTGGAGGTTCATTCCGCATGGGGCACCTTCGAATGGATCGTGTCCGACGCCCTGTCCGAGGGGTATCGCATCGGCATCGTCGCGGGGTCGGATGGCCATAAGGGGCGCCCCGGCGCAAGTTATCCCGGCGCGTCCAAATTCGGTTCCTACGGCGGTTTGACCTGTCATTTGCTGCCCGAACTGACCCGCGACGCGCTGTTCACGGCCTTCCGTCAACGCAGGCACTACGCCACCACGGGGTGTCGGGCCTTTGTTGATGTGCAACTGACCGATTTTGGCGGTGGAATGCGGGTCTTGCCGGACGGTCATGAACCAATCGATCAGGCCCTGATGGGGGATATCGTGACGGCGAACGGTCGTTCGGCCCGGTTGGCGCTGTCTGTGGTCGGACATTGCGGTATCGAACGGATCGAACTGCGCGACGGGGTTGACGTGGTGCACGTGCACAAACCGATGGAACATGACCGGCGCGCGGGGCGTCGCGTGCGCATCCAATGCGAAGGCGCGGAATACAAGGGGCGCGGCCGTCTCGTGACATGGGATGTTACCGCAACAGTCACGGGTGCCAAGATCCTCGATATGCGCCCGATCAATTTCTGGAACCCAGACCGGCTTCCCAAGGTCGGTCCGACATCGGTGACGTGGTCGAACGTGACCACCGGCGGCGTTCATGCCGTTGATCTCTGGATGAGCGACGGCGATGCCGCGCATCTGCGGATCGAAAGCCAGATGGGGGGCTTTGAGATGGACCTGTCGCAAATGCCGGGCGATGAACATGTGGTGGAGTGCGGCGGTCTGGGTAAACGCATCACCCTTCAGCGCCTGCCGGATGGCCCGTTACCCGACACGGCCGACCTTGAGCAAGCCATAGTGCTTGACCAGATCAAAGAGTCGCGGCTCTACGCAAAGATCGTCTTCGAGGACGGGCATATGGCATGGACAAGCCCGATCTACATCGGGCGGTCCTGACTGGGTCGTTCCCGCGAAGACAGCAAGCGTCGAACGGGACGGAAATTCTAGAATTGCAGTCAAGGCGATGTCGATGCCCGGGCTTTCCAGCGTGGCGATATTCCCGCGTCGTACTGGTATCAGCCGCCCGTCTTTATCCACCAGTTTGTGGACCTCGGTCGCAGACTCGGCAACCCAGCCGTCGCCAGGGATCTTGATCTCAGCAATCAGATGGACGTTCATGATTTCCGTCCTTTTCGGTGCACCGCATGACTTGCTCTGTCCGTACGATCACGCCGCCGGGAAGGTGCGGTTTTTCTCAAGTTACGGAACAGAACCGGCGAGTCCAATTTTTGGACTGGACGGGAAGGGCGCGCGGTCGACTGCTGCAAAGACGCCGGATGGGAACAACATGCCAAATTCCGGATACAAGCAGTTTTGCCCGCTCGCCATGGCGGCAGAGGACCTGTGCACCGGACGGATCTGGGTTCTGTGCGCGAACTGATCACGGGATCCAGCAGGTCCAACGATTTGCGCGGCGGGGTGGCGAAGATGCCGACATCGCTCTTGTCAGGGCGGTTGAAGAACATTGAAGGGGCTGGAATTGTCGAAAGAAATCCCGCGCCATTGGAAAAGATGGGCTTGAATGCCGCCTGACCGAGGCCGGGCGAGACCTCCGTGATGTGGCCATTGCGATGGACATATGGGCTCAGAAATCGGTCGAGTCATCACTTTCGTTGAAGAACCTCTATCCGCCCCTTCTTATGTGGGAGATGCGAAGAAACCTGAACCCCCGCGCCGTTGCCGCAACAGCGTGCGCGATCCAATTCTTGTGAATTGATAAGCCTGCAAGCAAACGAGATCAGTGGCTTCTCATCGAGCCGACAGGCGACTTTGACCTATGATGGGGACCTATGTTGGGCGGATCCCGGCCTTGACGTCGATCGTCATGTTTCGGCGGACCTGCGGAAAATGACGGCAATCTGGAGGGGTGTGACGGATGTCGCTGCCCTGAGAGATTGGCTCGACTTTCCGGCTCACGTGAGATTGCTTGTGATATGTATGCAGAGGTGGCTGGGGCTTAGTCCATTGGCCATGAAAAAAATCTGGTGAACCAGGTGCAGACAACCGATGGTTTGCAGACAGCAGAAGGTGTCTTTGGTGCGCCGCGCTGATTTCCCTCAAAGCCCAAAACCGCCGCATGACGGCTTCAGATACATGGCTCCATTTTTTGTCAGTCCGGGCAAGACCTGAACAGGCTTTCCGGGACGCCGGATACGAATTGCGTCGCGCGGACGAGGTGTTCACGGGTCGCGGCTTCGGCCTGCGCAGCGTTGCCACTGAGGATGGCAAGCGTGATTGAACGGTGCTCTTCCAGCGATGTGGCGAGTATCCCGGCAGTCAGTGCTCCGCTCAATTGCGACATGATCAGGGGCAGGCGCATCTTTCTTGCAAGGTCGGAAAGCGTATCGTTGCCTGCGGCGATGAAAATCGCCCGGTGAAATGCCTCGTTCTCGGCGATGTATTCCTGTGCCCCGGAAGTCTGCGCCTCGCTGAAAAGGCACTGGGTGGCGGTTTCGAATGAATGTCGGACTGCCGGCTCATGCATCCGCCCAGCGGCGCGGCGTGCCGCCATTCCCTCAAGCTCGGTCCTGATCTCGAACAGTTCAAGCGCCTCATTTCTTGAAAGACGGCGCACCACCGCCCCCCTGTTGGGGACCAGCTCAATGGCACCCTCGGCGGCCAACTGGCGAAACGCCTCACGTAGCAACGAACGGCTGATGCCGAACTCCCGTGTCAGGTCGGCCTCGATCAGCCTTTGGCCCGAAACCAACCGCGCCGTGTCTATTCTGGTCTCGATCCTTTCGACGATATTCGCAAGCTTGCCCGTCGAACTCATAAGATGCTCCGTTCCTTTTTGCACAATGTGCTGTGCGCAAGCGCGCTTGCGTTGTGTTAGATTGTCGGACAATATTGTGGGGCAATCAAGGGGGGATGCAGATGAAAATTGGCAAGCAGGGAAAAGCTGTCACGTCGATTTCGACGGCGGATGCCGACAGCATTACCGTTCGTGGCCACGACTTGGTCAACGGCCTGATGGGCCACATCAGTTTCACGGACTACTTCTTTCTGCTGACGACGGGCCGCCAGCCAACCGAGGATCAGCGGTTTTTTCTGGATCTGCTTCTGGTCTCGATCGCGGAACACGGTTTGGTTCCCACCAATCAGGTCGCCCGCATGACCTATGCCGCCGATCCCGACTTTCTGCACGGTGCCGTTGCCGCCGGGCTACTTGGGTGCGGCAAGGTCATCCTTGGAACAACCGAGGTTGCCGGCCAGTTCCTGATCGACGCACACGAACGCATGACCGCCCAAGGCGTGAGCATGGACGATATCGTGATCGAGGCGCGGGACGCGGGCGCGCGCATTCCCGGCTTTGGCCACCCCTTGCACAAACCGGTAGACCCGCGCGCACAGCGGATCCTCGCGCTTGCCGAGGAACGCGGCGTCGCTGGTCCCCATGTCCGCCTTGCGCGTGATGTTGAGGATGCGATCAACCGGCTGTGGCCCAAACCGCTGCCGATGAACGTGTCGATGGCCATTCCGGCGGTGCTGCTGGATCTGGACTTTCCGCCCTCGGTGCTGAAGGCGATTCCCATTCTGGCGCGCACGGCCAGCCTGCTGGCCCATCTTGCCGAGGAAAACGAGACACCGATCGGCTTCGTTCTTGCCCACCATGCCGAAGCCGCCATCGCCTTCGAGCCCAAGCCATGAACATGCACGCCCCTCAGATCGAGACCGCTCCGTGGTCCCATCAGGCGACACAAGACGATGCAGCCTACAGGGCGCAGATCGCATATCTGATGCAGAATTCGGCGTTCTATCGCGACCTCCTGCAGCAGGCAGGCTTTGCCGATGCCGCAGCGGTCGGCGGTTTGTTTGACATCGCGGCCCTGCCATTCACCGAAAAGGACGACCTGCGCGCCACCCGCGATGACGCCCATCCCATCGGCACCCATATGGCGGCGGATATGTCGGACGTCGTGCGCGTCTATTCAACCAGCGGCACCACCGGCACGCCCAGCTACATCCCGCTGACGCAGTCGGACCTAGAAAATTGGGTCGAGATTTCGCAGCGGTCCTACGGCGCATCCGGCATGGTGGCCGGGGAACGCATGGTCACAACCTACAACGCCGGGCCCTTCGTGGCGGGCGTGACCCTTGATGCGTTTGCGCGTCTTGGCGTTTGTCACATCCCGGTCGGTGCCGGAAACACCGAACGCTTGATGTCTGCGGTGCAGTTTCTCAAGCCGACAGTTCTGGGCTGCACGCCATCCTATGCGCTGCATCTGGCGGAATGGGCTGTGGCGCGTGGCATCGATACCGCCGCCTCCACAGTGGAAAAAATCCTTGTTGCCGGCGAACCGGGTGGCGGTGAACCCGCGTTGCGGGCGCGGCTGGAAGACGCTTGGGGCGCAAAGGTCACCGAGGCCATGGGCATCGGCGATATATCGGTATCGTTGTGGGGCGAGTGCACCGAGCAAGACGGCATGCATTTCTCGGGCCGGGGCCTTGTGCATTTCGAATTGATCGATCCCGCCAACGGAACACCCATCGTGATTGAGGATGGTGCCGAGGGCGAGCTGGTCTACACGCATCTGTCTCACCGGGCCGCGCCCTTGCTGCGGTTCAGGTCACGCGACAGGGTCCGTGTCAGCGCGTCGCCCTGTGCGTGTGGCCGCACATCGCCACGGATCCGCTGCATCGGGCGAACCGACGACATGCTGATCGTGCGCGGCGTGAACCTGTTCCCTACTGCAGTCCGCGAGATCGTTGGCGGCTTTGGTGACATGCTCAGCGGCGTCATCTTGATCCGCCCCACGAAAAAGGGCGTCAAGCAGGCCCCGCCGTTGCCGGTGCTGGTCGAATTGGCCGAAGGCGTCGCGCCAGATGACGGCCTTGCCGACAAGATCCGTCAGCGGATCCGCGACAAGCTTGTCGTTACCACCGACATTCAATTGGTGGCATGGGGAACCCTGCCGCGCACCGACTATAAATCCAAACTCGTCGATTGGTCCGACGCCCGCTGAAAAGCAGTAAACCGAGGAAAAATGACATGACTGAAGACAACGCTATGAAGAAGATCCAGACGCAAGGTGTGCACCACATCACCATCATCGGCGCGGACCGGCAGACCTCTATCGATTTCTGGGAGGGACTTCTGGGGATGCCGTTCATCTTCGATCAGCCCAATCTCGACAACCCGCGCGAAGGTCACATCTACTTTGATCCGGGCGACGGGCGGCTGATCACGGTTTTCACCAACGAGGACCGTAAACCCGACCCGACCCGAACCTCGACCGAGCAGGGCGCGGTGCATCACCTTGCGCTCAACGTCAGTCAGGCAACATTCCGGCAGGTCGAAAAGCGCCTTGATGCGCGCGGGATCAAGCATTCCGGCCCCAAGGATCGCGGCTTCATGGACTCGATCTATTTCGAGGATCCGCTCGGCCTGCTGATCGAACTGGCCTCGTATCGCTTCGAGCCCCCTGAAGGCTGCCGCCACGCGGACGTCATGATCGAGGCGCACCGCATCCGCGTCGCGCGGGGCGATTACAATATCCAAGAGGAACATCTGGCCGATGCCATCGAACTGCTTGTCGCGCGTTCGCAGCAATCGTTGTCGGCCGATCGGTCCGCCCGCAATCCCTACTAACCCACATCTCAAGAAGGAACTTCAAGAATGAAACTCCACATGCATCCTGCATCGATCACCAGCCGTCCGGTGCGTTTGCTTCTGGCCGAAAAAGGGATCGCCGCCGAAGAGGTGTTGGTTGACCTGATGGTCGGCGCCCACCACCAGGAACCGTTTGCCAGCTTCAACCCAAGCCGTTTGGTTCCGGTGCTGGAAGACGGCGATATGAAGCTGACGGAAAGCTCGGCGATCCTGAAATACCTTGCCGACAAGTACGACCTGCCGGAATACCCCAAGGACTTGAAGGCCCGCGCGCGGGTCAATGAGGTCATGGATTGGGTCAACACCAACTTCTACCGGGATTGGGGCTATAATCTTTGCTACCCGCAGTTGTTCCCGCACCATGAACGCCCCTCGGCCGAGGGCCAGCAGGTCACCGTGCAATGGGGCAGCGACAAGAGCAAATTTTGGCTTCAGGTGATGAACGACTATTGGTTGGGCAATGATCAGGCATGGCTTGCCGGTGATGAGATCACCATCGCTGACTATTTCGCGGGCTCGGTCGTCGCACTTGGTGACATGATCCGCTATGACTTCTCGGCGTATCCCAATGTTGCCGCATGGCTTGGACGTATGAAGGCGTTGCCGAATTGGGCGCCGGTAAGTGAAGCACTCGACGGCTTTGCCGCATCGCTGGCCGACAAGGACTTCGTCGCGGCCTAAGACGACCTCGGGCGGGGCTGCCATCGTGCATCGCGCCGCCCGATCCCTGCCTTTCGGAAGACAATTCCGTGGTGCGGGACTTCCCGGTTATACAAGCGCTGGATCGCATTGTGCCTCCAGACGGAGCTGTGCTAGGCCACCCTGCGGTTCGCGCACAGATGCATTGCGCAGGCATGCCGCGCCAGATTGGTCGTGGCCGACCCGTTCCGGTCGCATTCGCCCAAAATCCCGAACGTTTATACCAAAACCATAGGTGCCGGCCCGATATGGGCGTCAGCACGCGACATGACCTAACCATCCTGCGGCCTCGGGATGCAAATGTTCCATCTATCGGTGCTTCAGGTCAAATTCCCAACCAGCGTAACAATATGTCGGCAAATATAAACAGTGCGCAACATATGAAGTATTGCGCGGTCAAAATTGTAATTTTAGAGATATTTTCCAGAATGATCGCAGCGGCTCCGGAACGTAATGTTTGATTGTCGGACGGTGAAACCATCGCCCCGGCGGCAAACGAAATCTTAAACCTGGAGACTAACATGAAAAAGACAATCACCTCCCTCGCAGTTGTCATGTCCCTCGTTTCTGGTGCGGCTTTCGCCCAGAACCTTTCGATTGTTGAACAGCTGGGTCTGGGCAATGGTCAGTTGACGAACCAGTCCGGCTCCAACTTCTCGTTCACCGGTCAGGTTGGTGCGTTCAACGGCAGCATCACCGACCAGTATGGATCGGGGAACGTGGCGGGCACTGCCCAGCTGGGTATTGGCAACGGATCTCTGACCGCACAGGCAGGCCACTTCAACCTGTCTGAGACACTTCAAGCTGGCGTTGGCCATCAGGCTGTGACCGGTCAGCTGGGTGTCGGTAACGTCTCGGTCACTGTGCAATCCGATGCGGTGAACCCCCATAACTGATGCGATCGATTTGCCTTGATCCGTCCCCCATTCGTCGCGGGTGTTGCTGCCCCGATACGCGCGACGAACCGGCTGGTGCCGACCTTGCCAAAAGGCCGGCACCAGCACGTCACGTTCAATAGGCCCAACCAGATTGGTGTTCTTCCTGAATGACGGTCCGTTGTGCCGACCAACTCACTCAAGCAGGAGATTGTATGATGAAGATATTGTTGATGACGTGCGCGGTTGTCGCTGTTGCATCCGCTGCCAGTGCGCAAAATCGGATTGATGTTCGACAGATCGGCATTGGCAATATGCAGGCGACAATTCAGTCCGGCCGGAATGCTGCGACGATAACGCAGTTTGGCAGCGGAAACGAAGTCCAACTGGAACAGAACGGTGACGCAAACGTAGCCGGCATTGCCCAGATCGGCGAAGGCCTCACCCGAAGTGTCGTTCAAGATGGTGATCGGCTGGGATACGGAAGCATCCAGGCCACCAGCCCGTTGACGGGATCGTTTTCCCGAACCGGAGGCAACTCGTTCACATCCACGACAGGTCAACTGGACGTTGAGTAGCGGTCGCGCCGGAAATGCTTGCCAGACCGCGGATGCTTCCGATTTTCGCGACCTCAAGACAAGCCAAGGAGGCGAATGATGATAGCACATCCTATCTGTGGCCAGCAGGCTCGTTCGGCACGACGCAAGCCTCTGGCATTCGCAGCCCTGATTTTTGGCGTCGCCGGATCCTGTTTGCCAGAGGAGGCTCACGCAATGCCACTTCAGCGCTACCCTTCCGTGATCGCGGGCGATGTCCTTAATCAGACAGATGTCCAGACCCCATCCGGCGGCAATTTGCACTGCGAAATTCGCGGTCGGATGGAGTCTGGCCTTCTGAATCTCCAAGGTGTCGTCTTGGCCGATGACGCCTTTACCGGCAGCTATAGTTTCAATCTGATCAATCGCGGATCGTCCGGCAGTTCCAGCACGGCACAGCGTGGAACATTCACCCTGACCCCGAACGAGGAAAAGGTCGTCGGCATGATCACGGTGAACGTGATGGAAGGAAACACATACTATGCGCTGCTGCAGGTGATGGCCGATGACAGCGACATGATCTGTGACTTCACTTTTGGCTAGGTGACAAAGGCGAATTCAAAGGCCATGCGTTTCAGAACCGCCAGACCAGCGAGATGGACACACCCCAATTGCGCAGATCGCCATATCTGATCTCGAAATCCTGATTTGTTGCGCCCGACACCGCCAGCGAGGCATCGTTGCCATCGGCTGAAACAACCGGTGACACGGACGCGATATTCCGACGCGCAAGATACGGTATTCCGGTGGTCGCCTGCGAATAAAGGGTCATAGAAAGCACGGCGCCCGGCGCCAACTGCCGCGAAAGCCCGACAGAAACCCGCCCCATGCGGGCGATGTTCGTGTCGTGGCCGTGCGGGCCTGCGATATTCTGTACCTGTTGCAGACCCAATGCGACCGCTTCAGACGAGGAATAGCGCGACCGACCCTGAGCCGCGCCAATATCGGCCCCAAGCGAAACACGCCATCCATCAGACAACGGCCACGAAAGCCCGAGACCAACTGACAGCCCTGTCAGATTGGTGCGCAGATCTGTTCTCTGGCTGATCGACAGGGCTGGTGTGGCCGGATCGGCGGCAAAACCATCGGCCACGGAAATTGTCTGCGACAGGTCGGTCAGCCTGCCGAAAGATTGCAGCACCAGACCGCCGCGCGGAACGAGGGTCAAGCCATTCGCCAGCGGCACGACCGTACTGAGCCTGACCGACCCGTCGGTAAATTCAACCCGGTCACGACGCGCGGATATGACCTCTGTTCCGGGCGAATTGCCGTTGGCGATGACGACAGCCCCGCTTTCGTCAAATATCGCGCCCAAGGCCCCCGCAATTGCCCCGGAACCATCGGTGACGACCGATGTAAACAACCCGCCCGCATCCGTCGGCGTGAAGGCAAAAACCGATGTCTGCCCCCCCGGCGGCGAAAACGTCGTGCTGGAGATGCTGCCGTCATCACCGCTGCCGTCGGTCAGGTTGACGATCGACGTCGCATAGGCCCCCGTGCCGTCTGTGAACGTGTTCAGCGACAAATCGCCAATCGGGCTGACGCGCGTGGCGAAAACATACGGGGTTTCGGTGATCAGGGATTGGGCGGTCTGGCTGCGGCTTTGGCCACGCAAGGTCGACAGGCCAAATTCCAGAAACACCGGGCGCTCGTCGTCGCCGCCCACACGTATCGCGCCCCCCACGCCAAACGTCTCGCCCCAGACGCCGGGCTGACCGGTTTGCGATACATAGCCCGCGCCAACGCCCGCGCTCAGCGCGCGAAACGGGCTGGACACTTGGGCGCTATTGTCCTGCGCAAACGCGCATTGCCCCCAAAGGACCAATACAACAAGGTTCAAGACCTTCATAACGCCCTCCCCGACGGCGTTCAGAAATTCGGATTAACTGCTAACTTCGTCAATAGAGAAATCAATTGCGACTGTCGTGACGTCGACGTCTTTTTCATGATCGAACTTAACTGATTACGCAATGTCTGCTTTGATACGCCAGCACCGTAGGCGATCGTGCTTACCGTGTCACCTTGCAGCAGTTTTCGGGCAAGTTCGCATTCGGCATTCGAAAGCCGAAAGGTCCGCCATAGGGTTTCAGGCGACAGGTCCAGTTCCTCATCCATGTCCTGAATGATCAACGCGATCTGCTCGCCACCCGATTCGAACCTGCCCACCGGAAAGGCCCGGTGCGGCTTTGAATCGCCCAGTTTTGCCAACGCCACGAACACATGCCGTGACCGGTCCCCATTCCACAACGTGATGACGTCCGACATCTTGCGCGATCCCGTCGTGAGGGCATGCAGCGCCGATCTGAACGTCGCCTCGGATTCCAGATCCATGGCATGAAACTGTCTTTCAGCGCTGATAAAGAACGAGTCCATCTTGTTGGCCAGCGTTTCAGCCCGACGGTTCATGTTCCTGACGCGGTTGTCCGATGAAATGATGATGACCGGCAAACTGGACAGCGCAAGCAACGACGTGGTCATGCCGCCTTCAATGGGGAATTCGCTGCGCAATTTCATGATCTGCTCGCCCAACAACAGGTGGGGCGACAATACTTTCAGCAAATCGGTGGCGGTGCGGCGCAACCGAGGCTCGCTTGCGGCCTGAAAATGGACCTCGAGCACCAGTTGACGCGTGCCATTGCGATAAAGGACAAGCCCCGTCGCCAGCTTGTGATCGCCAAGCATGCCGAACCATTCCTTGTGTTTCGGCCACGCACGGAAATCGTTCACGCCCATCAGGTCGCTGTCTTGATAGATCGCACCGACCGGCTGTCGCCATTGCGCCGCCAGCCACGGATTGTCGACCATCAGGTTGTTGACGTGCAAGACCGCCGCCTCCGTGCAGAGGCCGCGATGCAAAAGAAAGTTCTTCTTGTGGTCCTCGGTATCGGCACCAAAGATGGTCACCGGCGTGTCACCCAAGATCCCGGTCACGGATTGCAGGACGCAATCCAGAAAGTCGCCCTCTAGGGCTGACCGATAGATCTTCTCTATCAACTCGGACGTGATGACCTCTTGGATCAGCTGATTGCTCATTGTCCTTTCCCCCCGAGTTCCGAAACTGGAACTCACGCCGTAAAGTCCGATTGCATGCGTCAGTAAGGATCACAGTTGGGGTCGCGCGCGCCGCATTCAGGGTACTGCCAAGGCCCTGCAGGACGGGAATTATCTATCGTAATTGCGATTGATGCAGATCGCCCGAAGCGCGGTTTGCGCACAGGTGAAAGAGGCGTCGGCCCCTTGTTCTTGCCGAAAAATCGTCGGGCAAAAGATGCCCGACCGTCTTGCGCGCAGGCTGCGCGCACCATCCCGGGGCAAGCTGTTCCATGTCCCCGGTCTTGATCTGTCTGTGCAGTGCCCCCTCTAGGCCCGCGTCGCAACGGCATACCCAATTTGATAACCCTTATCCGTATCACCAAGGCTGCGGATTGGCCCGATTGCCGGGTGGTGCGCACCGCAGCGCATATCCTTTGTTCATAATGCCCTCCTAGGTACTCCACTTCTTGTGACGAATGAAAATCTAGTTCGGCCAATTGGCGTTTGTCACAAAGGTAATCAGCGCCAGTGGGCTTGTCTTGATCTTGGTCAATCATCACTGCACTTGATGAAGGGATGCGTGCGGATCGATCGGAAATAGCCGACGAATTGACCTGAACTCCGTCGGCCTAACTGTTTGATCTATCACATGAACCGGGCATCCGGCGGGCAGGGCGGTGTCGCGGCGGCGTATGTTAGAAAAATTTGCACTCGCGGCCGAAGGCCTGCGACATTTGTCTGACGCCGCGTCGGGCGACCAACAGGCGCCTTGGTCATCACCGCCGCGCTCTTGGTCACGGCGACGGCCATCTTGATGGAACCGCGCCGCCCTCAAGCGGCACGGTTTGTGGGGCCATTCCGCCCCGCTGCCGGCTGCCCGGTGGTGACCGGGCGTGGCGCCTAGCCTGCGATGGGTTCGGCCAGCCGGACCGCCGTCTTGGTCCGCCACAGCCGCCGCGACGGCATGATCAACACGGTCACGGGATGAGGCGCGCGGATCTCGGTCGGACCGTCGTGGCCGATCAATGTCCCCTCGGGAAGGTGTTCCAGACCGGTCCATTCCTGCGCGAACTTGAAATCGTCGGTTTCGATGGTCACGGCGCGCGACACCTGAAAGAACTGCATCGGCGCGGGTGCGGGTTGGCGGGCCATCCAATCGGCTGCAAAATCGGCGTTGACCGCGCCGGTCGCGATCAAGAACCGGATCGCCGTTTCCAACGCCACATCCGCCGATGCCGCCTCCCAATGTTGGCCGCATTCAATCAGCATGGCGTTGCGGGGGGATGCGGGGTCTGCAAACCCGCCATAATCGCGCATCCGCAGGCCTTCGGAATGGCCTTGGTCATTGATCACAAGCGGCGGGCACCCGACCTGACGCGCAAGTTCGCGCCCCTTCGGCAGCAATCCCGCCATCGCCAGCGCGGCGGCCTTGCTCTGCATCGAATGGATATCAAGGAGCAGATCCACGGTATCAAGCCACGGGCGCACTTCGCGGGCGCGGCGCAACTCCTCGGTCATGGGGCGGTCGGGATCGTCAAGCGTGGACTCCGCCCACAGCCGGTTGAAATCCTCGTCGACCCACCGCGAGGCGTCCGGCACCTCGGGGGTGAAGGTCTCATAGGCGGCCACGTTCATGAAGGCGAAGGACAGTTTGCCAGCCACCGGGCGGGTATCGCGTGTCATCAGCCATTCAAGCGCCAGCGCGCCGCACGGCTCGTTTCCGTGCACGATCGCGGTGATTGCCACATGGGGCCCGGGCTTTCCGCTGTCGAAGGTCCAGATATAGGGGATGCCATCGGTTCCCTTGGCGTATGGCGTCAGATCCGGCTGGGACAGTTCCACGGGATATGGGTTGGGCAGGCCGGTGGCCGATCCGGAGTGCGGCTTGGTCATAGCGGTACGGTCCTCGTCATCTGTGTTGCGGTATAGTCGGAAAGTTGTTGGGCAAGGGCGCTGAAACACGCCTTCAGCGCCGGATATCCCGCGTTCGGCGCGCGCGTCGCCTCATCCATGTAAAGCTTGCGGTTCACCTCGATCTGCAGCGAATGGCGGCCCCGCGCGGGATCGCCATTGGCGCGGATCAATTCCATTCCCTTGTAGGGATCGTTGACCGCCACCGAATACCCCTGCGCGGTCAGGAAGGTCTGCACGCAGTCGGTCAGGCCCGGCTCGCAGGCCGCGCCATCCAGATCGCCCAGCACGAAATCAGGCCGGGGCGTGCCGCGTGTCTGTGTCGACATGGCCGAGGCGACCTCTTGCATCGAATGACAATCGATATGCCAGACAGCGCCCCAGCGGGCATGGCTGTCATCCAGCAGCGCGCGCAGGCGCGTCTGATAGGGGCGGTGATAACGCGCGACACGGGCCGCGACCTCATCTGCCGTCAGGCGGCGGGTGTAAAGCGGCCCACCGGCGGGGGGCACGCGCGTCCAGCACAGGCCGATCCCAAGGCTGCTCTTGACCGTCGGGTTCAGCGCGCCGGGGTAGGGGCCGTCGATCTGATCGGGGTCCATGTCGTCGGGGGCGCGGTTGGCATCGACATAGGAGCGGGGGAAATGCGCCTCCAGCAACACCGCACCTGCCGCAACCGCACCGGCCCAAAGGTCGGCGACATGCGTGTCCTCGGCATGGCGCAGGGTTTGCGGGTCGGCGGCATGGTCGAAATCCGCCGGATACAACGTGCCCGAATGGGGGCTGTCGAACACCAGCGGCACGCGCTGGCTGTCGGCGCCACTGACGCTCAGAACGCCCGGAACGGTCTGCGTCATGCCACACCCCCATCATGCAGGTGGCACGCAACGCCGTGCGCGTGGTCTTGGATTGTGCGCGGCGCCTCGCGCTGGCAGCGCGGGCCGGCCATGGGGCAGCGGGGGTGGAAATGGCAGCCCGGCGGCGGGTTCAAGGGCGATGGTATCTCGCCCTTGACCGTGCGGAACGCCTGCCGCCCGGCCCCAAGACGCGGCACCTGATCCAGCAGTGCCTGCGTGTAGGGATGGCGCGGCGCGTCAAACAGCGCATCGGTGGGCGCAATCTCGACGATCCGGCCCAGATACATCACCACCACCCGGTCGGCGATATGTTCCACCACCCCCAGATCATGGCTGATGAACAGGTAAGTCAGGTCCAGATCGCGGCGCAAATCCTGAAACAGGTTGATCACCTGCGCCTGAATCGACACGTCCAGCGCCGCGATGCTTTCGTCGCAGATCAGGAACTCGGGCTGCACCGCCAACGCGCGCGCGATGCCGATGCGCTGACGCTGGCCGCCCGACATCTGATGCGGGTATCGCTGAGCAAAGGCCGGGTCCAGCCCCACCTTCTTCAGCAGGCCATCGACATAGTCGGACATCTCCCGGCGGGTGGTCAGGCCGTGGTAGACCGCCGCCTCGCCGATAATTTCGTTCACCTTCATTCGCGGGTTCAGCGACGACATCGGGTCCTGAAAGATCATCTGGATCCGCAACCGCTTGTCGCGCGCCGCGGCACTGGCGGCATCGGTGATATCGACGCCTTCGAACCGGATTTCCCCGTCGCTGACCGGCAAAAGGCCCGCCACCATGCGCCCCAGCGTGGACTTGCCACAGCCGGATTCGCCCACCAATCCCACGACCTCGCCGCGCGCAATCGAAAAGCTGGCGGTGTCGACGGCATTGACGCAGGTTTCCTTCAGATCGGCGCCCAGACGGCGCGCCAGCCGTTCCACCCCGTCGAGTTTCTTTTCAAAGCGGCGCGAAACGCCGTCAAGGTCCAGCATTGCGGTCATGCCACGCCCTCCGCAGGAAGCGTCGGGTGATAGCAGCGCAGCGCGCGGCCCGGCCCGATATCGGTGATGGAAGGGGCCTCGGCGCCGCACGCGTCGGTCGCGCGGGTGCAACGGGGCGCAAAGGCGCATCCAACGGGCAGACGCGCCATGTTGGGCGCCATGCCCGGGATCTGCGTCAGCCTCTCGCCACGCCGTCCATGGCCGGGGATCGATCCAAGCAGACCTTGCGTATAGGGATGCGCCGGGCCTGCCAGCACGGCATCTGTCGGCCCGGATTCTACGATGCGACCCGCATACATCACCGAGATCTTGTCGGCGAGGCCCGCCACCACGGCCAGATCATGGGTGATCCAGATCAGCGCGGTTCCGGTTTCGCGCGCCAATTCCTGCACCTCCGCAAGGATCTGGCTCTGGATCGTGACATCAAGCGCGGTCGTTGGCTCGTCCGCGACGATCAGGTCGGGACCGTTCAGCAGCGCGATGGCAATCGCCACCCGTTGCCGCATGCCGCCGGAAAACTGGTGCGGATACGCCGCCAGCCGTTCCTCGGGCGACGGGATGCCGACCTTGGCCAAGGCTTGCACCGCGCGGTCGCGGGCCGCGGCATGGCTGACACGGTCATGGGCGCGCACGGCCTCGACCATCTGGGTTTCGATGCGCAGAACCGGGTTCAGGGTCATCATCGGGTCCTGAAAGATCATTGCAATGCGGTTTCCGCGCAGGGCGCGCATCCCTCGGTCGGACAGGTGCGCCAGATCCTCGCCACGGAAATTGATCTGCCCGCCCACGACCCGGCCCGGTGCATCGACAAGGCGCAGGATCGAAAAACCGGTGACCGACTTGCCCGAACCGCTCTCCCCGACAAGGCCCAGAACCTCGCCTTCGCCAAGGGAAAAGCTCACCTTGTCCACGGCCTTCACGACACCCGCGTCGGTGAAAAAATGTGTCTGAAGATCGCGTACGTCTAGAACGCTCATTTCTGAAGCCTCGGGTTAAGGGTGTCGCGCAGTCGGTCGCCCACCATGTTGATCGAGGCCACGATGGCCAGAAGGGCCACGCCGGGATACATGCTCATCCAGTATTGGCCTGACAGCATGTAGCCGTAGCCATTGGCAATCAGCAGACCCAGCGAGGGTTGGGTGATCGGCACGCCGACACCCAGAAACGACAGCGAGGATTCCAGCACGATGGTGTTGGCGACCTGCACCGTCGAGATCACGATCAGCGGCGGGATGCAGTTCGGCAGCAGATGCCCGAACACGATCCGATACGCCGGAAGGCCAAGGCCGCGCGCCGCGTCGATGTATTCCTTGCGTGCTTCCGAAAGCGCCGTTCCCCGGACCGTGCGCGCATAATACGCCCATTGCACGATGATCAGCGCGATCACGATCTTGTCCAGCCCACGCCCGAAGGCCGCCATCAGCATCAGCGCCACGAGGATCGAGGGGAAAGACAGCTGGAAATCGACGATCCGCATCAAGATCGACTCGATCCGGCCACCCGCCCAGGCGGCGTAGATGCCCACCACAACCCCGATCACCATCGCCGCAAGCGTCGCGAAGATCGACACCGACAGCGACACGCGCAAGCCATAAAGGATGCCCGACAGAATATCGCGGCCCTGCTCATCGGTGCCCAGATGAAAGGTCATCGCGCCGTCGAACGTCGTCGACCCGGGCGGCAGTCTCCCATCCATGATATCAAGCTGGCGCAGGTCATACGGGTTCTGCGGCGACAACTCGGTGGCAAAGATCGCAAGCACGATCAACAAAAGCAGGCTGGCGGTGGCAAAATAGGCCGAGGGGCCGGAAAAGAACTTGTGTGCCCGTCCCCTGAGCAGACCGGCCGCCAGCACGACCAGCCCGATCAGCAGTATGACGCGGGCGGGAAACTGCGCGATGCTCTGCCCGCTCAGCAAGATCCCGAGGGTTGCGATAACGGCAAGGCCCGCGACCAGATTGATGGTGCGCCACCGATCGCGCGGCGCGGCGACCGGGGCGACGGGGGGGGATTGTTCGCTCACGCTCATGCCGCGCTTCCTTTTACTCGGACACGCGGATCAAGCAGCGTGTAGACCACATCGACGATCAGGTTGATGACGATGAAGATCACGACGGTCATCATCAGGTAGGCCACGATCACCGGTCGGTCGAGCGTCAGGATACTGTCGATCAGCAACTTGCCCATGCCCGGCCATGCGAACACCGTTTCCGTCACGACCGCGAAGGCGATCATCGAACCCAGTTCAAGCCCAAGAACGGTGATGATCGGGATCATGATGTTCTTGAGCACATGCACCATCAAGATACGGGTTTCCGACAGACCCTTGGCGCGGGCGAATTTGACATAGTCCTGCATCAGCGCCTCTTGCGTGCCGGCGCGCGCCAGACGCGTAACCAGCGATGCCTTGTAAAGCGCCAGCGTCAGCGCGGGCAGGATCATGTGTTGAAACCCGTCGGCGGTGAAGATCGACAGCCGCAGGCCCAACACCTCGACAGCCTCGCCGCGCCCGGTTGATGGTAACCATTGCAATTCCACCGCAAAGATCAGGATCAGCAGCATCCCGACCCAGAAATTCGGCAGCGAAAAGCCGAAGATGGATCCGGTCATGATCGCGCGGCCCTGCCAGCGGTCCGCCTTGTAACCGGCATAGACCCCCAGTGGCACACCGATCGCGACCGAGAATATCAGGCCAAGCATCGCCAGTTCCAGCGTTGCGGGCATGTAGGACAGGATCAGGCTGACGGCGCTTTCGCCATGCACAAAGCTGCGGCCCAGATCGCCCTGCAATGCGTTGCCGACGAATTTGAGAAATTGGATGTGAACCGGCTGGTCAAAGCCGAAGCGCGCCATCGTCGCCTCGATTTCCGCCGGGGGGGCATCGGGCGAGATCAGGATATCGACCGGATTGCCGATCATGAAGACGCCGAAGAAGACCACGACCATCATGGCAATCAGCACAAAGACCGACTGCGTGAGGCGGCGGAGCAGGAATACAAGCATCGCCGATACGTCCCAATGTGGAAGGGTGGGGGCTGCCCCGCAGACCAGATGGCCGCGGGGCAGCTGAGATGTGCCTTACCTTACTGCGCCGGACGGACGTCGTAGGGCAGGGTGTACTGGTCGGCACGCGGCGCATAATCGATCGTTGCGCGCATCGCCCAGGGGGTCACTTCGTAGTGCAGCGGGATGATGGCGAAATCGGCCATCGCCATGCGCGAAGCAGACCGCAGTAACTCTTGGCGCGCATCGTCGTCGACAGTCCGCAACGCTTCGGTCAGCAGATCATCCATCGCGGGGTTGGAATACTGCCCGCGGTTGGTGCCGCCAAACCCACGATCGGGGTCACGCGTGGCAAGCAGCGCCTTCAGCGGCGAAGACATCTCGCCGGTACCCGAACCCCAACCTGCCATGTAGGCCGAGAACTCGAATGCGTTGCGCCGCGAGAAGAAGGTCGAGGCGGTCGAGGCGTCGACATCCGCATCGATCCCGATCCGTGCCCACATCTGCGCCACGGCCTGAGCCACCTGCGCGTCGTTGATGTAGCGATCGTTTGGCGTGCCCAGCGTGATGCCGAAACCGTCGGGATACCCCGCCTCGGCCAGCAGCGCCTGTGCGCGTTCGGGGTCAAAGACGGCGGGCGGAAGGTCGCCCTCTTCATGTGCGCCGAACATGCCCGGGGGCAGCAATTCGCCCGCCGACACGGCGACACCGCCCATGATACGTTCAACGATGGCGTCACGGTTGATACCGATCGTCAGCGCCTCACGCACACGGATGTCTTGCAGCGGGTTTACGCCATCCACACCGCGGATCATCGGCGAAGGAACCTGTTCATGGTCCAGATGGATATAGATAACCCGGTTCGAGATACCTTGCACAACGCGCAGGGTCTCATCGCCGCGAAGCCGCTCAAGGTCCTGCAGCGGCGGGTTTTCCACCAGATCGACGTCGCCCGCGATCAGGGCGGCAACACGCGGCCCTTCCGAGGTCAGCGGCAGCATGGTCACCCGTTCCCAAGGCGCAGGCTCACCCCAGTAATCGGGATTGCGCACCAATTCGATGCCTTCGCCACGGCGGAAGCTCTCCATCAGGAACGGCCCGGTGCCGATCGCGGCGGTGGTGTCGTTGAAGGCCTGCGTCGCGGGATAGTTCAGATCGCCGCAGCCTTCGGGGCTGAATGCGATGGTGGACCCGTCAACGCCGTTTGCACGCGCCGAAATGATACCGAATGTCGACACTTCGGTCGGCAGCAGCGGATAGGCCTCGGCGGTCAGCATGATCAGCGTGTGCGGATCGGGCACTTCGAAGCCGGTGATCGCGCCGGTGTAGGTCGTGAACAGCGACGGCGAATCCGGCACGCCGGGGATGCGGCAGACGGTATAGATCACGTCATAGGCATCAAAGGGCGAGCCGTCTGAGAACGTCACGTCGGTGCGCAGGTTGAACTGCCAGCCGTTTTCACCGACCGGTTCCCAGCTTGTCGCCAGTTGCGGTGTCAGCTGCTGCGCTTCGTCCGTGCCGACGAGCGACTCGAAGACGTTGCGGCGGAGCTGGTTGTTCGGCCCGAGATTGTGAAAATGCGGGTCGGCCGAAGACGGCTCGGAGGCAAGGCCGATCCGTAATTCTTGTGCCGCTAGCGGCAGGGCTGGAATGGCCGCGGCCATGGCCAATATGGCCAGACGGCGGATGACGGGGCTGGTCATTTCGCGAACTCCTCTGTTGGTGCACCGGGTTCGCTACCACGCGGCACCGTCCGGTCTGTTGTTTGTCCTGAGACAGCGCCCAGCCTATCTTACGAATGCCCGTCGCCAATTAAAAACTTCATGCACTTCGGTTATAGACCTATAAGCGTTCTTGATTCGATGATGTCAGGAGGGGCCGTTCCAATGAGACCACGTGCATCGATCCGCGAATACGAGGTGCTGCGCGCCGTGATCACGTCGGGCACGGTAACGGCGGCGGCGCATCGGTTGGGCGTTTCGCAACCCGCCGTCAGCCGGTTGCTGGCCCAACTGGAAGGCAACGTCGGCGTCACCCTGTTCGAGCGGCGCGGCGGCCGCCTGCGCCCTACCGCCGAAGCCGTTCGGCTGAACGGCAAGCTTGACCGCCTGTTCGATGCGCTGACATTTCTCGATAGCACGGATCCCGCCGACCCCGTCAGCCAACCCTTGCGCCTTGCCGCACCTGCAACGCTGGGGCACCGGTTTCTGGCCTCCGCGATGGCCAGTTTCATGTCGCAGAACCCGGGCCAGATGATATCGCTGGAAACCTGCACATCGAACGGGCTGGTCAATCTGGTGGTGGACGATTCCATCGACCTTGGGTTCACCTCGACGGAGCTGACCCATTCGGCGATGGAACTGATCCCGTTCCACCGAACGCTTGCGGTTTGTGTGATGGCCAAGGATCATCCGTTGGCGCGCCATGACGTGATCACGCCCGAACTCCTTGATCGCCAGAATCTCATCGCCCTGATGCGGCGCCACATGGTCCGCACGCGGCTCGATCAGGTGTTCACCCGCGCCGGTGTCACGCCCAATCGGGTTGCCGAGGTCGCAACCGGTGTCAGCGCCCTGACACTTGCGCGCGCGGGCGTTGGCGTCGCGGTCATCTGTCCGTTTCCGTTGTTGCGGCGGGGGGAACCGGGCTTGGCGATCCGGCCTTTCCAGCCCGAATTCGTCTATCGCACGTCCTTTGCGGTCTCGACCGTGCGGCCGCTGTCCAAGCCGGTGCGCGCCTTCATGCGCCATATTCAATTGGCGGTCCGTTCCGATCCCTACGAAATGGGCGCCGGGTCTGGCGCGTCCTTGGTAAAGAGCCCGCACGGTGCCGACTGAGGGCGCGGCCGCGTGCGATGGTGCAATCCGTTTGCATGCGGCAACATCGCCGCGCGCCAAATTCGCACCCCAAGCCGCCCGGCACCTGCACCTGAACCTTCGGCCCCGACATCTTTTTGGGACGCCGCAAGCCCTGTCTCCTGTGCCCCGACACGTTCCCGTCCGGGCCGGACCCGGCGCGCCCTGCGGGGGGGGGCGCTCGTAATTCGTTTGACACGTCCAAGGCTCTCCAGCACAGATTGCCGCATCGGTTTCAATTCGTGAATCCGGCATGATAGATTAGGTAAATGAGCAGACAGGCCCCGCCTCAGTCCGTGATCGCGCACCGCGCGGCAGGTGATCTGACCCGAAACCGGCGCTGCATAATGGCGGTCTGGGCTGCGCCCGAGATGGCCGATGACGGGCATATATCCAAATTCACCACACCCGTAATTTGATCGGGATGGGTATACCTTTCGAACCAATCGACATTCTGGGATATGCTGCTGCCTTTCTGGTCTTCCTGACGTTTTGCATGAAGACCCTGATCTGGCTCCGCTTCGTCGCGGTCATCTCGAACATTGCCTTTATCGGATACGGTCTTGGGGCGGGCCTTTATCCGATCCTCGTCCTGCATCTTGTGCTTCTGCCGATGAACATCTTCCGGCTTTGGGAGAACGCCGTCTTGGCCAGACGTATCATTCAGGCAACTCGGGAAGACCCGACCGGCCAAGTGCTTCTGCCCTTCATGCGTCCACTTACGGCAAAGGACGGCGATGCGATTTTCCAAAAAGGCGATGAAGCTGACAGGCTCTTCTACGTCCAAAAGGGGACAATTCTGATAGAAGAGTTCGACAAGCGGATTGAGGCAGGGGATATTTTTGGTGAGATCGGGCTGTTTTCGCGTGGCCAATCCCGGACGGCGACGGCGCGCGCCCTCGGCGATGTGGAGCTTTGCGAAATCGACCGGGCGACAGTGTTGCGGATCTATCAAGAGCATCCGGAGTTCGGTCTTACGCTGGCCCGTCTGGTGACCGACCGACTGGTGGAAAATCAGGCCGACGCCCTCAGGAAACTCTCGGCGGCCACCTCGCAACAGGGTTGATCGCTGGCGGGGTCTTAACGCCGATCAGGGGTGCGATTGCGGTGTCCGGTCGCCCACGCCACGAATATCCGCAAAACGTTCCGGCAACCTTTCGTAGATCGGGACAAGGCGGCTCATGAACATGGCGGCCGCCGCCTTGCATGCCTCCAGATCGTCTGTAACGCTTTGGTTGTTGTTGATCGCGTCCAACAGGTCGGCGTGGCGTGTCGCCATGGCCTTGAATGCGTCAGATAGCGCCAACTGTGCCCCACCGACCAATGCGAACAAGGCCTGGCGCTGGCCGACGCCCTTGAGTGCAACGGATCCCAGCGGCAGCCATGCCAGATCCGGCGCGGCGTCATGAACCGTACCGGACGCGACGATATCAAAGCCCACGATCTTGCAACTCGACTCGACCCGCGCCGCCACGTTCACCGCGTTGCCGATCGCCGAATAGTTGAAGCGCTGTCGCGAGCCGATGTTTCCGACACAGGCCTCGCCCGCATGCAGGCCGATACCGATCTCGATCTCGCGTTCCAAATCCGTGCGGGTCGCAAGGAATTTCGCCATCGCATCCCGCATGCCAAGTGCCGCAAGCGCGGCTTGGCGGGAATGATCCGCAACGTTGAGCGGCGCGTTCCAGAACGCCATGACGCTGTCGCCGATGAACTTGTCGATGGTGCCCCCGAAATCAAGAATCTCCTGCGATAACCCGGTGAACAGATCATTCAGCAGGGGAACAAGGGCATCTGCCGGCATGCTCTCGCTCAGCGGTGTGAAGTTGCGGATGTCGGTGAACATCACCGTCAATTCGCGCATCTCGCCGCCAAGTTCGATCTTGAATCCCCGGTCTTCAATCTCGGACAAGACCGATGGCGCAAGATATTGCGAAAACGAGGTGCGGATCATCCGTTTTTCACGGTCGGTGACGACAAAGCGGAACGCCGTCAACAGCCCAAGGCTCAGCGCACCGCCAAGAATCGGATAGGTCGCATCCACCAGAACGGCATGGTGTTGAAACATCAACCAACTGGCCGCGATGATCCCGGCCGCAGCCACACCGCTGACCAGCAAGGAAGCCGTCGGGCCGGTGCGCGCCATGGCGAATGCCACCAACAGGCCCAGCAGGGCTTGCGTGATGATCTCAAGCCCAACCACAAGGTCGCTGCGCGTCAGGTGATCTTCCAGAAGAATTTGCTCGATCATCTGCGCATGGATCGAAACGCCCGGCACGGATTCACCAAGCGCCGTCGTCCTGATGTCAAGCAATCCCGCCGCCGAAGTCCCCACAAGGATGATGCGCCCTTGAACGGCCTGTTGCAGACTTTCGGCGTTCCCTGCGTCCAGAACATCCACGGCCGAGATATACAGCCGTGGGTCGTCGTGCCGATAGCGGACCCAGATCTCGCCACTGGTGGTCGTCGGTATCGTCAGGCCGCCAAGCTGGATACTTGCCACTGCCCCCTCCAAGGTGCCGACGCCGCGCAAGATCATCGTGCTTTCGCCAAACGCCACGCGGAGCGCCTCCAGCCCAAGCGACGCAACAGCGCTCGTCTCGGTGCGCCAGAGAAGGGGAACCTGCCGGATCGTTCCGTCATTCAGTCCGGGGGCCGTATTAATGTTGCCAAAGCCAAGGGCTGCATCGGCCAACTGCGGAACCAGAGTCGTTGACCGGGTGAACAGATAAAGCCCCGCACGCGGGCTATTGCCGATTTCCACCAGACCGGGTGTACGAATTTCGCTGGCAGCCATGCCGCCCGACGCAGCCGACGCCACGCCCAGAATGACGGCGGAGCCGGACATTGCCCGCGCAAACCGGTCATCGTTGTCAAGCGTCTGCAACGCCTCCTCTGAAATGTCATCTTGAAGCAACGCGCGCAGCGCGGCGTCCTCAAGCAGAAGCCTTGGCGAGTATCGATCCGGCTCGGCAAAAAGCACGTCGAACGCGATCACGGCCGCCTCAGCCTCGGTCAGCCGGTCAACAAGTTGGGCCATCAGATCCCTTGGCCATGGCCACTGGCCGTATCTGGCCAGCGATGTCTCATCGATATCAACCACGCGGACGGGAAGGTCCTGATAGTCCCTCGGGTCAAGACGCTGAAGGTAATCGAAGTAGGCGCTTCGCAGGCTCTGAAGCGGCACGGGATCGACGATGCGCGCAACCACAAGCCCGGAAATCAGCACGATGCCAAGAAAGATCACCGACCAGCGCATTTGGCGTTTCATCGGCACGCGGCAGTCACGTCAATCACATGCGCCGGGGTGTCCAAAATCAAAGGCCGCTGTTGTCGCGCACCACGCCACGACATGTCAGTTGACAAGGCGTCATCCGCCGTTCCCGTTCCCGTTCCCGTTCCCGTTCCCGTTCCCGTTCCCATTGCCGTTTCCGCCGCCGTTCCTGTTCCCGCCGTTTCCGTTACCGTTGCCTTCACCATCGTTGCGCCCACCATTGCCTTCGCTGTTGCCACCGCGGTTGTCGGCCCCTCGGCCGGAACCGTTGCCGGACCCATCCTGACCTGCACTTGCGCCGCCGCCGCGGCCTTCGCTTGGTCCGGTGGTCCCACTGCGCCCCGGAAAGTCGTCATCTGTCGGCTCGGGTGATGGCTGTTCCGGCGCTGGCGGTTGCGGTGTCTGAGGTTGCGGCGCTGGCGGTTGTGGTGTCTGCGGTTGCGGCGCTGGTGGTTGAGGTGCTTGCGGCGCGGGTGGTTGCGGTGCCTGCGGGTTTGGGGTCTGCGGTTGCGGCAGAGTCGGAGCCGGAACCGGAGCGGGCACTACCGGCGGTGGCGCCGAAGGGGCAAACTGCGGAGGGTTGCGGTCAGACCGAACTTGGAAATAGCGCCCGCACCCGTCTGTCGATGTTCTGAATTCTCGGCGCAGTTGGCCCTGTTCCGCAAAGAACGGAAAGTCGTCCGAAAGCGTGCCGGCCGCATCCGGCCCGGTAACGCCCCGTATCCCTTGAAGGCCGCCGGTCCGCGCGATTGCGCAAGAGCCCTCGACAATGGCGCAGCGGTTGCCGCTCCGACACATGCGCACCGCCCCGTCGAACAGCGCAAGGGTTGTCTGGCCCCGACGAACCGCCAGATCGAATTCGGTCCCCCTGACACCCATCGTCGCCGTTGGCGTCGTAATGGCGTAGCTTTCCCTTGGGCTGTTACCTGTAATAAACCTGAAGCCCCCGGTCACGGCATTCACTGCGAACCGGCTGGCCACGTTGCCTGACGTCATCAACACGTCGGTTATTTCCAACGTGGAATTCGGACCGACGACCATATTGGTGCCGTCATCAAAAGTTAACTGGACGACCCCGTCCGCAGATGTTGTGATTTCGGCCCCGTCGCTTATCCGCGCGCCGGTTTGCATCACAAACCGCTGTCCGTCATCGGAAAGCTCTGCGTAACCAGTGACTTGAACCGCAGTCGCGACCTCTTGGGCGGCCACCGAACATGCGCTCCAACTTACGCAAAAAGCGCAAATCAGAATTATCCGTATTTTGCCAATCACCGCTCAACCCCCCAGGGTTTAAAACGCCGATTATTAGCCGTGCATTTTTAAAAAGTTCTCAGCAAATGCAAACCATGCCAACATCACGCCGCGTAATAACCTTACTAGCGCCATATTTCCGTCACGTGTCAAGATTCTCCGGATGGAACAGAGTGTTGTCGCGTTTTTGAATTAGAGGTATTTAAAAGTGCCCAAAAAAGTGACAGATGTCGAAAAAAGTACATGATAAAAGGGTCAAGGCCACGTTGAAGGGATCTGAAATGAAGGCGTCGGAAGCTGCGCAAAGGTTCGACGTCGTCTCGTGGGGCGCGCGGGGAACCCTTCCGTCGACCGGCGAAGACTTCAACCTGCACGGCGGTGCCACATGCTGCGTGGAGCTGCGCCTTGACGACCGGATCGTGGTGCTCGACGCAGGCAGTGGGATCGTCGATCTGGGTCAGAACCTCGTCCGGCGGGACCCGTGCTCTGTTGATCTCCTTATTTCTCACGCGCACCTTGATCATGTGATTGGACTGCCGTTTTTCGAACCGCTTTTCCGGCCAGACTGGCAAGTGACGCTCTGGTTTGCCGGCGTCGAGGGGGCGCCGGATTCGCAAGCGCTTCTTGATACGTTCATCAGGCCCCCAACCCTGCCGTTCACAAGCGCTGAGTTCACGTGCCAACTTGCGTTGCGCCAAATTCCCCGCAACGGCCAGGTGGAGATCGACGCACCATTCCAAATCTCGACCGCGCCGCTTAACCATCCGGGCGGCAACACCGGGTTGCGTATCGATCACGGTGGCCGATCCTTCGCCTATTGCAGCGACTATGAACCGGATGACGGGCCAAGTGACGCAACGCTGCGCACATTCATTGCGGGTGCCGACCTCGCCTTCCTCGACAGCACATACACCCCCGATGAACGTCCGGCGTATCGGGGCTTCGGTCATGCCGACTGGTTGACAAGCTGCAACATCGCAAGAAGCGCCGGGGTTGGCTCACTTGGCCTTTTTCACCACGCCCCGCAGCGGCAAGATGCCGAACTTCTGGCAATCGCCAAGGCGGCAGGCGCAACCATGCCCAGCCATGCCGTGCGGCAAGGTGATTGCGTCGACTTGCTGACGGGGGGCTGGCCATCGGGCCGGGAACGCCTCCGGAAGGCGCAAGACGGTTAGCCATATCGTGCCCCGAGGGTCTTTGCGTGCGCCGCATACGACCCCGACAGATGTCCTTGCGGCGGGTGTCCTTGTTGCTCAGATCTGATTTTCGTGAGACTGCTGCCCCGGTAATTGTGACAGGAAGAATGATGCAAGACGCGTTTCTAAGCTTGTTCACACAAAGAACCATCCACGAATTGGCCGGGATCGTGGGTGTCGGCTTTTACGTCACCTCCTACCTCCTTCTGCAGACCGGGTATTTGCGCGGCGTCAGTTATTCCTATGCGACGATGAACCTGATCGGCGCGTTTCTCATGCTCTATAGCCTGACGGTAAGTTTCAACCTTCCGTCGGTCATGATCGAAATCATTTGGATTATCATCAGCACGTACGGAATTATCAGAATTTACGTGATCAACAGCGCTATTCGGTTCAACGAGGAAGAGTTGCAGATGATCGCTCGCGCTCTGCCCGAAATGCCGAAACCCCTGTCGAAACAGCTTCTGAAACGCGGCGTATGGCACGACGTGGCACCCGGCGCGCACCTCACCCGTGAAGGTGAGGCTGTGAAGGACTTGAACTTCCTTCTGACAGGTCAGGCCAAGGTGTTTCTTGCACAGCGCTGCATCGCGACGATCAGTGGCGGATTGATCGGCGAGATGAACGTGATGCGCGGCGGCGCGGCGTCGGCAACCGTCACGGTTACGCAGCCAAGCAGGGTTTTCACGATTTCGGGGAAGGAACTGCAAAAGATGGCTGCGGCAGATACCGATTTCCGCGCGTATCTGGAACTGCACCTTTCCGAATCCACGCGCAGCAAATTGATTGAAGCAAACAAAAACACCCAGAACCACGCTTTGGCTGTCGCACCCTACTGAAACCCGCCTGCCATCTTTACGGGTCCCCCTCAAAGGGCGCGGTCCATGCCCGCTCTGTCAGGTCGGCGACACCTCAACTTACTTCTCCCTGTGGGCGCCAAGATCCCTGTTCATGCCCCCCGCGTCGCGTAGGCGCAGAACGCCGAACCGCTTGCGCAGGCCTTGATCGCCCCACGGTGTGCCTCGGTGCTCCGGGGGTGCGCACTGGCCGTGAACAGGCGGGTGCGGAACGTGAATTGAATAGCAAGCGCGGTAATGCGATTCGCGTTCATGCGGATCGAATGTGTAGCGTGTTTTCAGGGAGAGCGTTGTTTTGCTGCATGCCAAGGCATAAAGCGACAGGTATCTTGGGGGGATACAAGAAGTGCGGACTTGCGATGAAACCGGATGTGACGTGCGTCGTCTGCCACGATTCGAATGGCGGATATCGCGGTGATTGATGCCCTTCAGATTTCCCTGTCGGCGCTCGTCGGATCTGGCGGTGCGTTCTATCTTTTGCTCGGCACCATCGTGGGCCTTGTGTTCGGTATTATTCCCGGGCTCGGCGGTCCGACGGCGCTGGCTCTGTTGATCCCGCTGACCTTCGGGTTGGATACGACGGCGGCGATGTTCTTGGCGGGCGGGATCATGGGTGCCATTCCCTTCGGTGGCTCTGTCACGGCGATCCTTCTGAATACACCCGGCACAGCTCCCAATGCGGCCACCGTCTTTGACGGCTATCCGATGACCTTGCAGGGACGGGCAGGGGAGGCGCTTGGCGCCGCCGCCGCCGCCTCATCATTGGGTGGGATCTTCGGCATTTTGATCCTGTTCGCGACGCTGCCGCTTGCGCGCGAAATCATCTTGCTGTTCTCGCCACCGGAATTCTTCATGCTCGCGGTTCTGGGGCTTTGCGCCATTGCGGTGTCATCGGACGGCAAGATGCTCAAGGGGCTGATCGCGGCCTGCTTCGGCCTGATGATCGCCTTTGTCGGCTATGACAATGTCGGCGGCGGCGTGCGGTTCGATTTTGGCTTCGATTACCTCTGGGACGGGATCCCGCTGATCCCGTCGCTTATCGGGCTGTTCGCGATTGCCCAGATCGTGTCCCTGTTTCTGGCTGGCGGCTCGATCACCGATAACCCATCCGCGGTGCGCGTCAGCCGGGTCGGAGATGGGGTTCTTGCGGTGTTCCGGAACTGGGGAACCTTGCTGCGCGGGTCGGCAATCGGGGCGCTGGTGGGCGCGGTGCCGGGCGTCGGCGGAACGGTTGCGGCCTTCTTGTCCTATTCCGTGACGGTCCAGACCTCGAAAGAGCCTGAGACCTTCGGCAAGGGCAACGTATTGGGTGTGATCGCGCCCGAGGCGTCAAACAACGCCCGCGAGGGCGGATCCTTGATCCCGACGTTGGCATTCGGCATCCCCGGCAGCGCCGAAATGGCGGTTTTCCTTGGCCTTCTGGTGCTGCATGGCCTGCAGCCCGGGCCCAGTTTGCTGCTGAACCACATGGACGTCATCACGTCGTTGATGCTGTCGATTGCCATCGCATCGGTGCTGGCCTCGGTCTTGTGCCTGATGGTGGCCAGAAAGCTGGCCCTGATCACCCTGATCGACGTCAACTTCCTTGTGCCGATCATATTGGCGGTGTCTCTGGTTGGTGCCTATGCGCTGAAATCAAGCATGTATGACGTCATCGTGGCGGTTGTGTTCGGCGCGGTGGGCTACCTGATGATCCGCTTCGATTACCCGCGTCTGCCACTGGTGATCGCGCTGTTCCTCGGTGAAATCCTCGAGGTGAGTTATCGGCAAAGCATGATGATCGCGCGGGGCGACTGGACCGTCTTTTTCACCCGCCCGCTGTCACTCGGTCTGTTCGTGCTGATCGTGCTCAGCCTCAGTGTCCCCTTCATCCGTTACCTGCTGCGCCGTCGCGCGGCCAAAAGGGCCGTTGCGCCATGACCGAACGCCGAAAATTCGCGGATGCTGTGCCGTCGCTTGTCCTGCTTGTCGTCGCGGTGTTCTACTGCGTGGCGTCCTTCCAATATTCCCCGTCCGCAAGGGCGATGCCGCTTGGCGTTGCAACGCTGGCGCTGGTGCTGGTTCTTGTTGACCTGATCTCGCTGGGCGAGGGGCGGATCAGCCGCATCATCCGCCGCATCTTCCAAGGCAGCGGCGCACCTGCGCCGGTGCCGGGGTTGGACGGGCAGGCGGGGCAGCGCTTTCCGCCCGCCCGAGAACTGGCCGCGTTCGGCTGGATCATCGCATTCCTGCTGCTGGCGATTGCCCTTGGCTTTTACATCGCCATCCCGATCTACGTGACCGCCTATCTGCGGTTCTACGGTGGCAAATCCGTGCTTGTCGCAGCGGCCACAGGCCTTGGTCTGGTCGCGGCGCTCTACGGAATGTTCGAGCTGTTGCTGGGATACGAGGTCTTCGAAGGTCTTGTTTTCGGGGACATCATGTAGCCGGCCCAAGACCGGATAATTTTCAATTCAAACGGAGGAGAAGACATGGCGAGACTACCAGGGATTGCGACACTGGTCGCAGCAGGGGCGCTGGCATTGATGCCGGGGGCGAGCCTTGCACAGAGTTGGCCGGACGGGGATATCGATCTGATCATTCCCTCAGGGCCCGGCGGCGGCTTTGACGTCTATGGCCGGGTGCTGGCGCGGGCGATGGAGGAAACCCTCGACGTCAACGTGCTGCCGCAGAACGTATCGGGCGGTGGCGGGATGCGCGGCGCAACCGTTGCCTATCAGGCCGAGCCCGACGGCCAGACATTCGCCGTTTTCAACGTGCCGGGCATCATCGAGCCGGTCATCACCGGGGAAGACGTATCCTATGACATCGGTCAGATCGACTGGCTCGGGGCGATGGCGTTCAACCAGTATATCGTGATGGTCGCGGCAGATTCGCCCTACAACACGATCGATGATCTGCGCGCGGCGGGCGAAACCATATCCTTTACCGCCTATGGATCGTCCGGTATCGCCGCGAACCGCATCTTGTGCGCGGAACTGGAACTCGATTGCCAGATCATCACCGGCTACCCCAGCAACAACGAGGCCTTGCTTGGCGTCGTGCGGGGAGATGCTGCGGCATCGGTGCCGCCGATCTCGACTGCGGCGGCGTTCAACACGGGCGGCGACCTCAAGGCGATCATGGTGATGACAAGCGGGCCAACCGCCTTGTTTCCCGATACGCCGACCGCGTCTGATGCCGGATATCCCGCGGTGGCAAGCCTTGGCCTGATCCGGGCTTTCGGCCTTCCGCCGGGCGTGCCTGCTGAAACCCGCGCCGCGTTCCAGCAGGTGTTCGACACCGCGCTTGCAGCCGAGTCAGTCACCGCTTGGGTGGCCGAAACCGGCAACGCCTACGATCCGATGTCGGGGGAAGAGCTTTCGGCTCTGATCGCGTCCCAAACCGAACTCCTGACCAGATATCGGGACGTCCTTGCCGCAGAATAATTTTTCATTCGGCATGAAACCCGACACGGCAGGTCCATCTGACCTGCCGTGTCGACGGCCATGATGGACCTGTTCGGCCTGCCAATCTTCGCCGGTGTTTCGGCTTGGCAATGGGTGGCTCTGGCACTTGCCTATGCGCTTGCCTTTGTCATCAAGGGGGTGTTTGGATACGGCGCCGTGCCGCCGATGGTGCTGATGGGGTCGCTGATCATGCCGCCGCATCACGCGGTCTTGCTGGCGGCCATCGTCAACCTCGCCTCGCAATCCCTGCTTGTGCCCGACGCGATCCGACACGGAAACCGTGCCATTTTCGGGCGCATGATCTTGTTCATCATGCCTGCGGCCGTTGCGGGAACCCTGCTTTTCCAAGTGCTGTCACCGGGCAGCCTGCAATTGGTGGTCGGTGTTCTCTTGCTCAGCGTCCTGCTGATCGAGAACTCGACCCTGCGCGCACGGATCGTACCTGTCGCGCGGGCCAGACGTGGATTGTTCTCGACCGTTGCCGCCCTGATCGCGGGGCTTATTGCCGGCGTTGTCGGGGCCGGAGCGATGGTTTTCCTCTCCGTCTATCTGCGCACCCTCCTGCCGGAAAAAACGGAATTCAGGGGGACGGTTATCTTGATCGTCACCTCGATCCTCGCATGGCGTGCGATCTTGCTGATCAGTCTTGGCCTGATCACATGGACATTGGTCGCCGAAGCGCTGACCCTTATCCCGGTTGCGGCGGCGGCGCTGACGCTAGGCAAGTGGTTAAGCGATAAGCTGTCGAATGACGGCTTCTTCACCATCTATCGCTGGTTCATGATCAGTGCAGCGCTTCTTCTCATCGTGCGCGGCTTGCTCTAGCGTCATCCGCAACCTGACAGGATCAAGCGCATGTGCCCCAAGCAGACGGTCGATCCGGCGACGTTGAACCTCAGACATCTGTGGGCCTTCTGTCAGGTTGCCGAACACCGCAGCATCAATCGGGTGGCAGGCTGGATCAATCTTTCGCAGCCCGCGATCTCGCAAGGTATCTTTGCGTTGGAGCAGGCCTTCGACGCGACCCTGTTCAACCGCGACACGTCCGGCATGCATCCAACCCGCATGGGCGGCCTGCTTGCCGCGCGCGTCCGGCGCGGCTTCAAGGCGCTTGAAATGGCGCTTGCCCTCGGCGATGCCCAAGCCCCGAACTCCACGCCGCGCGGCGATGACCCGTCGGTCGTCTTGCGCACCAACCAGCTTTCCGTGCTTGTCGCGCTGATTGGCAATGGCGGCATCGCCGGGTGCGCGGGCACGCTGGGAATTTCCGAAAAATCGGTCGCGCGCAACTTGCGCAATCTCGAACTCCGGCTGGGGCGAAGCCTGCTGATCCGGGACGTGGGCTTGATCCGGCTAACCAGCGCGGGCGAGGCGATCGCGCGCGCGGCGCGGATCTTCTTTCGCGAGATCGAACTGGCCTGCGAAGAAATGTCGGCCGAGGTCGGCATTTCCAACGGACGGCTCGTGATCGGGGGCTTGCCCTTGGTCCGATCCTATATCTTGCCCCGCGCGATGGTCGAAATCGCGACGCGCTTTCCGGATGTGGATGTTCAATTGGTCGAAGGATCGCACGAAATCTTGCTGGCGGGCGTCCGCGACGGTGAAATCGACATTCTTGTCGGCGCGCTGCGCGGACGGCTGCCCGCCGAAGATGTGCAGCAGATCCACCTGTTCGACGAACGGCTTTGCGTCGTCGCCAGAAGCGATCATCCGATCTTTCACAAACCGCACCGGGATCTGTCCGATACCATGGCCTATTCATGGATCGCGCCCCGCACAGGGTCGCCTGCGCGCGAGGTGTTCGATGGCATGATGGCGCGGGCCGAACGCGCGCCGAACATCTTGCTGGAGGTCGCCTCCCACATCGCCGTCCGGTCCATCCTTGTCGAAAGCGATTGTCTGGCGCTGATATCGCGGCACCAGATCCGATACGAAGAATTGGGCGGGCAGCTTTCGGTGGTTTTGATCGACGCTGGCCAAGGCCCCCGCCACATCGGCGTGACGGTCCGCAAAGACTGGGATCCGACGCCGCTGCAACAGGCGTTCCTCGAAGCTCTGGACAGGGCGGCGCAGACGTCGCTCAGCCCCGAACTTTCAACGATCTAGCCGATCAGGGCCGCGCCTTGCCCAAAGACGTCCTCGAAGTTCATGGCCCGCGTTGTCAGGCCCTGCCGGTGGACGGACCCAAGGAACGTTTCAACCGATGGCCGCATCGCGGCGACCCCCATGGGCAGCAGGTCGGGGCCGTCGTCGGGAACCTGCGTCTTTGCGGCCCCGAACGCCATGGCAAGCGCGCGCACCAGTGCGGGGTTGCGTTCGGCCAGCGGGCCGGTGACGGCAAGGATGTGGTTGATCTGCACGACCCCCGTTCTGGCCAGACTACCCAGCGCGGTCGCGTCCGGATCGGCAATGACCGGACGGACCCAGTCATCCTTGGGCATATCGTTTCCGAAGATCGCGGCGTCGACCTTGCCATCGCGCAGCAATTCAAAGGCTGCTGTGCCGTCGGGGTCACGGACCACGTTGCCCGGTTCGGGCGCGCCGACGACATGCGGGGCCTCTTGGGTGACCCATGTGATGCTGGCCGGATCGATGCCGTATTCGGTGTCCAGAATGGTGCGCACCCATGCGCCCGTGGTCTGGCTGTAGGCGCGCACGGCCACACGCTTTCCCGGCAGGTCTTGGGGGCCAATCGCGGTGAAATTCGCGTTCTGCACGATGCAACGATGCTGCAACCGCGCGGACACCGTGATCGGCAGCGGAATGATCGGTCGCCCGGCATCGATGGCTTGGATCGCGGTCACGATGGCCAGTTCGCAGATATCGAAGGCGCTGTCCTCGACCATGGGCCGAAACGCGCGGTGGATCGGTTTGACCGCAACCGGCGACAGGCCCAGCCGTTCAGCGTGCTCGGCGAGAAAAGCGCCCGCAATCGGCGTGGTGCCAAGCGCGATCGTGGGGCTTGTCACGCGCTCCCCTCCAGCAATGCCGGATAAAGCGACAGCGCCGTTCCCCCCAACACCGCTGTCCGTTCCTCCGGGCTCAGGGTGGCGACGGCCTCGCGCGCACGCACCACCAGTTCCGGCAGGGGCGTTTCGGCGGCGGGAAAGTTTGATCCCCACGCCACGCGGTCGGCCCCGAAGGTCGCCATCAGATGCGCCATGAACGCGGGCACCGTGGACATCCCGGCCTCGGACGCCCTAATGTTGCGCAGCGTCAGCTTGACGTGGACTCCGGGATAGCTTGCCAGATCCCACAACGCCTGCGCTGCCGCATAAGGTGCGCCGTCCTCCAGCACCGGGCGGGCAAGGTGGTCGATGATCACGCGGGCATCGGGGAACCGGTCCAGAAGGTCGCGCAACATCGGGATGCCCGGCGGCCGCATCTGCACGCAGATCGGCAGGCCGATATCGCTGGCGTATTGCCACGCGGCAAAGGATGCCGGATCGTTCAGCCAGCTTGATTGCCCCTCGACCGTGCTGCCGGCGGTGAACAGGCGCAGCCCCGTAAGCCCGCGCGACATCCAGTAATCGATCTTCTCAACGGCATCCTTGGCCAGCACATCAACCGAAAAGACCCCTGTCAGTCTGTCGGGATGCGCCGCCACGGCCTCTGCCAGATAGGTGTTGTCGTGCCCATAGGCCGTTGACGCCTGCACCACGGCTGCCTTGGCGATCCCGGCGGCGTCCATTTCCTTGATCAGATCGTCAAACGCGATCGGATGCTTGGACGACCACGTCGACTGCTTTCCGCCCAACGGGGTCAGCGGATAGCGCTCCGTATCCGGAGAAATCACGTGCGGGTGGATATCAATGATCGAGTCCATGTCAACTTCTTGCCAGCGGTCCGCCGGGCCCCCATAATTCCTCATGCTCACGCCTAACGCCGACCCGGAAAAATCGCCAATCCGATAACCGCTCGGGGTTATAGGATATGTGGGTCCGGGGTTGGCCCGAAATGCCGCCAACGCCCCGTAGGAAGGCCAGACCGATGATCATCGCCCTTGTTCAGATACCCCTGCCGGGTCCCAAACGCGCCCATTCCCTTGTCGTCGCCCAATCAGTCGAGGCCACAAAAATATTTCATAATGTCAAAGGATTGCGCCGCAAATACTTTCTCAATTCTGACGAAGGCGGCGGCGGGATTTATGAATTCACCACCCGTGCCGACGCCGAAGCATGGTTCAACGACGGCTGGGCCGATTGGATGGAGGGGCGTTTCGGCGTGCGTCCGACACTAACGCTGTTCGACTGCCCGGTGGTGCTTGATAATGAGGCGGACGAGGTTCGTGTCGATGGCAGGCCCGTGCCGCCGCCGTGGGGCTTGGCCAAGGTCGAATGACGTCCCACGGCGTGGCTCGCCCCCGGTCAAGACGGTATTGTGGCCCTCCACCCGTTGCGTGGCCCCGTCAACTCTCGGTTCGCCGGATCATCGCCAGCAGCGCTTGGGCCACCGTAACCGGCCCCTCTTCGGGCGGGGCTGCGGGCGCGGGCACACCCGACCGCGCCAGACGCCGCTGCCAGCGGATCGTGCCTGCGGTCATGTCGGCGTAAAGGCCCAGATCCTCCAGCGTCTTGGCGACCTCTTCCATCTCTGACGCGCGCCGTTCGCCATGTACGATGGAACGCTCGAAATTATAGGCGGCCTGCCGGGGCCATTCGGTGCCGGGGTGGCTTTTGGCCAACGATCCCAGAACCTCGTCTTCAACCCCTGCGGCGACTGCGGCCAACACGCATTCGGCTGTCAGCGCCTCCAATCCCTTGACCATCACCGACCGGATCATCTTGATCGAAGAGGATGCGCCGACCGGCCCCGCGATCACACGCACGGTCATTGGCAAGGCTTCCAGCACCGGTGCCATCTCGGCCGCGTGGGGGCCAGATATCAGACAAGGCACCATGTTCAGCTTGGGATGAACCGGGGCCATGACCGCCACGTCCACATACCGTCCGCCCGCGCCCTCGATCACATCTGCGGAAACGCCTTTTGAGGACGGCGCGCAGGAATTGAGGTCAAGCCAGACCGTCCCTTGCCCGATCTCAGGGGCCGCCGCGCGCGCGGCCGTGACCGCCCGGTCGGCCGTGACGGTGCAAAACACCAGATCGGCCCCTTCGACAGCCTCGGCCAGCGTCAGACAATTGCGGATACCAAGCGCGGCACAGCGTTGGGCGATCTCGGCCGCCGTCGCCGGGTCATCTGATTTGACGTCATAGGCGCGCACATTCCCCGCGCGGGCCGGACCCCATCCGCGCACGATGGCCGATCCGGCCTCTCCCATCCCAACAAAGGCGATTTGCATCTTGTCGTCCACCTCAGGCAAAAACCGTGCCATCCATCAATTTACGCGCCGTGCGCAGGATCGCGGCGGCGGTCACCTCGCCCTCGGGCGTTACCTGCGCGATGATTGTCGTCTCGCCGATCGGGTGTTCGATGGGCATGGTCTTTTCCCCGCCTCCGGGTACATCGGCCAACATCGCGGCGGGCGTCCCCGGCAACAGGCAGGCGGTTGCCACGCTGACCGCGCCCAGAACGCCAATGCTGGCATGGCAGCGATGGGGAATGAAAGTGCGGGTGGAAATCGTGCCGCCGTTTTGCGCGCGGCTGACCATCGTCATCTTCGGCACCGTCTTGTCCGTCACATCGCCAAGGTTCATCAACGGCCCACAGGCCAGCCGGATCGCTTCCAGCCGGGCCTTGAGGGCGGTGTTCGCGTCCAGATCTGCGCGTGGTTCGGTTCCGGTTATTCCCATGTCCGCCGCGCGCAGGATGATCACCGGCATCCCGTTGTCGATCATCGTGACCTCGACGCCGTCGATCACATCCACCGCATTCCCGGTGGGCAACAATGCCCCACAGGTCGATCCCGCCGTGCCCAAGAATTCCAGCGGCACGGGCGCGGCCGTCCCCGGCACCCCGTCAATCGCGGCATCACCGGCATAGACCGGCACGCCTCCCGGTGTCTCAACCGTCGCAATCGCGGTCTGTCCGGTGTTCTCCATATAGATGGAAACCCGCGTCTGGCCGTCATCCGCCCGAACCAATCCGCGTTCGATGGCAAATGGCCCGACACCAGCCAGAATATTCCCGCAATTCTGCCCGTCTGATACCAACGCCTGATCCACGCCGACCTGCAAGAACAGGTAATCCACGTCGATACCCGCGCGCGCCGATTTTCGCACCACCGCCACCTTGGAGGTCAGCGGGTCGCCACCGCCCATCCCGTCGATCTGTCGTGGGTCGGGGCTGCCCATGACGCGCAGCAAAAAGGCATCGCGGTCTTCTGGCAGATCTTCGGCCACGAAGTATCCGCCTTTCGATGTTCCCCCGCGCATCCACATGCAGCGCACAGGCTCAGACATGATCGCCATGCGCATATGCATCGGGTGTGCATGCGTTGTGCATGGCATGTGCATAGGCCATCGCATACATTCTAGACATAGCGCAGGCCCTTTTCGGCCAGCCGCTCCCGCATCTTGTACATGTCCAGCCCAAGTTCCCCCGATGCCAGTCTTTGACGCTTTGCCTCCTCGTTCGACAGGCGATCTTGCGCCTTTTTCAGGACGTCGGCGGCTGCCGCGCGCTTGACCACGCATACGCCATCGTCGTCCGCAAGAATGATGTCGCCGGGGTCGACATTTGCCCCTGCGCAGACCACCGGCACGTTCACCGAACCCAGCGTTTCCTTGATCGTGCCTTGCGCGCAGATTGCCTTGGACCAGACAGGAAAGCCCATCTTTTCAAGGTCTTTCACGTCGCGGACGCCCGCGTCGATGATCAAGCCTCGGCACCCGCGCGCCAGCGCGGAGGTTGCCAAGAGATCCCCGAAATACCCCGCATCCGAAGGTGAGGTCGTCGCCAGAACCATCACGTCGCCAGGGTGCAATTGTTCGATCGCGACATGTAGCATCCAGTTGTCTGCCGGCGGCGCAAGGATGGTGACCGCTGACCCGCCGATCGCCGCGCCGCGATAGATCGGGCGCATGTAGGATGCCAGCAATCCCATGCGCCCCTGCGCCTCGTGCACGGTGGCGACGCCACATTTCGCCAGATCATCAATGACTTGCGCGTCCGCTCGAGCGATGTTCCGAACCACGACCGACATCACAGTTCATCCACGGTGCGCGGAAAGATCGATTGGAACCCTTCGGCGTATTTGCAGTCCCGCCCGCCTGACTGGCCACCGGAATTACGCTTGAAATGGTTCGCGCGCTGTTGGGCCACGCGTGTGTAGTAATCCCAAAGGTGAACCTGCCCGTTCATGTGTTCCATTGCGGCGCGCTTCTTGTCCCAAACGGGCGTGATGTCGAGGAATGTATCGGGCTTCCACCCCATCTGTTCGGTCTGATGCGGTTCGAACAGATACAACTGCGGCGCGCCCAAGACCTTTTCGCCGGGGTTGTGGCCCCATGCCTGCGCGATCATGCGCACCTCGAGCGCGACTTGCGTCATGTACATGTGATCGGTGTTGTAGGGGTCGTATTGGCTGTGGCTCATCATGAAGGCGGGTTGCACCTTGCGGATCAGATCGACGAGTTTGTCCTTGTCCCCGCGATCCAATTGCAGCGGGTAATCCCCGAGATCGAAACATTCGAGACGGTGAACGCCAAGGGCTTCGGCGGCTGCTTCGGCCTCGCCGCGCCGGATGTCCTTGACCTCCTGAAGCGACTTGCCTTCCTTCCACAGTTTGGCGCTTTCGCCACGCTCTCCAAAGGACATGCATGCAACGGTGACGTCGTATCCCATCTCTGCATGCAGCGCGATCGCGCCGCCGCAGCGCCACACGAAATCAGCGGCATGTGCGGAGAGAACGAGGGCGGTTTTATTCTGTGACATCGTGGACTCCGGATGCTTATGGATCTCCACCATCCCACCAAATCGGTCGTTCCGACAAATCCGAAGCGTGTTGGTTAGGATTAGTTTTTGCTATAACGATGCGATGAATATGAGGCCCTCAACTAGGAATCCGGCTTTGATACGCGGGATCAGTTCTATGCGGTCTGGGCTTCCGCAATGCAAGAAGTGCTACAAGACCATGAGAGGGCGGACCTCCAGATGCTCAATGCCAAACCAGAACGCGTGATGCCTTGATTTCGCGTAATCTCAGACATTTTCGCGTGTTCCTTGCGGTGGCGGAGCTTGGGTCGCTGACGCTCGCCTCTGAACGGTGTCATGTCTCGCAGCCAGCGGTGACGCAGGCTTTGACCAAGCTGGAACGGGAGGCCGGCGGTGCGCTGTTCGAACGGACGCGTGCGGGTATTTTCCTGTCTGAACGCGGACGGCTGTTCGAGGCGCGGATCCGTCGCGCGATGCTGCGGCTGGATGGGGCGTTGGCCGGTGTGTCGCCCCGGTTGCCTCTGACGGCGACGACCGCGCAACTGCGCGCGCTGGTCGGCATGACCGAGGTGCAGAACTACACTTTGGCTGCGCGCGACCTTGGCCTTGCGCAACCGACCGTCCATCGGGCAATCGCCCAGATCGAGAGGGAGGCCGCCCGCCCGATGTTCGAGCGCACGTCCTTCGGGATGGTGCCGACACGCGCCTGTCGCGAGATCGCACTTGCCGCACGTCTGGCCTTTTCCGAGTTCCAGCAAGCCGAGGTCGACCTTGCGGATTTCGATGGCCGTGAGGTCGGTCAGATCACTTTGGGTGCGTTGCCTCTTTCTCGGTCTGTCCTGTTGCCAGCGGCGTTGGCCGCGTTTCGCGCCCGGCGGCCCAAATTGCGCGTGACGGTCTTCGATGGCCCCTATGGTGAGATGTTGGGCGCGGTCAGGCGTGGCGACATGGATTTCATGATCGGCGCACTGCGCGACCCGCATCCGATCGAGGATATCGTGCAGGAGAAGTTGTTTGAGGACAGCCTGTCGGTGGTCGCCCGGAAAGGTCATCCGCTGACGAACATGGCGCAGGGCAAACTTGGGTCCCTTGTTCAATATCCTTGGGTCGTTCCCCGATCGGGAACACCATCCCGGTTGCAGTTTGATGCGGCATTCAATCGTGCACGTCTGGCGCCGCCGGACAGCATTCTGGAATGCGGATCCATCCTGCTGATGCGCGAATTGCTGAGCCGAAGCGACATGTTGGGCTGTATTTCAGAGCATCAGGCCGAGGCGGAGGTATCGAACGGGCTGATCATCCGGCTGGATGCGGATGTGTCATGGACCGGTCGCGCCATCGGGCTGACGTATCGCAAGGATTGGCTGCCCACCAAGGCACAAGCCCTGTTGCTGGATATGATCCGCGAAGCGGCACTGAAGATGCGCAGGGGCGAGGAACGTGCCGCCGCGACCTAGCGCGTTTGCCGGACCACGATGCCCCAGCAGGGCTGCCCCGGCGAGGCCCTTGGAAAAGGGGTTCTATGGCCCCGTCGGTTACTCTTCGGGGCGCTTGTCCATCACGGGTAGCGGAATTGAAAAGCCGGTTTTGACGCGGTCCATCACGACACTGGTGCGAAATTTCGCGATGTTTTCCTCTGCAAAGAAATGGCGCCGCGTGAAGGCTTCGTAATCGGCCATGTCACTGGCCGAAAGAATGAGCAGAAAATCGCTGTTTCCCGTGATGTAATAGCATTGCATCACCTCGGGTGCGGCCTTCATGCGTTCGCGAAAACGATCCAGATCGGCGGGGCGTTCCGACGACAGCGCAACCTCGACAATCACGGTCAGTCCACGGCCAAGTTTGGAATGGTTGAGGACCGCGACATCGGCCGCGACATACCCCTCGGCCCGCAAGCGCGTGAGGCGCTTGCGACAACTGTCGGGCGATAGGAATACGATCTTCGACAGCGCTTCAGCGGTCAGGCGATTGTTGGATTGAATGGCGTCAAGAATGGCTGCGTCGAATCTGTCCATCGCATATTTTCACCTGAAATTGGGAACTAAGCCAGATCTCAGAACGCAGTACGTCCGGTTTTCGGAACATTTTGAGCCATTCTTTCTGAAAACAGGAAAGCCCGCGACGAAAATCTCCGGGAATGGTCAGCCGACGTTCGTTATCTTGTGAGGACCAACAAGGGGAACTCAGAGTGATCACAGAATTGGACAATCCGTTTCGCGGCGAAGGCATGCCGGGTCTTACGCCGATGCCCGGGGCGGATGCAAAGGCCGTTGCGGCCCTTCTGGAGCAATGTCCCGCGCACCACGCCACGCCGTTGCTTGATTGCCCCGAACTTGCGGCCCAAGCAGGGATCGCCAAGTTGACGATCAAAGATGAACGCGGGCGGATGGGCTTGGGTAGTTTCAAGGCCCTTGGCGCGGCCCATGCGATTGCGCGAGAGGCGGCGGCTGTCGGTGGCGATCTTTCGGTAGCGTTGCGGGGGCGCACCTATGTCACAGCCAGCGCCGGAAATCATGGCATGTCAGTTGCCGCAGGCGCACGCATCTTTGGTGCAGCGGCGGTGATCTATCTGTCGCATACCGTGCCCGAAGGCTTTGCCAGACGGCTGGAAGATCTGGGCGCAAAGGTCGTTTGGGCCGGGGTAAATTACGAGGCCAGTATGACGGCGGCGGAGACGGCGGCGGCGGCAAACGATTGGACCTTGCTGTCGGATGGTTCATGGCCGGGTTACGTCGAACTACCGTTTCGCGTGATGGAGGGCTATCGCCAGATGGGCACAGAGATCGCGTCGCAGATCCAAGAGGTGCCGAGCCACGTCTTGTTGCAGGCGGGCGTCGGCGGACTTGCAGCGGCGCTGGCGGCCGAATTGCGGTTGGCATGGGGGGATGCACCGACAATGATCGTGGTGGAGCCCGAGGCTGCGCCCGCCTTGATCGAGAGCATCCGAGCCGGTCGCGTGATCGTGACAGAGGGGCCGGTTTCGGCGATGGGACGACTGGACTGCAAGACGCCGTCGATGTTGGCGCTGGCGGATCTTGCGCGCGACGCTGACCGCTTCGTCACCATCAGCGAGGCCGAAGCCTTAGCGGGTGCGACGGCGGTGGCCGCCGCCGGATTGGCGTCGTCTCCCTCGGGGGCTGCCGGTGTTGCGGCGCTCCTTGCCGGTCTGGAAGGGATCGGGGCGCAGTCACATGTGCTCTGTGTTCTCAGCGAGGGGCCGGAAGATGAATGAGAAATCATTGATCTTCCCGGCCGATGAATATCGCAATCGCATCACCGGGTTGCAGCGCGAAATGGCAAAGGCCGACCTTGGTGCCCTGCTTTTGACCACCCCTGCCGATGTTTTCTACACGACCGGGTTTTTGACCCGGTTTTGGGAAAGCCCCGCGCGGCCTTGGTTCGTGGTGGTGCCTGCATCGGGTGATCCGGTAGCGGTTATTCCTGCCATCGGGTTAATGTTGATGGAGCGCTGCTGGATCGGTGACATTCGCACATGGAATGCGCCTGACCCCGTTGATGATGGCGTCAGCTTGCTTGCCGAGACGCTGACAGGGTTGGTGCCAGCGGCGGGCCGGATCGGTATTCCGATGGGGCTGGAAAGCCATTTACGCATGCCGGTTGCCGATTTTCTGCGGCTGCAGGACCACATAGCGCCGCGCCAGATCGTTGATGGAACCGCCGCTGTCTACCGCGTGCGCGAGGTGAAATCGGAAGCTGAGATTGCCAAGATTCGGACCACCTGCTCGGTGGCCGATGCCGCGTTTGATCGCGTGCCGGAATTTGCCCGGCATGGTGCGCCGCTGAGTCAAGTTTTTCGGGATTTTCAGGTCGCGCTGCTGCAAGAAGGTGCTGAATGGGTCAGCTATGTTGCGGGCGGGGCCGAGCAGGGCGGCTATGGCGATGTGATTTCGCCTGCACATGATCGCCCGTTGATGACGGGCGATGTGCTGATGTTGGACACGGGTGCGGTGCGTGATGGTTATTTCTGCGATTTCGACAGGAACTTTGCAATTGGCCGCGCGGCAGATGATGTGCGCCGCGCCCACGCCGCGCTTTTTGCCGCGACCGACACTGCATTGGCGACGTTGCGACCGGGCATGCTTGCGTGTGAGCTGCACCGGATCATGACGGACGATTTGCAGCGCCGAGGTGCCGCCCCCGGCGGCGGGCGATTGGGCCACGGGCTTGGATTGACGTTGACCGAATGGCCCTCGTTTACGCCACATGATACGTCCGAACTGCGGGAGGGCATGGTCCTGACACTGGAACCAAGCGTCGAAATCGCACCGGGTCGCATCATGGTGCATGAAGAAAACATAGTGTTGCGCACACATGGCCCGGAGTTGCTGTCACGCCGCGCGCCGTCTGAATTGCCGGAGATCATGGGATGAGAGCGGCAGAATTTGATCTTATCGGCCCGATTGGGTCAAAGGGGACGCTGGGGCTTGTTGTATTGCAGGCTGACGAGACGCTGGAACAGGATTTCCGACGGTTGTTCCCGGACCGCGACATCGCGATTTATACCAGCCGCATCCCATCGGCGTCCGCGCTTTCGACAGAATCCATTGCGGCGATGGAGGCTGAATTGCCTCGCGGTGCAGGCCTTTTCCCGCGGGCGGCGCGGTTTGATGCAGTGGGTTATGGCTGCACCTCGGGGACGACACTGATCGGTGCAGATGCGGTTGCACGTATGATCCGCCGCGGTGTCGAGACGCCGATGGTCACCGATCCGCTGACGGCGGCGCTGGCGGCGCTTGAGGCATTGGATGTCAAAAGGCTCGGACTTGTCACACCCTATGTGGCAGAGATCGCTGCCCCTGTGCGGGATGCGTTCTTGGCAAATGGTTTTGCGGTGAGCGACGCCCTGACATTCGGTGAAGAAGTCGAGGCCCGCGTCGCACGTATCGCGCCTGCGTCGATCAAGGCAGCGGCCCGGGCGGCCGCGAAAGGGGCGGAGGTCGTCTTCCTGTCCTGCACCAATCTGCGGACCCTTGGGATTATCGACGAATTGGAGGAAGAACTCGGCATGCCGGTTCTCAGCAGCAATCAGGTATTGGCATGGCATATGGCGAAAGCGATCGGCGCGCCGATGGCCAAGGATGCGCCGGGGCGGTTGTGCAAGACCTTGGTCGCCTGCAGTTAGACTAGCGTTTCCACAGGGGGCGGGAGGGGTCGGACCGTTTGGTCATGGCAGTCCGGGTGGCAAGGTGTTGCGCGCGCGGGTTGGTAGCGCGCGCAATGCACAATGTGATTAATCAAGACTTCAGATTTTTATGAGAAATGTCCCGATGTTGGGTTTTCAACCCTGCCAGCAACAATAAGGACAGTACCATGACCAACCCTTTTTCCAATCGTTCTGCGTCGTTGAGTGGCCCTGCAACTGACGTGCAGCCTGTGCTTCCCGATGATGGTGTGGATCTGCCGAAAGAGGCACTGGCGCTTTATGTCGAAACCGGTGGCATGGTTTCCATGATCACCGCCGTGGGCGAAGAACGGGCGATTTCGCTGCCGGATTTTGCAATCTTGCCTGTCTGCGTCCGTCGCGTCCGGGCCACCGGCACCACGGCAACCGGGATCCACGCCTTGGTGATTGCATGAAGTTCGTAACCGAATTTTCCGTGATGTCGCGGCCCTTGCGTGTTGGACAGGGGTTCAACCCTGCCGTCATGTTTGACGGGGCGGCGACCGGGGTCTGGTTTGATCCAGCGGATCGACAATCGCTTTTCCAAGATGCGGCTGGCACGATCCCCGTAACCGCGCCGGGGCAGCCCGTCGCCAGAATGACCGACAAAAGCGGCAACGGAAACCATGCGACGCAGTCGACGATAGCGGCGCGGCCGATTTATCGTGAGGATGCAGTAGGGCGGGGATATCTGGAGTTTGACGGTATCGATGACCGCTTGAACACGCCAACCATCACCCCTGGCACCTCCAAGATGCAGCTTTTCGCAGGCTTTCGGAAACTGACCGAAGGCGGGAACGGGATATTGTGCGAACTGGGTTCCGGGTCGACGCCGCGGTCGTTTCTTGTTTCGGCACCGACGTCCAACGCGGCAAACGCCGTCAATTACCTATATCGACCGGATTCCGGTCTGGTCGTCAATACAGTCAATGACAACTTTCCGCTCGATACGCCGGGTGTGCTTGCTGCGACCTGCGATTTGGCGGTCTCGACCAGTACGACGCGGATCGACGGTGCGCCTGTTCTCACCGTGTCGTCAGGTCTTACGGCACCGCAGTTTAACGCGGGCGTTCTGTATATTGGTGGGCGCGCCAGCGCGACATTGCCGTTCAGCGGGCAACTTTTTGGAATGGCGATCCGCTTTGGGTCAGAACTGGGCCTGAAGGAGATTGCCGGCATGGAGCGATACTTGTCTGCGCGATTGGGGGGCACGGCATGAGGGTCACGGTTATCTGCCCAGAGGCACTGCTGGACGACGCCAACCAATTGGCCATGGCACTTGGCCAAGGGAGCGCGGACGGCGAGACATTTCGTGCAATCAATTGGTGGAACGTGTTGGGGAACCGCTATGCCTGTGCAAGCTATGCATCACAGGCGGCGTGGGTGAACGCACCTGACACGACCGTGCAACGTCCCGCTTGGGACACCGGGCCCGCTTATGCGGTGAACATGGCGGGCGCCCGGCGGGCGCAGGCGGCACTTTGGATTGATGGGGGCGATGATTTCACGCCGATGGCAGCGGCGGGAAAACTGGTTGTCGTGGCGGAAATGAACCCAGGGGCGGCATTGGTGCGGATGGGATTGAGCCAGATCGAAACCGAGGACGTCTGAGGCGGGGTGCGCGTTGATTTGGCGAAGATGCCCGCGTCACGGGCCGCTTGACCGACGAATGAACTCCGGCGGGGCGATTGGACTTGGCGGCGGCTGCAAGACTGTTTCGGCAGTGAAAAGGGGGGCCATCCGTCAGGCCCCGTTTTTTCCTTTTAAGACAGACGCGCGATTGCATGGCGCGCGCGCGTCGTGAACAAAAGCCTCGGCGTCAGATCACGCGCACCCACGCGTGCGCGCGCTCGCAGCTATCCCTTGGCGCCCTGACCGCGGGAATAGATGTCTTCGAAGCGGATGATATCATCTTCACCCAGATAGCTGCCTGTCTGCACTTCGATCAGTGTGAGGGGGAGCTTTCCGGGGTTTTCCATGCGGTGGCGGACCCCGAGCGGTATGTAGACGGATTGGTTTTCCGTCACCAGTTGAACGGTTTCGCCGATCGTGACTTTGGCGGTCCCCTCTACCACGATCCAATGTTCGGCCCGATGGTGATGGCTTTGAAGGCTCAAGATTGCACCGGGGTTGACGACGATGCGTTTGACTTGAAAACGCGCCCCCACCACAAGGCTTTCATACCAGCCCCAAGGTCGGTAGTCGCGTGGCAGTGTTTCGGCCTGCGAAATTCCCTGCTGTTTCAGATGCTGGACGGCAAGCTTGACCTCTTGCGCGCGGTCCTTGTGGGACACCAGAACAGCATCAGGCATGGCGACGACGATGATGTCCTGAAGGCCGATGCCGACCAACTGTTGGCTGGGCGATTCCGCGCGCAGCAGCGTGTTGTCGCAATCAAGGGCCGTTGCCGGGCCGTGGGTGACGACGCCGCGGGCATCTGGCCCCGCGTCACGCCAGACGGCCTCCCAGCCACCCAGATCGGACCACACGCCGCCATAGGGCACAACCGACATATTTCGTGCCTTTTCCATGACTGCGTAGTCGATCGAGATGTCTTCGAGCGTTTCCCATGGCCCTGCCGCAAGCCGAGTGAAGCCAAGATCGCTTTGTGCTTGACCGACCGCTGTCTTCAGGGTGGCCAGCATGTCCGGCGCGTGGGTTTGGAAAGCGTCAAGGATCGTCGTGGTCGTGAACAAAAAGATGCCGGCGTTCCATAGGTGCATGCCCCCATCCATCATCGACTCGGCGGCCACTGCATCGGGTTTTTCCACGAACTCCTGCAATGTCTGGGGGATCGGGTTGAACGCGTGATCTGGGGGGGTGCTCAACCTGAGCCAGCCATAACCCGTTTCCGGTCGGTCCGGACGAATGCCGAAGGTCACGATCTGGCCGTCCATCGCCGCCTGCGATGCCGCCTGCACAGCGTCGCGGAACAACGTCGCATCGGGCAAGATGTGATCCGATGGCGCCACAAGCATTAGCGAACCGGGTGCGCGGGCATCAAGCGCGAGGGCAGCCGCGGCAATGGCAGGGGCCGTATTGCGCGCCATTGGCTCGATCAAGATCGCCGCTGGCGCGATCTCCATCGCGGCAAGTTGTTCGGTGACCACGAAGCGGAAATCAGATCCGGTAACGACAACAGGGGCGGCGAACCCATCCCCCGACAAACGGCGAGCTGACGCCTGAAACAGGCTGTGCTCACCGGTGATCTGGGTGAATTGCTTGGGATAGCTCTTGCGGGAAAGGGGCCAGAGCCGCGTGCCGGAACCACCGCAAAGCAGCACGGGATGAACCAATCGAGTCATTCGATATTCCTTTTACGTTTCAGACCTATAGCCTTGCGTCAGCGCGGTTATCAAGAAACCAGCGATATGCGTCCGCGACGCCGGCCGTCAGATCGACGCGCGCACGCCAACCCATCTTCGCCAGCCGCGACACATCCATAAGCTTGCGCATGCTGCCTTCTGGCTTCGACGGGTCCGTGACAATCCGGCCTTCGAACCCGGTCACGTCCGCGATGAGCTTGGCCAGATCTAGGATCGAGATGTCGGTTCCTGTGCCCACGTTGATATGGCTGAGCATGGGTTGGGTGTTGGCATCATAAATATCCTTGTCCAGATCAAGCACGAACAGACTTGCCTCGGCCATATCGTCGACATGCAGAAACTCCCGTCGTGGCCGCCCGGAGCCCCAGATGGCGACCTCCTCAAGTTCCTGTTCTGCCGCCTCGTGAAAGCGGCGGATCAGGGCGGGCATGACGTGGCTGTTTTCGGGGTGAAAATTATCGCCCGGACCATAGAGGTTGGTTGGCATCACGCTGCGATAATCGGTTCCGTGCTGGCGGTTGTAGCTTTCGCACAGTTTAATCCCGGCAATCTTGGCGATGGCATAGGGTTCGTTGGTCGGTTCAAGAACCCCGGTCAGCAACGCATCTTCCGCCATGGGCTGTGACGCCGCGACCGGATAGATGCAACTGGATCCAAGCTGCAGAAGCCGGGGCGTTCCGGCGGCGAATGCCTGATGGATCACGTTGCATTCGATCATCAGGTTTTCATAGATAAAGTCTGCTGGGTAAGTATTGTTTGCATGTATTCCACCAACGCGGGCTGCCGCCAGAATGACCACATCAGGCCGTTCTTCTTGCATGAACGCACGCACGGCATTCTGGTTTGTCAGGTCAAGTTCAGCATGTGTCCGGGTCACCAATTCAAACGGTTCACCGGCCTGTCTGCGGGCCTGCAACCGGCGCAAGATAGCCCCACCCACCATCCCGCGATGACCGGCGATGTAGATCTTTTGCATCTGCGGAAATCCCTTCAACGAACCTGATTGCTATCTGTCTTGTGATCGGGCGGCCGGTGTTTCAGAAAACCCTGCAGTATCGCGCGGTATTCCACCATTCTGTCACCAATGCGGCCTGATCGATGACCGGACGCCCCCCGCCTTGGGACCTGTGAGGAATTTACTGGCGGGTCCGCGCACAGGCATCATGCCACCAACGTCAGCCAGTGAAAGCTTTCCAGAAACTGGCGGTTGAGAGATCATGCGGCCATGGCGTCTTTTGGTCCTGTCGTTGTGGGCTAGGAGTCCACTGCCACAGGGAAATCCATGCCGTGTTCCTTGAGTAACCGGTGCCGTTGGGCGGTTTTCAGATCTGAGGCAACCATTTCGGCGCACATTTCTTGCGCGGAGATCTGGGGAGCCCAACCAAGCTTGGCCTTGGCCTTGGATGGATCGCCCAACAGGGTTTCCACCTCGGCCGGCCGGAAATAGCGCGGATCGATCCGCAATATGACGTCACCCGGTTTGACTGCGTGGGCCATGTCGCTGGTTACCGTTTCGACGATGCCGACCTCGTCAACACCGCTGCCTTCAAAACGCAGTGTCATGCCCAGTTCCAAGGCTGACCATTCAATGAACTGGCGGACCGAATACTGCATGCCTGTTGCGATGACGAAATCGTCGGGTGTGTCTTGCTGCAACATCATCCATTGCGCCCGGACATAGTCCTTGGCGTGACCCCAATCGCGCAAGGCGTCGATGTTGCCCATGTGAAGACACTGCTCCAGACCTTGTGCAATGTTGGCCAGCCCGCGTGTGATCTTTCGTGTCACGAAGGTTTCGCCGCGCCGGGGGCTTTCATGGTTAAAGAGAATGCCATTGCACGCATAAATCCCATAGGCCTCACGGTAGTTCACGCAAGTCCAGTAGGCATACAGCTTGGCAACCGCATAGGGGCTTCGGGGGTGAAACGGGGTTGTCTCGCGCTGCGGCGTTTCTTGCACAAGCCCGTAAAGTTCCGAGGTCGAAGCCTGATAGAACCGGCATTTATTTTCGAGCCCGAGAAAACGGATCGCCTCCAAAAGACGCAGTGTCCCTATCGCGTCGACGTCGGCGGTGTATTCCGGGGCTTCGAAACTGACCGCCACGTGCGATTGCGCGCCAAGGTTATAGACCTCGTCTGGCTGAACCTCTGACAAGATGCGCGTCAGGTTCGAACTGTCCGTCAGGTCGCCGTAATGCAGTTTCAACCGTTGATGGTTACTGTGTGGATCTTGGTAGATGTGGTCAATCCGCTGGGTATTGAACGAAGACGCGCGCCGTTTGATGCCGTGCACCTCATACCCTTTTTCCAAGAGCAATTCGGCCAGATAAGAGCCATCTTGCCCGGTGATGCCGGTAATGAATGCGCGTTTGGTCATGTGACGATCCTGTCCTGTGCTTGGCTTTTTGATTTGGATCGCCTCGTTTGTCGAGGGTTGCCGGCTGACCGCGGCCGATCAATCGTTTCGCGGGCGCCCCTTCATTCTTCGGGCCACATCTGACGCGCCTACGGTCTGCACGTGTTGTTGACGTCGCACGCGAAGCAGCAATTCGCGTACACGGGTGCCGTAAACCTCCTCTGTGTGGTGCTGTCGGGCGAAATGCTGCCCTTCCTTGCCATGGCGTGCAAGCAACGCGCGGTCGCCTGCATAGGTTCGGATCGCGGTGGACAAGGCCGTAACCGAGCGCGTTTGGATACAAATCCCGGCGGCCTCTGGGATGCAGTCAGGCAGGTAGTTATGATCGGTATAGATCACCGCCTTGCCAAAGTGCATTGCCTCGATCAGGCAAATTGGTTGCGCTTCGCTGCTGTAGTAGCTGGGCAAGACGACGACGTCGGCCTGTTCCAGTTGCATCAGCTTTTCCTCTCCGATTACGGGTCCCAAATAATTGATCCCGTCGGGAAGCGCCGTCATCAGGTCGTCAAGATCCCGCGAAAATCCTTGGCGCCCGCAGATCGCCAGTTCCACGTCACCGCCTTCGCCACGGATCTCGGTGATCGCACCGATCAATTCGTTCAATCCCTTCGACGGGATGAGGTTGGACAGAAACAGCAATCGAAGCGGCAAACCCGCCGGTGCCGCCACGTTCCGCGCCTGTCGTGCGCGCGCCGCAACGTCACGTGATGCCGCGTTTGCTATGACGTGCACGGGCAGGCCCGGGAACGCCGCAAATTCCTTGCGCATTTCAGGGCAAAGGACGATCGCCGCACTCACCCGCGCGTACACGAACCCGATCATCCAATAATGGGCGCGCCCGCGTTGCTCCAAGAACCGCGCGAAGTCGGCTCCGTGAAGATGGACCACCGTGCGCGCCCCCCCCATCCGCGCAATCGAAAGGATCAACGCGTCCCTGAGAAACCCCCGTGGCGTGCGCGAGATGGTAAGATAAACGGTCTTCGGTCCACGCGCGCAGAGCGCGGCAGCCAAGCGGAGAAGCACGGCGAGGTTTCGAAAGGAAAGCGGTCTTGCTGGATAATGGACAAAGATCTCGTCCGCCTGCTGGCCGATCTTCAGGGTGTTGAAGGCATCGGATTGGCCTGTGATCGGCAAATGGTCCGGCCCGATCAGAACCGAAACGCCGGATGAAGGCGCGGGCTTGGCCAGCTTAGGCATTCAAATGATCGCAATCGCATCTGGCAGCGTTGCCTGTTGGCGGGATGCGACGGCGTGATACCGTGACGCCGCTGGTTGGACGCGCTTGGTGAATTGGGCCTCTCATGAATGCGGCCCGGGCAGTGCGGCGATCAACGCCTTGAAGCGAACCACCATGTCATCGACGTTGAAGCTCTTGGCGGTCACGGCCATACATCGTTGCGCGTAAGCGCCAAGGCTTTCGTAGTCCTTGATCAGTGCCGCAATTTGATCAGCCAGATCTGTTGAACTGGCCGGATCAAAGGTGCGCCCGGTGCGGTTTGCTTCGAACGCGGCGATCTCGGGCATTTGGCGCCAGCGGTCTGAATGGACAACACTGGGCAAGCCGTAGGCCATGGCGTGGATCAGCGATAGACCGACCGCGCCCGGATAAACGAAAATACGACATCGATTTGCGATCTGTGCGATCCGCGCCTCGTCGGTTGTGGCGCCGTGCCATGTGATCCGGGTTGCAACCCCAAAGTTGTCGGCCATCGCGCGCAAGGTGGCTGCCTCTGGCCCATCGCCAACCACGTGCAGGTGCAGGCCCGCCAGCCGGGGATCGGTCATGGCGGTCAACATTCGGTTCAGGTGCGCCTTGGTTGTCAGACGTCCGATGAACAACGCGCTTTCATCCCGATCGGTTGCATCATACGGCTGCCTTCCGGCTTCAATGGGAGCGAGATCAAGCCCGTTATTAAGAGCCATGATCGGGCGCGGGTCGCGATTACCGGTGCGGGCATGGTACGCGTCCACCTCGGCGTCGGTGTAGAAAAGGACCGCGTGGGTGCACCGCATCAACCACAGCCGCAGCACCAGACGCCACGTGCGGGTCGTTGCGCTCCAATAATGCCCCCACCAGACCGTTCTGGCGCCAAGCAAGCGCGCCTTGAGTATCAACACCGCGTTGCTCAGACAGCGCGGGTTGCCCCAGATGACCACGATGTCGCCGCGCCGGATCGGCACGGCCAATGCCCGACTTTGCCACATGAACCCAAGCGGCAGCATACGGACCGGCCCAACGGACCGCGCCCAGTCGGCGGCAACATCATCGGGTCCGATGATTGCCGAGCCCTTGGGCGAATAATACATGGCGCCTGATGTCTGGTCGGTCGCATATATCTTGCTGAAAAATGCCTGACGGTAGTGGGGCAGGGCAGGCTGAACGAAGGTTATGGTTTCCCCGCGCCTCATCTTTCATCCGCCAACACGGGGGCGGCCGCGTGCTGCGGTGTCACAGGGTGGTCTGTTGATTGCGCCTTTGCCCGCGCTGCGGCGACCGTCAAGATCGCGACACTGCACCAGAATTCGCCAGATTGGTATAACGCGCCTGAAAACATGCCTTGAACAAGGTATATGATGAATAGCAGGCCGACCCATCCATCTGGATTATTCGATTTGAAAAGCCGGATTGAAACCAGCACCCCAGAGGCACAAATCCAAAGGAATATCACGCCTCCAATCAGGCCGGTCGACATGAATGCCTCCAATACCAAATTATGAGGATAGAAACCTGTTCGCGGCTCTTCAAGTCCGAACCCAAGTATCGGGCTGTCCCGAAACGCTGCGACTGCACCACCGAAACTGGTCAATCTTTCTTGGGCGGCCATATCGGACATCTGTTGCATGGCAGCAAACCTGCCAAGAAGTGCGTCCATGTTCAATATGCTGAACCGCTCTGCGCTGATGTAGATCGCGGATGCCAACAGCATGAATATCAGGGCCATCGCCACGCCACGTCTGATCGACGATGCAAATGTCAAAAGCATCAACGACGACAAAAGCGCGAGAACAGGCCCCCGTGATCCCGAGTTTATCATGAGATACACGCCGATTGCCACGGCAACGACTGCTGCACCGCGTGCAAGGTTCGGAAATTCAAAGTATCGCTTTTTCAGTATGAGCCAAATGGATAGTGCCGTCATGACCGCCCCCAACCTTCCAAGGGAAATCGGATTGAGGGAGTCAAGTTGTATCCGCCCGATATCCAACAGTCGACCATCGCGGTATACCTCAGTGGATGCGGAAAAATAAGCCATCAAAATGGCAATGAAGCCGACAACAAAGAGCATTCGAAATGACCGGTCGAAGTCTATTTGTTTTCCACTTGCCGAGGAAATGCTGAGCATTGGGATCAGGCAAACACCCAATGCCCATACCCAATACAAGGCAGGTGTAAGGCGAAGGTTTGAGGGGAATGCAGTGGTATAGTACGACAGTCTTATCAGGTAGATGATCCAAAACAGCATTGCGAGACGTATCAGGGTTTCACCGGTTTGCTGGCGTTTTGGTTTCTTTACATGGATAAGCGCGATGACGCAGAGAATGAAAATTGTCGCGCGAAGTGCGATCGAAAGCAGTGTGCTGGGCAGTGAGAAGAAATCTGCAATGGCGGCAACAAACGGAAAGCCTGCAAGACTACCAAGAAGAACGAGTTCCGGAAAGATCGACCTCTGGATCTTGAGTGAAGCCATGTGCAATTCAGTCAGGTTTCATCTTGGTGTGGGCCGCTGCGGAGCGTGGTTGCCAAGATGCGGCGGGGCAAGGGCAAATTCCGGCGCGGCGATTTACATGGCAGCCGACAAATGCATCGCAGCGATGGCATGTGTTCATAGTGTATCCGGTCACGGGGCGCCTACATTTCGGTCATGAAGTAAGGCCCACGCCGCAGCAGGGCGATACCGGAATGCGCGATGGAGACATCGAAGTCAAAACCCGGAAGCGCGCGCCATTTGTCGAGCACGTCACGCTCGCCCTTTCGGGTGATGTCATCAAGTGCAACGGCGGCTCTTGGTGCGAGAAAAGGGGAAGTTACCCCATAGGCCGGGTATCGCGCCAGACGGCTGGCCGGGTGATGAGCTTTGGGGCCATCCACCAGTGCAAGGTCAACCGTGCGTCCGTTCAGCGCGTCGCGCACGGCGGCTTCGTCATACCATTCCAGTCCCGTGGGCGCGTTGGCGCAGGGCCCAAGCGGCGCGACCACCGATGTGACCCAGTCCTGCAATCCATGGCGATGCAGCATCTGGGTCACGATCCCGGCCCAACCGGCGTCATCCTCGAAGGAAATCAGGCGCCCGCCGACGCTGGAAAGGACCTTGGCAAGGTAGATCGTTGATATGCCCGCGCCAAACTCGATGACGGTGCGCCGGTCATTGATCAGAATTTCATTGAGCAGTTGGAGAAGCGCCGCCGGGCGTATCGCGGATTTTGTCCATGGGGTGAACTCCAGCCCAAGCCGCGATAGCTCGATGCTGGCTCGGGTGTCATTGCCGGTATTTCTGAGGTCATGAAACTTGTTGCGTAAAGTCTTGATCATTCATCCCCCCCCTTGGGAGTTTGTCTTGAAGGCCGGTTGCCGCCAGCAGGGCCTTGGGAAAGCCGCAGGTGTGGAAATTGCCCGGGTGGGTCAACGTACCAGTTGCCGCATCGTTTGCTTGACCAAGCTCCATCCCCGCCATGGCTGGCCGAGCGAGCGGATTGAAAGGCGAAAGATCGCGCGGGTGTCGCTGAAAGCCAAAAGGACGAACAACGAGGACGCCGCATAGGAAATGACCGTGGCGACCGCCGCCCCGTGGCCGCCATACCCCGGAATGAGCACGAGGTTCAGCAAGACGTTAATCATTGCGCCAAGCGCTTGGCTGGAAAGAAAAAACCGGGCCTTGTTCGCAACCAAAACCCAGTGGTTGAACCCCTGCCGCACGAAGATGAACGGGAGCGAGAACAAATGTATCATCAGGATGGTCGCCGATGGTGCATAGGACGCCCCAAAAGCAAGATGAATGAGCGGGGGGCCGATGATCATGAGCGTCACAAAGAGGCCAATTCCGGCGAACGCGAGAAGATCGAACAGCTTTTGCAAACCCGCCAGGAAAGCCTTGGGGGCTATTGCACTGCTTTGGACAAGGCGCGGAAAGACCGTTGCCCCAAGCGCCGCCGGGATGAAGTAGGTCGCCTCGGAAATGAGGGAGGCGACGGCGTATGTTGCCACCTCTTGGGGGCCTTGCATCATGCGTAGCATCACAAGGTCGATCTTGAGGAAGACATTCGCGCAGATCACGCCGGCAAAAATCATCCAGCCTTCGTTGAATAACCCGCGCGCGCGGGTTGCAGAGAACTGCCATGAAGCGGGCCGCGGCCCTCCGCGGCGCCAATAGAGGACAACGATCAACAGCGCGCCCGTTACTGTGCCCAAAGTGGTGCCGACGCCGACCGCGACAACACCTGCGCCCCCAAGAACCATCAAGATCTTGAACACACCGCTGCTCAGCGTTGCGCCAAGGTTCGCGATCACGCCGTATCTGGCCTCGACCCGCGCATTGAACCAGTTCTTCAGCACCGAGATGAGCGGCATGCAAAGCATACCGGGCACCGCGACCAGAAATAGCCAGCGTTCCTGCGATTGATGGTTGGGCATCAGAAGGCTGTAGGCCAACACCAAGATGGCCCCCACAACATATCCCGCCCCCTTCAACCCCAGCACCGTGCCAATGATCTGCGGTTGTTCGTCGGGTTTGCTGACCAGTTCCCTGACAACAAGCCCATCCAGCCCCATATGCCCGATGACCGTGAAAAGCGCGATCATCGACATGACGTAGGCGTACATTCCATAGTCCTGAGGGCCAAGAAGGCGTGCCACGACCGCGACCACGATCAATCCAAACGCCTTGCCGAACACGCTGTCACCGATCAACCACGCGGCGTTTGACACGTAATGGGTAACGTCTTGGGGGTGGTTGCCATGCATCTCAGCGCCCCGTCTGCGATCTTGCGATCAGGTCCCGGTAAAGATCGATGTGCATTCTGGCGACGACGTTCGGGGAAAAGCGGGCAAGCACATTGCGACGCCCCACGCGCCCCATTGCGGCCAGACGCGCGCGACCGCCGGCGTGGGCATCTTTCAGCGCCCGGATGACGGCGGCGGCATCACCATTGGTGACGATCCATCCGCTGTCTTCATGATCGATGATTTCAACTGCGGGCGTGCTGTCGAAGGCAATGACAGGTGTGCCGGACAGAAGCGCCTCGGCCGTGGTTTTGCCAAAGGATTCCTGCAACGACGGCATCAGGAACACGTCTGCGGCCGCATATATCAGGTTGAGTTTGCTTTGCACCTGAACGCGTCCGAAATACGTCGCGTTTGACGGCAGATCAAAGGGGTTTCCACCAAAGATCGCCCAGTGCACTCCATCTGGTTCGACCATGTCGTGCAAGACGTCCGTCACGACTTTCGATCCCTTTCGGACCTCTGAAAGGTTCAATGCGCCGAACCCTACGATGAAAGCATCCCGGGGCAGCCCAAGTGCGGCGCGGGCTGTTGCCTTGTCGATCAACTCGAACCCTGCGGTATCGATACTGTTGGGGATCACCCGAATATCTGCGCCTTTCAGCACAACGCTTTGCCGCGCTTTTTCGGCGATATCATGACTGATCGCCACGAATGCTGCCGCCGATTTGAGCGCCTCAAGTTTTCGTCTGACATCTGTGGCCGTCAGGGTCTCCGCGCCGCCGCCCAACATCGGGCAGACGTCACACCCGGTTTCATAGCCGCGACAATCCAATGAGAAGTGACACCCGCCGGTAAACAGCCACATGTCGCGCAACGTGAAGACGACTGGATTCTTCACCCTGCTAAGTTCCTGCCAAAACGATGGGCCAAGTGTTGCGGCATGCGAAAACTGCACGTGAACCAGCGAGGCCTCCTTGAACTCCAACCGCCTTTGAGGGGCCAAACCGTAAGAAATCGGGTGAAACATCACGGGCGTCTTTGGGAACCGTCTGTTCAGGCGCCGCAGGAAAAAGCGATTCATGACACCGGGCAGAAATTTTTCCGAGAACGAAAAGCCATTGGCATTCACCGCAGGGGCAAGGCCCTTCTCAACCCGTCCCAGAATGGCCGTATCAACGCCGAGTGCCTGCAAGGATTCATGCAGCGCACGGGCACCCTTTCCAGCACCCGACGACAAGGGCCCGGACACGATGTGAAGTATCTTCATCGCGCGAAGGCCTGATCATGTCTGGCGGCGGAGCAGGGGTTAAAGCGCTGCATTGCACGTGGTCACAAAGTCATCGCGCCATTGATTGATCGCGGTGGTTGGCACTGCCACGGGCGCGGGTTTCATGCGCGCCAAAGCGAGAAGCTGCCGGGCAGCCTCAAGCGGGGTGCCGTAAGGCAGACGGATGAAATCGGTCCCGGTGTGAAGATCATAATGGGCGATCAGCGATCCGGCGCGCACGATGGGTTTGCGCCCAAGTTGAACCGCACGCCCGAATATCCCCGAGGGTTGATCGTAGTCGGAGCGGTAACAGCACCAGATAAATTCGGACCGCTGGTAAACCTCGGTCATCTCCGCGTCCGTGATGTGGCGGTCTTCGATCGTGGCCCCGCGCGCACGGAGTTGGCTGGCCGCATCCGCGCAGTCCTTGGCGATGCGCCCGGCCACGACGACATGGATTTGTGTTTGCACGTCAGGATCAGCCGCAAAGATCTCGTTGAGATACTGAAACCCCTTTATCGTCCTTGCGCTGCCGATAAATGCCAGCACCTTGCGGCCGTCCGCATGTGCCGCGATCTGTTGACCAAGCGGAGAGGCCGCCGACGCCACCGATCGTTTCCCCAAGTCCCATAACTGCGGATCATGCACCCAGTCATGGGCAACCGACGCGACCGCGGGCTTCAGGTCGAACGGCGTGATTGCCAAAACCGTCAGCCCCGGCAGATGCTTGAGCCGCTGAAAAACCCAACGCTTTGCAAGGTGGATCAACCCGTCGGTCCGAAAACAGGATGCCGGCCGCAAGAACATGGCGACGGTCCGTTTGCGCAGTATGCTGCGGATGGTCGCAACAAGGATGAAGCCGGCGTAGTCGTCGTCGATGGTCGCAAACAACAGACGTCTTGCACCGACAAGGGCAACAAAAGTCGACCAACGGATCGGTCCTGCCAAAGGCACCAGTCGCAGATGTTCGGCGAACAGATCGACGTAAGATTGCCGATGGCCATCCGTATTTCGGCAATAAACGATGTCTTTGGTAGCAGTCAGGTTGATCACTCGCGGTGTTGCCAAGGGAGGATTAACGCGCTTCGTCCGGCGTGGCTGGAGGACCCGGCGCAGCCAAATCAGCCATCGCGCTCCGCCTGAAGAGGTTGCGTTCGGCCGCTCGGCGTTTGCTGAAATCGCCACTAGTCCTGTGGCTGATGCGTCAGGTCGTGGAGGCGGGTCTCTTCGTCCTGAAGCGATGCGATTTCGACCTTCAGCGCCTCGTATTCCTCCATCTTTCGCTTCAGAAACCGTGAGGTCAGGGCGGCTTTCTCGGCGATGCCCTTGGGGGTGAGGATGTAGGCATAGCGCCGTTTGTCGGCCGCCGCCGTAAAATTACCCAGCTTTACCAAACCTTTGTCGATCAACGCATTCAGGCAATAATGTACGCCGCCCACGCTTACGCCCACGGCCGCAGCAATGTCGCGCTGCGAAAGTTCCGGGTTCTCCTGAAGCAGGCGAAGGACGCGAAACCTGACGTCCTCCTCCATCTTGCTGCGGTTTCCTGCCATGGCTTGAAATCCCTTCCTTACGGCTACCGCACAAGAGGTGCCGGGGACACGCAATCAAATGGGAAGTCTGTAATTTCTGGTCACGATCTGGACCTGATCGTTCGACAATGAACGTTATCATGAATCCAATGCACCGAGAACCCCGCATCGTTCGGCCAGTTGACGACGCAGTCGGGGATGCGCCATCGTTTCCAATGCCGAGGCTTTGCTTTGCCGGTCCAGATATCGTCGGCATCACCTCAGAGGGGCGTGCAGTGAAGATTTCCATCATCACGGCCGTGTATAACGCGGAGCCAACCGTCGCCCATGCCATTCAGAGCGTTGCCCGCCAAACCTATCACGACGTGGAGCATCTGATTGTCGAGGGGCAGTCGACCGACGCTTCGCTGGCTGTCATCCAGAAGGCCGCACATGATCGGATGACGGTCCACAGCGGGATTGATGCCGGCATTTATGACGCCTTGAACAAGGGGATCGCGCTGACAACCGGTGCGGTCGTGGGCGTGGTGCATGCCGATGATTATCTGGCGGGTGACGGCGTTCTTGATCGGATTGCCGCCGCCTTTGCCGATCCCGGCGTTGAGGCCGTGTTCGGCGATCTCGACTATGTCGCGCCCGACGATACGGGCCGTGTAATCCGGCACTGGCGCGCGGGTGCTTATCACCCCCGGCTGTTGCAGCGCGGCTGGATGCCGCCACATCCCACCTTGTATCTCAGACGTTCGGTATTTGACCGGATTGGTGTCTATGACACCGCATTCCGTATCTCGGCCGATTATGATTTCGTACTGCGCTACTTCTCCCAAACGGCGGCGGCACCGGTCTATATCGACGATGTGCTTGTGAAGATGCGTGTGGGTGGGGCAAGCAATCGCAGTCTGCGCAATCTCTTCAGAAAATCGCGCGAGGATTATGCAGCGCTCCGACGGAACAACGTTGGCGGGCTGGGGGCGCTTGTCCAAAAGAACATGTGCAAGCTGCCGCAATTTATAACAAGAAGGGCCACCTCTGTCTGAAACGGGTCATGCAGGTTGATTTCGTTCATGTTTGAGCGCAACAATTCAGGGATGCAGGAAAGGGACCCGAACGTGATCGACAGCACAGCCGAACAGACGTGGTACCTTGTTCAATACAAACCAAACAGCCACCTTATCGCCGAGCGCAATCTCAGGCGTCAGGCGTTTACAACCTTTTTGCCTATGCAAACGGTCAATTGCCGGCAAAGGGGGCGGTTTACGACACGCAAGCGCCCGCTGTTTCCGGGTTATCTTTTCGTTGCGCATGATCCGCGCCATGCCCGGTGGAGAGCGATCAACGCGACCTTGGGGGTCAGCCGATTGGTTGCATTGAGCGGTGAGCCGACACCGGTTCCGACCGATCTTGTCCGGCAGTTGATGGACCGCTTTGGAGACCCCGCAGAACCGACATCGACGCGGGGCTTCAAGCCCGGTGAAAACGTCATGATGACCACGGGGCCGTTTCTTGAATTTGCCGCTACAATCGAAGATGTTGCCCCCGATCAGCGTGTTGTTGTGTTGTTTGACTTCATGGGGCGCAAGGCGCGGGTCGCTGTCCGGTCGGCCGATCTGTGTCATATCGTTGACCGAAAGTCTGCGCTCGGGGCAACGACATCATCTTGTGCGGGGGGGCTACTGCGATAACTGCTTGCGCCTGCGGGGCAATCTCGTAATCGTAAAGGCCGGGATCAGGGGTAGGTATGGATGAGCCAAAGTTCGGGCTTCTCAAAAGCATTGCGAACGGATGCGGGGAAGGGGCTGATCTTGATCAGCCCGACAGCGCTTTTTGCGATTCTCTTGCTGGCGGCACCCCTTACCAGCATTGTCTTGCTCAGCTTCTGGACCCAAAACTTCCTGACGATTGATCGGACCTTCACGCTTGCCAACTACAGCGAGGCTTTGACCGATCCGCTCTACCGTTCACTGATGTTGCGATCGGTCAAGATTTCGCTTTCGGTCACCGCAGTGACAGTTCTGCTTGCCTTCCCCATCGCCTATTTCGTCAGTTTTCATGTTCGGCCCAGCCGGAAATCGCTTTGGCTGTTCCTGATCACGATTCCGTTCTGGACCAGCTATCTGATCCGCGTTTTCCTGTGGCGGGTCATTCTGGCTTATGATGGTCCGGTGAATGGGACGCTCATCGGGCTGGGTGTGATTGACGAGCCGTTGAGCTGGATCTTGTATAACTCCAACGCTGTGGTCATCACGCTGGCCCATGCCTTCGCGCCGTTTGCCATCTTGCCGATCTTCGTGTCGCTAGAAAAGATCGACCGCAGCTTTCTTGAGGCCGCGCAGGATCTGGGCGAAACCAAGCTGATGACGTTCTTTAGGGTGACCTTGCCGCTGGCGGTGCCGGGCGTGTTGGCGGCGGCCTTGATCGTGATGATCCCGACAGTCGGCGATTACGTAACCCCGCGCCTTGTGGGGGGGTCGGGCGGCACGATGATCGCCAACATGATCTATGCGCAGATTTTCGACCTGAACGACCGTCCGATGGGGGCGACATTGGCTGTGGGCGGCATGATCATAGTCGGGTCCATCGCGCTTGCGCTGGTGCTGCTGACGCGGCGCTGGACGCGGGCCAGATCATGAACGGGGTACAGTCATGAAAGGGCGCGGCCTTCACATCTACGCCTTGGTGTATCTGGTGTTTCTTTATGCGCCAATCGTCTTGCTCCCGTTGTTTGCGTTCAACGACGGCACGACAATCGCGTTTCCCTTGCAGGGCTTCACGCTTGATTGGTTTCGGGCACTTGTCACTACGCCGGCGCTGCACGAAGCAACCCTGAATTCGCTGATCATCGCGATCAGCACCGCGGTATTGTCGACCTGTCTGGGGTTGTTCGCCGCGCGCGCCGCGACCCGCTATCGGTTTCCCGCCAAGCCGGTGATCGTCGGGTTCATCATGCTGCCGCTGGTGCTGCCGGAAATCATCGTGGCGATTTCGCTGTTGGTGGTGATGCTGCAACTGGGCCTGTCGTTGAGCATCTGGACCATCATCGCTGGCCATACGCTTATTTGTGTGCCGTTTGCGATTGCGATCCTGCAGGGCAGTTTCTCCAACATGGATCGTAGCCTTGAGGAGGCATCGGTTGATCTGGGTGAAACGCCACTGACCACCTTTCGGCTGGTGACATTGCCGTTGGTGATGCCCGGCATCATCGCGAGCCTGTTGATCTGTTTTACCATCAGTCTGGATGAATTCATCATTGCCTTCTTCCTGTCGGGCAATGAACCCACGCTGCCCGTTTATTTGTGGGGCCAGTTGCGGTTCCCCGCCCGCCTGCCGGTGATCATGGCGCTTGGCACCATCCTTGTGGGGCTTTCCGTCGGGTTGTTGATCACCGCCGAGTTTTTCCGCCGCCGCGGGCTGCGCCGTGCAGGCCTGCCAGATTCCGGAGGATTCCTGTGAAGGATAAAACCCCACCCCGCCCCATCATCACGCTTGAAGGGGTCCACAAGTATTACGGCGATTACCACGCTTTGCGGGGCATCGACGCCGAGATCGGCGAGGGGGAATTCTTTTCGCTGTTGGGGCCATCCGGCTGCGGCAAGACCACATTGTTGCGTGCGATTGCGGGGTTTGAGGACATCAGCAGCGGGCGCATCTTGCTGGATGGCACCGATATGGAGGGGGTCCCGCCGAACCGACGCCCGACCAACATGGTGTTCCAGTCCTATGCGATTTTCCCGCATCTGAGCGTGGCCGAGAACGTGGGCTTTGGTTTGCGCAAGGCTGGCATGGGCAATGCCGAGAAGGCCCGAGCCGTCGGCGAGGCGCTGGAAATGGTCGGGTTGGGTGGTTACGGCGACCGCGCGGCGCACGCTCTGTCAGGTGGGCAGCGGCAGCGGGTTGCTTTGGCGCGCGCGTTGATCCTCAAGCCAAAGGTGTTGTTGCTTGATGAACCGCTGTCGGCGCTGGACAAGAAGATGCGCGAACAGATGCAGTCCGAATTGCGGCGTTTACAACGTCAGGTCGGTATCACGTTTATTCTGGTGACCCACGATCAGGAAGAAGCGCTGATCATGTCGGACCGGATCGCGGTGATGTTCGAAGGCGAAATCGCCCAACTTGCCCCGCCGCAGGAATTGTATCGCCGCCCCGCCAGTCGTCGTGTGGGCGAGTTCATCGGGATGATGAATTTCTTACCTGCCACGATAATGTCCGAAGCATCCGGTAAGCTGCAGGTTGAGGTGCCCGGCCTTGGCAAAGCAGAACTGGAGCGTGCGCAATGCCCCGGCCCGGCCAACCCTGGCCCCGGAGAGATTGGACTGCGCCCCGAAAGCCTGACGGTGTTGTTTGACGGTCAGGATGCCGAGCGCGTCGCCCCGGGCAAGGTAGAGGAGGTCACCTATTACGGTGACATGACCTATTACGACGTCAGGCTGGAGGGCGCGCCGAACAACGTCACGGTTTCGATGCGGAACATGCCGGGCCGTCCGGTGCTGGCGCGGGGCGAAGCGACCAAACTTGCATGGGATGCGCGTGCGATGGTGCTGTTTGGGTGATCTTGCTGAGCGGCGCTGGATTTCGGCGTGCGTCGTGTCCAAGATCCGGCCCGCCGTCCGGGTCAGCCCTTTTGGACCAAAAAGCTAAGCCGGTCCGCATCGGTGCTGGCAAGCAAGGTATGACCTTCTTCGGCGCAGAAATGCGGAACGTCGATCAGGGCCATTCGGTCACTGGCCAGAAGCCGGGCGGTCTGCCCCGGCTGCAAAGCCTGCAACCGCTTGCGCAGCCGCAACACGGGCAGTGGACACAACAATCCGATGGCGTCGATTTCGATATCAGGCTCCATCGTGCAGCCCTAGCGCCGTTGACAGCGTTTTGCCATAGCCCTGCCGAGAATGGCCGCTAGAGTTGCGGACATGAGCAATGCAGCCCCAGAAATCACCCGTCGTCGCGTGATGTATATTCCTGGATATGATCCGGTGCACCCGCGCAAATACCGCGAAAGGTATCGGCGCGAGGGCGCGCGCCAGGCTGAGATATCGCACTATGATCTGGCGCTTTCCCCGAAACAGATCGGTGGAAAATATGGCTGGCGCGTAAGTGCAAAGATGAATGGCGCAAATGTGCAGGCCGATGTGGAGGTCATGTATTGGGCCGATATCGTACGCGACAGCATGCGCGCGGGCGTGGTTGCGACCTACGGACAATTGGTGCGCACGGCGTGGGTCTATCTTGGATCGGGGGCGTTATTTGGGCTGATGCGACTGCGCAAGGGGCCGGTAATTGCTGCGCTCTACCCGGTGGTGGCGCTGCTGTTGCAATTGGCGTTGGCTGTCGGGTGCGGCATCGGGGTGGCTTATGCCCTGATGGTGGTATCGCAACTTGCGCTGAGCACGGCGGGGGTGTTGGCCGTATCCAGCTACTTCCCGCTGCGCGCTTTCTTGGCATATGGCGTGACATTGCCTGCGACCGCGTGGGCAATCTTGGGCTGGTTCAAGCAAAACGATCATCGGTTTCTGGCGTATTACCTGATGCATGATTATGCCTTTTCGGCCATCGATTGCGGGGCCTATCCGACGGCCCAAGAGGCGCGGATGGCCACCTTTGGCGACCGTATCGCAGAGGCGATGCAAAGTGACGCCGATGAAGTCCTGATTGTGGGGCATTCGTCCGGTGCCTACATCGCCGTGTCGATCTTGGCCGACCTGCTGCGGGCGGGGCGGGTGCCTGATGGTGCGCCCAGGCTAGCGCTTTTGACCCTTGGTCATGTGGTGCCGATGGTCAGCTTTCTTCCCAAGGCGGGGCGGCTCCGAGCCGATCTGGCGTTTCTCAGCGTCCAAGACCGCATCACATGGGTGGACGTCACCGCGCCCGGTGATGGGTGCGCCTTTGCCTTGTGTGACCCCGTCGCGGTTTCGGGTGTTGCACCCAGTGGCAAGCGCTGGCCACTGGTGATCTCGGCGGCGTTTTCCCAAACACTGGCCCCCGAGACGTGGAAGGCGATGCGTTGGCGGCTGTTCGAGCTGCACTTTCAATACCTGAACGCATTTGATCGGCCCGGCGACTACGATTACTTTGCCATCACTGTGGGCCCTGTGTCGCTGGCCACTCGCTTTGCAGGTCGCGCACCATCGGCCAGCCGGATCGAGTTGGCCGTCAACCGATATACGGACATGGTCGCATGATGCCGCCGAAACCCGTGCCCCGGCCCGATCGCGTCTCGCTCTGGCGCTATCTAAAACTGTTTAGGCACGACATATTGTCGGCACAGCCCGCGCGGCTTTACCGGGCTTGGATGGCCGAGTTTAGGACGCCTTTTTTTCGATCCTACCTTCTGAACCAACCTGATCTGGTGGCCGAGGTACTGAAGGCGCGCCCCGATGCGTTCCCGAAATCCGACCGCGTCGGCGAAGGCCTGCGCCCCTTGCTTGGGGACTCGGTCTTTTTGACAAATGGCGAGACGTGGAAACGCCAGCGCCGGATCATCGACCCGGCCTTTGAAGGCGGGCGTCTACGCGACACGTTTCCGGCGATGTGGGCGGCGGGCGAACAAGCGGTCGCGCGCATGCAAACCGGCGAGGTCGAGATCGAGGAACAGATGAGCCATGCCGCTGCCGATGTGATCTTTCGCACGCTGTTTTCCTTTCCGATCGAGAATGCGGTGGCAACGCGCGTATTTCACGAATTCCGGGCCTATCAACGGACCCAACCCATCTTGAATGCGGCCGCCTTTGTGCCATTGCCGCGCTGGATGCCGCGTGGCCACCGGGCACAAACCCGTGCATCGGCGCGATCCATCCGGTTGTTGATCACGGAAATCGTGACCCGGCGCATGGTCGAGATCGGGGCAGGGGCTGCGCCTGATGATCTGGCAACCAAGATCATGACCACCGCCGATCCTGTAACCGGCGCTCGGTTCACCGCCGAGGAGATGGTCGATCAGGTTGCGATCTTCTTTCTGGCAGGACACGAGACAAGCGCCAGCGCGTTGGGGTGGGCGCTCTATCTGCTGGCGATGTTCCCGGAATGGCAGAACAAGGTTGCTGCCGAGACTGCGGTCTTGGGTGACCCGGTAGATGACGGGGGGTTTGGCGTGATGTCGCACCTCCGGATCAGCCGGGACGTGTTTCGCGAAGCGCTACGGCTGTATCCGCCGGTGCCGATGATGGTGCGCGAAAATATCGGGCCTGAGCAGTTTAGGAACCGCCATATTCGGCCCCGAAGCCAGATGGTGATCTCGCCTTGGCACCTGCACCGCCATGAACGGCTGTGGGACAATCCTGATGGCTTCGATCCCGCCCGCTGGCAGACCGATGGCGGCAAGAAAAGCGCGCGCGAGGCTTATATTCCGTTCTCCGCTGGTGCGCGGGTGTGCCCCGGCGCAGGCTTCGCAATGGTCGAGGGGCCACTACTGTTGGCGATGTTGATCCGGGCGTTCCGCTTCGAGGTCGTGAAGGGGGCAGAGCCTGTGCCGGTGGCGCATCTTACGGTTCGCGCCAAGGATGGCATCTTGCTGCGGGTATCTGCGCGGTAGGTCCGACAACGGGGGGGCAGGCACCTGACGATCCTGTTACCTCTGGGCGGCGTGTTTTGCAGGTGGGTCTGCACCGTCGGCACCGACAGGTCCGGCCACCCATGCTGATCGGCGCGGGCTGGTGTGACAGCCGCCGCAATTCCAGAACGACGCCCGCGTATTTCAGACTTACGGCCCGTTTGGCAATGCGATACACTGTCCGTCTTTGACTGATTGCTCTGAAAGGCAAACAATGAAACTCGTTTCGCTCCGGACAACTGCCCATGCAACCGCCATTGCACTTGGCGCAACGCTGTTCGCCATGCCTGCCGCCGCTGACACCATCTTTGTCGAGGTCAACAATCTTACCGATTATGACGTGATGGAACTTTATGTCTCTCCGGTTACCTCTGACGAGTGGGGCGATGACATTCTGGGCGAAGATATCTTTCCAGCCGGTGACGCAATGGAGATCGAGATCGATAGTGCGGTGTCATGCATCTATGATATCGCCGCAGTTTTCGAAGACGGTGATGAATTGACGCTCCAGGAAGACCTTTGTGAAATGGAGTCGCTCGATTTCGTAACCGAATGATCTTTGCTGATCGAGCGCGGAACTGAGGAAAGCCGCCCTTAGGGGCGGTTTTCGATACCCGCCATTCATTTCTTGATTTGGCTTGCAGTTCTTTGCGACCCGTCGCGCGGCAGATCGCCCGATAGCCATGCTGGGGTTAGTGGCCTGCCTTCACTTCGGTCAAGACGAACAATCTGATCGCAGAGGCCAGCCCTGACGACACCCCGCGGGCGACATCAATCTCGGCGGCCAGATCATTGACAGATTGCCCGCGTGCGTCGGCCAGTCGTTGGAATTCCAGCCAGAACGCATCTTCCAGCGATACGCTGGTGCGATGACCGTTCAGGGTGACCGAATGCTTGCGTGGTCGTGCATCGCCGGGGGCGGTCATTCTTCCTCCAGCTTGTGCTGATCCAGCGATTTTCGCGCCCCGGCTTCGCGGGTGGCCAGCAATACCCTGTCGGCCTTGGTCTGGCCGTGCTTTGCCGCGTTGGCATCTGCCAATTTACGCGCATCGTCCCGCGCACGTTGTTTCCGTGCGCGGGAGAATGACAGGACCTTGTCGGTCATTTCGGGCCGATCATGTCTTCGGGACGCACCACCCGATCGAACGTTTCTGCATCGACGAAGCCAAGGGCAATCGCCTCCTCCTTGAGGGTCGTGCCGTTTTTGTGTGCCGTTTTCGCAACCTTGGTGGCGTTGTCGTATCCGATCGTCGGTGCCAATGCTGTCACCAACATCAGGCTTTCGCGCATCAGTTTGCCGATCCGCTCCACGTTCGCCTCGGTTCCCATCAACATGCGCTCGGTGAAGCTGTCGGCGGCATCGCCCAACAGGGTCATGGATTGCAGCAGGTTATATGCCATCATCGGGTTGTAGACGTTGAGTTCGAAGTGACCCTGTGACCCGGCAAACGAGATCGCGGCATCATTTCCGAGGATATGCGCACACACCTGTGTCAGCGCCTCGGCCTGGGTCGGGTTCACCTTTCCGGGCATGATGGACGACCCCGGTTCGTTCTCTGGCAGGATCAGTTCGCCCAGACCAGAGCGTGGGCCCGAACCCAGAAACCGCATGTCATTGGCGATCTTGTAGGCGGCCATTGCGGTCGTCTTGATGGCGCCCGACATGAACACCATTGCGTCATGGGCGGCCAGTGCCTCGAACTTGTTGGGCGCGGTGACGAAGGGCAGGTCGGTGATCCCCGCAATATGTGCGGCTACCGTTACGTCCCAGCCTTTTTCGGTATTCAGTCCAGTGCCGACAGCGGTGCCGCCCTGCGCCAGTTCATAAATCCCTGGCAGCGCCATGTTGATGCGCGCGATGCCATTGCGGATCTGCATGGCATAGCCCGAAAACTCCTGGCCAAGTGTAAGGGGCGTCGCATCTTGTGTATGGGTGCGGCCGATCTTGATGATGTCCTTGAAGGCTCGGGCCTTGATCTCCAGACCACGGGCCAGCTTGTCCAGCCCCGGCAGCAAGACGTCGCGGGTGGTCATCGCGGCGGCGATATGCATGGCCGTGGGGAACGTGTCATTCGACGATTGTCCCATGTTGCAATGGTCGTTCGGATGTACGGGCGTTTTTGACCCGATCTCGCCGCCCAGCATCTCGATGGCGCGGTTGGCGATCACTTCGTTCGCGTTCATGTTCGACTGGGTGCCAGATCCGGTTTGCCAGACGACGAGCGGAAAATTGTCATCCAGCTTGCCATCGATTACCTCTTGCGCGGCGGCGATCATGGCATCGGCCAGTTCGGCGGGCAACTTGCCGGATGCCTTGTTAACCTCGGCGCAGGCGCGCTTGATGACACCAAGCGCACGCACGATGGCGACGGGCTGTTTTTCCCACCCGATGGGAAAGTTCATGATGGAGCGTTGGGTCTGTGCCCCCCAATACTTGTTGGTCGGCACCTCCAGTGGGCCAAAGCTGTCGGTTTCGGTGCGGGTGGCGGTCATGCGTGGTCCTCCGGTATGCGGTTGCATGCGAAATAGCGTGTCTGGGGTGTTATGCGCAACGGCCCAAACTGGCGCACCGGTCTAATGTGCGGTTGCGCCAATGGCCGGGGTGGGCAGGTTGAACCGATAGACGCGGGCAGGCGGCAAGTTCCACCAGATCTTTTTGGATTTTCGCCATTGCAGTCCCAGTTCATCGCGCACCAGTTTGGTGACTGGCGGTTTGGGGCCATAGGTGAACTGCACGTAAGTTCCGTCGGAACGGAGCTTTTTAAAGGTGCCGGTCAGGATGGACCGTTGCAGCGCTGTCGGCATTGACAGCAGCGGCAGACCCGACACAACCGCCTGCGCATCTTCGATGGGCAGGGCGCTAACATCGCCCGCGCTCATCTCATAGACGTTCACGCCGGGGAAATTGGCCCGCAACCGGGCGCAGAACTGGGGGTTCATTTCAATAGAGTGCAGGTTCCCGGGTGAAACGCCACGATCAAGTATCGCGCGGGTGATATTGCCGGTGCCCGCACCCAGTTCGATCACCGGCCCGCCATCTGGGTCAATCTCTGCCGCCATTTGGGCACACAAGAACCGTGACGACGGGGCCAGCGCGACGACTTGATGCGGCTTGGTCAGGATTTGTCCGATGAAAAGGGCTAGATCAGAGGGCATGAAGCGAAATCCCTGGAAATTGGACCGGCATCCGTTGCCGCCAAAGGCCGTGTGCCCGGACACGTGCAAAAAGAACAAGTTTGATCAAATGTAGGAACGCACCGGGCCAGCGTCCCGCGCCAATGGCGAATGTCGCTAATGCCCTTTTCGGAAGGTGTCCAGCCGGACGACATCGGCATCGTGCGCGCCTTTGGCGGGCTTGGCATCGTCCTTGGCGTTGCTGCGGATCGGTGTGGTCGCCTTGGGGTCGTCATCCGGCCCATCGGTTGCGTTGGTCGAGCTTTCGAAGCGCAGGCCGAACTCCACCGAAGGATCCACGAATGTTAAGATCGCATCAAACGGAATCCGAAGCGGTTCGGGGCTGTCGCCAAAATTGAGCGTGATGCCGAAGCCGTCGTCGTCCACCATTAGATTGTCATACCAGTGCTGTATGACGACGGTCATTTCCTCGGGATAACGATCTTCCAGCCAATCGGCGATGGCGACACCGGGATGTTGCGTGTCGAACGTAATAAAGAAATGGTGATCTCCCGGCAGGCCATGTTCGGCCACGTCCTGCAACACCGTCTGAATTAGCCCACGCATGGCGTGATGCATCAGTCGGCCGTAAGCGATCGAAGCGTTCTTGTTGTTGTCGGACATGGGGTCATCGGTCCTTTGCCACGCCGATGTACCATAGAAGATTCGTTTGGGAATGAAACCCGCGGCAATGCTCCGATCGATTAGATATTTGCCACGATTAGCCAGCTTGCCAACGCCGCCTCGCACCCAAAGAACGTCCAGCTTTGACGTGACGCTGCATCGTCGCGAAAGATGGACGTGATGCGCCCGATGGCGGCACCTGCATAGGCAAAGCCCATGATCACCCAGCCCAATGGCTCGTTCATGGCCAAGGCCCCAAGGCCCATTCCCACGAACAGGCACCCAGATGCGGCTGATACCTCGGTATAGGCCATGTTCGAAGGGCCGGCTTTCATATCAAGCTGGTCCATGGTCCACCGTGGCGCAAGCCAGCCCGCCACCCCCAGACCGATGGTCAAAAGGGCCACAAGATAATTGATAATATCAATTGCGGTAAACGTGGCGAACATCTTTGTCTCCGGGGTTGGCTATTTAGTCTTTAAACGTGTGCGGCCACGCGGTGGATCACTCAGCACTGAGAAAAATATCACGAACGTGTGAACAGGTTGGGCAACGTCCATGGCGGTTCAGTCCGTAGGGAACTTTGAAATCGTCATTGCAGGCGGCAAAGCCCATGACATGCGATGCGGCGAACACGGCCGCCGCCTGTGACCCTGACAACCGCATCGGTTGAGTGACGAACACTGGCGAAAATGGGGAATGAAAGTGCAGGCTTCTGTTGCCAGGTGCCTGCGAACCCCGCCTTACGCTGCTAGGCGCAAGGACTTAGTTTCGGCGACTTAAGCAGCTTACGCTGCCAGAGCCATTGCCGGAGCACGGTTGTCATTTGCAACTGTACGTTTCGGACCGATAACGGTGGTACCTCACCGGGACAAAGCATAACCCCTTTAGACGTTCGTCGATCCTGTTTCGGCCCCATGATCGCCAAATGAGCGATATTTGGTGGAGCCGCCGGGTACCGCCCCCGGGTCCGATCCGCTTATTACGAGCGCGTTTATGTCCATAGTCCCCGAAG
>JAFMHK010000012.1 GCA_017854585.1 Paracoccaceae bacterium
CAAACCCGGCATCACCAAAAATCGTGTCACGACCAGAACCGCCAACAAGGGAATCATTATGCAGGCCACCAAGGATCAGGTCATCGCTATTGCCGCCAAGGACGGTATCGTCGCCGTCCCCCCCGTAGAGGGTGTCCTGTCCATCCCCGCCGTCCAGAAAGTCGTCGCCGGACATCCCGTTCAATTCGTCCCGCCCGCCGTATCCGAAGACCGTGTCGTTCCCGGCACCCGCCGTCAGGATGTTATCGGTGAAATCGCCCTGCAAAAGACGATCGTCCCCCCCGCCGGTGATGTCATCGAGATTGGGCAGTCGCTGCGGAGCCTGCACGATGGATTGGATTACCTGCGCCGCGCTCAGCGATTGCCCGTTCCGCGAGATCAACTGCAACTGTTCCCCCCGCCAATTGATGATCGCACCGGTCTGGGTGGCGGTTATCTGCAGTTGCGTGGGGTCGTACATCATCGGCCATGACGACAGATCAATCCGATCCTGACCATATTCAAAGTCATCGATCAGGTCGTTGTCGCCATCGGCGCGCAACACGAACGTATCGGCCCCGTTACCACCACGCAGGGTGTCCGTTCCCCTGCCATCTTCGATGATGTCCGCGCCGCCGTTCCCGATCAGCAGGTCATTGCCAGCTTGCCCGACCAGAATATCGTCAGCCTCGGTTCCCTGCAGGGTGCCGCCGGTGGATTGGGCCATGGCGGTGGTGCCATGCCCCGAGACGTCAAAGCCAAGCTCGGTAATGCCGCCGCTGATTTCCGAGGCGACCACCACCTGAACACGATCGCCCATGCCCACCGCCGCCATGGCCGAGACATTCTCCAACCCGATGGTGGCGTTGTCGGCCAGCACATCCAGCATCTGCAGCCGACCATTGGGCAACAGGACAAACAGGGTAATCCCATCGTCCCCGCCACCCGCCAGCACATAGGTGCGGTTGTTGGCCTCGACGATCTCCATGGTTTGCACGCGCCCAAACCGGGTGTCGCGCGTATCCAGAACGTGGTCGGTCGAGACCATGTCGCCGTTGGGCAGCAGCTCCAGAACCGTGATCGCGCCTGACTGTCCGGTGGCATCGCCCGGACCCGAGGCGATCAGAACAAATGTGCGCCCACCCAGATCGACCGTTTCCATATCCGTGGGCACCATGATGCCCAGCCCTTCATCGATCCCCATCTTTGCGGTGGCGACGGGGCCGCCCGATGTCATCAGGTAGGCCGTCACGCCCTGTTCCTGCTGGCATGCGGCCAACAGGTAATCATTTCCCGCCACCTTCGCGGTCTGGATGTCGAAGACGGCAGCGGCATAGGTGTCGGCGGTATCTGTCACGGCCAGATGCGGCGAAAGGCTGCCGTTCGCCTGAAGTGCATAGCATTGAAACCCGCCGTTCGTCGTATCGCTCAGGAACAGCAGGCTATCGGTAAACTGGTCCACGCCCGCGACCTGCGCGGTCGCGCCGTCCAACCCCGTCATCTGCACGACGCTGTCGATCTGACCGCCGCTTCCGATTGCATAGCTGGTCAGCTGGTCCTCTCCATTGCCGGCAACCACGATGCGGGGCCCGCTGACGGTATTGATCATGGCAAGCTGCTGCAGCGCGCCATCCGCCCACGCACCGCTGAAATACGCGGTGTCCATCACCGTGGCCGCCGTACCGGTTTGCAACGAAAACGCGGTCAGTCCGCCGTTTGGTCCGGACGTTGCATAGACAGTCACCTGCCCGTTCTGCACGACGGCCATCAGATCGCTGATGCCGTGGTCCAGTGCGGTCTGACCTGTTTGCACTTGCCCGCCTACAATGAGCGATGTCATCGAAGTTCCCGTCCGTTGCGACAAGAAACGGAATGCGCGGTGGGCGGCGCATTTCATGGGGTGTATTTGTGTCCATCGGGCGGAAGATCGAAACAATCCGCGTGGCCCTGTTTACCACGCCGTGATGGCCTGCGTGGCTAGGCGAGGTGGGCCTGATGCACGGCAATGGCGGCATCCAGACTGTCAAAGTATTGTAATCGCCCGTTTTCCAGCACCAGCGCCGACTGGCAATATTCACGGAGTTCCGCCAGATTATGGTTGACCATTATGGCCCCGGAAGTGGTCATGCGGTCGCGGAAAACTGCCTTGCTTTTGGCGCGAAAGGCGGCGTCGCCCGCCCCTGTCACTTCGTCCACCAGATACGTGTCGAACTTGATTCCCATCGACAGGCCGAATGTCAGGCGGCTGCGCATTCCGGCGGAATAGGTGCGGACCGGCTGGTTGAAATGTGCACCCAGTTCCGCGAACTCGCTGACGAACCCGATCAGCGCCTGCGTATCGACACCATAAATCCGTGCGATGAACCGCGTGTTTTGCAGGCCGGACAGGTCGGGATGAAACGAGCCCGCAAACCCCACAGGCCATGAAATGGTGCCATCGCTGATCACGCGCCCTTCATCGGGGCGCAGATTGCCCGCGATAATCTGCATCAGGGTGCTTTTCCCCGCGCCGTTGCGTCCCAACAAGGCAAGCGACTGTCCTTTCGGTAGGGTCAGGTTCAGCCGGTCGATCACGACCTTGCGCTGTCGACCCACCCAGAACCACTTGCTCAGGTTTTCAAACCGGATCATCGGGCACCCCGTCCTATTGCCGGTCCCGGAGGCTGTAATAAACCAGCGTCAGGATGGACCACGCCATGAACAAGAACAGTGCGGCCAGCGCCAGATTGACGGTGCGTTGCGGAAATGTGGCGGTTTGCGGCAGGGTCGGCTGGATGTATGCGGCAAGGTAACGGCTCTGCCGCATGGCGTTGGCGCGGGCAAGGTCCAGCGCAGTCAGCGCGGCGCGATAGCGTTCCTCGGCAAATTCGCGGTCCACGATCAAGCCCTCGTATTCCGCCATGAGCGTTGGGTAATCCTGCCCGCCCGATGTCTCTCCCATCATGAAGGTCGCCCGCTCTTCGGTAATGCGGTTGCGGATCACGTCGATCCTGCGCTGGGCCTGCACTAGCCGGGCGTCGCTGGCGTTGGCCGTGTTTTCGGCCATGAGGTCAAACTCGATCAGAGCTTCGGCCAGTTGCTGCTGCAGGTTGTTGAGCACCCCCATCCGGCCCCGCAAATCTGATTCCGGGTCCACGATCTGTGTGCGAACGCGGAAATGGGTCAACGCCTCGCGGGCAACCCGCAACCGTTCCAGCGCCTCGTCCAGATCTGCCCCGGCCAAATGCATCGTGTCGTTGCGGGCGGTGGCGTTCAGCGCGTTCACCAGCGTCTGGCTCTCGCTTACGATGTTCTGGGCGATGCGTTGCGCCATCTCTGGCGAAAAGGCCAGCACCTGCAATTCAATCAGCCCGGTGGCGTGATCGTGGGATAACCGGACCACCCGTTGCCAATAAGTCAACAGATCTTCGATGGCGGCATCCGGGCTCAGGGAAAATACCGGGTCGCGGGCGTGGTTGGCCGCATAGTGACCAACAAGGTCCAGCCGCGCATCGATACGCGCGACCAAGGTTTGGCTCATGATGAATTCGTAAAGGATGTCGCTGTCGGCGGACCCTCCGCCAACGTTGCCCAACTGGACCAGCCCCCCCAACAGATCGGTGGTCATTGCGCCGTCTTCCTGACGCACGGTGAACCCGGTGCGCGAGGCATATTGATCCTGTGCGACCTCGAACAGGTAGAAGCCGACGGCAATCAACGGCGCAAGCACGGTCAGCACAAAGCTGGCGATCAGCCCCCAATGCCTGCCACGCATCCGTGCCGGGCCCGCCATGGGATGCACTTGAATAATGCGTTCAGGGGGCCTGGGCGGAACCGGTCGCGGGCTGCTTCCGCCACCCGCAGCACCCACCGCCGTTGCGGTGATGGTCTGGTTTTGCTTGTGTAACAAAGGTTTAATCCTTGCCCATCACAATTGCCGCGATGGCCCCGGCATGCGTATCGATCCGGTTGCCACTCTGATGGATGAAGGCCTTGCTGATCATGAAAGCCACCGCCGCACCCGCGCTTTCCCCGCGCCGCACCACCCGGCGTTTTGCAACGGGCAGGGCGGTTGCCGCGCTGATGTTGCGCGAAATGTCCACGCGATACGGCCGGTCGCCCGGTGGATATGTCTGGGCAATCCTCGAACCGCTCGGGGGCATCATCGTGTTGTCGCTTGCCCTGTCGCTGATCATCCGCTCGCCCTCGCTCGGCAGTAGTTTCGTGTTGTTCTATGCCACCGGGCTGTTGCCCTTCATGCTTTACAACACCGTGCAGAACATGGTGGCGAAGGCCTTAATTTTTTCCAAACCGCTGCTTGTTTATCCGTCTGTCACCTGGATTGATGCGATCGTCGCGCGGTTCCTGCTGAACCTGCTCACCGGGCTGATGGTGACCTACGTGCTGTTGTTCGGCGTGCTTCATTTTTCCGAAACGACTGCTGTCGTCCGGCTGGAGGCGATTGTTGCAGCCTTGGCGCTGGTGGCGCTGCTGGGCCTTGGGGTCGGCGTGATGAATTGCCTGATCTGTGGCCTCTTTCCCGTGTGGGAACAGGTCTGGTCCATTGTGAACCGGCCACTGTTTCTGGCCTCGGGCATCTTCTTCATCATGGAGGATTTGCCCCGCCAAATGCAGGAATATCTGTGGTTCTCGCCATGGATTCACGTCTCGGGGCTGCTGCGCACAGGCATCTACCCCACCTATGACGCGCCATACGTGTCCGTCATCTATGTGTTGCTGTCGGGGCTGTTGCCGCTCAGTTTCGGGCTGTTGCTGCTGCGCCGATATCACAAGGATATCCTTGGCCGCTAAGCGCGATGATAGGGGCTTCCAGCCAGAATGGATACGGCGCGGTAAAGCTGTTCGGCCAACATCACCCGCGCCAGCATATGTGGCCAGACCATCGCGCCGAATGACAACGCGCGATCTGCCTCGGCGCGCAATGCCGGGTCCAGCCCGTCGGCGCCGCCGATCATCAGTGTCATGTCGCCGATACCGGCATCGCGTTGCGCCGCCAGCGCCTGCGCAAACTCGGGCGATGTCATGACCGCGCCGCGTTCATCCATCACCCAAAGCGCGCCGGAAGGTTGCGCCTTGCGCAGCAACGCGGCTTCGGCTGGCATGCCGCCGCCCTTGCGGTCCTCAACCTCCAGAACCTGGCCCATACCCAAGCCAAGCGCCCGGCCGGTCTTGTCAAACCGGCCAAGGTAGTCATCGATCATGGATTTCTCTGGGCCCGCCCGCAGACGGCCCACAACGCAAAGGTTCACCCGCATGAAAACCGCTTACTGGGGGCTGCCCGCCGCCATCCACATTTTTTCAATCTGGTAGAACTCGCGCACCTCTGGGCGGAAGATGTGGACGATGACATCGCCCGCATCGATCAGCACCCAATCGCCGGTGTCCTTTCCCTCGATCTTTGACAGAACGCCAGCGTCCTGCTTCAGCCGCTCGACCAGCTTTTCGGCCAATGCGGACACCTGCCGGGTCGATCGACCCGAAGCGACAACCATGTAGTCGCCAATCTGCGTCCGGCCGCGCAGATCAATCTGCACGACATCCTCGGCTTTATCTTCGGTCAGGGATTGAACCACCATCTCCAGCAGCGCTTCGCTGCCGGGATGTTTTGGCACCATTTGTGCCTGAGGGGCGGGGCGTGACGCCACCGCATGACTTGGTCCGGTCAGGACTCTGTCCTCCTTCGTTGAGCGCCGTGAAAAACCCCGACGCTGGGCGTGACACCAAGATAGCATCGCCGCCGCGTCTTCTCAACACGTCCTGTCCAAATCTGTCGCAAGGTCTGATGCTGATGGGCAACGGTGCGGCGTTAACCATTTGTTAGCTGTCATGACATCAGTGTAACGCCATGAAGCGATTGATATTCCTGTCTTTTCTATTATTTTCCGCCTGCGACAGCCCGTCGCCGGCAATGATGGGGGCCGATGCAACCCGTCTGTCCGTGGGTGGCGCTGATTTTACGGTCCGCGTCAACGGCACGCGGGCCGAAGCGATTCGCACCAACATCATGGCGGTGCCATCCATCGGTGCGATCTCCATTCGGGCGGTATCCGCGATGGAACAGGCCAGCGGCTGTCGCGTGGTCCCCGATTCGCTGCGCGGCGATCAGGCCGTCATGCGTGCCGATCTGGATTGTGCATAGGTTTTTTTGCCGACGCACATGCCAGATACCTACATTTTGTGGATAAGCCGCCTATTCTGGCCATATGCAGGGGTCTGGCATTGACTCGCGCCTGCGTCACCCCGGATTATAACGGCTCACGGAATCATCAAGGACAGGCAGGTGCGCTTTTCCAAGCTCAGGCTCAATGGCTTCAAAAGCTTTGTGGACCCCACCGATCTGATCATCGCCGATGGTCTGACCGGGGTTGTGGGGCCGAACGGCTGCGGCAAGTCCAACCTGCTGGAGGCGCTTCGCTGGGTCATGGGCGAAAATCGTCCAACCGCGATGCGGGGCGGCGGGATGGAAGATGTGATCTTTGCCGGGGCCGCGACCCGTGGCGCGCGCAATTTCGCCGAAGTGGTTCTTGCGATCGACAATAGCGACCGCCTTGCCCCCGCCAGCTTCAATGACGCCGACCAGATCGATATCGTCCGCCGCATCACCCGCGACGCGGGCAGCGCCTACAAGCTGAATGGCAAGGATGTGCGCGCCCGCGATGTCCAGATGCTGTTCGCCGATGCCTCGACCGGTGCACATTCACCCGCGCTGGTCCGGCAGGGCCAGATCGCCGAACTGATCAACGCCAAACCGAAATCCCGCAGGCGGATATTGGAAGAGGCGGCGGGGATTTCCGGCCTCTATCAACGTCGTCACGAGGCAGAGTTGAAGCTGAAGGGTGCGGAAACCAACCTGTCGCGCGTCGATGATGTGTTGGACCAGCTCGCCAGCCAGCTTTCCGCACTGGAACGGCAGGCGCGGCAGGCCGCCCGCTATCGCGCCATTGGACTTGACCTGCGGCAAGCCGAGGGGCTGCTGCTTTTTCTGCGCTGGAAAGAGGCCGAAGAAGGTCGCATGCGCACCGAGGATGTGCTGCGCCTTGCCGTCACCGCCGCCGCGCAGGGTGAAGCCGCCGCCCTGAACGCCGCCAAGTCCCGCGAGGCTGCCGAATCCGCCCTGCCCGCCAAGCGCGAGGAAGAAGCCATTGCCGCAGCCATCTTGCAGCGGATCATCGTGGAGCGTGACACGCTGGACGCCGAAGAAGCCCGCGCGCAGGAAACCATCCGCACGCTCACGGCCCGCACGGCCCAGCTGACGAACGACATTGCGCGCGAATCCACCCTCAATGCCGATGCCGGCGAAACGATTGCCCGCCTTCAGGGCGAACGCACCGGCCTGATCGCCGATAGCGACGGCCACCACGATATCTTGGCTGTCGCCCTCAAGGCCGCTCATGATGCTGCGGAATTGCTGTCGGACCGCGAACAGGTGCTGTCGGAACTGACCGAAGAGGCTGCGCGCCTTGCGGCACGTCACCAATCCGCCGAACGCCGCGTGGCCGACGCCCGCAAATCCGACCAACGCAACACGCAAGACGCCGAAACCGCCCACGCGGCTGCGGCCGAGGCGGCGGATCGTCTGCAAACCCTCGATTATGACCATGACGCGGCGCAGGCAGGCCTTGCCGCCGCGACCGATCTGGCGCAACGCGCCGAAGAAACCCTGACCCAGACCGAAACCGCCCGCGCCGATGTTCAGTCCCGCGAGGGAGAGGCCCGCGCGACCCGTGCCGAGGCCGAGGGGCAGGCCTCGACCCTGGAGTCCGAGGTGCGCGCCCTGACCAGATTGCTGGATCGGGAACGTGGCGATGGCGACCAGTTGCTTGATCGCGTGCGCGTCGCGCCCGGTTTTGAAGGGGCCGTTGGCGCGGCCCTGTCCGATGACCTCAAGGCGGCAATGGCCGCCGCGCCCGGTGGCACCGGCTGGACCGCTCTGTCGCCTTATGACACCGCCCATCCCCTGCCTGCCGGGGCCGCGCCGCTGGATGGCTACGCCGAGGCACCTGCCGTGTTGTCGCGGCGTCTGTCGCAGGTCGGGGTGGTCGCGGCGGGTGATGGCCCGCGGCTGCAGCCCTTGCTGCAGCCCGGACAGCGGCTGGTCAGCCGTGAAGGCGACCTTTGGCGCTGGGATGGCTACGCACTTGCCGCTGCCGATGGCGTGTCGACCGCCGCGCGCCGCCTGCAGCAGGCCAACAGGCTGAACGAGCTTTCGGCCGAGATGGAACGCGCCAGCCTGACCGCAGACACTGCGCGCGCCACCCACGCCAAGATCGCGGCCCGCCTGTCCGACCTGACCGAGGCGGACAAGGCAGCGCGCGCCGCCCGCCGGGATGCCGACGCGCGGTTGGCCGATGCCTCGCGGGCGCTCAGCCGGGCAGAGGCAGACCGCAACATCCTGTCCAGCAAGCTGGAGACACTGCGCAGCACGGCAAAACGTCACGAGGATGAAGCCGCCAGCGCCCGCCGTGAGCTGACGCTTGCGGAAGGCGCATGGGCCGATCTGGAAGATCTCGATGCGATGCGCGCCCGCGTGGCGGATGCCAAGACCACGGTCGAGGCCGCGCGCATGACGATGTTGTCGCGCCGCACTGCTCATGATGAGTTGAAGCGCGACGGAGAAGTCCGCGACCGCCGGATTGCCGCCATCGCGGGCGAGATTACCGGCTGGCAGAAACGTCTGGAAAACGCCAGCGCGCGGATTGCGGAACTGGATGCCCGCAAGACCCAGACCGAATCCGAATTGGCCGAAGCGCAGGTCAGGCCTGCGGCGCTTGTCGCCCGGCGTGAAAGCCTCGCCGAAACCATCCGCACCGCCGAGGCGCGGCTTGCCGGTGCCGCAGATGCGTTGTCCGTCGCCGATTCGCTTCTGCGGACCGCAGTTGCCGCCGAGCGGGATGCCGAGCGTGCAGCATCCGATGCCCGCGAGGCCCGCGCCCGCGCCGAAGCGCGCCGCGACGCCGCCGCCGAAAGCGTCGCGGCCGCGGCGGAACGCATTGCCGAAGACATGGAAACAACGCCTCAGGCGTTGCTCGAAACCCTTGGCGCCGACCCAGAGACCATGTCGGGTGCCGAAACCATCGAGGCCGATGTCATCCGCCTTCGCCGTCAACGCGACGCCCTTGGTGCGGTGAACCTGCGAGCCGAGGAAGACGCCCGCGAAGTGCAAGAGGAACACGATACGCTCAAGACCGAAAAGCTGGATCTTGAAGAAGCGATCAAGACCCTGCGATCCGGCATCGCCAGCTTGAACCGTGAAGGCCGCGAACGCCTGCTGACCGCCTTTGATGAGGTGAACACCAACTTCTCAAGGCTGTTCACGCACCTCTTTGGCGGTGGCGAGGCGCGGTTGGTCCTTGTCGAAAGCGATGATCCTCTCGAGGCGGGCCTCGAAATTCTGTGCCAGCCGCCGGGCAAGAAACTCAGCACCCTGTCGTTGCTTTCAGGTGGCGAACAGACCCTGACCGCGATGGCGCTGATCTTTGCGGTCTTCCTTGCGAACCCCGCTCCGATTTGCGTGCTCGACGAGGTGGACGCCCCGCTTGATGACGCAAACGTCACCCGCTTTTGCGACTTGCTGGATGAAATGACGCGCCAAACCAACACGCGCTTCCTGATCATTACGCACCACGCGGTCACGATGGCCCGCATGGATCGCCTGTTCGGCGTGACCATGGGCGAACAAGGTGTGTCGCAACTTGTCAGTGTTGACCTCAGAAAGGCCGAACAACTCGTCGCCTGATTACAGCGCGTTCAACAAGTCCGGTGTTGGCCAGCCATCGGCAGGCAGGCCCAGACGCCCCTGTTCGGCCCGCACGGCGGCGCGTGTTCCCGCACCCAGAATACCGTCAATCGCGCCCACGTCGTGGCCACGTGCAGCAAGCCGGGTCTGCAATGCGCGCATCTGATCACCGCCCAGAGGCCCGGTCGGGTTGCGGGGGTCGAACACCTGCGCCCCGGTCAGGCGCGTCGCGAAATAGGCGGCGGTGGTGACATAGACAAAGCTCTGGTTCCATTCGAACAGAACGTTGAAGTTCGGGTAAGCCATGAAGGCTGGCCCATTCCGCCCTTCCGGCAGCACGACCGAACCTTGCAGGTTTGTCATCGGAAGTCCGCCGTTGCGGCCATGCACACCCGCGGCTTCCCATTCGGAAATCTGGCGCGACGTGTGGATACCTGTCTGCGCCCAGTCCAGATTGTCCGGTACGACAACCTCCACCAGCCACGGTTCATTCGGGCGCCAGCCAAGGCTCGACAGCATGTTCGCGCCCGACATCAGCGCATCGGCTTGGCTGGTCTGCAGATAGACATGGCCATCACCATCACCGTCGATGCCACGCTCCAGAATATCCTCGGGCAGCATCTGCACCATGCCGATTTCCCCGGCCCATGCGCCAAGCGTGTTCACCGGGTCGAAATCGCCGTTCTCATACAATTCCAGCGCCGCGAAAATTTGTGGACGGAACAGGTCGGGGCGGCGGCAATCATGCGCAAGCGTGACCAGCGAGTTCAGCGTATTGTAATCCCCCTGAAACGCGCCGAAATCCGTCTCCAGCGCCCAGAACGCCAGCAAGATACCGCGCGACACGCCAAACCGCCGCTCCGCCTCGGACAAAATGGCATCATAGCGTTGGCCATTGGCCCGGCCATTGTCCATGCGGTTCTGGCTGATCAGGCGGCGGGCAAATTCGGTGAACGGGGTCTGGAAAATTCCCTGTCGCCGGTCCGCGTCAAGCGTCCGCTGATCAAACCGCGCACTGGCGAAAAACGCGTTGACCGCCGCGTCGGCATGGCCTCGGCTGATCGCCTCGGACCGCAAACCATTCATGAACTGGCTGAAATCGCCACCGCATTGCTGGGCATGGGCGGCGGTGGCGGACAGGCCAAGCGACAGGGCAAGGGCGGGCAAAATGCGCATTGGAGACCTCATGGGTGATATGTTGCGCAGAGTATCAACCTTGCAGACCCTGACAACCACTCAGAACATGGCAATAACGGCGATGATGGCGAAAAACAGCGCCCAACTGCGCCAAAGCACGGCACAGGCGGCCTCGATATCGTCGGGCGCCGGATCGCGCCGCCCCGTGGGATGAACAAAGGTTGCCTCGCGCAGCACACCTGCATAACGCCGCGGTCCCGACAGGGCCACGTTCAGCACACCGGCCATTGCGGCCTCGGGCCAACCGGCATTTGGCGACGGATGGCGGCGTGCATCTGCCCTGACAACGGCCCAGGCCTGCGGCGCGGCATAGGCCACCGTGATCAGGATCGCGGTCAGCCGGGCGGGCGCCCAGTTCAAGACATCGTCCAACCGCGCCGCCGCCCATCCAAAGGCGTCATGTCTGGGGGTGCGGTGGCCGATCATGCTGTCAGCGGTGTTGACGATCTTGTAGATCAAGATACCCGGCAGCCCGCCAATCAAGAACCAGAACGCAGGCGCAATCACTCCATCGCTCATGTTTTCCGCGCCGCTTTCGATCGCGGCCCGCGCGACCTGTGGGCCGTCCATCGCCCCGGTATCGCGCCCCACGATCATGGCGACCGCGCGCCGCCCGCCCGGCAGCGATAGCCGCAGCGCATCGGCCACCGCCTGCAGGTGCTGCACCAGACTGCGCTGAGCCAGCAAGATCGCCGCCAACACGACCGACCACAGCCAGCCCAGCGGCAGTGCCGCGATGATCCATCCCAGAATACCCGCACCCGCCACCAGACCCATCACCGTCAGAACGCCCATCATGCGCTGCGGCCCTTTGTTCAGACGGGCATCGCACCATCCCACGACCCGGCCCATGATCACGGCAGGGTGGGGAAACCGCAACCAAAGCCAGCGCGGCTCGCCCAATACCGCATCAAGCAGCATCGCCAGAAGCAGCATCACCGCCCAGTTCATGCCAAGACGCTTTCCAAACGGGCCCAGTCCGCGTCGGTTCCCGGTAAACCCAACCGCAACCAAGTGCCTGAATAGGGGAAGACGCGGCTCCAGATGTGTCCGCGCGCCAATCGATCCTGCCAGATATGCGCATCGGCGACGTCGTAAAGGCGGAACAACGTTGTTCCGCCGACCACAACGGCCCCGGCATTCGTCATGATCCGGTCAAGCCGCGCGGCGTCGCGTGCCAACCGCTCGCGTGTCTGCATGGCCCAGACCTGATCCGACAGCGCGCGCGCCCCGATCTCAAGGGCGGCACCCGACACGGGCCAAGGGCCCAGCATGTCGCGCAAACGCCCCATCTGGCGGGCGCCACCAATCGCGAACCCAAGCCGCAGGCCCGCCAGACCCCAGAACTTGCCAAAGCTCTTCAGCACGATGAGCCGGTCGTCCCCGGTCTCGTGCACCAGACTGCGCTCTGGGCAGACATCGCAAAAACTCTCGTCCAGCACCGTCAACGCGGGCTTGATCGTCATGGTGTCGAATGAAAAACACCCGTCCGGATTGTTGGGGTGGACATGCACATGTATCCGGGCGGCCGGGTTGTCGCCCACCGAAAACCCGGATGCCACGAATGCGGCGGCGTGTTCGTTATAGGTCGGTCCGGGGATGTACACCTTGCCCGGCGCGGCCAAACCCGGCACCCGCGCAATCAGGGCCGATGCACCCGGCGCAACGACAATTTCGGCACCTTCGGGGACGGTCCAGAACGCGCGCGCCGCAGCAACCAGCCTTTCCATCGCCCCCGCATCAGGCAATGTTGTCCATGCCCCCGCGGACACATCGCCCACCGGATAGGGCACCGGGTTGATGCCGGTCGAAAGATCCATCCAATCACGACGGGCGCCGCCATAACGGGCTGCGGCGGCATCGATGCCGCCGCCATGGTCTCTGGGGGTATCCGGGTTTTTCATGACCCCGGTTGAACCCGAATGTCAGGCCGCCTGCAAGGCCCCCCGGCCGTGTGGCGCCATCCAGTCGATCTCCGGATTGATCGGGATGATCCGGTGCGGATTAATGCTCTCGTGGCTATAGTGATAGTGCCGCACGATATGTGCGAAATTCACCGTCTCCGCCACGCCGGGCATCTGGTGCAATTCGCGGACGTAGCCCCAGATATTCGGGTAATCGACAATCCGCCGCCGGTTGCACTTGAAATGCAGGTGATAGACTTGGTCGAACCGCACCAGCGTCGTGAACAACCGCCAATCCGCTTCGGTCACCCGCCCGCCCGCCAGATACGTTGTCTCACTCAACAACCCCTCTACCCAATCCAGCGCGTCGAACAGGGCGTGCACGGCGCTGTCATAGGCGGCTTGCGTGGTGGCAAAACCGGCCTTGTAGACCCCATTGTTGATGTCCGAATAGACCCGCGCATTGATGGCGTCGATCCGGCCGCGAAGCGGCGCGGGGTAATAGTCTTCGGTGTTTCCCGTGATGCCGTTGAACGCGGTGTTGAACATCCGGATGATTTCCGAGGACTCGTTTGAAACGATCGTCTCGCGCTGCTTGTCCCACAAGATCGGCACGGTCACGCGTGTCGTGACGTCGGGTCGCGCCTTCAGATAAAGGTCGCGCACAAACGGAAGGCCGTAAAGCCTGTCACCCGTCGCACCATGCTCATCCTTTTCGAACGTCCACCCATCGCTCAGCATGTCGGGGTGCACCACCGATACGTCGATATGATCTTCCAACCCCTTAAGGCTGCGGAAAACCATTGTGCGGTTTGCCCACGGGCAGGCTTCGCTGACATAGAGGTGATAGCGCCCGCTTTCGGCCTTGAACCCGGCCTCGCCTGTCGGCCCGGCCGATCCATCCGCCGTCACCCAGTTGCGAAACTGCGCCTCGGTCCGTTTGAACGCGCCGCCCGTCGATGCGGTGTCGTACCAACGGTCCTGCCACTTGCCGTCAACCAGCAAACCCATGTCATATCCTCCATAATCGCTTGCAAGGTACCTAGGCCACGGGGGCATCCGTTGAAACATCGACCACCGCACGGCGACCCCCGCATGGCTGCACATAGGCTGTGGCCGTTTGGTGACGTGCTGCGGCGCGGCGCGGTTCGTTGGTTGACCGGTAATCTTTTTCCCCCATCTTCGGTCAAGGTTATCGAAGGGATACGACGTGTCTGATTATCTGCCCAAGGATGTTCGCGAGGGGCTTGAGCGCAAGCGCAAGGGTGATCGTCTGCGCCGGTCCCTGCGCCGTGTGCATGTCGGTGATGACATCTATCCGATTCTCGAATTCGCCAGCGACGGCTTCGCGGTTGATGCCGAAACGGCGCCACGTCTGCGCGGTTTTGTCGATATTTTCGATGGCTCGCGTCACCTTTATCAGGCCTTGATCGTGGCCTCACAGGTGGATGGCGATCTTATGCGGTACGAATTCAAGCGCAACACGCCCGCCACCGACACCGCCCCGGTGGATTTTGAGCGTGCGACAGACGCCCCCATCGCACTTCTGCCGCGCCACTAGGCAGTCGCGCACAAAAATTCCGCCTGCACCCGGCATCACGCGATATTCTTCTGTTCCTTCCCCCTGCATCACGCCAGTCTGCAAAGCATTGCCGGGCCCGCTGCCGTAGTCTCGGCGGCGGGCCCCCTCAAGCGCAAAGGCTGCTGACATGATCGAAACTCCGTACCTCCTGTTTCTCGGCGATGCGCCGGACCAACTTGCCGCCAAGGTGGCGCAGGGCATTCGCGACTGGCGGCCTGACAATTGCGTCGCGCAATTGCGGATGGAGGGGTGCAAGGCCGACGTTCGCCTGCCCGAAATGGATCTTGCTGCGGCCAAGGCCGCCGGAGCCAAGACGCTGGTGATCGGCGTGGCAAACCGGGGTGGCATCATTTCCGCGGCGTGGAAAAAGGTTCTGGTTCAGGCACTGGAAGAAGGCTTCGACCTTGCCTCGGGCCTGCATAACCTGCTGCGGGACGAGGAAGATCTTGCCGCTGTCGCCCGCGCCACGGGGCGCACCTTGCACGATGTGCGTGTCCCATCGGTCAAATACCCCATCGCCAACGGTGAACCGCGCAGCGGCAAGCGGTGCTTGGCCGTCGGCACCGATTGCTCGGTCGGCAAGATGTATACCTCGCTTGCCATGGATCTCGAGATGAAGAAGCGCGGGCTGAAATCCAGCTTTCGCGCCACCGGGCAGACCGGAATTCTGGTCACCGGCAACGGTGTGCCGCTTGATGCAGTGGTTGCCGATTTCATGGCGGGGTCCGTCGAATGGCTGACGCCCGATAACGACGAGGACCATTGGGATCACATCGAAGGGCAGGGCAGCCTGTTCCACGTCTCCTATTCCGGTGTGACCATGGCGCTGGTCCATGGCGGTCAGCCTGATGCGCTTGTCTTGTCGCACGAACCCACCCGGGCGCACATGCGTGGCCTGCCGGGGTATGCACTGCCCAGTCTGGAGGCATTGCGCGACACGGCCCTGCCGTTGGCGCGCGTCGCCAACCCCAAGGCGCAGGTCACAGGGGTTTCCGTGAACACCTCGGCTCTGGGTGAGGACGAGGCGCTCAGCTTGCTCGAATCCATCGAAAAGCGCATGGGCCTGCCCACGGTTGACCCGTTCCGCCAAGGTGCCGCCCGTCTGGTCGATGCGCTGGACGCAATATGATCTCGGTCACACCCGACATCTTCCCGCTGGCGCAGGTCTTTACCATCGCCCGCGGGTCCCGGACCGAGGCGAAGGTGCTGACCGTGCGCGTCACCCGTGACGGTGTAACCGGTCTGGGTGAATGCGTTCCCTATGCACGTTATGGCGAAACGCTCGATAGCGTGACGGACCAGATCGCGGGCCTGCCCGAAAATATCTCGCGCCAAGACCTGCAAGATGCCCTGCCGGCCGGTGCCGCCCGCAATGCGGTCGATTGCGCCTTGTGGGATTGGCAGGCAAAGCAAACCGGCGTGCCAGTTTATCGCTTGGCCGGTCTTGCCGCGCCGGGGCCGCTGACATCTGCCTATACCCTGTCGCTGGACACACCCGAAAACATGCGCGCCATGGCCGCCAAGCACGCCGGTCGGCCGCTGCTGAAAATCAAGCTTGGCACCCCGCAGGATATGCCCCGTCTGGAGGCTGTGCGCGCCGGCGCGCCGAAATCCCGCATCATCGTGGACGCCAACGAAGGCTGGACAGCCGAGGTTTATACCGACCTTGCCCCCCATCTCTTGCGCCTTGGGGTGGAAATGGTCGAACAACCCCTGCCCGCGGGGTCGGACGATCTGTTGGCCGAAATCGCCCGTCCCTTGCCCGTCTGCGCCGACGAAAGCTGCCATGACCGCGCCAGCCTGCCATCGCTCAAGGGCAAGTATGACATGGTGAACATCAAGCTGGACAAGACCGGCGGCCTGACCGAGGCATTGGCCCTGCGTGATGCGGCCCGTTCCGAAGGCTACACCGTCATGGTTGGCTGCATGGTCGGATCGTCGCTGGCCATGGCGCCCGCGATGCTGGTGGGGCAGGGGGTTGAACTTGTCGACCTCGACGGTCCGTTGCTATTGGCCCAAGATCGTGACACGCCACTGCGCTTCGATGGCAGCACGGTCTACCCGGCCGACCCGGCGCTGTGGGGCTGATCGGGTGCCCGACGTAGTCGCCATCTCTGCCGATATCATCGTCACCGCGTCCCGCGTGATGCGCACCACCCAATAGCGGAGGTTTCCGTGCGCCCGATCCTGTTCTGCCTTGCCCTGCTGATCACCTCGCCCGCGCTGGCCTGCGGCCCCGATACCGATTGCGTCATCGGTGACCGGACATATCGCCTTTATGTCCCCGACGGGATTGCTGGTCCCATGGGCGCGCTGGTTTATGCGCACGGCTATCGCGGGTCCGCGTCGGGCGCGATGCGCAATGCCGGCCTGCGGGCCCTTGCCGATGACCTCGGCATGGCCCTCATCGCGCTGAAATCCGCGGATGATGATTGGGATCTGGCCCATCGGCCCAACGCCCCCGACCAGCCAGAGGCGCGCGAATACGACTACGTCGCCGCCGTCATCGACGATGTGGCCCTCCAGATCGATCTGGACCGCGCCCGCCTGATCGCCACGGGGTTTTCCGCCGGCGGCATGATGACATGGACGTTGGCCTGCGGCATGTCAGGTACCTTTGTCGGGTTCGTCCCGATGTCCGGCACCTTCTGGGCGCCGGTCCCCGGCACCTGTTCCACGCCTCCCGCTAGCATCGTTCATATCCACGGAACGGATGATGGCGTTGTGCCTATGGGGGGCCGTGCCATTGGCCCGACCCGTCAGGGCGACGTGCCCACGGCGTTGGCAATGTATCGCGATTTCGGCCAGTTCACCGAAACCGGCACCGTCACCGCGCCCGGTGGCATGACCTGCATCCAATCCGACAACGCCGACGGGCGGGTGCTTGACCTGTGCACCTTTCCCGGCGGCCATGACTTTTCAACCGTGCGGATGCGTCACGCAATCGCCCGCATTTTCGACCGTTGAGGTGGCTTGACAGCCGCCCCCCCTTTCTCACACCTGACACCAACATCAGAACTGGAGGTCCGCCAATGTCCCGCACCGTCTATGTGAACGGAGAATACCTGCCCGAAGCCGAGGCAAAGGTGTCGATCTTTGATCGTGGTTTCCTGTTTGCCGATGGCGTGTACGAAGTGACAAGCGTGCTGAACGGCAAGCTGATCGACTTCGCGGGCCATGCAAAACGCCTTGAACGGTCGCTATCTGAACTGGACATGGCCGCCCCCTGCACCATGGATGAACTGCTTGACGTGCACCGGGAACTGGTTGCCCTGAATCAGATCGACGAAGGCATGATCTATCTGCAAATCACGCGTGGTGCCGCCACCGACCGTGACTTCGTGTTCCCGCCCGCCGACACGCCGCCGACCATCGTCCTGTTCACCCAGTCCAAGCCGGGTCTGGCCGACAATCCCGTTGCCAAGCGCGGGATCAAGGTGATCACTATCGAAGACCAGCGCTGGGGCCGCCGCGACATCAAGACGGTTCAGTTGCTTTACCCATCGCTCGGCAAGATGATGGCCAAGGCCGCCGGTGTCGATGATGCGTGGATGGTTGAAGACGGCGCCATCACCGAGGGCACCTCGAACAATGCCTATATCGTCAAGGGCAACACCATCATCACCCGCAATCTGGGCAACGAGATCTTGCACGGCATTACCCGCGCCGCCGTTCTCCGCTTCGCCACCGAGGCCCAGTTGAAGGTCGAAGAACGCCCCTTCACGTTGGAGGAAGCCCTGGCCGCAGACGAGGCGTTCATCACCTCCGCCTCCGCCTTCGTCATGCCGGTCGTGGAAATTGACGGCACTGCAATCGGTGCCGGAAAACCCGGCCCCATCGCCACGCGCCTGCGCGAAATCTATCTTGAGGAAAGCATGAAGGTGGCTGTCTAGGCACCAAGGCCCGGTATCACGCAACCACCTGCGGCCTCCACCTGCGGCGGCGGAATATCACCCCAAAGGCGACCCTGCGCGGCGCCTGATTCATGGCAAATCGCAGGCCCGCCTGATCGGTTCGTCGTTGCCGTTTTGGCCGAACATCTGGAAGTGGGTCGTTCACGGCCCCGCCAATCGCGGGGTCTACCCGCGCGGGCTCAGCACGATCAACATGTCGTCCGCCGCCTCAGCGCAACCGCTGCAATACCGTCAACGAGGCATAGCCATCGGGAACCGCCCCAACGGTCGCCTGATACCGGCGCACCGCTTCGATGGTGTTCGGCCCGATGATCCCGTCGATCCCATCTGTGGCAAAGCCCGCCGCTGTCAGTCTGCGCTGCAACTCTTCGCGTTCGTCCCGCGAGAGGGCGCGGTCCTGACGCGGCCAACTGCCCGCGAACGGCGCGCCGCCGCCAATCCGGTCCGACAGATGGCCGACACCGATCACATAGGCATCGGCCGGGTTGTAGCGTTCGATCACATGGAAATTGTCAAAGATCACCAGCGCCACACCCTGCGACCCGGCCGGCAGCAGGATCGAGGCTTGCCCATGGTCCGGAATGCGCCCGCCACCGTCGGCCAAGCGCACGCCCTGCCGGTTCCAGTAATCCGTGCTCCGCTTGGTCCGTTCGCCGGTCTGAGCATAGTCAAACCCCTGCGGCAGGGTCACTTCCATCCCCCATGGCTGTCCATAGGTCCAACCAAACGCCGCCAGATAATTCGCAGTCGAGGCCAGCGCATCCGCCGGGTCATCCGACCAGATGTCGCGCCGTCCGTCGCCGGTGAAATCCACCGCGTGATCCAGATAACTGGTGGGCATGAATTGCGTATGCCCCATCGCGCCCGCCCATGACCCCGTCATGTTCTCAGGCGTTGTATCGCCTGATTGCAGGATCTGCAGCGCGGCAATCAACTGCGCTTCGAAAAATGCGCTCCGCCGTCCTTCATAGGCCAACGTCGCCATCGCCGCGATGATGTGGGATGATCCGCGCATCGCGCCATAGGCAGTTTCCAGCCCCCAGACGGCGGCGACGACTTCGGCCTCCACCTGATAACGCGCCTCGATCTGTTCCAGCGTCTGGCGATTTGCGACAAACGCCGCCCGCCCGTTAGTGACGCGCGCATCCGAGACGGCGCTATCCAGATAATCCCACAAGGCGCGGGTGAATTCGCTTTGGTTCTGGTCGCGGCTGATGGCCTGTTCATCCAGCTGAATACCGCGAAATGCGGTGTCCAGCGTTGCTTGGCGGATGCCTTGCGCCCGTGCGCGCCCCTGAAACGCGTCGATCCATCGGGCAAACCCGGCGTCACTGGTTGGGGTCGTGCGCAGGTTCACCTCCACGATGGGCTGCGCATTCGCCGCCACGTCGGCACCGCGCAATGCGGGCCTTATGGACCGGACGACCGCAAGGCTGCTTTGCTGGCTTGATACGGTAACCTCGGGCGTGGCCTGTGAGGTGGCGGGGCGTGGTTCGGGCCTAAGCGACGTGCCCGGAGGCATGGCGCTTGCTGCGCTGGCGCAAAGCGCAAGAAACGCCGTCAGGAATATCAGGGGCCTGTGCATGAACAACTCGTCGTTTTGTGCTCGTTTGGCATCCAACATATCGGAAACCGCGCGGTGTTTACAGAGGGGAGGGCCGCGTGCAGGCGCCCCACCGCTCAAGCAGCCGCATTCTAGGGTGGGCCACGCCGCGCAGGCCCGGTTGCATGGCCCCCAATTACCGCCGCTTGCGCAGCTTTTGCTTGGCGATCTTGGCCTGACCCGCCTTGCGCCGGGGCGGTGGCCCTGCGCGCCGACCGCGTCCGGGCCGCACGGTGCCCTGCCCCGCATGTTCCACCAGTTCCAGAACCAGCCCTCCTGTGACCGGCACCGCTTCGGCCAGCTTCACAACGACCTTGTCCCCAACCGAGATCAGCAGCCCGCTATCCGATCCCATCAAGGTCTGGCTCTGGGCGTCAAAGTGGAAATACTCCCGCCCAAGCGACCGCATCGGCAACAGCCCGTCTGCCCCGGTCTCCGCCAGCTTCACGAAGACACCGAACCGGGCAATCCCCGAAATCCGTCCGGCAAAGGTGCTGCCCACGCGGTCTGAAAGATAGGCCGCCAGATAGCGGTCGCTGGTATCCCGCTCCGCCACCATCGACCTGCGCTCGGTATCCGAGATGTGCTTGGCCGTATCGTCAAGCCGCTCGATCTCTTCCTCGCTCAACCCATCCTTGCCCCACCCGTGGGCCGCGATCAGTGCGCGATGCACGATCAGGTCGGCATACCGTCGGATCGGCGATGTGAAATGCGCATAGGCCTGCAACGCCAACCCGAAATGCCCGAAATTCTCGGCGTTGTAATAGGCCTGCTGCATCGACCGCAGGGTCGAGATGTTGATCAGTTCATCAAAATCAGACCCCTCCGCCTGCGCCAGCAACTGGTTCAGGGCACGGGTATGCATGACCTGCCCCTTGGCCAGCGTAAAGCCGCTGGCCTGTGCCGTTTCGCGCAGGGCCTCAAGCTTGTCGGGGTTCGGTTCTTCATGCACCCGGAACAACAGAGGCGTGCGTTTCTTGATCAGCGTTTCGGCTGCGGCCACATTGGCCAGCACCATGAATTCCTCGATCAGCTTGTGGGCATCCAGCCGGTCCCGGAACGCCACTGACGTCACCTTGCCGTTCTCATCCAGCACGATCTGCCGCTCTGGCAGGTCCAATTCCAGCGGCTGGCGCCGCGCGCGCGCGGCCTTCAGCGCCCCATAGGCCGCGTAAAGCGGGGCAATGACATGCGTGACCAGCTGCGCGTCCGGTGCGCCCTCGGTCCCGTCCATCCCCGCCTGCGCCTGCTCATAGCTCAGCGCGGCGGCCGATTTCATCAGCCCCCGGTGGAACGTGTGCGACAGCTTGGCACCGTCGGCATTGATAACCATGCGCACGGCGACGCAGGCGCGCGGCACGCCCTCATGCAGCGAACACAGATCGCCCGACAACCGGTCAGGCAGCATCGGCACGACGCGATCCGGGAAATAGGTGGAATTGCCGCGTCTGCGCGCCTCACCGTCCAGCGCGCTGCCCGGACGCACGTAATGCGCCACATCTGCAATCGCGACCCAGATAACATGGCCGCCGGGGTTCTTGGGGTCGTCGTCGGGGTGCGCGTGGCAGGCATCGTCGCGGTCCCGCGCGTCCGACGGGTCGATCGTGATCAAGGGCAGATCACGCAAATCCTCGCGCCCCGCAAGCCCGGCGGGTTTCGCGGCATCCGCCTCGGCCATCACCCCATCGGGGAAGGCGTCGGGAATGCCGTGCTCATGAATCGCAATCAGGCTGACGGCGCGCGGCGCACCCGGATCGCCCAGCCGGTCGGTGACGCGCGCGCGCGGCAACCCCATCCGGCCCTTTGGCCCGATCAACTCGCCCTCGACCAACTCGCCTTCTTTCGCGCCATGGGTATCATCGGCGCGCACCTGCCATTCCTTGTCCGTCCCCTTCGAGATGGGAATGATCCGGCCACCCTCCGCACCCTTGCGAAAGACCCCCAGAACCTTGCGCGGGTTGGTCCCGATCCGCCGGATCAGCCGCGCGATATAATGATGGTCCTCGCCACGCACCTCCTGCAGCCGCGCCAGAATACGGTCGCCTTCGCCGATCGCTGGGTCGGTGGCACGGCCCGCGTACAAGATGCGCGGCGCGGGCCCCTCGCCCTGCCATTCCAACGGCTTGGCGAAAAGATCTCCCTGATCGTCGGGGGCCAGCACCTGCAACACCGAAACGGGCGGCAACCTGTCAGGGTCGCGATAGGTCTTGCCGCGTTTCTCCAGATGCCCCTCGGCCTCCAGCTCCTTCAGCACACGCTTGAGGTCGATCCGCGCCGCCCCCTTGATGCCAAAGGCGCGCGCGATATCGCGCTTGGCCGTTGCCGTGGGGTTATCCGCGATCCATGCGAGGATTTGATCTTTTGAAGGAAGCTGCGCCATGCCTCCCGCCTATCATGGGGCAATCGGCGCGTCATCGGGGAATTGCGACCCAATCAATTTGGCACGCATTTGATGAAAATTGCGCTTCTTCTGGTCTGAAATATCCCCGCCGGAGGCATTGAATCTCTTTCTCAGCCCGCGAAATATTCGCGCAACACCCGCCCATAGATGCGCTTCAGGTCGTGGATGTCCTGAATCCAGACCCGCTCATCCACCTCGTGCATCCGGTGCCCCACCAACCCGAACTCCACCACCGGGCAATGCTGCCGCATGAACCGCGCGTCCGATGTGCCGCCGGTCGTGGACAGGGCAGGGCTCTGGTTCGTCTCCTGTTGGATCGCGCGCGTCACCAGCGCCGACAGGGCTCCGGGGGGCGTCAAGAACGCCTCGCCTGACACCCGTGATGCCATGTTGATGGTGGTGCCGGTCTCGGCGGCAACCTTGTCAGCCTCGGCGCGCAACCAGTCGGTCAACCCGGCTCCCGTGTGAAGGTCGTTGAAGCGCAGGTTCACGGTCATCCGTGTCCGCGCCGGGATCACGTTGGACGCCACATTGCCGGTGTCGATCGTCGTCACACTGATGGTCGAGGGATCGAAATGGTCCGTTCCCGTGTCCAGAACATGCGACGACAACCGATGCGCCAACATCGCGACGGCGGGCATCGGGTTCAACGCCTTGTGCAGATACGCGGAATGGCCTTGTTTGCCGATCACCTCGAACTGCGCCGTCATCGACCCGCGGCGCCCGATCTTGATCATGTCGCCGATCGTGTCGGGGCAGGTGGGCTCGCCCACGATGCAGACGTCCATCGCCTCGTCGTTGGCCTGCATCCAGTCCAGCAAGGCGATGGTCCCGTCATCGCCCGGGCCTTCCTCATCTCCCGTAATCGCAAGGATAACGGCCCCATCGGGAGGCGTGTCGGTCACGAAATCGATCGCCGCCGCGACAAAGGCGGCCACGCCTGATTTCATGTCTGTCGCGCCGCGTCCGTACAGCCAACCATCTTTCTGCGTTGCGGAAAACGGCCCGTGTGTCCAAGCGGCCGCATCGCCCACCGGCACCACGTCCGTATGGCCATTGAACCCGAAACTCCGCGCATGCCCCTTGGTGCCCCAGCGGGCAAAAAGGTTCGGCGTTTGTCCCCGGTCCACCCTGAAACACAAAAACCCCGCCGCGCGCAGCGTGTCCTCCAACAGCACCAGCGCGCCACCTTCTTCGGGCGTGACAGATGGGCATTTCACTAACGCCGCAGTCAGGGCAACGGGGTCGATGGTCATGTCACAGGCTCCGGAAAAGGCAGTTCGGCATATGGTTACTGACGTGGCGCAGAAGACACAATGCCACCACCCCGTTTTCAGCAGGCTTAACAGATCACGAAAACATGCGTAAAAACGAATGAAAATAATATGATAAGCCGAGGCAGGCAGACGGCAAAGACCGTCAGGACAATGTAGACAGGTTTATGTGCGGCCTCATTGGGCGGTCGTGCATCGCAATGTGACATGTCCCGCAAACTGCCCGGCGTCTTGAGGTAGGCGGGTATGGCGGAACAGACGCAAGAGCTTTCGATCAATCGGAACGCCAGTGCGGAGCAGATGGCCGAGGAGATATTCTCGGATGGCACCGTCATTACCGCCGCCCGGTATTTTGGCGATCGCAACTCCTCTGGCACCTATTCCGGCGGCGACACCACGGCGAATGCCGTCACCCCCTCCGATAGCGGCGTCATCCTCAGCACCGGTCGGGTGCAAAACTTCACCAATGGCTCGGGCGACCCCAACACCTCCCCCTCGACCAGCACGAATACCAATGGTGTCAACAATGACCCGCTGTTGAATGCAATTGCGGGCAACAACACGTTCGACGCCGCGATCCTCGAAGTGGATTTCATCGCGGACACCGAATTCCTGTCGATGCAGTTCACATTCGCTTCCGAGGAATACCCCGAATACGTCAACAGCATATTCAACGATGCCGTCGGCATCTGGATCAACGGGCAGCTTGTGATGTCGCCCATTTTGAACGTCACGCAGATCAACACCGTCAACCAGTCCAGCAACGAAAGCCTGTTCGTCGACAACACCGGTGACGACTACAATACCGAAATGGACGGTTTCACCGTCACGCTCAGCGTTCTGATTCCGGTCAACATCGGGCAGGAAAACACCCTGCGCATCGCCATCGCCGATGTCGCCGACAGCAGCTATGACAGTGCCATCCTGATCGCTGGCAACAGTGTGCAGGGCGACTTTCTGGCCAATGACGATTTCACCAGCGCCTTCGAAGGCCAGACCCAGATCATCGACGTTCTGGCCAACGATGGCGTCGGCGGTGTCTCTGTCGTCACGCATATCAACGGGCAGGCGGTGTCGGCTGGCCAGATGGTCGCGCTGTCGTCAGGGCACCAGATCACGCTGCTGGCCAACGGCGATCTTCAGATTGTTCCGCCCGCCAGCCAGACCGGCCTGACTGCGGCTGAACAGGTCACGTTCAGCTATACGGCTGAAAATCAGGCGGGCATTTCAGACACCGCTTTCGTGGTGGTCGAAGCGATCCCGTGTTTTGTGCGCGGCACGTTCATCACGACCCCTGATGGGGATGTCCGGGTTGAAGACCTACACCCCGGAATGTTGGTGAATACCCGCGACTGCGGGCCGCAACCGATCCGCTGGATCGGGTCGCGCAGCGTGCCGGCGCAGGGAAAATTCGCCCCCGTGGTGATCGAGGCGGGCACATTTGGCCACCATCGCCGGCTGTCCCTGTCGCCACAGCATCGTGTCCTGATCACACATTGGACGGCCGAAATGATGTTCGGCGAAGAAGAGGTTCTGGTCGCCGCCAGGGATCTGGTCAACGACTGTTCCGTGCGCATCGTTCCGGGCGGCATGGTGGAATACTTCCACATCCTGTTTGACGCCCATCAGGTCATCTGGTCCGAGGGTCTGCTGACCGAAAGCTTCCTGCCCGGTCCCATGACACTGGGCCACTTCGAAGACCCGGCCCGCGAAGAATTGCTGGCGCTCTTCCCCGAGATCGATCCCGACACCCACCTTGGCTACGGCACCGCCGCGCGCCCGATGCTCAAATCCTACGAGGCCCGCACGCTGCGGGTGGCGTAATTCATGAAACCGTCACATTTCGGGGCCAGTTCGCACACAATGATTAAGCAAAAGTTAACGCAGTACGCCAGAGCTGCATCGTAGGCGGGGACTCATTAAATGGTATGGGCTGCAATCTGGGATCAATCCGGGCGAAAGACCGACATCGCGTTGGAACGCCGGGCGTTGGATCAGGGTGCCGTCCCGCAGGCTGGCGTGCTACTGGAAGGTACGGTCACCCGGCTGGCCCGCAAACCGCTTCGGTTGTGGCAGGGTCAGTCGGGCTCCGAAACCGGCCTTGCGGTCTATCTGCTGCCCGATGGGGCCGTGCGAATCATTCATGGCGAACTTGATCTTGTTTCCGCCCCTGCCTTCGTGGCCGAGGGCGAAGCGATACGCCTGCGCTACACGACCTGTGCCTTGGGGCGCAGCGGTGTCGTCGATCTGTATAATCTGGATCGCGGTGACCGATTCATGTGCCGCACCGGTCTGGCCACGCTGACCGCGGCTGCGGAATTGCTGCCTGCGGATCGTGGCTTCCTCGACCTGTTTCGGGGCGTGGCCATTTCCACGCATGGTCTGCCATCCACCGATTTGCCGGGTGTCGCCGCAGGAACGCTTGTCGATACTCCGGATGGTCCCCGTCCTGTTGAAAGCCTTCGGCCCGGCGATGACGTGCTGACGGGCGGTGCCGCAGTGTGCAAACTGCGTTGGAACGACACGCGCGAGGTCGTGGCCATCGGCCAGACGGCGCCGGTTTTGATCCGCGCGCCCTATTTCGGTTTGAACGATGATCTGCGCGTCACGCCCAGCACGCGGATGTTGGTAAGCGGCGCCGCCGTCGAATACCAATTCGGAACCGATGCGGTTCTGATCCGCGCCTGCGACATGGTCAACAACGTCTCGATCAAGCGCGATCACAGCCGCCCGGTTATTGTTTTCCACCATCTGATGCTGGACGATCATGATTGTGTGTCGGTCGGGCGCTGCCGGGTTGAAACCGTCCTGCTCTCCGACCTTTTGGCTGCTGACGGTGCCCAAGGGGCCGCCCGCCTCGGTCTTGGCGATTCGATCCCGCGCAATCCTGTGCTGGACCGTCCGGCGGCTCAGGCCTTGTTGGCGTTGTTGCCCGGTGCCCGCCGCGCCGCCTGACAAGAAAAGACCGCGCTACCGTGCGGCCGCGAACATGCTGTCGATATCAAGATGCGCGATCATGTGGTCGGCCAGTGCGTTCAGCGTGTCGTCCACCGCCTGCGCATGGCTCTGTCCCGCCGGAACAGCGCCCAACGCGCTCAGATAGGCCGCGCGAAACCCGTCATCGCTGAACAGGCCATGCAGATACGTGCCCACGATGCGCCCATTGGCCGAGGTGGCGCCCTCGGCCGCGCCAGCGACATAGGCAAAGGGGCGGGCGGTGTCGGGTCCTTGCGTGGTTCCCATGTGGATCTCGTAGCCGGTGATGGATGTATTTGTCGCCGCGTGGGTCGCCCGCGTCACCGCCAGCGTCTTGGCCGTCGACATGGTTGTTGTGACATCCAGCAGACCCAGCCCCGGCGTCGTGCCCGCCGCACCGTCCACGCCGTCGGGGTCCCCGACCATCTGGCCCAGCATCTGGTATCCCCCGCACAGGCCCAGCACATGACCACCCCGCCGCACATGCGCGGCCAGATCGACATCCCAGCCCTGCGCGCGCAGAAACGCCAGATCGCCCCGCGTTGATTTGCTGCCGGGGATCACGACCAGATCGGCATCGCCGGGCAGGGCGCGCCCCGGCCCCAACATCGTCAGCCTGATGCCCGGTTCCTGCGCCAACGGGTCCAGATCGTCGAAATTGGCGATCCGCGACAGCGCCAGACAGACAACGTGAAACCCGTCGCGCACGGGCGCGCGGGTCAGGTCGATCGCGTCCTCTGCGGGCAACTTCCACGCATCGTGAAACCACGGCAGCACGCCGAACCCCGGCCACCCCGTGCGCTCGGCGATGTAATCATAGCCATCGTCGAACAACCGCGGGTCGCCGCGGAACTTGTTCACCATGAACCCCGCGATCATCGCCTTGTCGACGGCGTCCAGCACGGCCTGCGTGCCGATGATCTGCGCGATCACGCCGCCCCGGTCGATATCGCCCGCCAGCACCACGGGCACATTGGCGGCAACGGCAAACCCCATGTTGGCAATGTCGCCCTTGCGCAGGTTCACCTCGGCCGGGCTGCCCGCACCCTCGACGATAACCAGATCATGGCTGGCTTTCAGCCGCGCAAAGCTTTCCTGCACCGCCCCCATCAGGCGGGGCTTCAGGGTGCCGTAATCCGCCGCTTCCGCCCGCGTCAGGCGCTTGCCCTGCACCACGACCTGCACGCCCGTATCGGATTCCGGCTTCAGCAAGACAGGGTTCATATCGGCCAGCGGCGCAATCCCGCAGGCCAGCGCCTGCATCGCCTGCGCGCGGCCAATCTCGCCACCATCCGCCGTGACGGCGGCGTTGTTCGACATGTTCTGAGGCTTGAACGGCGCCACCTTGATGCCGCGCCGCGCCGCCACCCGGCACAGGCCGGCGACCAGCATCGACTTTCCCACGTTCGATCCGGTTCCCTGGATCATCAGTGCGCGCAAATCAGTACTCCACGCCCCGCTGCGCCACGACACCTTGGCTGGCGAAGGGGTGCTTCACCTCGGTCATTTCGGTCACAAGATCGGCAATCTCGATCAGCGCGGGCTTCGCATCCCGCCCGGTCAGGACCACATGGGTCATTTCGGGCTTTTCATCGCGCAGGAATGCCACGACCTCGTCAATCGGCAGGTAATCGTATCGCAACGCGATGTTGATTTCGTCCAGCACGACCAGACGCATCTCCGGGTCGCGGATCATCTGCTTGGCGTGCTCCCATCCGTTGCGCGCGGCGGCGATGTCGCGTTCCCGGTCCTGAGTGTCCCACGTGAACCCCTCGCCCGACACCACGAAGGCGCACTCGGCGGCAAATTTCTCTCGCAGCAGCTTCTTTTCTCCGGTGGTCCAGTTCCCCTTGATGAACTGCACCACACCACAGGGCATCCCGTGGGCGATGCAGCGCATCACCATCCCGAACGCAGACGAGCTTTTGCCCTTCCCATTGCCGGTATGCACGATCACCAGACCCTTCTTGCGAACGGTCTTTTCCTTCATCATCTCGGTCCGTTCGGCCTTCACCGCCTGCATCTTGGCCTTATGGGCGGCGTTTTCGTCGGTCATTCCCGGTCCTCTCCGAAAAAGGGTGTCATCTGCGCCACCACGACAGAGTTCTCTGCCGCGGCGCGGTCCATCAAGGCCCGCTCGTCCTCGTCGATCTCGTGGCCTTGGGCGATGCGCTCTTCGGGGGTGCCGTATCCGGTCACGTCCAGCGGGTTCAGATCCGCCTGCTTCAGGATGGCAACGGTTTCGCGGACGGCCTCGGCCTCGTCCACGCCTGTCGCATAGCACAGCAATGCAGCCCCCGTTGCCCCCTTGGGCAGGCCGTCGCCGTCCTTGCGGCCCACCTCGATCAGCAGGGTGAACACCTGTTGCGGGCGCTTTGGTTTCTTGTCTTCGCTCATGTTGCCGGGATGCGCGTTGGCGCGCCCCGCGTCAAGCAATCAGATATGACATAGGTCAAGGGAATCACTTGGCGATCGTGATAGCTGTTACTGACAATCATTTTGAACGGAGCTTCTGTCATGACCCGTAATGAAGGAAATCTTGATCGCGTCCTGCGCGTTCTGGCCGGTTTGGCCCTGCTGTCACTGGTATACATCGGGCCGCAGACGCCATGGGGATGGGTTGGCCTTGTGCCGCTGATCACGGGGCTGGTCGGATTTTGCCCGCTTTATCGGCTGTTTGGCATCAACACCTGCGCGATGAAAACCTGATCGCAACTTAAAACGCGAATTGCAGCCCCACGGCGGCCGATACCGCGCTGCGGTCGGCCACAATGGGGCTGTTTGTGATCGCGCTGCCAAAATATTCCGCCTGAACCGTGCCAAAAAGCGCAAGGCTATCACCCAGCGGCATCGTGGCCGTCGCTCCGATGTAGGGGCTCAGGGTCGCGCCGGGTGCATAGGCGCTGCGGCCCGGCGTCGCCTCATTGGGGCGGACACCGAACATGTAGGCCGACAGATCATCGCTGCGCCACGTGGCTCCGGCATGAAGCGACAGGGGCACGCGCCCGGTATCGACGCTCTGCGTGATCCGCACGTCCAGTTCCTGACCGTCATGTTCGCCGGTCACCTCCTGCAGCAAGGTCGCCCGCAGATCAGATCGATCGCCCAGCGCCAGCGTATAGCGCAGCCCGGCGTCCACCGTCAGGTCGCGGTCGATCCCTGCCAGTTCAGGCGCATCCGCCCCGTCCAGCGCCGAAAAGCGCGGGGTCAATATCGCCTCAAGCTGGCTATTGCCGTTGTCGTAGACCGTGACCGCAACGCCATCGGTCCCGACCGAAAATCCATCACCCTGATACCGGATCATAGGCACGAACGTGACATCGCCATCGTCGCCGATATAGGGGTTGCTGCTGACCGCTGCCAAACCGCCGAAACTGAACCCGGTGCGGCCATCCTGCGCCATCGCGGGACCTGCCAACATCACAGCCAGCAGGATCGCCTGAAAACGAATCGAATAGGTCATTCTTGCCTCATGCATTGGGTGCCCGGCCCGATCGTTTTACTGTCGTCCGTGACAAGCCCGAGGATAGATTGTTCCCCGGGTGGGTCAATGCCTGACTGTGGTCGGGGTCCGGGCCGCCTGCGGGTCTGGTGGCACATGCCCGGTCGCATCCAGAAAGACAGCGGCCAGACCCAGAAATCCCGCCAACATGATCACTGGAACCATCATCAAGTGTCTGTGCATCTCGCCGATACCTTAATTGCGGCGCATGAAATCGGTGTTCACAACCCCCACGAAGCAGCGGGGAAAGTACGGATAGCCATCCGTCGCGTAATAAAGATAGGTGCCATCGCCGGTGGTGCCATTGCAGGCGTCAAGGGTGCCGCTGCCTGCGACGAATTCGAAATCCTCCTCGAACCTGCCGTCATGCGGACCAAAGGGCGCTGTGGCGCGATCACCATCGCGAAGCCGCCATGACGATGTCTGTTGTTCCGGCGCATAATGGATTTCAAATCCGTCAGGCGCATAGCCGATCAACGTGTCGGAAACGCTCGCAAGATAGTCCGGGGACACCCCGTGATAGTGGTAAAGCCCCGATTGATCGACATGGGCGTTCTGGTCATCCATGCCCAGCGCGCGCGGATCATGCATGGCCTGCTGCCGCCAGCCGCTTGCAGGGTCGCGCCCGATGCCGCCGCGCCCGTTCGCATCAAAGTAGCCCGCCGTGTAGGGCCGGATCGGCAGACCGCTCAGCGTGACGCCCACGGTCATCAACTCTGACGTCACCGCCCCCGCCATTTGCGGGGTGTCCGGAAAGCAGAATGTCAGCGTCTGCAATGCAAAGGCGTTGGGATTGGCCCGGTTCGGAAACAGCCCCATGTCGTGGTTTGGCGCACCATTGGAGGCGATGCAGATCATGTCGTCCTGTCGTGTGACGGAAACGTCATTCTCATGGGCGGTCGCAATCATCGGCGTCAGGGCGACTGCCGCAATCAGGCTTGTGAAACGCAACATCATGGCTCTCCGTTCGGGGGTCTTGATCCCTTCACGGTCGGGCCACGGATTTCCGTCGCTTTCGCCGCGCCGATGGGCGCGGCGGCGTATGTGCAAAGCGGCAAAGGCAATGGCGGGCAGCTTGCTCACCGGCCTGCCTGTCGCGGTTTAGTCCCGCAGCAGCTCGTTGATCGATGTCTTGGACCGCGTTCTTTCATCGACGCGCTTCACGATGACGGCGCAATACAGGTTCACGCCATTTTTCGATGGCATCGACCCGGCCACGACGACCGATCCGGCGGGCACTTCGCCATACATCACCGCGCCGGTTTCCCGGTCGACGATCTTGGTGGACTGGCCGATGAATACGCCCATGCCCAACACCGACCCCTCGCGGACAATGCAGCCTTCGACCACCTCGGACCGCGCGCCGATGAAACAGTTGTCCTCGATGATGGTCGGTCCCGCCTGCATCGGTTCCAGCACGCCGCCGATGCCGACGCCGCCGGACAGGTGAACGTTCTTGCCGATCTGCGCGCAGCTGCCCACCGTTGCCCACGTATCCACCATGGTGCCTGAATCCACATAGGCCCCAAGGTTTACGAAGGATGGCATCAACACCACACCGGGCGCGATATAGGCGCTGCGCCGCACCACGCAGTTAGGCACCGCGCGGAATCCGGCTTCACGCCACTGGTTGTCGCCCCAGTCCTTCCACTTGCTGTCAACCTTATCCCACCACGACCCGCCTTGCGCGGACCCGCCCTGCATCTCCATGTCCTTCAGACGGAAACCCAGTAGCACGGCCTTCTTGGCCCATTGGTTCACGTGCCACGTGCCATCTGGCCCGCGTTCAGCGACGCGCAGATGGCCACCATCCAGCGCGGTCAGCGTCTCTTCGATGGCCTCGCGCGTTTCGCCCGTGGTGGCGGGCGTGATGGTATCGCGTGTATCCCACGCGGCTTCGATGGCGGTTTCCAGATGGGCGTTGGACATGCGGCTTCTCCTGACAGGGTTGGCGCGCTATAGCCGGGCAGGGGCGGCTGTGCAACGCGCTCGGCAATGGAAGCGTCATCGTGCGGTCCGGACGGCACAGAGGGATATGGCGGTCCATTGCGGCTTTCTATAGGGTTGGCGGGTCCGATGCTTGCGACCTGAAAGGTGCCCATGAAAGACGACCAACGCCGCCACCCCCTGCGCGATGCCAACCAAGATGTCGAAAGCAGCCGCCATGCACCCGACTCCGCGCAGGCCAGCAGCCCCGCCTACCGGCTGGCGTTTGCCGACCCCGATTTCCTGTACCGCGATGAACTGCGCCCCGTGCGTCTGCAACTGGAACTGCTGAAGCCGCAGATGGGGCTGGATGAACGCGGGATCCAGTCCACCGTTGTCCTGTTTGGTGGCGCGCGCATACCCAGCCCGGCCTTGCGCGACAGCGCCAAGACCAAGACCCTGGGCGAGTTGAGCCATTACTACGAAGAGGCCCGCAAGTTCGCCTACCTGATCACCGAACGCAGCGTCGCGACCGACTGCACCGAAAACGTGATCGTGACCGGAGGCGGGCCGGGCGTGATGGAGGCCGGAAACCTTGGCGCCTCCGAAGCCGGTGGCTGTTCCATTGGGTTGAACATCGTTTTGCCCCATGAACAGGTGCCCAACGCCTACGTTACGCCGGAGCTGTGCTTCAATTTCCACTATTTCGGTATCCGCAAGATGCATTTCTTGCTGCGCGCCAAGGCCATCGCGGTGTTCCCCGGCGGTTTCGGAACGTTGGACGAACTGTTTGAATCGCTGACGTTGATCCAGACCGGACGGATGGAGCAGGTTCCCGTCCTGCTATTCGGTGAGGCCTTCTGGCGCCGTATCGTGAATTGGGAAGCGCTGGCTGATGCCGGGACCATTGCGCATGACGATCTGAAGCTGTTCCGCTTCGTGGAAACCGCCGAAGACGCGCTTGAGGTCATTGATACATGGGCGCTCAGCGGGCGGCGCGGCGGCATTCCGGGGCGTTGACCGGGCCCGCGAGGGGGAAGGGGGGCCAGCCCCCCGCCTGCGGCTCCCCCCGCCATATTTCCAAAGCAAAGATGGGATGGCGCGGGTTTCAGGGCCGGGCGGCGCCTTATTCGGGCAAGTAGTATTCCACGATTTCCGAGCGCAGCAGGCTGCCGAAGTTGTTGTCTGCGATCAGGGTGGCGATCAGCCGTCCGGAACCATCGCGCCAAAGGCTTATGCCTTCCAGATTGCCATGTGCGCCCGCGGGCGTTTCCAACACGACGGTGCCGCCTTCAACCCGGCCCGAGGTCAGGGGGAACCGGATGATGCGGCTGCCAAAGCTGCCCAGTGCGCCCAGCCGCCGTTCCAGCATGAACAGCCGCCCGCGGTCGTCGAAATCCAGCCCCACGGGTTGATATCCGCCCTGTGCCGGGACCAGCGCGATTGTCTGCCACTGGCCGTGTTCAAGGCGGCTGAGGGCGGCGGGCTGGCCCGCGCGCGTCCTTTCGGGGATCGTGTAAAGCCGCCCCTGCCGGTCCACAGCCAACGCCTCGTAGCTGCCGTTGCGGGGCAGGTCGGCGGCGCCTGACGGTGGCGGCAGGCGGCGGATTTCCCGGCCATCCGGCGCGTGGGCGGCGATGCGGTGATCGCCTTCGAACGACACCCACAAGGTGCCGTCGGGCGCATGGGCCAAACCCTCGGCATCGAAGCCGCCGGGATCGGCGGGCCGCCCTGCGGTCGGGTTCGTCAACGGGGCCATGCCAGTGACCGTGGTGCCGGTGATCGCGCCATCGGGATCGCGCGTCAGGGTTGCGGTGATCAAGGTGGCCCGATCCGACAGGGCCAAGATCCCCTCACCACCGGAATAGACCTCCAGCGCCGACAGGCCGCCAACCAGCGGAAGACCGGGCGCCTTCCAGACATGATCGCTGAGCAAGACGGCCGCGTCCTGTGCGATCGCGCCAGAAGCCGCGCAAAGCGCGAGGCCCGCGGCAAGAGAGGCGGCGCGGATCACCCGTTGGACAGGATGGCGGCACATTGCCGGGGCAGATCGCCCAACGTCAGCGGCCCGCGCGGCGGGGCCGGTGGCGCGGCGTTCGGGTCCCGTGGCGCGGGCGGTGGCGGGCTGAGGATGCGGGCCACCCATTCCTCGGCTTCATCGCAGCCGTCGCCGGGGGGCGGTGCGGCCTGCGGTTCGCAGTCCGACGATCCGGCCGGGCAATTCAGGCGCACGTGGAAATGATAATGGTGGCCATACCAGGGGCGGATATTGCGCAGGTAGCTGCGATCGCCGGTCTCGTCCCGGCACATCTGCGCCTTGGCGCCCGGAAAGACGAAAATCCGCGCGACGCGCGGATCGCTGGCGGCGGCACGCAGCACCGCGTGATGTTCCGGCGTCCAACTGTCGTTGACATAGGCCCCTTGGGCCCGCCGCATTGAAATCGAAGAGATATTTTCGCGCGCGTCGGACGACAGGGTCAGGTCACGGGCGGGCAGCATCCAGATGTCCATGTCCAGACCGGATTGATGGCTGGCATGTCCGGTCAGCATCGGGCCACCGCGCGGCTGGCTCATGTCACCCACGTATATTCCGTTCCAACTCGTCAGGCGGGCGACCTCGCGGCTCAGGTCCTGAACGTAATCGATGGCGTCGGGATGGGCCCAGTTCCGGTTCCTGCTCAGGCGCATGGCCTGCCATGTCGGGCCGGTTTCGGGCAGCTGTTCCGCCCCTGACACGCACCCGCGTGCATAGCCGCCATAAACTGCGGGCAGCCCGCCCGAGGCGACGGCTTCGGCACCGAACAGCAAACGCGCCTCTTGTCCCGAGCGGGTGACATCCAGCGGCGGCAGGCTGGCGCTGCTACGGTCCGTGCCGCCCGAGGGCGTGCAGGCCGCCAGCGCCATCAGGGCGAATGCAGCAAAGCGGTGTTTCATGTCACGCCTCTTTCGTGTCGTTGTGACGGCCCACGGGATCAACCCAGATCAGCAGGACCAGTCCGATCAAGAATAGCCCGATCAGGGGCGAAACGCCAAGCTGCTGACTCCCGGTCAGTTGCGTCGTGATCCCGATCAGCAGCGGTGCGATAAACGACGTGGCCTTGCCCGCCAAAGCGTAAAGCCCGAAAGCTTCTGTCATGCGGTCCTGACGGGCTTGGCGCACCATCATTGTCCGGCTGGAAGATTGCAGTGACCCTCCGCCCGCGCCGATCAGCGCGCCGAGCATGTAGAAGGCGATATCGGGCAGTCTGCTATCGGTCTCGACGGGCATGCCGAATACGCTCTCGCGGCTGACGAAGACCACGCCGATTGCCACAAGCGTCAGCAGCACCACGTTGATCACGATCACCGGTTTCGGGCCATGTCTGCTGTCGGCCTTGCCGCCGATCCACGCGAACAGCGCGCCGGTCAGCACCGCCAGAATGCCGAAGATGCCGACATCCACCACTGACCAGCCCAGAACGCCCGCCGCGTAGATGCCGCCGAACACGTACATCCCGTTCAGCGCATCACGGTAGAACATGGAGGAGACGAGATAGGCGAACAGGCTGCGGTCGCCGGGCAGCGTGGCCAGACTTTTTCCCAGCGCCGGTATCGCCCCCCGGATCGCCGCGCCAATGCGCATTGACCCGTCGGGGCGCGGGTCCCGCACCCACAAGAAAAACGGGATCATGAAGACCGCGAACCAGATCGCCGTCAGTGGCCCGACGGCGCGCGTGCCTTCCCGCATTTCCGCATTCAGGCCGAACACCGGGTCAATTCCGATCAGGGTCAGGCCGGTTTCGGAGTTTTCCGCGAACAGCAGCAACATCGCCACCAGCGCCACGAACCCGCCAAGATATCCGAACGCCCAGCCCGAGCCTGATATCCGCCCCAGATCGTCCCGGTGGCCCAGCGTCGGCAGCATGGCGTTGGTGAAGATGGTCGCGAACTCCATCCCGATCAGCCCGATGGCAAAGAACGTCAGCACCGCGATCAGGTTGAAGTCGCCCGGTATCGCCCACCACAGCCCGCAAGCGCCGATGAAATACAGCACCGAGAAGAAGACGATGAAGGGCATCCTGCGCCCTGCCTTGTCCGCCACCGCCCCCAACAGGGGCGCCATCAGCGCAATCAACAATCCCGCGCCCCCCACGCCATAGCCCCATGCCGTTTGCGCGGCACTGCCGTCGCCCAGCAGGTCATTGATGTAGGGGCCGAAGATGAAGGTCAGCAGCAGGGTGTTGTAGGGCTGGCTTGCCCAGTCAAAGGCCCACCATCCCCAGATGCGGCGGCGCGCTTGGGGGGTGCGATAGGGGCTGGCGGGGATCAACTCAGGATCGGTTGGTGGCTTCATGGGCGCATGTTTAAGCCAGCCGCATGAATTGGCAATGGAATTGCCGGGGTTATCGTCCGCCTAGATCTGCGGTGGCCAGGGCCGCGTCATGTCGGCGTCGATCCAGTTGCGCACCCAGACAGGCAGCTCGGGCGATGTGGGGTCGATCGCCATCGCCTCGGCCACCCGCGCGGGGGACATCATCCGCCCCTTTTCGGTCATGGCCGCGCGGATCAGACCGTGGTTGCAGCACGTTTCGCCGCGCCACATGCCTTGCTCCATATACAGGAACCTGTCGTCCCACCCCAACACACGCGTCCGCAGGTCCACCCGCTGAAACAGGGTGACCCGGCTGCGGTACCGGATGCTCGATCCCGCGACGACCAGCCCCCACCGATTGCTCATCAGGGTCTGCATCAGACCAGTCCGATATGCAATTCCGGTCCGGCCCAGATCGTAAAGCGTCAGGATGCGGCCATTGTTCATCTCCATGTACCCGTCGATATCGACGGGCCAGCATGTCAGGGCCAGATGATGCGTGTCGAACGTGCCGAACGCGGGCTTGCGCCCGTCGGATGCGGCGACAATTGCGTGTCTCAGGTATGGGTACATGACCGGCAGAAAGACCCTTGCGGCGCGCGCGTCAACCCACGCCGTGACGTCACCCGGACTTGCGCCGCGCCGTTCACCGGCTTACCTCTGGGCGGCTGAATAGACCCAAGTGAAAAAGGCCTGCCCATGACATCCCTGTTCCAGATCCTGATGCTGTTGATCAGCGTGGCAAAATTCATCGTTATCGCCCACATCATCATGAGCTGGCTGATCAACTTCAACGTGCTGAACTATCGACAGCCGCTTGTCGGGCAGATCTGGGATGGGCTGACCCGCCTTCTTGAACCTGTCTATGGCCCGATCCGTCGGGCGCTGCCGCAGATGGGTGGTCTCGACCTTGCGCCGCTGATCGTGTTTCTGGGCATCTACGCGGTGGAAATCGTGCTGCGCAACAACGTGGCGATGTTCCTCTAGTGATGCACGAAGGGCGCGGCATCGCCCCATAGCTCCGTCAGCCGCGCGTCCCGGCCACACGCCGTCCGGTAAAGCTCGTAAGCCACCGATTTCCGGCGCGGACCAAACCGCGTAATGATCAGGTCGTCGCTGCGATAGTAATCCTGATGATACGCCTCGGCGGGATAGAACGGCGCGGCCTCGCGAATGGGTGTCACCACCTCTTGCCCCAACTCCGCCTGCGCGGTCGCAATCGCGGCCTCCGCAACCATGCGCTGGGCCGCATCTTCAACGAAGATGGCGGTGGTATAGCTGGCCCCCCGGTCGCAGAACTGCCCGCCCGCATCCGTCACATCGACGGACCGCAGGAACAGGTGCAGCAACCGCTCATAAGACAAGACCGCCGGGTCATAGGTAATCTCGACCACCTCCAGATGCCCGGTGCCGCCGCTCGTTACTTCGCGGTAGCTGGGGTTCGCCACGGTGCCGCCGGCAAAGCCGGACACAACCTGCGTGACGCCCTCTACCTGCTCGAAATCGCTCTCGACGCACCAGAAACACCCGCCCGCCACAACCGCAGTCTCAAGGGTTTGGGCATGCGCCTTGCCGTATGGCAAGATCAACGCGGTGGCTATCGCCACGCTCAAGGTCAGCAGCTTGATCATGTCTTTCATGGGCGCGCGGGGCATTGGCTTCCTCCTTCGTTGCTTCCACCGTTGCGGAAACCGATTGAACTGCAACCCACAAGGGTGTGAGGTCACGCCCGAGTGAACAGGAGGCGCAATTGGTTACAACGCATCAATCCGAGGATGACGCCCGCAACGAAACCATCCTGATCTGGGTGAACGGCACGCTAAAGCGGCGGCCCGACGCGATGGTCAGCGTCTATGACAGCGGCTTCATGTTGGGCGATGGCGTTTGGGAAGGGCTGCGCCTCTATGACGGCAACTGGTCATTTCTGGACGATCACATGGATCGCCTGTTCGAGGCAGCCAAGGCGATCGACCTCGATATCGGGCTGGACCGCGCCGGAGTGATCGCCGCGCTAGAAGCAACCCGCGCCGCCAATGACATGCACACCGATGCCCACGCCCGCCTGATGGTGACGCGTGGCGTCAAAATGCGACCATTCCAGCATCCGGCCCTGTCGGTCAGCGGCCCGACGATGGTCATCATCATGGAACATTCGCGCCCATCCATTCCGCGCCCGATCCGGCTGGCCACGGTGCCGCACATGCGCGGTCTGCCGATGACACAAGACCCCAAGCTGAACAGCCATTCGAAACTCAACTGCATCCTCGCCTGCATCGCCGCCGAAAAGGCCGGCGCGGACGAGGCGCTGATGCTTGATATCCATGGTTTCGTGAACACGACCAACGCCTGCAATTTCTTCATCGTAAAGAAGGGGCAGGTTTGGACCTCGACCGGTGACTACTGCATGAACGGCATCACCCGCCAAAAGGTGATCGACGTTTGCCGCGCCGATGGCATCCCGGTATCCGAACGCAACTATTCCCTCGTCGATACGTATTCCGCCGACGAGGCGTTCTTGACCGGCACCTTCGGGGCGCAGACGCCGGTGGGTGAGATCGACGGACGGGTGATCGGCACGGGCCAGATGGGGCCGGTAACCGAACGCATCCGTGCGCTCTACAAGGATCTAGTGGCCCGGTCATGACTTGCGCGGCGTATGCATGGGGTGTGCATCACTTGTGCATGGTTGGTGCATCATGAAAATCGCCATGTGGTCGGGCCCCCGGAACCTGTCGACTGCCATGATGTATGCCTTCGCCGCGCGTGGTGATTGCGCGGTCTGGGACGAGCCATTCTATGCCCCCTATCTTGCCGCGACGGGCATGGTTCACCCCATGCAGGATGCCATCCTCGCAGGTCACGAAACCGACCCCGCAGCCGTTGCGCGGGCCTGTGCCGGCCCGGTTCCGGATGGCAAAAAACTGTTATATATGAAGCACATGCCGCATCATATGTTGCCGAACTTTCCGCTGGATTGGGCCGATGGATGCGTCAACGCTCATCTGATCCGCCACCCCGCCCGCGTCATCGCCAGCTATGCCGCAAAGCGCGATGCGGTGACGCTACAAGACATTGGTTTCGAACAGCAATTCGCAATTTGGCAGCGCTTTCCGGGGCCTGTTATGGATGGCACGGCGATCCGCGCCAACCCGGAAAAGATGCTTGAAAAGCTCTGTGTTGAGGTTGGAATTCCTTTTACGTCCAACATGTTGCACTGGAATTCCGGTCCAAGAAGCTTTGACGGTGCTTGGGGTCCGCACTGGTATGGCGCGGTTCACCGCTCCACCGGGTTCGCCCCGCCCGAAGGCGACCTGCCCAAGGTCCAGCCACGGCATCAACCGCTGCTCGATGCCGCGCTCCCGATTTACGAAACGATGCGCGCTCACGCCATAAACCTCTGATAGCTGTCATAAAATCGTGACTTGAAGCCGCTCCGCGACAGTGGGAAACTATGCCATGACAGCATTTCAAATATTCGCACCGCGCCCCGCGCCCCCGTTGTCCGACCTTGGACCCGGAGGCCGTTCATGAGCGGCCAAATGAAACACCTGCCCGTCGAAATGCCGGACACGCCCCGCGTGCAAAGTTTTTCCGACGCCAATGCCGCAGTCGCGTATCTGACCGAACTGTACGATCAGGCCACCAGCTTTCTGCGCGACAAGTTCACAGAGGTCATTGCCGGCGCGCCGCCGGGAAGAAGGTTCCGCGCATTCTATCCCGAAATCCGGATCACTACCTCCAGCTATGCCAAGATCGACACCCGCCTGTCTTATGGCCATGTGGCGCAACCGGGCACCTACGTCACGACCATCACGCGGCCTGACCTGTTCAAAAGCTATCTGCGCCAACAGATTGGATTACTTATAGAAAATCACGGTGTGACGGTTCAGGTCGGGGCATCCATTACGCCCATTCCGGTTCATTTCGCCGTGTTGAACGATGCGGATCTAGAGGTCCCGCAAGACGGCGCGCTGACCTTTCCGCTGCGTGATGTCTTTGACGTGCCTGACCTGAACACCACCAACGATCAGATCGTGAACGGCTTTGGGTTCCACTATGAAGATGGCGCGGGTTCGCTTGCGCCGTTCACGGCACAGCGGGTTGATTATTCCCTCGCGCGCCTGTCGCATTATACCGCGACCGACCCGGAACATTTCCAAAATCACGTCCTCTTTACGAACTATCAGTTCTATATGGAGGAATTCGTGGCCTTCGCCCGTGGGGCGCTGGCCGACCCCGAAAGCGGCTACACGTCGCTTGTTGGACCGGGCAATGATGTGATCACCGACCCTGATCAGATATTGAACACCCCCGCAAAGCTGCCGCAGATGCCGACCTACCATCTGACGCGTAACGGCGGCGCGGGGATTACCTTGGTGAATATCGGCGTGGGACCATCCAACGCCAAGACAGCGACCGACCACATTGCTGTTCTGCGGCCCCATGTCTGGCTGATGGTTGGTCATTGTGCGGGACTGCGCAATTCCCAGTCTCTGGGTGATTACGTGTTGGCCCACGCCTATCTGCGCGAGGATCACGTGCTGGATGACGATCTGCCCGTCTGGGTCCCGATCCCAGCATTGGCAGAGGTGCAAATCGCGCTTGAGGAAGCGGTCGAGGATGTCAGCAAGGTCGAAGGCTACGAACTCAAGCGGATCATGCGCACTGGCACGGTTGCGACCATCGACAATCGCAATTGGGAACTCCGTGATCAATCCGGTCCGGTTCAACGGCTCAGCCAGTCGCGTGCCATCGCATTGGACATGGAAAGCGCGACGATCGCGGCGAATGGATTCAGGTTTCGCGTGCCTTACGGCACCCTTCTTTGCGTTTCCGACAAGCCGCTGCACGGAGAGCTCAAGTTGCCGGGTATGGCCAGTGCGTTCTACAAAACGCAGGTTTCGCGGCATTTGCTTATCGGAATTCGCGCGATGGAGAAGCTCCGTGAAATGCCACTCGAGCGCCTTCACAGCCGCAAACTGCGCAGTTTCGAGGAAACAGCCTTCCTCTAAGGGCGAAAAAGCGCTCTCAGACTGATGTTTTTCGCATTTTGGGTGTCACTAGCCGTTGTGTGACGCCGCTATATTCGGCTAGCGTTGCGCCAACGAGCCCTAGGGTTCGGGCAGTAAAGGAGAAAAATACCCATGGCACAGAAACCCATGACCAAGACTCAACTGGTTGCCGCCCTTGCCGACGAAATGGGCGCTGACAAGAAAACCGCTGGTGCTGCTCTCGATGCAATCACCGCAGTGGTGACAAAAGAGGTCGCCAACGGTGGCGCAGTCACCATGCCCGGCATCGGCAAAGTATATTGCCGTGAGCGTCCGGAGCGGATGGTTCGCAACCCCGCAACGGGTGAGCAGATCAAGAAAGAGGCTGACAAGCAGGTGAAAGTCACCATTGCGAAGGCTCTGAAAGACAGCGTGAACGGCTAATTGCCGTCAGTTTAGAAGCATGAAAGGGTCGCCCCAAGGGGCGACCCTTTTTCGTGTCAGGGGGCAGGTCTTGGACATTCGTGCATTGCTGGCGGGGCTGGTGTTCGCCCTCATCTGGTCGTCCGCCTTTACCTCGGCCCGCATCATCGTTGAGGCGGCTCCGCCGCTGATGGCGCTGTCGCTCCGATTTGCCATCTCAGGGTTGATGGGCATCGGCATCGCCCTGTTTTTGGGTCAATCCTTTCGGCTGACACGTGGCCAATGGCTTTCGGTCCTGATCTTCGGCATCTGCCAGAACGCGATCTATCTGGGTTTGAACTTTGTCGCCATGCAGACCGTCGAGGCATCACTTGCCGCCATCCTCGCCTCGACCATGCCTTTGCTGGTGGCTTTCGCAAATTGGGGCGTCTTTCGCCAACGTCTGCCAATTCTTGGTGTATTGGGCCTTGCTGCGGGCTTCGGAGGGGTCGCCCTGATCATGGCGCAACGATTTGGCGGCGGCGCGGACCCGTTTGGGGTTATGCTTTGCCTGATCGGCGCCGTGGCCTTGACGGTGGCGACCCTTGCCATGCGCGGGGCGTCATCTGGCCGTGGGAACTTGCTGATGGTCGTTGGTTTGCAGATGATCGTGGGCAGCATTGCATTGCTGCCCTTTGCGGTTCTGACGGAAACATTCAACGTCGTCTGGTCAAACTCACTATTGCTGGCATTCGCCTATACAACCGTGATGCCGGGCCTTGTCGCGACGTTGATATGGTTCTGGCTTGTTGACCGGATCGGGGCGACCCCCGCTGCCACTTTCCATTTCCTCAATCCATTCTTCGGCGTTGCCATTGCGGCCGTCTTGCTGGGCGAGCAGTTGGGGCTGATTGATGTCTTGGGCGTCACGATTATTGCAATCGGCATTCTGGCCGTCCAGCTGGCGCGCACCAAGACCTAGGACGTCTCGTCTTGAGGCGGCATCTTGGCAATGACGCGCAAGTTGTCGATCGCCCAACTGGCGGTAAAGACCGGCCCGGCCAGTGTCGATGTAATGGACAGCAACAGGGCGTCGCCCGGATTGTCGATCACGATCGTGATTTCTACGGATTGGTCATCGGTTTCTGGCCCCAGTGCCGCAAAGCCGACAGGCGCACCGGCGACGCGTGTTCGGGGTGTTGCTGTGATGCCCACGCTATCGGGGACGATGATTTCCTGCTGGCTGACAAGCGCCGGGCGGGTTGAGAAGCTCCGCTCCATCACTTCAGTGCCGTTTACCGTAATGATCACCGATTCAAGCTGCCAATCGTCTATGGCATGCAGATCGAAGGAGATCTCTGCGGTCTCTGCCTCGGCGGGCAGGCGAAATTCGCGGCTGACGGCGTCGTCGGTGAAGCGGCCAAGGATCGGTCCAAAACCCGGATCGAGGTTTTCAGCTTGGGCAATAGACCACCCTGTCGTGTTCAGACTGAAGTCTTGAACAGCGATCACCCGAACGTCAGGTGGAAGTGTATACAACCCACCTAAATTCTCGTGACTGTCGGGGCCGAACCCGGCCGCGCTGGATCTGATCATCGAAGCCGCAAAAAGCGTTGCCGTCATCACACCGACAACAACCAGAGACCAATCGATTTTAAACCCATTCTTATGGTGGCGCGTTAGCATCAGACATCCTCAAATTCCCCAATTTGTCCTACGTTGGGCTCAAATGAGGCGAAAAAAAGGCGGGTCTGCGGTGCTTTTCAAGCACTGTTTTTCCAATGGCAACGGCCAGCGGAAATGCCAAGCATTGTTGATAGAATATCGTCTAATTTGATTAAGGTGCGCTCATAATGCCGCGGACTTCGACGTTGTCGACGGCCCATGACTCGTCCTGAACGCTCTGATTCAGCGTTGATCCGTAGCCGATTGAAATCTGCTGATTGGGATCTTGTACATCGATCGAAACGCTGAAGCTTTGGTCTGGCCAATCAGCATCGTAACCCTGATTTCCACGCGGGGCGATGGGGTCAACTGAGATGCTGATGTTCGGATTGCTCGACACCCACTGATCAACGACCCCGTCCACGCTGTAGCGAAAGCTCAATGAGGTGACAGGTTCGTCATCGATGAAGACGATGAAGTCTTCTCCGTCCCAGCTATCGATTGCATGCAGGTCAAAAGAAACCCGTGCGACTTCAGCATTGCCGGGGATGTCGAATACGTTGCGTACTGTCTGTTCACCATCAGTTCCGCCGAACGGGCCCAGGATCGCGCCATACCATGGCTCACTGTCGTCAGTGGCGCCATTTGCCCATCCGTTGAACGCACCGGCGAAGTCCTCATTATAGAGAATGCTCTCGAAGGCGTTCATGATCTCCATGTCGAGGGAGAGCGCGATGTCGGACGACAGCGCCTCCAATCCGGCACTGACCACGAGAGTCGACGCCAATCCAAGCACGGCAACCGTACCAGTCAGGACGGTCCAATCGACCGTAACTGCGCCTGCTTCTGACGTGATGAAGTTCATCGGATTCAATCAAACCTCAAAAGGGACCCCCAACATTCAAATGCAAGACAACTGTGTCTAGAAAACGAATTATTCTGACCGTTTCTCAGTCAGGGTTGCCGATTTTGCCACGATTTTGCCCGATTTCACCTCCGACCTGACCGCGGTGCAGCATGATATGATCCAGCAAAACGCAGGCCATCATGGCTTCACCTACGGGCACGGCACGAATGCCCACGCAGGGATCGTGTCGCCCTTTGGTAATGATCTCGGTCTGCTCGCCTGACTTGGTTATCGTCTTTCGCGGCGTGAGAATCGACGATGTCGGCTTGACCGCAAAGCGCACAACGATGTCCTGACCGGTCGAGATCCCTCCCAGAATTCCACCGGCGTGGTTCGAGGTATAGAGGGGTCCATCGTTCCCCATCATGATCTCGTCTGCATTCGCACTGCCGGTCAGGCTTGCTGCGGCCATTCCGTCGCCGATTTCAACGCCTTTTACCGCGTTGATCGACATCATCGCAGCGGCCAAGTCTGTATCCAGTTTGCCATAGATCGGCGCGCCCAGTCCTGCGGGTGCATTGCGCGCGGTGACTTCGATAACGGCGCCGACGCTGTCGCCAGCTTTTCGCAGGGCGTCGAGATAATCAGCCCATTGCGTCGCAGCCTGCGCGTCGGGGGTCCAGAACGGGTTGGCCGCGATCTGATCCCAATCAAAACGTGCCCGCTCAATCGCATGCGGGCCCATTTGCACCATGTAGCCGGTAATCGTCAGCCCGGGAACAAGTTGCGCCAAGGCCGACCGCGCGATGCCCCCAGCGGCGACCCGCGCCGCAGTTTCCCGTGCACTGGATCTGCCGCCACCACGAGGGTCGCGAATGCCATATTTCTGCCAATAGGTAATATCCGCGTGACCCGGCCGGAATTTTTCGGCGATGTCGCCATAGTCTTTTGACCGCTGATCCGTATTGCGGATCATCAGTTGGATGGGGGTCCCGGTGGACAGTCCTTCATACACGCCAGACAGGATTTCGACCTCGTCAGCCTCGCGCCGTTGAGTGGTGTATTTGTTCTGTCCCGGTTTGCGCAGATCAAGCCAATGCTGAATATCGGACGCGTCCACCCGAACGCCCGGCGGACACCCGTCCACGGTCGCGCCAAGGGCAGGACCATGGCTTTCGCCCCATGTAGTGACGCGGAACAGATGCCCAAAGCTGTTGGTCGACATGGCGAAGCCCCTCTCGTTTGCGTGCCGGATTAGCCGGATGGCCCGGGATTGCCAAGCTCCATTGCCGTTTTGAAAAGTAGTTTAACGTTGAACCAGTTTCGAATCTCCTTGCGGGGGGCGGTTCGGCACCGTAATCATCAAGGCACCTCGGGGTGACCAATCGGTCTGAGATGCAGTGCAGCAAACCCGTTGAACCTGAACCGGTTAGGACCGGCGGAGGGAAGGTTTCGGGACTGATCATGACCCCCGGCTTCACTTCGCCCGTCGCATGGAGGAGTGAAAATGAACCAAACATCCATCATTGCAGCGGGTATGACATTCATGGCTGGCGCGGCTTTTGCCGATTTGCCTGTATTGAGCGTCTATACCTATGACAGTTTTACATCTGACTGGGGGCCCGGCCCGGCCATTGAGGCGGCTTTCGAACAGACCTGCGAATGCGACCTGCAATTTGTCGGTGCAGGCGATGGCGCAGCCCTGTTGGCGCGCATCCGATTGGAGGGACAGCGTTCGGATGCCGACGTTGTTCTGGGGCTTGATACGAACCTGACCGCTGCGGCCGTCGATACCGGACTGTTCGTTCCACATGGTCTGGAGACCCCGGGATTGACGCTGCCGATTGCTTGGGATGACGAGGTCTTCCTTCCCTTTGACTGGGGCTATTTCGCATTTGTTCATAATGCGGATATGGAAAATGTCCCCCGTAGTTTTGTTGAACTGGCCGAAAGTGATGCGAGGATCATCATTCAGGATCCGCGCAGTTCAACACCCGGTTTGGGGCTGCTGATGTGGATCGAGGCAGCCTATGGGCAGGGCGCACCTGCCATCTGGGAAGGGCTTGCGGACAACATCGTGACCGTGACACCCGGCTGGTCCGAAGCGTATGGCCTGTTTCTTGAGGGCGAGGCCGATATGGTTCTTTCCTATACCACGTCACCTGCCTACCACCTGATCGCTGAAGAAGATGCAAGTAAGGCCGCAGCTCCGTTCACGGAGGGGCACTACCTGCAGGTCGAGGTTGCAGGCATCCTTGGCAGCTCGGATCAGCCTGACTTGGCGCAAGACTTCTTGCGTTTCATGCTGACGCCCGACTTCCAGCAGGTGATCCCGACGACCAACTGGATGTATCCGGCCGCATTGCCCGCCGAGATGCTTCCCTCGGGATTTGAGACACTGATTGAGCCAGACACCGCGCTGCTGTTGTCACCGCAAGATGCAGCCAGATTGCGTGACGAGGCATTGGCCGCATGGCAATCCGCGCTCAGCCGCTAACCCTGCTTCAGTGGACAGGCGCGGTCATGGCCGCGCTTGTCTTTCTGGCGATCACAGCGCCGCTGGCGGCGGTGGCGTGGCGAGCTGAGGAGACTTCGGTCCTTGGGGCAGCAGATTGGTCGGCTATCCGATTTACGGTTTCGCAGGCGGCCATTTCGGCGTTTCTGAGCGTTGTATTGGCGATACCCGTGGCGCGCGCGCTTGCGCGTCAACGGTTCGCCGGCCGGGGCCTCGTGGTTGCCTTGATGGGTGCGCCCTTCTTGCTGCCAGTCATCGTGGCGATACTGGGCCTGTTGGCGGTGTTTGGCCGCAATGGCTGGGTGAACGCCGGTCTCGGTTTGCTGGGCCTGCCGCCACTTGAAATCTACGGCATGCATGGTGTTGTTCTGGCGCATGTGTTCTTCAACCTTCCGCTTGCTGTTCGATTATTGCTTCAAGGATGGATGTCCATCCCGTCCGAGCGGTTTCGCCTTGCCGTGGCCCTTGGGTTTTCGAATGCCAACATGCGGCAGCATTTCGAATGGCCTTTGCTGCGGATGATGGTGCCGGGTGTTTTTCTGGTCATTTTCCTTATTTGCAGCACCAGCTTTGCCGTGGCGCTTACCCTTGGTGGTGGGCCGCGCGCCACAACTGTTGAACTGGCCATCTATCAGGCGTTTCGGTTTGATTTCGATCTTGGGCGCGCTGCGTTGCTGGGCTTGGTTCAGGTCGCGATCTGCGCCTTTGCGGCAGTCGCCGTTCTTGGCGTGGCGGTTCCGCAGGTTCTTGGTGCGGGGTTGGATCGCGCGCCAGTGATGTGGCCGGAGGCACACCGGCACAGGTTCATTGATGGCGCTGCGGTGCTGTCGGCCGCGTTGTTCCTGATGATGCCAATGATCGCCCTTGGATTGCGCGGTGTTCCTGCGCTGCCGACCCTTCCAGCCGTGGCTTGGGAAGCGGCGGGGCGATCCGTTGTCTTGTCGTTCGCTACGGCAGTGGTCGCGGTCGCCATGGCGCTCCCCCTGGCGGCGTTGATTGCGAGGGGCCGCGCGCGCAGCATCCTTGAACTTGTTGGCTCGCTTTCGATTGCCGTATCGCCTTTGGTTGTTGGGACTGGCTTGTTCTTGTTGTTGTTTCCAGTCGTAAATCCCACTTTGCTGGCCATTCCCGTAACGGGGTTGGTAAATGCATTGGCGGCATTGCCATTTCTTCTGCGCGCGCTTGTGCCTGCAATTACTGAGGCCGAGTTGACCCAAGGCCGACTGGCCACCGCCTTGGGGATGCGGGGCTGGCCACGGTTCCGTATCGCGATCTTGCCGCGATTGCGCCGCCCGTTGGGGTTTGGGGCGGGCTTGGCAGCCGCCCTGTCGATGGGAGATCTGGGGGTGATCGCATTATTTTCGGCACCGTCCCAAGGCACCTTGCCGTTGGAGATGTATCGCCTGATGGGAGCCTACCGAACTGATGACGCACAAGGCGCCGCCCTGCTATTGCTCTTGCTGAGCCTTGGCATCTTCTGGCTGTTTGACCGTGGGGGGCGTTTGCATGCTGCAACTTGATCAAGTGATGGTCCGGCAGGGCGAATTCGTCCTCAAGATCGATCTTGATGTCGCGGCTGGTGGGCGGCTGGCGATAATGGGTGCCTCGGGCAGCGGAAAAAGCACCTTGCTGAACCTCATTGCAGGGTTCGTGATGCCGGATGCGGGGCGGGTCTTGATCAATGGGGTGGACGTCCGCGAGACGCCCATCGCAGAACGTCCGGTCAGTGTCTTGTTCCAAGATGGAAACCTGTTTCCACACCTTTCGATCTATCAAAACGTTGCGTTGGGTATTCGCCCCGATCTGCGACTTGCCCCCGATCAACGTGTGCAGGTGGAGGAGAGCCTTGAAAAGGTCGGGCTTGGGGGGATGGGCCAACGTAAGCCTGCCGACCTGTCTGGCGGTCAGCAGAGCCGGGCCGCGATTGCGCGCATCTTGCTGCGGGACAAGCCTTTGCTGCTATTGGATGAACCTTTCGCCGCACTTGATCCCGGCTTGCGGCAAGAGATGTTGGTGCTGTTGAACGCGCTTTGTGTGGAGAAGGGCCTGACGCTGCTGATGGTTAGCCATGACATGCGCGATGCGAGGCAGTTATGTGACCAGTTATGTTTGCTCAGCGATGGTATTGTGGCGCTGAGCGGCGATATGGCTACGCTCTTGCACGATCCCCCCGCAATTCTGGCCCCTTGGCTTTAGACAAACAAAAACGCGCCCCGAAGGGCGCGTTTTTATTTCGTCTGGGGCGCGAGCCTTACTTGCTCGGCACGCCTTTGCTGCGTGCCTTGATGGGCATCCACAGCCGCTTGTTCGTCAGGTAAAGCAAGACAGCCAAGATCGAGAGCATGATGATCGCGGTAAAGCCCATCTGCTTGCGGGCCATCAACTTTGGCTCGGCGGTCCACGTCAGAAATGCCGATACATCCAAGGCAACGCTTTCCACATCGTCAGGTGCGCCATCTTGATAGACGAGCTGACCGCCTTCGGGCCACAGGGGCGGCGCCATGCCGATCCAGGATCCCGCAACAGTGCGGTGACCGTGATCATCAAGGCAGCTGTCGGGGTATCCGCCAGCTTCGAAGACGGCATTGTAGTAGCCATCGAAGCCGTCGGGTGCGCATGCGGGCGGATCTTCATAGCCCGCCAACAACGACGCGACATATTCCGGCCCTCCGACCCCGTTGATCAGCGGGTTGATCGCCAGACCATATGGCCCGAAAAAGCCAGCCCGCGCCTTGGTCATCAGGCTCAGGTCAGGCGCTGTTTCCAGTTGCGACATCGGGAAGTTGTCGTTCGGCGTGGCAGCACGCCAATCTTGCAGGTCTGTATCGTATACTTCGATAAAGTTCTGCTCGATGTAGGCGCGAACCTGATCTTCAGGCAGGCCGGGGCCGCCTTCATCGCCAAGCGTCCGGATCGGGACATAACGCAGGCCATGACAGGCCGCGCAAACCTCGGTGTATACTTGAAGACCGCGTTGGAGCTGGTTCTGATCAAAGGCACCGAAGGGTCCTTCGAACGAAAAGCTGTAGTTGGTCACGTGGGGTTCGCTGCCGGCGGCCAAGGCGACCCCACCCGTCACGGTGAGGGCCAATGCCGAAGTAATGGCAAGTTTACGGATCATTTGAGCCATGTCCTTTTCTATCACTCGGCCGGTGTCGGAGCCGCAGCGGTAGTGCCGCCGGACGAACCCGAGTCTTTGCCGTAGTGGTCGTTGAAGTCTTCCTCGATCGTCTGCGGTTGCGGCAGCGGCTTTTCGATGACGCCAAGCAGCGGCAGGATCACAAGGAAATAGGCGAACCAGTAGGCGGACCCGATCAGGGAGATATAGGGGTAAATCCCTTCCGCAGGACGCGCGCCAACCCACATCAACACGAAGAAGTTGAAGATGAAGAGCCAGAACCAAACCTTGAACATCGGGCGGTATCGCCCTGAGCGCACCGAAGACGTATCAAGCCAAGGCACAAGAGCCATGACAACGATCGCACCGAACATCGCGATGACGCCAAAGAACTTGGCATCCACGATCCCGCCCGTCAGCCAGCTTGCCGCAATCACGACCCAGACGTCACCGTCGAAGGCACGCAAGACTGCGTAGAACGGCAAGAAATACCATTCCGGAACAATGTGCGCGGGCGTCGCCAGCGGGTTTGCCTCGATGTAGTTGTCGGGGTGGCCCATGAAGTTGGGAATGAAACCGACGATGGCAAAGAACACCACGAGGATCACGGCCAGCGCGAACAAGTCCTTGATCACGAAGTAGGGCCAGAATGGCAGGGTGTCCGCCTCGGCTTCCTTCTTCGACGTGCGGCGCACTTCAACACCGGTCGGGTTATTGTTGCCGGTCGTGTGGAACGCCCACACGTGCACAATGACAAGACCGAGGATCACAAATGGCAGCAGGTAGTGCAGGCTGAGGAAACGGTTCAGCGTGGCGTTATCCACTGCCGGCCCGCCAAGAAGCCACGTCTGAATGCCTTCACCGATGAACGGGATCGCACCGAACAGGCCGGTGATGACCGTGGCCCCCCAGAAAGACATCTGACCCCAAGGCAGAACGTAGCCCATGAAGGCGGTGCCCATCATCAGCACATAAATCAGGATGCCGATGATCCACGTGATTTCGCGTGGAGCCTTGTAGGAACCGTAGTACAGACCGCGGAAGATGTGCATGTAGACGGCGATGAAGAACAGTGACGCGCCGTTTTGGTGGATATAGCGAAGCGCCCAACCGCCGTTCACGTTGCGCATGATATGCTCGATCGAGGCGAAGGCCATGTCGACGTGCGGTGTATAGTGCATCACAAGCACGATGCCGGTGATGATCTGCATCATGAGGCAGAACACCAGTACGATGCCCCAAATCCACATCCAGTTAAGGTTCTTGGGAGTCGGGATCATCAAGGTGTCGTACATCAGCCCGACGATGGGCAGACGGCTGTGCAGCCACTTTTCGCCGCCTGATTTCGGTTCATAATGGTCGTGGGGAATTCCGGACATGGTCGTTTCCTTCCGTTAACCGAGCAGGATCGTGGATTCGTCCACGAACGCAGCAGTTGGGATGTGAAGGTTTTCTGGAGCGGGCCCCCGGCGGATACGGCCGGCGGTATCATAGTGTGAGCCGTGGCAGGGGCAGAACCAGCCACCAAAATCACCGGCTCCGTCGCCCAACGGCACACAGCCAAGGTGGGTACAGACACCCTGCATGACCAACCATTCTTCGGTGTTTTCGCCATCGGCACCCGCAAGTGTGCGGTTGATGTCGGTGGCGGGCTGATCACCATCAAGATTGGGGTTCCGCGCGATCGGATCCACCAGATCCTCGACTGCAACGGCGCGGGCCGCTTCAATCTCATCTGCGGTGCGGCGGCGCACGAAGATAGGCTTGCCAAGGAACAACACGGTTAGTTGCGTTCCCTCCATGACGCCCGAAACGTCGACCCGCAATTGCGAGGCTGCCTGAACATCGGCGGATGGGTTCATTTGGTTGACCAGTGGCCATACGGCGGCCCCTACGGTCACTGCACCCACACCACCTGTTGCATAGTACAGGAAGTCCCGGCGCGTACTGGAATTGTCTTCTGCGTGTGACACCGAACGCGTCTCCCTCTTTTGACCTGAGCTGTTCAGGTCAGGAAAAACCTTTGAGGGCCACAGGATTACCCTGACGCCCAACTTGCTGTTGTTTATGGGACAGGAGTATAGGCGTCTAGCGGACAAACGCGCGCAGCAGGTCCGAAATGTCGCAGCCGCGCGAAGATTTTTCTGCATTTGGAGATGTCTGGCGGCGATTGTGCCACCAACGCGTCGCCAGATGGCCGGATTTTTTGCCTCACACCAGACTTGAGGCCGCCACAAGGGAACGGGTCATCTTGCGATGCGGAATGCCTGCGTCGTCGAACTCTGGCCCTTCGACGACAAAGCCGATCCGCTCGTAAAACGGCACGGCGTAGACCTGTGAGTCGACCTGTGCTGCCTTGAAGCCTTGATCCTTGCTGGTGCGAAGCATTGCCCGCATCAGCTTGAGGCCCAAGCCCTTGCCCCGGTGCTCGGCCAGAACCGCCACGCGCCCGATCTTTGCGACATCGCCCTTGGCGATCAATCGCGCGGTCGCCGCGGGGCCATCGTTGTCCCAGCACAGGAAATGGGTGGCGGATGCGTCCAGATCATCCCATTCGTCGGCCTCGGCGATACCTTGTTCTTCGATGAACACCGCCCTGCGGATGGCGAAACACGTTTCCCGCGCGGACGGCGTCAGTGCCGGACCTATTTTCATGATTTTGCCGGATCCGTTTCCTGCATCGAAGGGCGATCGGAAAATTTGCCATACCACGCCGCAAGGGAATCCCGCCCGTCGCGCCAAGGTTTGTCGCCATGACGGAAATCAAGATACCCCAAGGCGCAGGCAACCGCGATTTGACCCATGTCGAGCGGGCCGTGCAAATGGCTCATCCAGCGTGATTCGAGCGCGTCAAGCGACCGGGTCACCTTGGTCCATTGACCGTCCAACCAGGGCTTGAACCACATGTCTTCGGGGCGATGACGGATTTCGTATATATAGCCAACCGCGGCTTCCATGATGCCGTCGGCGGTTGCCTCAAGGGTCAGCGTATCCCACAAGCGCGCTTCGGGATAAAACCCTGCCTGCGCGCGATGGTCGAGGAACCGGGTGATGACGCGACTATCATACAGCGTTGGGCCGCCATTGCGCACAAGTGCGGGGATCTTGCCCAACGGGTTCGCTGTGTTGATTGTATCATCTCCGCCAAGCGGCGATGCAGTCACCCGTTCGAATGCCACGTCGGTTATGTTGGCTTCGTGCAGCAAGACCAGCGTCTTGCGAACAAACGGTGAGGCGGGGGAGCCAAGGATTTGCATGGTCATGTCAGGTTCAGATCCGTGTGAGACGCAGGCGCGCGAGGGCCGCCGCATCCAGTTTCAGGCCCGGCCCGCCCCGGAAAAATCGATAGCTCCAAGACCATCGACCACTTGCATTGACCTGATTTTCGGAATTCCGCAAGCGTAGCCCCATTGGCAGATCATCAAGCACCTGCTCGGCGCGTGGATCGCGCCGGCCCTGGCGCAGCATTCGGGTTGCAGCATAGGTGGCAAGCGCCATGCCGCCGTATCGCAGGGCAATCCCTGCCACCGGCGCAAACTGAATAGCCATGTCGAACCTCCGCAGCATGTGATGGGTGTATATCTAGGTGAGCGGCTATCGGTTGTCTATTTCCTGCACGCCACCCATCATCAACGCCGCGAGCACAGCGGTTTCATGCCCGACGGGCGATGTGCGTATCTCGTGGGAAGCGCCCGCCCGCGCCTGATCGGTCTTGTTCTGGTTAAGCTTCCACGTGCCTTCGATTTCGGTAATCTCGAAGCGGAAGGGCAATATGGTGCGCATCAAGCGATCCAGCACGTCGGTTGGCATCTTTGCTGTTGTCCAAGGCCGTTTGGGAAACAACATCGCTTCGAAATGTGCGGAAACACGATCAAGGTGTTCGCGCATCAGACCCTGATCCATCGGGTGCAAGGTGCCGCGCAGGTGGACGGCGACATAGTTCCATGTCGGCACCTGCGCCGGATCGCCATACCAATCCGGGGAAACATAGGCATCCGGACCACTGATGCTGATGACAGCGGGCGTCGGCTTGTCGGTCGTTCGGGCGATCGGGTTGGATCTTACAAGGTGAAGTTCCGCGGACTTTCCCGCGTCATCGATGACAAACGGAATATGGGACAGCAGCGGAGCAGGGTCTGAATTGATGCAAAGCGTGCCGAACCCGCGTTTGCGCGCCAGCAACAGGTTCGTGAAGTTGGGTTCTTGCCGGAACGCGGGGTTTGGATGCATTGAAGCCTCCTTGAGGCAGGCTGCAGTCAGGCGTGAAGTTGTCTTTTGTCGTGACCAATGATCGTCGCCGTCACGATCTGGCCCTCTGGCTGGTCATTGGCGAAAGAAACCTCGGTAAATTGGGCCGTGCGGCCCATGCGTGGGTTTTCCATCAGGATGTGATGTTTCTGACCCATCTGTTGTCCCAGATGCAGCGCCACCTGTGCATCGCCGGACATCCGCAGGCGCGCGGCGCGGGCCTTGATCGTCGCGCCATCCACCTGCGGCATCCGCGCGGCAGGCGTGCCTTGGCGCGGGCTGTAGGGGAAGACGTGCAGCCAAGTCAGGCCACACTCCGCCACCAGTCGCAGGGAGTTTTGGAAATGAGCCTCGGTTTCGGTTGGGAAACCGGCAATGATGTCTGCTCCGAACGTCATGTCGGGGCGGAGTGCGCGTGCCTCTTCCGCAAAACGGATGGCATCGTCGCGCAAATGGCGGCGTTTCATCCGCTTGAGGATCAGGTCGTCGCCATGTTGCAGGGACAAATGCAGATGCGGCATCAGGCGCGGTTCGGTCGCTATTGCCTGCATCAGGTTGTCGTCCACCTCGATTGAGTCGATGGAACTGATCCGCAGGCGCGGCAGGTCCGGCACCAGTTTCAGGATGCGCATCACAAGATCGCCAAGGCGCGGCGTAGCGGGCAAGTCGGCCCCCCACGACGTCAAGTCGACGCCGGTCAGCACCACCTCGTTATAGCCGCGATCAACCAGTCGCTTGATCTGATCGACCACAACCCCGGCAGGCACTGACCGCGAATTGCCACGCCCAAATGGGATGATGCAGAACGTGCAGCGATGGTCACACCCGTTTTGAACCTGCACATAGGCGCGTGAACGTGTGCCAAACCCGTCAATAAGATGCCCGGCGGTCTCGGTCACCGACATGATGTCATCGACCTGCACCTTTTCCGTCTCACCGACGAAATCCGCGGCAAGTCCCCGCCACGTGGTGGGCTGCATCTTTTCGGTGTTGCCGATAACGCGGTCTACCTCGGGCATGGCGGCAAATGTCTCAGGCTCGGTCTGGGCCGCACAGCCCGTCACAATCAAGGTGGCGGTCGGGTTTTCACGCCGTAGCTTGCGAATTTCCTGCCGTGCCTTGCGCACGGCTTCGGCGGTGACGGCGCAGGTGTTGATGACCACGGCATTGTCCAACCCGGCAGCCGCCGACAGATCTTTCATCGCCTCCGTCTCATAGGCGTTCAGGCGGCAGCCGAGTGTGTGAAAGATGGGTTCGCGGCGATCCATCTTATATCCCCGCTAGGAATTCGGGGGTCAGAACGCCGGAAAAGACATGCGCCGTTGGCCCGGTCATCCAGACACCATCATCACGCCAGTCGATCTGGATATCGCCGCCATCAAGCGTGATTCTGATATGGCGGCCCGTCAGCCCGCGCCGTGCCGCCGCCACGGCCACCGCGCAAGAGGATGAACCCGATGCAAGCGTGATGCCCGTGCCCCGTTCCCAAACCCGCATCCGCAGATGATCGGTGGCGATCAGGTGGGCGAACTGCACGTTGGTGCGTTCCGGGAATAGCGGGTGATGTTCGATCTTGGCACCCAGAGCCGCAAGGTCCACGGCCTCGGCATCATCGACGAAGAAACTGCAGTGTGGATTCCCCATGCCGGTGGCCACCGGGTCACCATCAATGGGCAGGTGCAGGGTATCGGTTGCCCGGGCAAGCGGAATGTCCTGCCAGTCCAACTGTGGATGCCCCATGTTCACAGCGGTCAGGCCGCCGCCCATATCGCGTGAATGCAGCATGCCACGGTCCGTTTGCAGGGTCAGGTCCGGGCGGCCCGTCAGGTCCATTTCCATCCGCGCGATGCAGCGTGTCGCGTTGCCACAAGCGGCAGACAAGGTGCCATCGGCGTTGTAGAAAGTCAGTCGAAGATCGGCGTTGTCGCTTGGCGTGATGACGGCCAGTTGGTCAAATCCCACGCCCCGGTTGCGGTCCGCCAGCGCACGCGCCAGCCGCGCGGTCACGGCTACGGGGGTTACCCGCGCATCTATAACCACGAAATCATTGCCAAGCCCGTGCATTTTAATGAAGGGCAGGCCCGGATGTGCAACCGTATCAGACATGGACGCGATATAGCGTGACAGTGCTGCTTAGGAAATCCCCCAAACCGGGCAGATAGGCGTCTGCCCGGCGGAGGTTCAGTGGCGAAAGTGATTGCAGACGATCGGATTTGCGAAAAGCCTGCCGGAACGACGTGCGTGGAATGCTACGGAGAGAACTTGGCGCAAGGCCCGTCCACGACCAAACCTGTGGCGCGGTTGCCCAGAGATCGCCGACAGTGCCGCGACGGCATGACCACGTGGCTTTGCAGATCATCCTGATTTCCGCTTGACGCCTTCGACCCGCGTTCTTAGGAAGGCGACCTGAGTGGGCCCGTAGCTCAGTTGGTAGAGCAGTTGATTTTTAATCAATTGGTCACAGGTTCGAATCCTGTCGGGCTCACCATTTCTTCCCCCTTCGCTGACAATGCATAATGGCTGCGACACAGTCGTTAGCTCTGTTTGACTCACGTGCGAAAATATATAGAACAAATAGGGAACAAACTTGGTTGATTCCACGTGCATGGCCTCCGTTGTCCCCCTTCATACCGCACCACCCACTTGCCAGCAGGCGCGCTTGGCCTGTGGAAGCCGGACTTTTGCCGATGTGTTTGCCGCCACGGCGCCCGACGCGGGCGTGGTTGGGTTTGTTCTGGCCAGCCTGCAAAACCAGACGCGTCCGGTATTGTGGGTGCAGGACCATCTGTCGGTCGCCGAGGCGGGGGGGCCCTATTTGCCGGCTGTGTCCCTGTCGGGTGGTATTCTGCGGGTGCGGTTGAACCGGCCGACAGATGTGTTGCAGGCGATGGAAGATGGGTTGGGTTGCTCTGCGCTTGGCGGGGTTATCGGCGAGATATGGGGCGAACCGCCCGCGCTCAGCTTTACGGCAACCAAACGGTTGGCTTTGCGGTCCGAACACAATGCAATTCCCTGCTGGTTGGTCCGGCGGGGGGGCACTGCGAATCTGAGTGCGGCGCGCAACCGGTGGCGAGTCGCGTCCCTGCCATCAACACCCAACGTTTACGACGCCAAGGCCCCCGGCGATCCCCGTTGGCGGGTCGAATTGTTTCGGTCGCGCAGCGCGCAACCCGGCACATGGATCGTATCCCATGACCGGGCGTCGGATCGTCTCCATTTTTCTGCCGTATCTGGCGATGGAGCGGTGGCAGCGTCACATGGCGCGGTCGGGGAACGCGCCCCCGGATGACCTGCCTATTGTATTGGCAATCGACGGGCAGCACGGCCCGGTGATCCACGCCAGTAACCGCGCGGCCCGGCAGCTTGGCATCCATAAGGGCGCGCGGGTCGTTGATATGCGCGCGCTTTGCCCGACCCTGCAGGTGGAATACGCCGACCCCGCAGGCGACATGCGGGCCTTGGATCAGTTGATGTTATGGGCGCGCCAATGGTGCCCGTGGAGCGTGGTTGATGGTACCGATGGTTTGATCCTTGATACCACCGGATCAGACCACCTGTTTGGTGGAGAGGTCGCGCTGCTGGTGGCGATGGAAGAGCGCTTTTCCCAACTGGGACTGACCACGCAGATCGCCTTGGCCCCCACATGGGGCGCGGCATGGGGTCTGGCGCGGTTTGGCCCGGTGCGCGCGCTTTGCCCTGCGGATGGGGTAGACACGGCCTTGGCCCCCTTGCCGGTCAAGGCGTTGCGATTGACCGAAGACAGCGCCCTGCTGTTGCATCGCCTTGGATTGAAAACGGTGGCTGATATCGCCGCTGTGCCACGCCTGTCCCTGACCCGCCGTTTTGCCCGCGCCAGTCTGGAGTCCAACCCCCTGCTGCGGTTGGATCAGGCGCTTGGCCAATTGGCTGAACCCTTGGCCAGCATAGAGGAAACGCCGCCACTGCGTGCGCTGACCCGCCTGTCCGAGCCTATTGAGGACCCTACGACCCATGTACCAGAGTTGTGTGCCGACCTTTGCGCGCAACTCAAGGCTACGGAGCAGGGATGCCGACAGTTGCGCCTGACGATTTATCGCACCGATGGCGAGGTCAGCACGGTTTGCGCGGCCACATCACGCCCAAGCCGCAATGCCACCCATCTGGCACGCCTGTTTGACGGCAAACTGGAGCGGATCAATCCCGGCTTTGGTTTTGACCTGATCGTGCTTGAGGCGTTGGGCGTGGAACCATTGGCTGCCGCGCAATACGGTTTGGACCGCAAGGCCGGTGATGATATGGCGCTGGCGCATCTGGTTGACCGTCTGACTGCGCGGTTTGGGATCAAGGCCGTCACCCGCCCGGTGCGCCGCGAAAGCCATGTGCCGGAACGCGCACAGGCATGGGTTGGCGCGCTGACGGCCCATACGGATGCCGATGTGCCTGTTGTCGCGCCGGACCGCCCCCTGCGCTTGCTGGAAACGCCGGAGGAAATCCGCGTGCTCTATGCGGTGCCAGAAGGCCCCCCGGCGCAGTTTATCTGGCGGCGGCAAACCTTGCAGGTTGCGCGCTATGCGGGGCCAGAACGCATTGCCCCTGAATGGTGGCAAGACAAACCCGGCACCCGTCTGCGCGATTATTTCAAGGTTGAGGATCAGACCGGTCGCCGCCTTTGGCTCTATCGTGAAGGGCTGCATGATGATGGGCGTGGCGGTATCCCCCGGTGGTTCCTGCATGGGATGTTTGCCTGATGCCTGACCGTGACCCGCAACCGCCCAAGCGCACATTGACGGATAGCGATAGTTTCACCCCCAACGCGCCCGCCGATTTTATCGAGCTTGGGGTGACCAGTTGCTTTTCCTTTCTGTACGGGGCCTCGGATGCGGTTGATCTGGTCAGAAGAGCTTGGGATCAGGGCTATGATCGGCTTGGCATTGCCGATCTGAACACCATGGCCGGTATCGTGCGCCTGCATACGGAGGCGACCAAGGCCCATATCCATCCCCTCATCGGGTGTCGGGTGCAGCTAAGTTCGGGTGAGGCGTTTCTGGCCTATCCCCGCGATCGCGCCGCTTACGGGCAACTTTGCGCGCTGTTGTCGCGTGGCAAGATGCAAGGCGCAGATGGGGAATGGCAGGAAAAGGGGGCCTGCCACATCACATTGGCGATGCTGGGGCAGGTGGCAAAGGATATCCAGTTGATCGCTCTGCCCGGTGAAGACCTGCGCGGGTTCGCAGCCAATCTGCCACGTCTGGTCCGCGCATTGCCCAGCTTGCGCCATGTCGCAGCCAGTTATCTCTATCGCGGTAACGATCGGGCGCGGATCAACCGTCTGGATAGGATCGCACGAGATAACGGCCTTTCGATTCTGGCGACCAACGACGTGCATTACCACGTCCCCGACAGGCGGCCCCTGCAAGATGTGATGACCTGCATCCGGGAAAAAACCACGATCACCAAGGCAGGCTATCTGCTGCATGCCAATGCGGAACGCTACCTGAAATCCCCGTCCGAGATGATGCGCCTGTTTGCCGAATGGCCCCACGCCATCCGCGCCACAAAAGACGTGGCCGATTGCTGCAAGTTTTCCCTTGATGAACTGCGATATGAGTACCCTGAGGAGACCGTGCCCAAGGGCAAGACAGCCGACGGTTATCTGGCGGAACTGACATGGGCGGGCGCCACAGAGCGTTACCCCGATGGTATATCCGACAAGCTTCGCGCGACTTTGGAAAAGGAACTGACCCTGATCGCCAAGCTGGAGATCTCGCCCTATTTCCTGACGATCCATGGCATCGTAGATTACGCCCGCAGCATCGGAATTTTATGCCAGGGGCGCGGGTCTGCCGCCAATTCTGCCGTCTGTTATTGCCTGAAAATCACTGCCGTTGATCCGGACCAGAACGACCTGCTGTTCGAACGCTTCATTTCCGAGGAACGGCGGGAGCCGCCCGACATTGACGTTGATTTTGAACATGAGCGGCGTGAAGAGGTGATTCAGCACATCTATAACCGCTATGGCCGCCAGCGCGCGGGCCTGTGCGCGACCGTTATTCATTACCGCCCCCGCATGGCCATCCGCGAGGTTGGCAAGGTCATGGGGTTGAGCGAGGATATCACGGCCGCGCTTGCCCGCACGATCTGGGGCAGTTGGGGGCGCGAGATTGGGGCGCGTGAAGCCGCCGAGGCGGGGCTGGACCTGACAGATCCGCATTTGGCCCGCGCCATCAAGCTGGCCGATCAGATGATCGGAATGCCCCGCCATCTGGGTCAGCATGTGGGTGGCTTTGTCCTGACCCGACAGCCCCTGACGCAAACCGTGCCCATCGGCAATGCCGCCATGCCGGACCGCAGTTTCATCGAATGGGACAAGGACGATATCGAGGCTTTGGGCATCTTCAAGGTGGATGTTCTGGCGCTTGGAATGCTGACGTGCATTCGAAAATCATTCGATATGCTGGCGGCGCATTACGGCAAGAGACTCAGTCTGGCCAAGGTGCCCAAGGAAGACCCTGCGGTGTATGACATGCTGTGCCGGGGTGAATCCCTGGGTGTGTTCCAAGTGGAAAGCCGGGCACAAATGAACATGCTGCCCCGCCTGAAGCCGCGCGAGTTTTACGACCTTGTCATTCAGGTCGCCATCGTGCGGCCCGGCCCCATTCAGGGCGATATGGTCCACCCCTATCTGCGAAGGCGATCAGGTAAGGAAACGGTGGAATTTCCCTCTCCGTCACCGGAGTTCGGGCCCCCGGATGAGCTGGAACGTATCCTGAAGCGGACCCTTGGCGTGCCGATTTTTCAGGAACAGGCGATGAAAATCTCCATGGTGGCCGCTGAATTTTCCCCGAAAGAGGCGAACAGCCTGCGCAAGGCCATGGCGACGTTTCGGTCGCGCGGGATGGTGACCGATCATAAGGAGATGATGGTCAATCGAATGGTCAGGCGCGGTTATGACCCAGAGTTCGCCGCCCGCTGCTTCAGCCAGATCGAGGGTTTTGGCGAATACGGCTTTCCCGAAAGTCACGCGGCCAGTTTCGCGCATCTGGTCTATGTGTCCAGCTGGCTGAAGTGTCACCATCCAGATGTGTTCTGCGCCGCCTTGCTGAACTCGCAGCCCATGGGGTTTTATGCGCCCGCCCAGATCGTGCGCGATGCCCGGGAGAATGGCGTGGAGGTGCGCGCGCCAGACGTGAATTTCAGCGATTGGGACAATACGCTGGAACCCGTCAGCCATGGCAAATACGCCGTTCGTCTTGGATTGCGGCAAGTCGATGGGTTGCGGCAAGACGCGATGACCCGCCTGATTGCTGCGCGCGAACTGCCCTTTGTCGATCTGGAAGATATCAAAACCCGCGCCCGTCTTGATGCGGGTAGCCTGCGCCGTCTGGCTGCGGCTGATGCGTTCCGATCCCTTGGGCTGGATCGGCGTGCCGCACTCTGGGATGCCGCCGCGCTGAAGGATGCGCCGGATCTACCACTGTTTACCAACGCGAATACCCGCGACGAAGGGGCCGAGGTGCGCGTAAACCTGCCCGCTATGCCCATCTGTGAACATGTGGTGGCTGATTATCAGACGCTGCGCCTGTCGCTCAAGGCGCACCCCATGGCCTTTTTGCGCAAAAGCCTGCAGCGGCAGGGTTACATCTCGACCGCAACGCTGCAGCGCACCCATAATGGCGAATGGATCACGTTCGCCGGTATCGTTCTGGTGCGTCAAAGGCCCGGCAGTGCCAAGGGCGTGTGTTTCATCACGGCCGAGGATGAGGTGGGCGTGGCCAATATGGTCGTCTGGCCCAAGGTGATGGAGGCATACCGCCCCGTCATCATGGGTGCCCGCCTGATCAAGGTGGAGGGGCGTGTGCAGCGCGATGCCGACATCATCCACATTGTCGTGCATCACATGGAGGATCGGACAGATGCGTTGCGGCGCTTGGCGAATGACGTAGTGCCTACGCCCATTGCCCGCGCGGACGAGGTGCTGAAACCCGTACGTGAACCCAGCCCGCACCACCCGCGTGACGTTCGGATGCTGCCGAAGTCGCGCGATTTTCATTGAGGTCGGAGATAGAGAGCGGCCTGTCGCAACGGGGTGTGGCAAGACGACGTTCCGTTCTATGGTGACCCAAACGGAGCGCATCTATGTTTCTAAGCATTTTCGACATCTTCAAGATCGGGATCGGCCCGTCATCGTCGCACACCATGGGCCCGATGACCGCTGCCGCGCGATTTCTGGATGACTTGCGGAATGGACGTGAGAAGGAGCCCGGCGCCGGCGAACTTGCTGCGGTGTCTTGCTCGCTCCATGGATCGCTTGCGTTTACCGGCAAAGGCCATGCAACGGATCGCGCCGTGATCCTGGGGCTGTCGGGGTTCGTTCCTGCAACGCTTGACCCCGATCGCGCAGCGGCATTGGAGGCAGAGGTGCGCGCCAATGGCATTGTAACGCCCAACGGCCTGCCGCCTTTGAAATTTCAGCCCGATACCGATTTGGTGTTCGACTACGACCAGATTTTGCACGGCCATCCAAACGGTATGATCCTCCGGGCTCGTGACACTGCGGGAAACCTGTATCTGGAAGAAACCTATTATTCCATCGGCGGCGGATTCGTGGTGACCGCCCGCGAACACGCTGCACAGACCCATGGCGGCGCCGCCGCGCTGCACGCTGAGAAAAAGGCCGAAGGCTGCCCATATCCCTTTGGGTCTGCAGCCGAAATGCTGCGTATGGGCCGCGAGAGTGGCAAGACCATCGCGCAAATGAAGTGGGCAAACGAGACGGCGCGCGAAGGCAAGACAGTGGTTGCCGAACAGGTTGACGCGATTTGGCAAGCGATGAACAGCTGCATCGACAGAGGTCTGCGGATCGATGGCGAATTGCCGGGTGGATTGCGTGTGAAACGCCGCGCCAAGGCGATCCATGATCAACTCGAGTCCGAGGCAGGACGCAACATCGCGCAGCCCCATGTCGTGAACGACTGGCTGTCGGTCTACGCGATGGCGGTCAACGAGGAGAACGCGGCAGGTGGTCGTGTCGTCACTTCGCCGACCAATGGCGCCGCGGGCGTGGTGCCTGCGGTGCTGCGCTACTACCGCGACCATTGCATCGGCGCGACCGAAGAGGGGCGGCGAACATTCCTGATGGTGGCTGCCGCGATTGGCGGCCTGATCAAGCATAACGCGTCTATTTCGGGGGCCGAAGTTGGCTGTCAGGGCGAGGTGGGATCAGCCGCAGCCATGGCGGCGGCGGGGTTGTGTGCAGCGCTGGGCGGGACCAACGAACAGGTCGAAAACGCGGCGGAAATCGCACTGGAACACCATCTGGGAATGACTTGTGATCCGGTGGCTGGGTTGGTGCAGGTGCCCTGCATCGAACGCAATGGTCTTGGTGCGATCAAGGCCGTGTCGGCGGCGTCACTATCCCTGCGTGGGGACGGTACACACTTCATGCCGCTGGATAACTGCATCGAGGCGATGCGCCAGACCGGTCTGGATATGTCGACCAAGTACAAGGAAACCAGCCAAGGTGGTTTGGCGGTAAACCTGCCACAGTGCTAGCGGGCGCGCACCGTGTCGCCGGGCAGGAAGCGCGGATCCAACTGGATGATCTCGGACGACAGCGCGTTGGCGGCGATCAGTTCGGCGGCCTTGGCGCCGATATCGTGGCGACGGCTGTCCATGGTGGCGATGCGCAGTGGCAACCCGTCCAGCACCTCGAACGAATTGAACCCCGCCATCCCGATCTGATCAGGAATTTGCATCCCCTTTTCGAGGCAGTAGAGGAGGCCGCCAGCGGCGTTCATATCAGTATTGTAATATAGGAAATCCAGATCCGGGGTGCGGGCGAGAAGGGCCTGTGTCATGGCCCGCCCGGTGCCGAAGCCTGAAACGCCATCGTAAAAGATACTGTCCGCAAGGGTCAGGCCCGCAGCGGCCAGACCGGCTTCAAAACCGCGCAGTCGTTTCTGGGCGCGATGATCTGCGGTCGAACTGGAGCCCAGATATCCGATGCGCCGATAGCCGCGCGCCACGATCTCGGCGGCCATGTCGCGCCCCGCTTTCTCATGGCTGATGCCGACGGCAGCAGCGACGGGGTCACCGTCCACGTCCATCACCTCAACCACGGGGATACCTGCATTGGCCATCATGGCGCAGGCGGCCTCGGTGTGTTCAAGGCCTGCCACGATCAGGCCCGAGGGGCGCCATGACAGCATTTCGTAGATCACGGTTTCTTCGCGTTCCGGGTCATAGCGTGAGGTGCCGACCACTGGTTGCAGATCTGTGCCATCCAGAATTTCCCCAATCCCTGCAAGGACATCGGGGAAAACCATGTTGGACAGCGACGGGATGACTACACCCACCAGATTGACCCGGTTGGACGCCAGCGCGCCTGCGATCTTGTTGGGCACATAGCCAAGTGCGCGGGCGGCTTCGTGCACCTTCTTGCGGGTATTCTCGGATACATCGCCCCGGTTCCGCAGAACCCGGCTGACTGTCATTTCGGAAACGCCAGCGGCACTGGCCACATCGCGAAGCGTCATCTGGGGTGTGCCGTCGTAAGGGTTGCGTCCGCGCAAATCCAAGCCTCGAAGTCAGTCAAACGTTTCATCATTGATAGGGGCTTGGTCACGGGTTGTCCAAGCAATTGGCCCGGGTTGCGGTGCGGCGGGAAATGACGGAAAACATCGCACGTGGCCCCGTGGCTCAACTGGATAGAGCAGCCCCCTCCTAAGGGGCAGGTTGCAGGTTCGAATCCTGCCGGGGTCACCAAAAACACCTGAAAAATATGGCTTATTGACAGGACTGTGTTTCCAAGCCCGCGGAAAATCTCGTCAGGTTTCGCGCCGAATTCAGTTGAAACGGCGGAAATATCTTACAAAACCTTTACAAAATCCGCACGTCTTTGCGCCCTTTTGAGGTGCTCCAATCAAATGGCCGGCTGCAAACACATGCGCGGAACACACGTTTGGCAGCGCAACGTGCAAGCCGATCATCATGTTTGTGGCCGACAGGGCGAGTGAAGACGGGCCTAGCATCTGGTGGTTGACGGGGCGGACGTTCGCGTGCGCCGGATCGAACCGCGCGCGGTGGGCAACTTCACCCTGATCGAAGCCGACCGGCAAGGCCAGAGAGTGGCTTAAACCACGCCGCACACAGTCAAAGGATTGGGGAGTAATTCAGTCCGTCGCTCTGAAAAACCTCGGCTCTGGGCGTTTCCGCAACGGTGGCGGCCCTCAGGGAAAAATGCTTGATCTGTGAACCCAATCGTTTGACCTTGATGTCAGAAGGCCGCTCGCTTGGGGCTGGTGGGTAAGGAGATGTGGTAATGATCAAGAAATGGCTGACCTTAAGCATGCTCGCATTCATGCTCGCATCTTCTTCGGAGGTGCAGGCGCAGTATTATACGGATGTCTACATCTATAACTTCACGCAGTTTGATCCCTTGTTGGTATGCAGCATTGAAATGGATGGTTTTGACGTCAGGCGCATGCGGTGTGTCGATGTGAACTATGGTCTGGGGAGTGGCGTTGAGGCCCCTTTTGGGGATTTTGTCGGTTCCTACGGTCAGGGCGGTGCCAACGCTAATATAGACCGACCCCAGTGTGGTATGATGATTCAGCGCACAGACGGATTTTGGGGCGTGGCGGGTAACAGCATCGTTTTCGGGCCGGAGGCCTGTGGCGCGCTTCGACCTGATGGCAGCACAGTTCATAGTGGAGTTAACAGTTATTGAGACCGGGCGGTAACCCCGTGGGAGGGCTGCGGCGGGTCATGTAAACACGCCCCCTGTCCGGCGCGGCGTTGCGTGTCGATCCCGTATTCCCGGACCAATTTCGACGATGTGCAATCCGTATGGAAGTGATGCACAACCCATACATACGCGGTTTCCGCACAGAACGCGGCGTCCGGGGCACTTTCTGCGCGCTGGTTGATCTAAGCGGATGTTGACACTTTGCATGCTGCGGCGGACAGTCTGCGGATGCCGAAAGACGCCCCCCCATCAGGACTGATCGCGCCCAAGATCGCAGGCGCGGCGCGCCCGGGGCTGTGCACTGATTGCGGGGTCAGCCGCATGGGTGACGGGCGCGCATGCGGCATCGCATGCCAGTTCATCAAACCCAATTACCCGGCGATTGAACAAAGCGCCCATGGACGCACCGCAAACCCCGATCTGGGGGAAGAAGCGTTTTTTGGCGTCACGCAGACCATGATGCGGGCACGTCTGACGCCGCCTGCGGATGGTGCGCAATGGACAGGGATTACCACCGCGCTGGCGGCCGCTTTGTTACGGTCGGGTGCGGTTGATGCGGTTCTGACAGTCGCCCCCGACCCGGATGACAGGTGGAAGCCCCTGCCGGTCATCATTACCGACCCCGATCAAATGGCACAGGCGCGTGGGATGCGCATGGGGTTTGGCCCGACCGTGGCCTTGGTCGAGCCCGCCGCCGCCGCAGGGCACAAGCGCATCGCGTTCATTGGAATCCCCTGTCAGGTTTATGCCCTGCGCGCACTGGAGGCCAAGCTGGGGTTCGAGCGGATATATGTGATTGGAACGCCATGTTCGGACAACACGACGACCGAGCGATTCCACGCGTTTCTGGCGCTGCTGGATGAGCGGCCAGAGACGGTCAGCTATTTGGAGTTCCGGGCCGATTACAAGGTCGAGTTGCGGTTCGACGATGGGCGGCCTACGCGGGTGATCCCGTTCCTGAGCCTTCCCATTTCAAAACTGCCCGCCGACTTCTTTCCGATGACGTGCAAGACCTGCGTCGACTATACCAACCGCCTTGCCGATATCACGGTGGGGTACATGGGGGGCGATGGCGACCAGTGGCTGATCGTCCGCAATGATCGCGGCGCTGAGATCTTGGCGCATATCGCGGATCAGTTGGTAAGCCGGCCCCTGACCGACAAGGGCAAGCGGGACGGGGCGGTGAAGGGGTTCTTGGCCAATACGGAACGCGCAGCGGGCGGCATGCCGTTGCGACGGATGCCCGATTGGGCGCGCCCGATCGTCAGTTTCCTGCAGCCGCGCATTGGGCCGCGCGGGTTGGAGTTTGCCCGCGCGCGGGTTGAGATGAAGGCCATTGAAACCATTCTTCACCTGCGCCGCAGTCACCCTGCGCGGATCAAGAACATGGTGCCGGGGCACGTCTGGCGGGTTGCCGAACGCTATGGCCTGATCGCGCGCCCTGATGAAACGCGCGACAACTGACGCGCTTGCGGCATCAATGACATGACATGACGTGTCAGGTCGGGTTTTATTCAAATTCGCCCATCTTCAGTCTTCGAATGCGCGCGCCGGAGGCGGCTTGCAGAGCAAGCTTTACAGCGCCTGCATCATGCCTTCGCGGACAAGGCGCTTGACCAATACCAGCTTGCCCGCGTCATCCAATTCGCCGGGCATGTCGGCCAGCACGAATTCGGGTGTTGTCAGGCAATGGCGAACAGACGGCTCGGTAAAGGCGGGTAGCATGACCTCGGCACCCTGGCAGATGATGCTGATCTGGGTTGCGTCGTCCACGTGACGGACGACATCGAAGATCAAATGCGGGCGGGCACCGACCTGCGACGTCGTCGTCAGGGTCTCAAGCCGGGCGACCTGTGTCATCTGGCCGGGCACACGGGGCATACGGTTGTTCAGGAAATCCATTTTGAAACTGTCCAGCAGCTTGCCGGCAGGGGCTTTCTCGACGAGGCGCTGCATCAGGTCTTGGAAGGTTCCCAGATGGGCCGACGCGTCAAAGTCGGAGTTCGCAAGGCCGGGGGGAAGCGCGCGGCGGAATGCCGGGTCTTCATGGGCCATGATGTTCACGGCTTCCACCATAAGGTCGGCCCATGTCCGCATCATCAGTCCGGTCGTGATATGCAACGACACCTGATCTGTCGCCACGGCATCGTGGGCAACGCCACGCGGCACGTAACACATGTCACCGGGTTCCAGCACGAAGCGGTCGGTTTCCGCACCAACCTCCACGTTGTGGGGGTCGAAGGCCTGTGTGTTCAACGGAAGCTCGACCGGGGTGTCGTAGATGCGCCATTCCTTGGTGCCTTCGACCTGAAGGACGATGACATCATGGTTGTCATAATGCGCGTTGAACCCCTGCGATCCCGGTGGGGTCATGTAGATGTTGGTTTGGACACGCGATGACAGCGCATGTTCCAACGCGCGGCAGTATTGGGCCAGTTTCGGCAGGCGTTCATGCAGGCCGGACAAGATGACGGTTGCGCCACCCGCGAACAATTGGCTGACGCGCACCGGATCGATGAAGCCCGAATCGTACGAGTAATCGGGAGGTGTGATGCCGCTACCGGCCTTGGTGACCTGAATTTCCGGCACGGACAGCCCCATGGTCGAGACGACGGTATCGATATCCGCAAAGGACAGGAGCGACTGGTAATAACTCGGGTCGTTCCGGCGGATGACCATATGCTTCTTCTCGAAGGTGTTCGTGAAGAAATCATCCGGTGTCGTGGGCGAAATGGTCCAGTCGAAGCTGAAATCGGGTTTGGTCATGGCACGTCCTGCAAGGTAAATTTCGTATGTTGCGAGAGACTTGACCACGGACTGCCGGGCAAGGCAATCACTTGACCGCGCGACGAAGCCCGAGGTTGACCCAAAGACGATGTTCGCGTTAACTGCTGGCGAAAATACGAGATTGATTCAAGGAGTTTGCGATCATGTCCAGCGACGATGAAAAAAAGACAGAAACAAAGATAAAGACAAAGACCTTGGTCGATAGCGATATCACAACCGATCGCCGTGGTTTTCTGGGCTTGATGACCGTGGGTGGTGCCATTGGGGCAACCGCGGCGTTGACGGGTGGTCAGGCGCAAGCGCAGGCCGCCGACCTCGATAACGGCTACTGGACTGACCTTGGGTCATGCCCGCGTGGCCCGGGTGGTGTCTACTCCGGCTACACCGATTCTGATGACGGCGCCTGGACCGACAGCTCTGGCTATGGTCGCGGCGCGCCTTACTGCTGATATTTTGCAGCGGATGGAATTTGAAAACGCGGGTCCCGATGGCCCGCGTTTTTCGTTCCGGGATCAGATCATCTTGATCACACCCTTGTCGATGGCCAGCATATAGCCCCGTCGCGCGATGTTCTTGACCAGCAGTTCCGAAACCATCTGATTGCCAAGCGTATCGCGCAAGCGCTTGATGCGGGTGGCGCCTGCCGCTTCGTCACAATCGGCGGCGTGCCTGCCAGAGACCATCGCCTCCAACTCGGCCCCTGTCAGCACATCGTCATCCATCCGCGCCTCGGCCAGAACAGCAAGCGTTTCCATCGCGGCGTCGGTCAGTTTGAATTCCATGTTGTTCAGAATCACGACGCGTTCTTCACGGCTCAGCACGAGGGATGAGACCTGAATGCCCGAACGCTCAATCTCTCCCATGCGCTTGTTCAGGGTGACGATGGTCACCAGAAACACAAGGCACGCGATCAGAAGGGCGGTGGCAAAAACCATCAAGACGAAAATGATCGCCCGGTAACTGGCCAGAACCTTGGAAAACGCGGTGCCGGATTGGGCCAGAACCTCGAGCATGCGGATCGCCTGCGGATCGCGCACATCGTTGAGCACGAAGATATCGGCGACGGCATCGTTGAATGCGCCGGCATTGGGAAGGTTCACAAACAGGACGATGGCGGAGGTCACCAGAATAGCGACCACCGCCAGTATTCCCAGCTGCACGACCCGCGTGCCAGTCAACCGCGCTTCAGAAGCGGAGGAAATATTCTCCGGCATTTTCTCTCCTTGCGTCCAGACCCGCGTCATCAAACACGGATACGACTTCCAACAACGTCCATCCGCCCGCTGCGATCAAGCTGGAAACGACCGGCGGTGCGGCCGCGACAGAACAGGCGTTGGCAGGCAGTTCCACCACACCGTAATGCAGGCGCAACGGGTTATCCATCCGTGCGCGATAATCGGCGTAGCAGCCCGCGTGGAGCGGGCCGGCCATGACGGTGGTTGCAACGACGATGGCGGCGAGAAAACGATGCTGTTTCATGACTGTATGCTCGGACTTCCGTGAAAGGGGTGGCGGCCTGTTGCGGCTTCTGAAGGAAACATGCGCAACGCGGGCAGTGTCATTCAATATCAGCCGCGCCCACCGCATCGGGTTATCGGATAACGCCGTGCGGTTATTGCCTGTCTGAGGCGCATCGCCCGATCCTGTTCTTATCGCGTCATCCCCCCGACGCACTAGACATTTCAGGAGGACTATAAGATGCTGACATCCTTGATCAAGACCGTGTCCGCAGCGGCGTTGTCGATGGCCTTGGCGCTTGGCGCCATGACGGCGACTGCCACACCAGCCCGCGCCGATGGCACCGATGCGGCGCGCTTGTTTGCGGGCCTGCTGGCCCTTTACGGCATCAGCCGTGTGATCGACATGAACAACGACCGCCGCGAAAATGCCTCGCGGAACCAGCATGTGCCGACCCCCGAGATCGTTCACCCCGGCCCGCGTGGCCATGACGTGCCGTCATGGCATCAGAATTATCGCATCGCGCCGGAAAGCTGCCGCATAGAGTTCAACACCCATGAAGGGCTGTTCCGTGGCTATCGCGCGCGCTGCATGCAAGACACGGTCGCCCGCCCCGGCCTGTTGCCGCCCGAGTGCATTCGCCAGTTCGAAACCACACGTGGCACGCGCAACTATTATGGTGGCCGGTGCCTGTCACAAAATGGCTGGGTGCGCGAAGCAGGCTTTGGCCACTAAGCCTCGCACCATCGAGCAGCCAGAAACGGCGGCCCCACCCCGGGGGTCGCCGTTTTCAATTGTGCCACGGGCCCGGCCATGGGATCAGCAAACCATGGGACCAGATTACACACGTGAAATGGCGCTGGGCGGGATCATCGCAGGCGTGGACGAAGTCGGGCGCGGCCCCCTTGCCGGGCCGGTCACTGCGGCTGCGGTGGTACTGGACCCCGCGCACATTCCTGATGGCCTGAACGATTCCAAGAAGCTCAGCCCCAAGCGGCGTGCGGCCCTGTTCGATCTGCTGCACGCGGTCGCGGATGTTTCGATTGGTTGGGCAAGTGTGGAGGAGATCGACCAGATCAACATCCGCAACGCCGCCCTTTTGGCGATGCGTCGTGCCGTTGAAGGTTTGCCGCGCCGGCCGGATCACGCGCTGATTGACGGCAACGCGGTGCCATCGGGATTGGCCTGCGCAGCGACCGCCGTCATCAAGGGCGACGCGCTGAGCGTGTCGATTGCGGCAGCATCGATCATTGCGAAAGTTGCGCGTGACCGGGTCATGGTGGCCTTGGCGCAACAATACCCCGGTTATGGATGGGAACAAAACGCGGGTTATCCCAGTCCGGCGCATAAAGCGGCGCTCATAGATTTGGGGGTGACCCCGCACCATAGACGTTCGTTCAAGCCGGTGCACAACATCTTGTATCAAGAAAAAACGCCAAGCCGTTGATTCAAAAAGAAATTGACCGCGAATCACGTTTGAATCATCCTGTGGACAAATCAGCAGCACCGACAAATGGTGCGCGAACCAGAGGCAGTGATGAAAACAAAGACCCCCAAACCGGCGGCAGCCATAGACCTGCCGTTGAACAAGATTCTGCCCGGCGACTGCATCGAAGTGATGAACAGCCTGCCGGAGGCGTCGATCGACCTGATCTTCGCGGATCCGCCGTATAACCTGCAGTTGAAAGGTGCGTTGCATCGCCCCAACAATACCATGGTGGACGCGGTCGATGACGATTGGGACCAGTTCGACAGCTTCAAGGCGTATGATACATTTACCCGCGCATGGCTGAAGGCGGCGCAGCGGTTGTTGAAGCCGAACGGCGCGATCTGGGTGATCGGCAGTTATCACAACATCTTTCGTGTCGGGGCCGCATTGCAGGATCAGGGCTATTGGATCTTGAACGATGTGGTGTGGCGCAAATCCAACCCGATGCCGAATTTCCGGGGGATGCGCCTGACCAACGCGCATGAAACGATGATCTGGGCGACCAAGACGGAAGGTGCGAAATATACCTTCAACTACGAGGCGCTGAAGGCGTTGAACGAGGGGATCCAGATGCGGTCCGACTGGGTTCTGCCGATCTGCAACGGTGGTGAGCGGCTGAAGGATGAAAAGGGCGACAAGGCCCATCCGACCCAGAAACCGGAGGCATTGCTGCATCGGGTGCTGCTGGCCAGCACCAACCCCGGCGATGTCGTGCTGGACCCGTTCTTTGGCACCGGTACCACGGGGGCGGTCGCAAAGATGCTGGGTCGCGATTTCATCGGGATCGAGCGCGAGGCGAATTATCGTGCGGTTGCGACCAAGCGATTGGAACGTGTGCGCAAGTTCGACAAATCGGCGCTGGAGGTCAGCACCGGCAAACGCAACGAACCCCGCGTGCCGTTCGGCCAGTTGGTGGAGCGTGGAATGCTGCGCCCTGGCGAGATGCTGGTGAATGCGCGTGGTCAGATGGCCAAGGTGCGCGCCGATGGCACGCTGGTGGCCGATGACACCAAGGGATCGATCCATCAGGTGGGGGCCAAGCTTGAAGGTGCGCCCAGTTGCAATGGCTGGACCTATTGGCATTTCCGTCGCGAGGGAAAGACGGTGCCGATCGATCTGCTTCGGCAGCAGATCCGTGCGGAAATGGGCGACCGACCCTAGGTTTGAATCACCGCCGGGTTGCGCGTTGTCGTTCTTCGCGCGGCCAGACTTTACCCTGTCGTTCCCCAAGAGCGGCAGGGTTTTTTGGTGGCGGGTGTCGGATGCCTCCGGCGGGAGTTTTCCGGCCATGATGAAGGATGGACGGCCATTGGTGTCCAGGCGCGCCGTGGCATGGCGGGGCGGTCAAACGGGGCCTGTGTTCACGCGGCGCGGGCTGGCCCGGTGCTTAGCGTGGGGGTGGGTTCAGGGCCTTGTTGTAGGGGTGCCAGTCGGTGATTTCGGGGTAATACATCGCCCGCCAACGCCGGACGCGGGGGTTCATGACCCGTTTCCACAACGGAGGGATCATCGCTACGGCGGTCATTACCGGATAGCCAAACGGTAGTTGCGGGGCGTCAGCCGCGGCGTAGGTCTGGAGTAGTGGAAACCGTCGGTTCGGTTTGTAGTGATGATCGGAGTGGCGTTGCAGGTTGATCAGCAGCCAGTTCGACGCCTTGTGCGCGGCGTTCCACGAATGCCGGGGCTGGACGTTTTCATACTTGCCATCGCCCAGATGTTTCCGGGTCAGGCCGTAGTGTTCGACGTAATTCGTCAGTTCCAGTTGCCAGATGGCGATGCAGGCCTGAAAGATGAACAACAGCAATCCGCCAATCCCGCCCACAGCCAAGGCCAGCAGCAGCATCGCGCCCTGCATCGCCCAATAGCGCCAGAACGGGTTGGAGGTATCGTGCCACGCCAGCCCCTTGCGCGCCAGCATCGCCTTTTCTGCCCGAAACGCCGAAACCCAGCTTTGCCTGAGCACGCGCGGAAAAAAGCGGTGGAAGCCTTCGTTGTAGCGCGCGGTGACCGGATCGCGCCGGGTGCCGACATAGCGATGATGGACCAGCAGGTGTTCCGACCGGAAATGCCCATACAGGACCGAGGCCAGCAGCAGGTCGGCCATGGTGCGTTCGGTCGGGTTTTTCTGGTGCATCAGTTCATGGCTGTAATTGATGCCGATCGTGCCTGAGAGGACGCCGACCCCAAAGAACAGGCCCAGTTTCTCGATCGTGCCCAGATGGTCGGTGTGTTGGGCATACCAGATTGCGCCAAAAATCACGCAAAACTGTAGCGGGAACCAGATCAGCGTGATTGCGCGGTGCCAAAAGAGATCATCCTCGGACGTCTCGGGGTCGGCGTTTGCGAGGTTCAGGCCGATCAGCGCATCAAGCACCGCGAACAGCCACCATGTGCCCAGCGGCATCAACACAAGCCACCACCCGCCCTGCGTGGCGACAAGTGCCAGCAGCGGGATCAGCGCAAGTGATAACCAGAATGGCAGCGCGCCTTGCAGTTTGGCAACCTGTGTCGCGGGGGGCATGGCCAACCTCTCTATGGGGTGCGTCAGTCTTTGACGGATTGGTGGCGAGGTCAATCCTGCGGCCATGTACTTGAGGCAAGATCATATGCCTTTCGCATGAGCGTTGGCAGCGATGAAGGCCGGAAGTCGGTCTTGGGGTGAAATGTGCCCCGGATCGGCACCGCGCCGACAGGGACGGTGGCAAGACGCAGACCCAGACGGAGGTGAAAGTGGGTGAAGGTGTGACGCACTTCGGCCTGCGGATCGTGCCAGTCCCCCTGAAGCGGAGGCGCGTCGGGGGGGCAGGTGTCGGCCCAGTCGGTGGAGGGAAAGCCCAACATGCCGCCAAGCAGGCCTTTTTCGGGCCGGGTTTCCAGCAAGATCGCGCCATCGGTCCGGCGCGCCAGATAGATCAGACCGTGCCGGATGGGCGTTGCCTTCTTTGGTGTTTTCAGCGGGAGATCGGCGGCAATGCCAGCCGCGCGCGCCGCGCAAGATGTGTTCAGAGGGCACAGGCCGCATGCGGGATTGCGCGGTGTGCAGATCGTCGCGCCAAGGTCCATCACCGCCTGCGCATGATCGCCGGGGCGATGGCGCGGCGTCAGGTCCGTTGCATGGGACTTGAGCGTGGTCTTGGCCCCCGGCAGCGGGTCGGTGACCGCGAACAGCCGGGCCATGACACGTTCCACGTTGCCATCCATTACCGCTGCGGGTCGATCAAAGGCGATGGCGGCAATGGCGGCGGCGGTATAGGGACCAATGCCGGGCAAGCCAAGCAGCGCGGTTTCGGTGTCGGGGAAGCGGCTGTCGTGATCCGATGCGACCGCCCTTGCGCATTTCAGCAGGTTCCGGGCGCGTGCGTAATAGCCAAGCCCGGCCCATTCCCCCATGACCGCCGCGTCATCGGCGGCTGCCAGATCGCCCACGGTTGGCCAAAGTGTGGTGAAGCGGTGGAAATATGCCTTGACCGCAGCAACGGTGGTTTGCTGCAACATGACCTCGGACAGCCAGATGCGATATGGGTCAGGCATGACCCCGGCCGCGCGATCTGCGGGGCTGATGCGCCACGGCAGCGTGCGCGCGTGGCGATCATACCAGTTCAGAAGGGTCGTGCTGTGCGGGTGGTCACGCAAGGTTTATGAGGCTTTCGGTCGGGTTGTTATTGGTTAGCATCCGTGAACGTCATAGGTTGCTGGCAAGCGAAGGAAAGCACCCAATGGCCCAAGCGCCGACATCTGCCCCCCCGACCCGCCGCAAACGCGGGTTCGAACCAGCCGCAAAGCTGGTGGCGGCGCATATGCGAGGGCCGATGGAAAAACGCGGCTTTGCCCAAGCCCGTCTGCTGACCCATTGGACCGAGATCGTCGGGGCAGAGTTGGCGCGCATCGCCCTTCCGGTCAAGATCAGTCATGGCCGCGGCTTTGGCGGCACCTTGATCTTGCTGACCACGGGCGGCAACGCGCCGGTTCTGGAAATGCAGAAAGACCAGATCATCGAAAAGGTAAACGCCTGCTACGGATATCGCGCCGTGAACAAGGTGCATGTGACCCAGACCGCGCCCACCGGCTTTGCCGAGGGGCAGGTGGCCTTTGCACCGGCAGCCAAGCCCGCCCCGCCGCCGCCGGACCCCGCAAGGCTGCACGCGGCGCTGGGCATTGTGAACCGGGTCAGTGACCCTGGATTGAAAGAGGCGCTTGCCGGGTTGGCGCGCAACGTCATATCGAAACAGTCATCGTGAATTGAGGAGAGACAGATGGACCGCAGAATTGTTCTGGCTGGTTTGGGCGCAGGTGTGTTGGCGGTGGGTGGCTATGCGCTGATCCAGCCGACATCGCAGACGGCGACGTCGTTGCTGCCCGTGGGGGCCGCAAACGCGCAGGAGACGGCAAGTAGCGACGACGCCGCGTTGCCCGAGGTGTTGGAGATGGCAATGGGTGCGGAAGACGCCCCCGTGACGGTCATCGAATATGCCAGCTTTACCTGCCCGCATTGCCGCAGCTTTCATGAAAACGTGATGCCGCTGATCAAGGCCAATTACATTGAGACCGGTCAGGTGCGGTTCATTTATCGCGAGGTGTATTTCGACCGCCCCGGACTGTGGGCTGCGATGATCGCACGTTGCGCAGGGCCGCTGCGGTATTTCGGAATTGTCGACCTGATCTATGACGGTCAGTCCGAGTGGACCCAAGGCGACCCCGCCCAGATCGCAGATAACCTGCGCCGGATCGGGCGCACCGCCGGGTTGGAGGATGCAACGTTGGACCAGTGCCTGACGGATGCGGACATGGCGCAGGCCATGGTCGCCCAGTACGAAGCGCACCGCGCCGAACATGACATCAGCGGCACGCCGTCCTTCGTCATCGATGGAGAGCTTTACAGCAACATGAGCTATGAAGATTTCGCATCGCGCCTTGATGAACGGCTGGCCGCCGCGCAATGACGGGCACCCCGCTGGCCGGCATCAAGGTTCTGGAACTGGCGCGCGTTCTGGCCGGCCCTTGGGCTGGCCAGACGCTGGCTGATCTGGGGGCTGAGGTTATCAAGGTCGAGGCACCGGAAGGTGACGATACCCGCAAGTGGGGGCCGCCTTTCGTTGATCGCGATGACGATGTCTCGGCGGGGTATTTCCATTCCTGCAATCGCGGCAAACGGTCCATCACTGCCGATTTTCGGACCGAGGCGGGACAGGCGCGGGTGCGCGCGCTTGCGACCGAGGCCGACATTCTGATCGAGAACTTCAAGCTGGGCGGTCTGGCGAAATACGGGTTGGACTATGCCAGCCTGTCGGCCCTGAACCCCGGGTTGATCTATTGTTCAATCACTGGGTTCGGGCAAACCGGGCCTTATGCCCACCGGGCCGGTTATGATTACATCATTCAAGGCATGAGCGGCATCATGTCGGTGACGGGCGCGCCGGAAGGGCAACCCCAGAAGGTCGGTGTGGCGGTGACCGACATCCTGACCGGGCTTTATTCGGTCAATGCGATCCTTGCGGCGCTGCATCTGCGGGGAACCACCGGCAAGGGCCAACATATCGACATGGGTCTGCTGGATGTGGCGACGAGTTTCATGGCGAACCAAGCGTCGAACTATCTGCTGACCGGGCAGGCACCGCAGCGGATCGGCAACGCGCATCAGAACCTTACGCCCTATCAGGTGTTCGATTGCGCCGATGGCTGGTTGATCATCGCCACCGGCAATGACGGGCAATACCGGCGTCTTTGTGCCGTGCTGGGGCTGGCTTGGATGGCTGAGGACCCCGCATTCCTGACCAACGCGGACCGCATTTCCAACCGCGATGAGATGACCCGCCTGCTGACGGAGGCGACATTGCAGCGCACCAAGGCCGATCTGCTGGCTGCCTGCGAGGCACAAGGCGTTCCAGCCGGGCCGATCAACGATCTGGCCGAGGTGTTTGCCGACCCGCAGGTTCAGGCGCGCGGGATGAAGATTACCTTGGACGGTGTGCCGGGTGTGCGCCCGCCGTTCCGGTTTTCCGATGCCGAGATCGCCCTGCACCGACCAGCCCCGAAGTTGGGCGAAGATGACGACCTGACCGGGTTCAGTTGAACAGCTGATCCAATGCCCGTTCCAGCGGCGTGGTGTCGTGGATGGCAAGCCGCACCGGCACTGTCATCACCTCGCCCCGGAACTGCGGCGGCAGGCGCACGGCATCCTTTTCCGTGGTGACCATCTGCGCATTGAGCGCCTTGGCCTCGGCCCGCAGCCGCGCCATCAGCGGTTCGCTTAGCGGTTGGTGATCTGCCAGAGGCTCTGCCTTGCGCAGATCCGCGCCCATGGCCTTGAGGGTTGCAAAGAATTTCTGCGGATGCCCGATGCCCGCAAAGGCCAAAACAGGCAGGCCTTGCATCGGCAACCCGGTGGGCAGCGGATCAAGCTGGCCGGTCAGGTGGGGAACAGGCAGCGCGGGATTGTCAGCGGCAAATTGCGTCTGCGCGCGGGGCGGCCCGATGGAGAGGACAAGATCGGCGCGCGCGAGCCCCTTGCTAACGGGTTCGCGTAACGGGCCAGCGGGCATCACGCGCCCGTTCCCGAAGCCGCGTGCGGCATCCACCACGACCACCGACAGGTCATAGGCCAAGGCGGGGTTCTGAAACCCGTCATCCAGCACGATGACATCGGCCCCGGCCTGCGCCGCGGCAACGGCGCCAGCCGCGCGGTCCTTGGCGACCCACGTGGGCAGAAACGCCGCAAGCAGCAGCGCTTCATCCCCGGTTTCGGCCGCGTTATGGGCCCGTTCATCGACCTTTGTGGGCCCCGACAGACTGCCGCCATATCCGCGCGTGACCGCATGGGGCGTCAGTCCGCGCGCCTGTAACATCTGCGCCAGAGCGATGACGGTTGGCGTCTTGCCGGTGCCGCCTGCGTTGATGTTGCCCACGCAAATCACCGGAACGCCGACGCGCGCGCGCGCGCCCTTGCGCAGCCGGAGTGCGGTGCCGACAGCATAAAGCGCCCCGAGCGGAGAGATGAGCGCCGACAGGATGCCCGGCGGCTGATGCCAGAAGACCGGGGCGCGCATCACGGCACGCCTGCAGCGTCGATCTTTTCCAGCAGCAGGTCCATCGCGCGGTCGGTGACATCGGCGCCTGCGGAACACACCTCCCAGGCGGCGTGGGCCATGGACGCGGCCCGGTCGGGATTGAGCAGTTCATGCACTGCAACCGCCAGCGAATCGGGCGATGTGACAAGCCGGGCCGCCTTTGCCTCGGTCAGGCGCTGGTAGATATCGATGAAATTGGTGACGTAGGGTCCGTGCAGGATGGCAGAGCCAAGGGCTGCGGGTTCGAACGGATTGTGCCCCCCGATCGGTTCGAGGGACCCGCCCACGAAGCTGATGGGTGACAGGCGATACCACAGGCCAAGTTCGCCCATGGTGTCAGCCAGATAAACCTGCGCTTCGGCTTCGGGGAGTTCGTCGGCGGTGCGGCGGTTGAAATGCCAGTGATCGGCTTGCAGCATCTGGGCCAAGACATCGCCGCGTTCCGGGTGTCGTGGCACGATGATCAGCAACAGGCGCGGGTTGACCTTGAGCGCGGCGCGATGCGCCTCCAACACCTTTTGTTCTTCGCCATCATGGGTTGAGGCGGCCACCCACAAGGGGCGCCCCGCCAGATGCCGGGCCAGATCACCACGTTCTTGTTCGCTGGCGGGAAGGGCACCGGCGCCTTCCTTGAGGGTGCCGGTGACTGTCATCCGCCAATTTGGCATTCCCAGCCTGCGCAGATAGCCCGCAGTCAGATCGTCCTGCACCAGCGCGTGATCGAACCGCCGGAGCAGGCTGCGTGCCATCCCCTTTAGAAAGCGCCATCTGTCGTGGCTGGCCTTGGACATGCGGGCATTGACCAGCAGCATGGGAATGTTGCGCGCATGGGTTTCGACCATCAGGGCGGGCCAGAATTCCGATTCGGTCCAGATCGCCAGATCGGGTTTCCAGTGATCGAGAAACCGGCGCACGAACGGCAGCGCATCAAGCGGCACGAACTGGTGCATCGCGCCGGGGGGAAGGCGGTCGGCCATCACATGGGCCGATGTCACGGTGCCCGTGGTCACAAGGAATCGCACGCCGGGTCGTTCATCGCCCAAGCGGCGAAGCAGTTCCAGAATGGCAAGGCTTTCGCCCACGCTGGCGGCGTGAAACCAGACCAGCGGCCCGTTCGGGCGGGGCAGTCCGGCGATGCCGCGCCGTTCATCAAGCCGCGCGGCCTCTTCCTTGCCGTCGGCCAGTCGTTGGATCAGCTTGCGTTCGGCATAAGCGGGTGCAAAGCGCGCCGACCACGCCATATACCCCCACAATGCGATGGAATTTCCCATGGTGGCGGCTTAGGAGCCCAGCTCCTCGGTTGACGATGCTTCGGCTTCTTCATCACGGAGGCGATGAATATGGGCGATGAAGTAGCGCATATGCGCGTTATCCACGGTGCGCTGGGCCTCGGATTTCCAGGCGTCGAATGCGCTGGCATAGTCGGGGAACATGCCGACGACATGGATATCGTCCACATTGCGGAATTCGTTCTTCTGCGGGTCGATCAGTTCACCGCCGAAAACAAGGTGCAGGCGTTGGGTCATAGGGGCCTCGGGCGTTGAGTGCAGTGGTTTGCGCGCACCCTACGTATCTGCGAATGCGGGTCAAGGACAGGGGGTGAGGGGATGCGTGTCGGTCTGTCGTCGGCGGTGGTGCGCGTGAAACATCCGCCCACCACGGTGAACATGCGCTAGGCCGCGCGCCGCCGCATCAGGGCCGCGTGCACCCCCGGCGCCCCGGTCACGACACCCGCGACCTGTCCGGATGGGTTGTTGAAACGGATTGGCCCGCCGTGGCCGTCTGTGACGGTGGCGCCCGCTTCGTGGGCGATCAGAACACCGGCGGCGATGTCCCATTCCCACGTATCGCGAAACGTCATCATGGCGTCAAAGCGACCTTCGGCCACCAATGACATGCGGTAGGCGAGGGACGACCGATATTGCGGCGTGATTAGCGGCACCCCGCCGGGCCAATGATCGGCGCGCATGTTGGGTTTTGTCGTCAGGACGGTTGCGTCGGCCTCCCCTCCCAGTGCGGAGGCAGAGATGGCGGCCCCGTTCAAGGTGGCCCCCCGACCGACGGCGCTGGCATAGATCTTGTCCATCATCGGCAGATAGACGACGCCTGCGATCACCTGCCCATGTTCAACAACCGCCAGCGAATGGGCAAAGGCGCGCGAGCCGTCGATGAAGGCCCGGGTGCCGTCGATCGGGTCGATGATGAACAGACGTTCTGCCGCCAACCTGTCGGGTGTGTCCATGGTTTCCTCGGACAGCCAGCCATAGCCGGGGCGCGCAGCCAGAAGTTCGGACCGCAGCATCGTGTCGATGGCGATGTCCGCCTCGGTCACCGGGCCTGCATCATCGGGTTTGTGCCACGTTTCAGGATCACGCTTGAAATGCCGCGCGGCAATCTTGCCGGCCGCCCGCGCCGCATCAATCAAGAGCGTGAGATCCGTGTCACTCGCCTGCAAGCATCAACCCCTCGACCAGCAGGGACGGGACGACGCGCGACAGGTGCGGGCGGGCGTCATTGGCCGGAACGATGGTTTTCAACATATCGCGCAAGTTGCCTGCGACCGTACATCCATTGACCGGATAGGCGATCTGCCCGTTTTCAACCCAGAACCCGGACGCCCCGCGCGAATAATCGCCGGTGTTGGCGTTGATCGAGGAGCCGATCATCGAGGTGATCAGCAGGCCGGTGCCCATCTGTGCCATCAATTCCTCCAGAGACAGATCGCCTTGGGTCAGGGCGATGTTCCCAACCGAGGGGGACGGTGGCGCAGAGGTGCCGCGCGCCGCGTTGGCGGTTGATGTCATGCCGAGTTGGCGGGCGGTCGCCAGATCGAGGGTCCAGCCCGTCAGGATCCCGTCGGCCACGATCTGACGCCGCGCGGTCGGAAGGCCTTCGGCATCGAAGGGGCGCGAGGCCGACGTGCGCGGGCGGTGCGGATCCTCGATGATTGACAGGCCCTTGGGCAATACCTGTTCGCCCAAGGCGTCGCGCAGCCAAGAGGCCCCGCGCGCAATGGCCGTGCCGTTGGAGGCCGACAGCAGATGGCCGATCAGCCCGGCGGCGATACGTTCGTCATAGATGACAGGAAAGGCGCCGGTTTTGGGTTTGCGGGCACCGGCACGCGCGATGGTGCGTTCCGCTGCAATGCGACCGATGTCTTCGGGGCTGATCAGGTCGGCGGCGTGGTTGCGGCCATCGCCGAAATAGTCCCGTTCCATCCCGGTGCCGCTTCCGGTGATGGCGACGCAGCTAAGGTAGGTATCGGTGCGGGCATAGCCGCCCGAAAATCCGTTGGTGGCGGCCAGATGCACCTGACGGCGGCCATAGGCGGCATTGGCGGACTGAACCTGCGAGATGCCGGACACGGCCAGCGCCGCAGCTTCGGCCCGCAATGCGGCGTCTTCGAGGGCCTTGGGGGTCGGTTCCGGTGCCGGGTCATCCATGTCAAGCGATGTGGCATCGCGATTGGTCGCCAGTTGTGCCGCATCGGCCAATCCGATTGTCGGGTCAACCGGAGCGAGCCGCGCCATGGATACGGCGCGTTCCGCCATTTCGGTCATCGTCTCTGGCTTGATATCCGAGGCAGAGACGCAGGCCTGCCGATGGCCGATCATGACCCGCAGGCCAATCTCGATGCCCTCGGCGCGCTCTGCCTGCTCCAGCCTGCCGTTCAGCACCCCGATGCTGACCGATGTGCCGTCAACGGCAATCGCATCGGCGGCGTCTGCGCCCGCGCGAACGGCGGCGGCAAGCAGGGCGTGGGTCAACGGTTCAAGCTGGCGGGTCATGGGCTGTCCTGTGTCGGAAAACTGCTGCCGTTGACCTAATGCCACGACCGGGGGGCTGCAAGGCAGGGCCATGCGAAAGGGAAACCGGCCGGGGTTTGGCCCGGTCGGTCAAATCGGATGCGGCGGTATTACTGAAGCGGAATGCCGTTTGCGGTGATGCCACCACCGGGCAGGAAGTCGATAGTTGTTTCCAGCGTATCGGGGGACGGGCCGGGACGGGTGAACATGCCCGACATCCCGCGCGCCATCGCGGCCTGTTCAGGCCGCAAGACGCCGCCTTGTACCAGTCGGTCAAGCAAGGCATTCGCGCCTGACAGGTTCAGGTTCAACATCCCGATCGGCATTGGCATGACCTGATTGGGCGTGAAGGTGAAATCGCCATCCGCCGTCAAGGCGGCACCGGCAACCGAAAGCTGCGCATCTTCGATGTTGACCGACCGCAGTTCACCCGGAGGTCCGGTCAGTTCTTCGGGGTCAAGGCCGATCAGGTCCATGAACATCTGCACCGTGCCCGTCACGTTCAACACGAGGGTTGCGGGATCGCGCGGAATGATCGCGCCGGGGTCGAACATCGACCAGATCGCATCGTTCACGGTCAGGTTTCGGTAATCGATGCCGATGGCCATGTCAGACGGCGTATCGGCGGCCAGCAGGGGAATGAGGAAGGAAATGCCGGCGCTTTCGGCGCTGACATCGATGGGGAAGGGAATATCACTGCCAGCCACCTGCACCCGCGGGCTGTTGGCGGACAGGTCATACCCGACGCCATCTTGTGAAATCGAGAACGCCATCGCGCCGCCCGCATTTCCGCCAGCGGCCCTGAATGCATCGCTCCCGTCCTCGAACGACAGGTCATAGGTCAGTTCGCCATAAGAGGTATCACCGCCCAGATCGAAGCTGTCTGGCAGGCCTGCCGTGGATATCTGCGCCAGTGCCGACAGACCGTCAAAGGAACCCCTTCCGGTCGAGGCGATATCGGACATCAGCATCGAGAACTTGAATTGGCCGTTCGGGCTTTCTTCCGGGGGGGGCGCGGCGTTGATATCAATGGCGAGGCTGTTCATGTTGCTGGACGAAGCAAAGGTTGCAGCGTCGCCAAGGCCCGATTGCGCATAGCTGGCCGACAGGCCAGTTGCGACCACGGCGATTGCGATGTCGGGCTCGACCCCGTCGGTGTCGGCAATCGTGCCATCGGTCATGGTAATGGTGTCGGCGGAATAGTCATAGACAAGCGCCCCGACAGAGCCGGAAGCCCGGACATCCAGCCCGTCGTAGCGCACCTCAAGTTCCACCGTGATGAGATTGCCGTTGGGGGCGTCAGCATCTTCGGGGAAGGTCGCGACGAGTGTGTAGACATCGGATAACTCGATGCTGACGGTGCCATCGCCCATTTCGATCAGGCGCACCTCGTCCAGACTGCCGGAGGTGACGGCGTTGCCTTCATTGGTGGTTGACGCGTAGCCACGCAGGACAAGGCCGTTGGGGGTTGTTTCGACCGCAGCGGCCGAAACCGGTTGCCCGATGGTGATGCCATTGGCCTGCCATTCGGCCCAAAGCTCGGCCGCGGTAATGTCGGCTATTGCCGGAGCGCCGACCAGCATGGCGGCGACGGAAAGAGAACACGTAAGGCAATTGAGTTTTGGCATGACAGGTTTCCACGGATGTTTTTCGGGCGGCATGTTCGGATCAGACCGGCAAGTGTTCAAGGCATGATATGGTTATGGTAGCGTCATGCGGACGAACCCGCCACCACGAAGATACGCCAAGGAAAGAGACAAGCAGATGACACAACACCTGACAGGAAAGACGGTCGTGATCACGGGAGCCAGCCGAGGAATCGGCGCAGCCGCCGCGCATGCATTCGCGGACGCGGGTGCGAATGTCGTCTTGTTAGCGCGGGATCGCGATGCCATCGCAGATCTTGCAGGCGAAATTGGCGCGCAAGCTCTGGCCGTTCCCTGCGATGTCAGTCGTTATTGGGAGGTGGAGGCCGCATTGGGCGCTGCCGCCAGCACATTTGGCGGCGTCGACATCTTGATCAACAATGCGGGTGTGATCGAGCCGATCAGCCATCTGGCCACTGCTGATCCGAACGCTTGGGGACAGGTGATCGACATCAACCTGAAGGGCGTGTTCTATGGGATGCGCGCGGCGCTGCCCCTGATGCTGGAGACGGGCGGCACCATCATCACGATCAGTTCAGGGGCCGCGCACAACGCGTTGGAGGGATGGAGCCATTATTGCACATCCAAGGCCGGGGCCGCGATGCTGACCATGTGTCTGGACAAGGAAAACCGTTCCCACGGCATTCGCGCGATGGGGCTGTCGCCCGGCACGGTGGCCACTGAAATGCAGCGCGAGATCAAGGCTAGCGGCGTGAACCCGGTCAGCCAACTGGCGTGGGAGGATCACATTCCCGCCGATTGGCCCGCCAAGGCACTGGTCTGGATGTGCGGCCCGGATGCAGATGAATTCATCGGGTCCGAGATTTCCCTACGAGACGAGGGCATGCGCCGTCGGATCGGCCTGATCGCATGATCGACGTTTCGCAAGACGGCGGGCTGTGGCGCGTTACGCTGAACCGTCCCGACAAGGTGAACTCGTTGACGCGAGAGATGCTTGTGGCTGTCGCTGCCGCCGCCGATGCCGCCCGTGGCAAGGCCCGCGCCTTTGTGCTGACCGGCACCGGCGACCGAGTGTTCAGCGCGGGGGCCGATCTGGATGAGGCAAAGGCCGGTCTGGCCACCGATCCGGTGTGGGAGGATGTATCAGGGGCCATCGCGCGACTTGATTGTCTGAGCGTTTGTGCCCTGAACGGCACCTTGGCGGGGGGTGCGTTCGGTATGGCGCTGGCCTGCGATCTGCGCATCACTGTGCCTGAGGCGCGGTTTTTCTACCCTGTCGCCAAGCTTGGCTTTTTGCCGCAGCCCTCCGACCCCGGTCGAATGATCGCCCTGATGGGGCCGGCCCGCACAAAGATGATTCTGCTTGCCGGCGCGAAGTTGACGGCGGAGGAGGCGCTGAACCATGGTCTGGTAGATCGCATTGTGCCGCGTGAGGGGCTGATGGCGGCGGTTGACGCGTTGGTCGCCGACAGTCTGGCGGGGGACCCGACGGTTTTGCGCGGGATCAAGGCAGCCTGCACCTAACGTTTCTTCCACGCGCGGCGTCCGCCCGGCGTCTTGGAATGAAAATCATCCGGGCGCTTTTGCACCCATGTGATGAAACCGGCGATGCGGGGATGTGCCCGCAGCGCCTCGGGGGTGTTGAAGCTGCGGGCCAGTTCCGCCTCCGACAAGGTCGCGTGAATCTCGTTGTGGCAGATCTGATGCAGCAGCACGGTCGGTCCGCCCTTGCCGCCGCGCAACCTCGGGATCAGGTGGTGCCAGCTTTGATGCGCGTTGGGCGGGATCGGGCGGAGGCACAGCGGGCAGATGGGGGACGGATCGGTCATCGTTCCTGTCTTGGGTTGCAGGTGAAACCATGAGGGTGGCGCACTCGGCCGGCGGGGCAAGGGTGATGGGGGCGGATACCGCATTTCTTCAACAGGTTCGACCGATGCGCTGCAGGGTCTGGACATGGCATTGGTCCGCTTGACCGTCCTGCGCCAATTTTGTCTTACCGATGGGGAAAGCACCATAATTTCGTGCGGGGCGTGGTGCCTGCTGCGCGGTTCTTGCCGTTTTAGGTGCCGATCCCGGCCTTTGGGCTGATGGCGGGGGCAAAGGGATCGCGCTTGGTGCGCTGGTCTTGCGGTTGCTTGCGGCGGGCAGTCTGGTCCAACATATCCAGACCGACGGTGATCACAATTATACCGCAGACGTCTTGTTCGCGATCTGGAATGCGATCAAGACGCACGATATCGACATCCGCTTCCCGCACCGGGTCGTGGAAATAAAGGGAACATCGCCGTTATGACGGATGCATTGGTGATCGGGGCCGGGCCTGCCGGTTTGATGGCGGCGGAAACCCTGTCGCGCGCGGGCCGAAAGGTTGTCTTGGCCGAAGCGAAGCCATCGGCGGGGCGCAAGTTTCTGATGGCGGGGAAATCGGGCCTGAACATCACCAAGATCGAACCCGAGGCGGATTTTCGCGCCCAATATTCCGAGGCGGAGGCATGGCTTGCCCCGATGCTTGCCGTCTATGGCCAGAAGCAGGTTCAGGGCTGGGCCGGGGCGTTGGGTCAGGAGTTGTTCACCGGGTCCACGGGGCGGGTGTTTCCGGTGGCGATGAAGGCCTCACCCTTGTTGCGGGCATGGATGGCACGGATGGATGTGGATTTGCGCACGCGCTGGCGCTGGCTGGGCTGGGAGGACGATGGGGTCGTCTTCGATACGCCCGAGGGGCGGAAGGTTCTGCACCCCAAGGTGACGGTTCTGGCGCTGGGTGGTGCAAGCTGGGCGCGGCTGGGGTCTGATGGCACATGGGCCAGCATGCTGGCGCAGCAGGGCGTTGAGATTGCGCCGTTCCAACCGGCCAACATGGGGTTCAACGTGGCGTGGTCCGCCCATATGGCCCCGCATTTCGGCGCCCCGATCAAGAATGTCGCCATGCAGGTCGGCGATGTGGTTCACCGTGGGGAATGTGTGATCACGTCCACGGGTCTGGAGGGGGGTGGCATCTACGCCGTGTCGCGCGCCCTGCGGGAGGGCGCGGCGCTGCGGATGGATCTGCTGCCTGACCTGAGTGAGGCGGAGATTGCCACGCGCCTTTCCCGTCCGCGCGGCAAGGAGAGCGTGGCAAATTACCTGCGCAAGGCGTTGCGGTTGACGGGCGCGCGGCTTGCCCTGCTTCAGGAATTCGGCCGCCCGCTGCCGGAAGGCCCGGCCCTTGCGCCATTGATCAAGGCGCTGCCGATACAGCACACCGGCGCGCGCCCGATGGACGAGGCGATTTCCACGGCGGGCGGCGTTACCCGGGCCGCGTTGGATGACGGCCTGATGTTGCGGGCCATGCCCGGAACCTTTGTCGCGGGCGAAATGCTTGATTGGGAAGCACCGACGGGTGGCTACCTGATCACGGCATGTCTTGCGACGGGGCAGTGGGCAGGCAGGCACGCGGCCAACTGGAACGCGCCCTGACCATCCTTATTCGTCACAAATAGCAGCCAGAGGCAGCCACCCGCGCACCCCTCAGACGGCGCGGGCCATGACCCGTTGAAAGGCGTCCCTTTCGCGCATCATGGCGGTGTGGTCGCGCAGGCGCTGTTGGGTCCACGGGAATTTGGCGGTGACCGCCCAACCGCCGATATGAGCCAGCAACATGTCGGCAATCGTCATGGTTTCGCCCATGAGGAAGGGGCCGTCTTCGGCCATACGGGTCACAAGGGTGGCCTGACTGCGTTCGAACTCCCATTTGAGGCTGTCCTTGATCGCGGGCATCCGGTGTTCTTCGGGCAAGATGAACGTGTGCCGGGAGGCCATCCAGAGCGGCCCTTCCAGTTCGTCCATGATGAAATGGGTCAGGCTGTCCTGACGCGCTCGGTCAAGCGTGCCTGCGGCAAAGGTTAGGGCGCCGTGCTTGTCGGCAAGATAGGTCATGATCGCCAGCGAATCGGTGATCGGCACGCCATCGTCGACAAGCACCGGGATCTTGCCCGCCGGGTTGAACGCCAGCACTTCCGCACTGCGCGGGGCTGCGGCGATGTGCTCGTAGGGTTGCCCCAATTCCTCCAGCATCCACATGACACGCAACGCGCGGCTTTTGACGCCGCCAATGACCTTATACATTCTCAAGTTCTCCCTTTGCGGTCGGCCATCATGGCCAAACGGATCAACGCGCGCTCCATCAAGGCCAATTGCGGGGCCTGCTGGCTGGAACGCAATGTCAGATCCGTCTCGACCAACAGTGAAATCGCAGCTTCAAGCTGGTGCATACCCCATTTCTGGGCCTGTCGCTGCATCCGGTCCCGGCGCGGCCCGAAAACGGGGGGACGCATGGCCGACAGACCAGCCTGGGGGCCGCCGGGGTGGCTGGCGGCGGCATGGAGCGATCTGAAATGCCGCATCGCCATGATGCAAAGCGTGACGGGTGCAACGCCCTGCCCGCCAAGACGTGCCATCAAGGGGCCGATCGCGCCCACGTTCGCCTCGGCGGTTGCATGCAAGATGTCGTCCATCTCGGCCTCGATCGTGACGGGCGCGATGGCGGCGATGTCGGCAGGCATGACGGCCGTGGGATCACCGCGTTTGTACAGGCCCAGCTTTTCGATTGTCTGGCGGAAATCGCCGGGGTCCAGCGCCTGCGCCAAGGCCTGAATATCTGCCATTGCATCACGGTCGATCTGGCCAAGCCCGGCTTCTTTCAGGGTGGCGTCGATATCCTCGCGGGTGGGCGGGTCATCGTAGATGGCTGCGGCATAGGTCCGGCGATCACCTTCGAACACCTTGCGGAGGGCGGATTTCGGGGTGAGTCGCCCGGCAGTGACGACGATTTGTGCGTCACCTTCTTGCCAGTCGTCCAGTGCGGCCTTGAAGGTGGGGGCCAGACTATCGCCAGCACCGTCGACGAACACGGCGCGCGGGCCTGCCGCAGCAAAGAACCCGGCCGACTTGGCGGCATCCAGCAGGGCGGCGGGATCGCCGCGCAGATCACCGGCGGCCAGACGCGTCAGGCGCATCTCGTCCTGCGCACCGGGACCCAACAGTGCCTTGAGCAGGTCCTGACGCTTCAACGCGACGCGCATGGCGTCGTCGCCAAAGATCAGGATGCCGGCGGATTTGGGATCGGGCCGCTTGAAATAACCGGCGGCTTCGCGCGGTCCAAGCTTCATGTCCAGCTGCTGGAGGTGGCCAGAAGGCGGGACACCAGTTGATCGGCAAGGGCTGCCATCAGCCGGTCTTCGGCGTCGCGTTCGGCCGCAGCGGTCGCCACCGTGGACCCGGTGGTCGAGTAGGACGAGAACGTGGAGACCTGCCCGGCGGCAACCTGCACATCTGATCCGGCCTCGGTTACGGCATAGGACAGCGTGCCGCTGAGGTTGATGCGCGTAATGTCGTTGGTTCCCGTGATCGCGATGCCGCGCTCCGAGACTTCGAGATTGTAGGTCAGCACGTAATCGGGTGCGTCGGCGCGGCCCAGCCGTTCCTCCAACCGGGACACAAGCGCGAATCCCAGCCGGGTATCGGGTGGCTCCATCCGGATGCGCCCGCGAAGGGCCGTGCCCGCGCCGCCCGGCCCATAGACCGGCGTGAAGCCGCAGGCCGCCAGCGGTGCTGCGGCCAGCAAAGTCAAAAAGGTGCGGCGGTCAGATGACGACATTGACGATACGGCCCGGTACGACGATGAGCTTCTTGGGCTGACCCCCGGCCAGCGCCCTTTGCACAGCGTCATCCGCCAGCGCCAGCTTTTCAACCTCTTCCTTCTGCAGATCACGGGGAACGGTAATTTCGGACCGTCGTTTACCGTTGATCTGAATGGGAAGTGTCACGGTATCTTCGACCATCATGGCCGCATCGGCCACCGGCCATGGCGCATTGGCGATCAGGCCTTCGCCAGACTGTTGGGCCCAGATGTCTTCGGCCAGATGCGGTGTCATTGGCGACATGAGTTGCGCCAGCGCCATCATCGCCTGCCTTTGCGTGGTATATGACGCCTTGGATTTCGACAGGACATTGGTGAAGGCATAAAGCTTGGCGATGGCTGCGTTGAAGCCGAAGCTTTCGACGCCCATGGTCACGTCATGGATTGTTCGGTGCACCGCGCGCAGCAGATCTTCGTCGCCCGCGCCCGGAGCGGTCCGGTCCATGGCGACGATCCGATCACTGAGAGACCAGACCCGGCCAAGATGCTTGTAGGCGGCCTCTGCCCCGCTGGCGGTCCATTCCACGTCCCGTTCGGGTGGCGAATCAGACAGCACGAACCAGCGCGCGGTATCGGCGCCGTATTGGGCGATGATGGCGACGGGATCGACCACGTTGTTCTTTGACTTGGACATCTTGGCCGAGGGAATCACCTCGGCCTGCTGCCCGTCGGCCTTGAGGAAGGCGCCGCCGTCGCGCAATTCGACCTCTTCAGGGTAATGATAGACGGGGCGGCCATCTTGTTCGCGGGTGGTTTTGTAGATCGCGTGGGTGACCATGCCTTGGGTGAACAGCGCGTCAAAAGGCTCGCGCGCGGAATCGGGCAGATGCCCCGTAATGTTCATCGCCCGGGCGAAGAAGCGGGAATACAGCAGGTGGAGAATCGCGTGTTCTACCCCGCCGATGTATTGATCGACGTTCATCCAATAGGCGGCATCTTCGGCGACGGTCGGGGTATCGGCATGGGGCGCGGTGAACCGGGCATAATACCATGACGAATCGACGAACGTGTCCATCGTGTCGGTTTCGCGTTTGGCGGGGGCGCCGCACGATGGGCACGGCACGTCACGCCACGTCGGGTGACGGTCAAGCGGATTGCCGGGGATGTCAAAGCTGACGTCCTTGGGCAGTTCGACCGGTAGATTTTCCTTCTTTTCGGGCACCACACCACAGGCTTCGCAATGCACGACCGGAATCGGGCAGCCCCAATAACGCTGCCGCGACAGGCCCCAGTCGCGCAGGCGGAACTTGGTAACGCCCTGACCAACCCCACTGGATTCGCAAAACGCGATGGCGGTATCGACCCCGTCGGTGCCGGTCTGGGTGCCTTTGCCGGCGAATCCCCTGATGTAGTGGACGGATTCGGTTTTCGGCGGCACGTAGGCTGCGCCGCCGTCTTCGGGCAGGGTGTGATCCGCATCATCCACGGGGGCATAGGTCGAAACCACCGGCAGATCGTATTTGCGGGCGAAATCGAGGTCGCGCTGATCATGCGCGGGGCAGCCGAAGATTGCGCCGGTGCCGTAATCCATCAAGATGAAGTTCGCGATATAGACGGGAAGTTCCCAAGCAGTATCAAAGGGATGGCGAACGCGCAGGCCGGTATCGAGGCCCATCTTCTCGGCTTTCTCCAACGCCTCCTCGGTCGTGCCGCCTTTGCGGCAGGCGGCGCAGAAGGCCGCAACCTCGGGGTTGTGCGCCTCAAGCTCCTTGGCAAGGGGATGGTCGGGTGAAATGCCCACAAAGCTGGCCCCCAGCAACGTATCGGGGCGGGTGGTATACACCTCAACCCGGTCATGGCCCCCACGGGGTTCGGTCAGGCCAAAGGCGAATTGCAGGCCGCGCGACCGCCCGATCCAGTTGGATTGCATCAGTTTGACCTTGGCAGGCCAGTTATCCAGCGTATCGAGGGCGTCCAGAAGTTCGCCCGCCATATCGCTGATCTTGAAGAACCATTGGGTCAGGTCGCGGCGTTCAACCTCGGCGCCGGATCGCCATCCCTTGCCATCAATGACCTGTTCATTGGCCAACACGGTCATATCGACCGGATCCCAATTGACCGTCGCGTTCTTGCGATCAATCAGGCCAGCGGCAAGCATATCAAGGAACAAAGCCTGCTGTTTGCCGTAGTATTCCGGTGTGCAGGTGGCGAATTCGCGGCTCCAGTCGATGGAAAAACCAAGCGGCTTCATCTGGGCGCGCATGTCGTCGATATTCTTGAAGGTCCAGTCCGCGGGGTGAATGCCGCGTTCCATCGCGGCATTTTCGGCCGCCAGACCAAAGGCATCCCAGCCCATCGGGTGCAGCACGTTGTGGCCCGTGGCGATCTTGTAGCGCGCGATGACGTCGCCCATGGTGTAATTGCGCACATGCCCGATGTGGATGCGCCCCGATGGGTAGGGAAACATCTCGAGCACGTAATACTTGGGTTTTGCCGCGTCACGTTTGGCCAGAAAGGTGCCGGCGTCATCCCAGGCCGCTTGCCATTTGGGTTCCAGAGCTGCGGGATCATAGCGGGACATCGGATTTCCTTAATCTCAAACGAAAACGCCGGGCACATTGGCCCGGCGGTCTGTGTAGGGGCCGTGCGGCGCGCGGTCTAGAGGCCAGAATCGCGGATGCGCAGCTGACGCGCGCGCGTCAGAATCGCGTCTTCGATGGCGCGTGCGGTTTCACGATCGACCGCGCCATTACGGCTTTGCACGGCGACGCGCAGGGCGCGAGCCTCCAGCGCGGGGTCCTGTATGTATACGGTGGCGCGATACGCGCGGCTGCCGCCCGGTGGGGTGCCATAGTCAAAGGAAATGACGCCCGAGAACGGGTCGGCCGCTTCGATCGGCATGAAATCGAGAATCTCGAGCGACGCGTTCCAGAGGTAACGGTTCACTTCAACCGTGACGTTGGGGTCGTCGTTGTTCTGGAACAGGTCAAAGACTGACGAGCGGTTGTTCCGCACCGGAATAGCACCGGCTTCCTGCAGCTGCGCGCGAGTCTCGGCGCTCATCTGATTCCGCAATATTCCATCGCCACCGCGACTGCACGCGGCAGTTCCCAGAACGAGGGTCCCCAAAACAACTAGTGTCGCAACATGGCGCATCTGCATCTATGGCCGCCTTTCCGATCGGTCGGTTCTCATACGCTTTGGTATATGACACCCCCCAAGGCGGCAAGGGGCCAATGAAATGGGCGAGTTGCCGCCACTGTGGCAAGTCTGCATCACGCGGGCCGCAAGATCGGATGGCTGTCCGACCCTTTGTTGCAATCATCGGGTGGAGGGGCGAAAGAAGGGCATACTCATTCGGAATCCACCGGGTTGAGGTGTATGAAATTTTAAATCGAGGGAAAAACCATGAAAAAGGTTCTCTTTGCTACGACTGCCCTGGTGGCCACCGCTGGTGTTGCATCTGCTGATGTTGCCCTGTCGGGTTGGGCTGAAATGGGTATCTACGGTGGCGACGGCGTCAACGAAGGCTTCTTTCAGGACATCGACGTAAGCTTCACCATGTCCGGTCAAACCGACAACGGCCTGACCTTCGGCGCTGGCGTCGATCTGGACGAAAATGGCGCGTTCACTCCGGAAGATGATGGCGGCGCGACCGTATTCATCTCGGGCGATTTCGGCACCGTCACCATGGGTGACACCGATGGCGCGCTTGATTGGGCCATGACCGAAGCTTGGGTTGGCAATGCTGGCTCGCTGGCAGACGATGAAACCGGGCACGCTGGTGCACTGGGTTCGTACCTGGACGGCGCCTATGACGGCCAGATCCTGCGCTACAACTACTCCGTCGGCGACTTCGGCGTGGCCGTGTCGGTCGAAATGGACGACGCAGGTATTCGTGACGTAGGTTACGGCATCGGCTTCCGCTACAGCATGGATCTGGGCGGCGCGGACCTGAGCCTCGGCCTGGGTTATCAGGAAGCGACCTATATTTCTTCCTCAACCGGCGTACTGACGATCGCAACGATCGGCATCGATGATTACCTCGGTGTGCCTGCCAACTATCAGGTTGAAGTTGATGCGATCGGCGTCAGCGCCGCAGTATCGACCGACATGGGCCTGAGCGCAGCTCTGACCTACACGCAGTTCGATGCGTCCTATGCCGACGGTACCGGCGAAATGGATCACATCGGTGTTGGCGTCGGTTACACAACCGGCCCGATCACTGTGTCGGCTAACTGGGGTCGCTTCGACGGTTCGTTCATGCCGGGTCAAGTCATCGACACCACCGGCTACGGTTTGGCAGCTGCCTATGACCTGGGTGGCGGTCTGTCGATGCACCTCGGTTACGGCAACTCCGACGTTGCTGGCACCAGCGGTGCACCTGGCGAGTTCCAGACCTGGTCGTTCGGCGCGGCAATGTCCTTCTGATCCACCCGGATCATTCGGAATGGAAAGAGCGGGCCTTGCGCCCGCTCTTTTCTTTTG
>JAFMHK010000055.1 GCA_017854585.1 Paracoccaceae bacterium
TGCAAGATTGCAATATCAGCAGAGCTGTCATCAAGGTCCAGCGCGGCTCCGTCTCCGACGAGAAAAGTCAGGTTGGCTCGGCCTCCAGCAAGTTCATTGGCCTTCTTGGTCAACGCGGCTGACGGCTCCAACCCTTTGACGGACGCGTCAAGAAAGCGGTCCGCGATCCTGCGCGTCACGCCGCCGGTTCCTGATCCAATGTCGACAATTAGGCCACCATCAGGAAGATTGAGCATGTCAAGATATGCATCGATAACCGGAAGCATGTCCGCGTCGTCCGCTCTCGCCTCCAGCGCGGAAGCAATAATTTCAATCATTTGTGGGGAGGCGGCATCAACGTTCTCAAATGGATCAGACATTCGAAATTCCTTTAGTTCAAGAATACTCGCAACTCTGCCCTAAAAGGTCCTTGCGACACAAACTCATACAGAAGCCGAACCGTACTTTGTTTTCCCAAAAACCGAATGCGCTTGGCCATTAGATTGTTCCAGCGATGTTTTAGTCTGAACAGGTTCCGTCCGGAGCAGACCTTCGGAGAACTGGGAGTAGCGTCGGGTTTGTCCGCACAGCGGGCGTTCCCTCAGGACGCGGTGAACTTCCGCCTTCCGCCCTTTGCGAAGGTGGCGGCGTGCGGCCCTGAGCCGCCGTTCGCGTAAGCTGCAGCTAACGACTGCTTGGAGCCCATAGCACCGATTTCTGCGTGTTTCACCATTGACTGCTTGAAGAGACAAGCGGACGCTTGCGGCACGACAAGCATCGGTTTGATCCTTCACCCAAGCAGATGTCCTATCTTTTGATGGAGAAAATGCAGACCGCAGTCTTTCGCACAATTCCATCGGTGCGGCTGAGCGGTTTGCCTGACCTATTGGGATGAGCTTGCATCACAGTCAGATCCCGCACTGTCCAAGCGCTCTCTCTTTTGCTCTGTCGACGATGCCACTGCTTGACGGTTTTGAACGGCTACGGCACATTTTGCCTACTTCATTCCGTTCCATCCCATCTGCAGCCAGCGTGGTGCCAAACATGACCCAGATGCGCGCCGTCGCAGGAAACCTACCCGGCGCTACGCGGGTCATTTTGGCGGATGAGAAGGACCATCTGACGTTCGCAGTGCTTGGCAGCGGTACGATGCTCGTGACCTCTTATCTTGAGGTCACGGAGCCGACCGAGATCTGTTTCGCGCACGATCCCCACGGCATCCATATCTCCGTGCAGTATTTTCTTGAGGGGGAGGCGACCATCGTCATGGGCGATGGAGGGCGGGCGGACTGGGCGCAGGACGGCACCTCGGTGATCCGCTCCGACACGCCCGGTTTCCGCTTGTTTGTGAAGCCCGGACAGGTCCTGCGGCACATCTGTGTGGCCATGTATCACGGCGCGCTTAGCGGAACCCTAGGGTCTGATCCTTCAGAACCGATCAGGGCGCTGATGGCGACGAAGGAGCCCGTAAACATGGCCGTGCCTATCCGCACCGACAGCCGGGTGCGCGCCACAGCCGAGGCTCTATATGCCCTGCGGCTGGCCAAGGGGATCGACGCGATCAAGGCCGACGGGATGGCGATCAGCTTCCTGTCCGAGGTTTTGGAGCGCTTTGACCAACAGGACGCGGGAAGTACGTCGCAGGGCGGCGTTCTGCCGTGGCAGGGTCGTATGGTCCAGAGCCTTCGGGCCGCGATCGAGGAGGACCCCGACAATATCCCCACCAACGGCGATATGCTGCACCGGTTCAACATGGGCGAGCAAATGGCGCGACGCGCCTTCCAGGCGGAGTTTGGCCTCACGATGTCCGCTCACGCGCGGGCCGTGCGCCTGGCGAAAGCGCGCGACATGCTGTTGAACGGGACCGCCTCCATTAAACAGGTGGGATTCGATTGCGGCTATGCTCACGTCGGCAACTTCACCCGCGCCTACCGGCAGAAGTTTGGTGAAACCCCGAGTGAAACCCGCCGGATGACTAAGACATAACCACGTCGTAGGTCACTGATGCAGCCGGGCAACAGGCTAAAATCGTGAGAGTTATCATTTTTGATCAAGTGTTATCATTTTGGGTTGGAGGGATTGTCAGCCCCGCCATTCCCTCCGACCGTCCCAGCGTCTGTGACCTCCGGAGCCAATGGCCGCTTCGGTAAGATGTCGGCTTGGGGATGATCCGGGGGCACACGCCCCTCCGTCGCAGGCACTGGCTGATTTAAATTCGGGCTCCTGCAGGGCGCCGGGTTCGTCGGAAGTAGCGTTGACACGCACCGCGGGACCCAATGGCGCGTCGGGGCCCCTGGATACGGTGGTATGACGATGCGGTTCTTCTTGATCCTGAAACTGTTGGGGCTGGTGTTGGCGCGACCTGTGGCCTGCGCGCGAACTTTGCGCGCGCTCATCGGACCGCGCCTTGTCCTGGGCGTCCTTTGCGCCTTTGGTTCCGCGCTTGCCACGACACCGTCCCACGCCTTCGAGACGTTTTCCAGCATTCAAGCTGCCCAACAGATTGGCCCGGATACGAACGTCTGTCTTGAGGCGTTTTATGGCGCGACCACTAATACGCGCATCCAGGCAAATATTTTTAACGGCAACCTGGCGGGCGGATCTTTTTGGTCGCCGGCCGGCTCGGCTGTGTCAACGCCCGCGTTGGACATCAGGGCGCTGGACGCGTGCGGCTACCTGGACATCATCATAGTGTCGCAAAACGGCGCCGATGGCCCGTCCTATGCCGCTGACGACTATATCGGGGTCGTGTGGCGCGCCAGAGAGACGGTGGGTGGCGCTTTCTACGAGTACGAATTCGCGATCGAAGGCGCGAGTGTCACGACCGTGACCGACACCCGCACGCTGATCGGCAGTGCGCCGACGGCGTCGATCACCGGTCTGGCCCCCACGGTCGGCCTTGCGGGCGACAGCGTTACGGTCACGTTTTCCGAGGCGGTCACCGGGTTCACGCAGGCGGATCTGGTCGTGTCCCCGTCCTTGACGGTGAATTCCTTCACAGGCTCTGGCACGACATACACATTCAATGTGGTCGCAGCGTCCGACGGCCCCGGCAGCATCTCGATCCCGGCGGGGGCGGCCACCAGCACGGACACCAGCCTGCCCAGCGACGCGGCGACGCAGGTGACGACGAACGCGGTCGCCTCGCGGCCCGAGTTTACGTTTGTCGGTGCCACCGATCTCGGTGGCGGGGATCGGGAATACGAGTTTCTGGTATCGCGCCCGGGTGGCGGTAGGGTTATAGGCGGGCCGGCGTTCAGTACTGCGAGCGTCGTGATTGAGAACGCAACAAAGACTGGTTATTTGGGTTTGTTCTTTTCCACTGGCAGGTTTGCTGTTCGTGTCACTCCAACGGGTGGGGACATCTCGATTAGATTTCTGCCCGGGGTGGTCCAGGATGAAGCATCGGGCAATCAAAACGCCGAGAGTCCCTCGATCTTCATCGAAACCATCGACCTGCCCCCCCCCACCATCACCATCGCGCCGTTCACGGGCGCGGTGAACGGCCCGCAGACGGCGCAAATCACGCTGTCGGACCCAAGCACCGATTTCGACCTCAGCGACCTGACCCTGACCAATGCCACCGCGACCCTGACCGGGTCGGGGACGGATTACGAGGCGGTGCTGACGCCGCAGGCCGATGGCCGGGTGGCGTTGCAGGTGGCGGTGGGCCGGTTCAGCAATGCGGCGGGGACCTTCAACACGGTCGCCTCCAACGAGGTCGAAAGCCTCATTGATCTGACACGACCCACGCCGGTGATCACCTATTCCGGCTACAGCTATTTCGTGCCCTTCACGGCCACGATCACCTTTGACGAGGACGTGACGGGCTTGGTGGCCTTCGCGGGGCTGACGACCGACAATGCGACGCCGTCGAATTTCCAGCAGGTGTCCCCAAGGGTTTACACCTACACCTTGCAGGCGATTAATACCTTGGTCCCGCCGCAGCTGTTCCTGGCCGAGAATGCCGCGACAGATCTCGCTGGCAACCTGAGCGTGGCGGCGGAAGTGGCCGCGATTCCGGCCCCGGATGGGGTCGCGCCTGTGGTGGCCATCACCGGCGTCCCGAACGGATTCACGGGGCCTGTGACGGCCACGATCTCCTTTGACTGGAGCGAGACGGTGGCGCCGTTCACGGACAGTGATATCACCGTCACCGGCGGCACATTGGGCCCGATCTCTGGCGGGCCACAGGTCTGGACGGCGGTGTTGAGCGTGGATGGCGACACCGATGTGGGGATCAGCGTCGCGGCGGGCGCCGTGATCGATGCAAGCGGCACGCCATCGGCTGCGGCCAGCGTGACCGGGGCGTTCGCCAGCGGCACAGTGGCGGAGGAATTGATCAGAGAGTTCATAGCCGCCCGCGCCTCGTCCCTGATCGCCGCACAACCTGGCCTGACGGGCTTGCTCGATAACGCAGCGCCGTCGGGCAACATCCAGGTCACACGCGGGTTCGGCGAGATCCAGTTCCGCACCGGCAGCGAGGGCGCGGTCTGGGCCGCGCTCGACGCGCAATGGAGCGATATCGACGGGTTCGAGACCGCCTACACCCACCTCACCTTCGGCTCTCACATATATCTCCAGGACGGCACACTTCTGGGCGTGATGCTGCAGCTTGACCATGCGGCCTCAACTGAGGGTGTGGCCGAAATTGAGGGCACCGGCTGGCTGGTTGGACCCTATTATGTGGCCCGCTATGGCGCTGTAGACGTGGATGCGCGGCTGCTCTGGGGCCGGACCGAGAACGAGATCAGCCCCGTGGGAACCTACACCGACACCTTCGCGACGGAGCGGGTTCTGGCGATGGTAAACTTGTCGGGCGAGATTGAAGCGGGTGCGGCCACGCTACGTCCGCTGGTCGGTTGGAGCTACGTCGATGACCGCTCCGAGGCCTATATCGACGCGCTCGCCAACCCGGTCGCGGCTCAACGCGTCCGCCTGTCCGAGCTGGAAGTCGCCCTCGACTGGTCGCTGCCCTTTGGCACCAGCGGCACCGATTTCACCGGCGGCATCGCGGGGATATTCACATCTGAGGAGGGCGGCAACGGATCGCTCGACGGCACCCGTGGTCGCGTGGACATGGGCCTCCGCCGCCAAGGCGCTGGCGCGCTCGACTTCGACATCGGCGTCTATGCCGACGGGCTGTTCCAACCCGGCCTAGAGCGCTACGGCGTAGATGTCAGCGTGGATTGGCGATTCTGAGACCGGTGAACAGTTCGATCTCCCTACCCTCAACGCTAAGGGAGTCGCGGTTCACGTATCGCTCACACTTGTAAAGCGGTCGTTGACCACGCGGACGGCAACGTCGGCGATGTCCGCGTAGACGACGTTGGCGCATGACGCAGCGAAGGTCCGTGTCCCGCCCTTTGCGAAGGTGGCGGCGTGTTCGGCCCTTTGCCGCCGTTCGCGTAAGCTGCAGCTAACGACTGCTTGGAGCCCTCATTGCAGGATTTTGTAGCTTGCACGAATGTCCGCCGCAGGAAACTCATACAGTTTGGCCTTAGTTTTTGCTTTGGGTGCCTGAGTTATTATTGTGATCCAGAAAACGATTCTGCTTGGTTTAGACGATCATCTAACGGCTCTAGACGCCTCCAAAATTTCATCGATTAGAATGTCGATATCGGCGTAATCTGTTGCATGGTTGATGATCGAAACACGGATAATCTGACGGCCCAGCCAAACACCATGACTGGGATAGACCAGTGCCTTCTCTTGAATCCTCTTTAACACCGTCGTCGTCTTTTCGTCGGTCTCACAGGCTATGGCCACCTGATTGAGCACAACGTCATTCATTATCGTGATGTCGGCCTCAGCGGCCAATCGATCCGCCAGATATGTCGCTAATGCACAATGATGCGCGATCATCGCGCGAACGCCTTTGGCGCCCAGATGCTTAATGATGGCATAACTTGGAATGCCTCGCGCGCGACGGCTGAGCTCGAGGGTTGATTCACTT
>JAFMHK010000033.1 GCA_017854585.1 Paracoccaceae bacterium
TCTCATACTCGCCTCCAGTAAAATCAATTTGTTTCGTGGTTTCTGCTGGCCATCTGGTTGCAAAACGGCACCCTCGCCGCCTGACGTGGGCTTTCTTGAGCCCCTGCAAGCGTCGCCAATTTTCCATAGGCGGACACGCGTCGCGCCTTCCTTCATGATCCGAATTTCGGATGGAACCACTCGCTTGGTTCAAGTTGCATCTGGTTGGCCAAATGCTGCGACGCATCTGACGTCCGGTCCGGGCCCAATCCAACCCATGCAGCAACGCGGCTGAATATGTGTCGGTCCGAGTGAACGCCTGCCGTTCTTAGCACGTCGCAAAGTCACGTCTTCGTCATGGAAACAAGGGTGAACGGACGCCAACATGCTTCGCCGTCTGCTGTTTGCCGGGGCGAAATTGTGGGCAAAGCGTGGTATCGTCAGTTCAGGGATTCGTTTCCGAAGTCGGGCATTTTGAGGAGGAACACGTCATGCCAGACACACATGGGGCGGTTTTCTGGACCGAACTGATGACGTGGGATGTCGAAGGCGCGAAGCGGTTCTACGAGAAGATCTGCGGCTGGACCTTCACAAGCGTGCCAATGGGACCTGGAAACCCTGACTATGTGCTTGGGATGAAGGGCGAAAGACCGATTGTGGGCATGATTGACATGAACGAAAGCTCGGATGACGACGCGGCAGAGCCGTTCTGGATGAGTTATTTCGCCGTGGACGATGTCGATGCGGCGGTCGATGAAACGATTGCGTCCGGGGGAACGCTGAAGCGCAAGCCATTCGAAGTTCCAGGTACAGGCCGTATCGCGATTGTCACCGACCCGACCGGCGCGGTATTCGGCATTATGACCCCTGCCGGAATGCAGGTCAGTTGATCTGGCGATTGAACCTCGTTCAAAAAGTACCCCGATTAGACAAATGCGGCCCGCCATTGCGCCTCAGATCATGTTCACGACGTCGATAGCAAAGATGGCCGTAGTCCCTGAAACTGTAGGCTAATCGATGCTGCTTTCATCGCGGGGCTTTGTGGTTTTTTCCGACCACGGCCGCACATTGAGCGGGCGGCGGCCGTTGATGGCAATGTCGCGGCACGACCGCTGAGCATGCGATGAAACGTCTGCGCGAGGCGGGTCCACATTCATCCGGCGACCGCGCCGCCGGCGGTCTACAGCAGGTCTTGCTGCCCCGCCATCGCGGACAAGGTGTGTTTCAGGCCCTTGCGGATGTGTTGTTCCAGAATGGTGACGGATTTCGCGACATCGCGGGCCAGTGCCGCGTCCAGCATTTCGCGGTGTTCTTCGGCGGCCACGCTGCCGCGATAGGTCAACACCAGCATTTGATAGCGCAGATATTTATCGAAGATCGTTCCATGCAAAGCCATCAGGTTTTGTGAATTGCATGCACTGATCAACGCCTGATGGAACTCCCAGTCGTAGCGCTTCCAGAGTTCTTTCTGGGACTCGTCTCCGGCCAGCAGCTTCTGTTCGCTCAGATGCAGTTTGTGATGGGCCGCCACAAGGTTGCCCTCCCAATCCGCATCGCCGGCGGCAATCGAGGTTTCCAGCGCCGAACATTCGAGCAAGATGCGCAGGTCCGCGATTTCGATCAGATCATTCTTGGAGACCGGCCGTACGAAAAAGCCACGTTGTTCCTCGGCGTCGACAAAGCCTTCGCTGGCCAGACGGTTCAAGGTTTCCCGCAACGTAGAGACGCTGGCCTTGTAGCGATCCCGCAATCCATCGAGTTTCAGCTTGGATCCCGGTGCCAGTTCGCCAAAGATCACGTCGCGCTTGATGCGCTCGTAAGTGCTGGCGCCGACGGTGGCGATTGCGCGTGACATGACAGGAATTTTCCGAGTTCGGTTCATTCTGTTCCTACTATGAACACCATAAGCGCCTCAACCACCACACAAAAATAGGTGACTTGGAAAAATATCATATATTATTGCGAAACTCCGAGAATCTGTTAGCTTGCCCGAACGTTGAACCGAGAGGCGCTGATGAGCGACCCAGTAAAACTTGCCGTCGTCGGAGCGGGCCTTGTGGGGCAACGCCACATTTCGTCGATTGCTCAGGTCAGGGACACGGTCCTTGCCGCCATCGTGGAGCCAAACGGCTGCCCAGATCAAGGGGCGCCGATTTACCCCGATCTCGCCGCGATGTTTGCCGCCGAAACCGTTGATGGCGTGATCTTGTCCACCCCCACCCACTTGCATCTGGACGGGGCGCTGCAGTGCGTGGCGCGCGGCATTCCCGTGCTGGTCGAAAAGCCCCTCGCCACCTCAAGCGCCGAGGCCGCCGCCCTGACGCACGCAGCCGACCTTGCGGGTGTTCCGGTTCTTGTGGGACATCATCGCCGACACAATCCCTTGATCCAGAAGGCGGCGGCACTGCTACGCGACGGGGCAATCGGCGATATCCGCGCGGCCCAATGCACATGCTGGTTCTACAAGCCCGACGATTATTTCGAGATCGCCTCGTGGCGCAAAGAAAAGGGCGCGGGTCCCATCTCGGTCAATCTGGTGCATGATGTCGATCTGATGCGACACTTCATGGGCGAAGTTGAAACCGTGCAGGCGCAGATGGCGCCTTCGGCACGGGGCTACGCGAACGAAGATCTTGCCGCCGCCGTGCTACGGTTTGAAAGTGGCGCGATCTGCACGATCACTGTCTCCGACAGCATCGTCTCGCCGTGGAGTTGGGAGATGACCGCGCGTGAGCACCCCGTCTACCCGTCCACGCATCAGTCCTGTTATCTTATCGGGGGCTCGGAGGGGTCGCTTTCGGTACCCGATATGCGGCTGTGGCGCCACGAGGGTGAGCAAAGCTGGTGGAATGCGATCTCGGCCACGACAATGCCGTTTGGGGCGGCCGATCCGCTGATCAATCAGATTGCGCACTTCGCCGAGGTGGTCCGCAGAAAGGCCGAACCTCTGGTAACGGCGCAAGAAGGCTATAAAACGATGCAGGTCGTCGAGGCGATCCAAGAAGCGGCGGAGAGTCAAGCGCTGGTGCGTATCGGCGCACCGCTGGAGGCTGTCCAAAGCGTGGCATGACAAGAACGATCCGGTTGCGCCGACGCAAATGCGCACCCCGGCCCGAGTGAAGGCTGATTATCTTCAAACCGCATCCCAAAAAGGGGGGCGAAACGTCTGGGAGGACAAACATGACACTGAAAGTTACACGACGCGTTGCGACGGCGGCACTGGTTGCTGCGGGCGTATTGGCGCAGACACCCGCATTCGCGGATGCACACCAGATCCAACTTCGCATGTCGATGGCCGGGTCCGAAACCGATCAGCGTGCGGTTGCAATGGCCGAAGTCTTCGGCCCCGCGGTCGCCGAATTCGCCGACTACCAGCCCAGCTACAACGCAACGCTTTTTGCGCAGGGCACCGAGCTTGAGGCGATCAGCCGTGGCAACCTCGAGATGTCGATCACCTCGGCACAGGAACTGGCACAGTTCTTCCCCGAATTCTCGATCTTCACCGCCGGTTATGTCCATCAGGACGCCGCGCATCAGGTCGCAGTCTTCAATGACCCCCTGATGGATTCCTTCAAGGCGCTGGCCGAAGAAGAACTGGGCGTTCATCTGCTGTCGGTCATGTATCTGGGCCGTCGTCAGGTAAACCTGCGCCAGACCCGTGAAGAGCTTGAAGTCATGACGCCTGCAGATCTGGCCGGTGTGAACCTTCGCATGCCCGGCACGGACGCATGGCAGTTCCTGGGTTCGGCCCTTGGTGCGGCCCCCACGCCGATGGCGTTTGGCGAGGTCTACACCGCGCTTTCGACCGGTGCCGTCGATGGTCAGGACAACCCGCTGCCAACCGTTGTGGACGCGCGTTTCTATGAAGTCACGAACCAGATCGTTCTGACCTCGCACCTTGTTGACCTGAACTACATCGCGATTTCGGCAGAAGTGTTCAACAGCATGACCCCCGAGCAGCAGGCCACCGTTCAGGCCGCCGCCGATGCCGCAGCAGAGGCGGGCCGTCAGGCACAACTTCAGAAGGAAGAGGAGCTTGTCGCCTTCCTTGAGGAGCAGGGTCTGGAGATCTATGAACCCAACGTCGCGGCCTTCCGCGAAGCCGTTCAGGCGGCCTATCTCGGCAGCGAGTTCGCCGAAACATGGCCCGAAGGCGTTCTCGACCGTATCAACGCGCTGGGCAATTGATCCCGCGCTGAGACGTATTTGAGAAAAACGAGAGCGGGGAAGCGACGATGAAACATGTTTTCAAGTGGTTTCCCCGTTTGACCGAAGCCATCGCAGGCGGTTTGCTGGCTGCGATATTCGTGACCTTCTTGCTGCAGATCGGATCTCGCTATACCCCCCGGATCATCAACCGGTTGGACCTTGCCGAGACGCTGCCGCTTCTTGCCTCCATCGAACCGCTGGGCTGGACGTTGGAGTTGATCGGGATCCTGTGGGTCTGGGTGATCTTCTTCAGTTGCGCCTTCGTGGTGCGCGAACATGACCACGTCAAATTCGACATCATCTACCTTTCCGTTCCCTATCGGGCCCGCCGCATTCTGGCGCTGATCTCGGCCGCCGCGATCGTCATCGGCATGATCTATGCGTTCTGGCCGACATGGGATTACATCGACTTCATGCGCCTGCGACGCACGTCGACGGTGCGGGTACCGATCACCGGTGACAAGATCCCCCTGCGCACGATCTTCTCGATCTATGCCGTGTTCATGATCGCGGTCGGCGCGCGCTATGCATGGTCGTTCTGGACCACCCTCAAGAAGGGCCCGCCGCGCACCGAGATCGAGGTGGTCATGGAAGCCGCCGCCGCGAAAGAGAAATCCCAAGGAGAGCCATCGTGAGCTTTGAACTCGCCGGGTGCCTTGTGACACTCTTTGTTCTGGCCGGTATCGGCACGCCGATCGGCTATGCCATCTTGTTGGCCTCGGTCGTCTATCTGGGCCTTGCGGGTCTGGATGTGGCACTTGCCGGGGAAATGATCCTGCAAGGGTTCTATGGCAGCACGATCTTGCTGGCGGTGCCGTTGTTCATCGTCGCGGCCAATATCATGAACGCGGGGTCGGTCACCGATCGCCTGCTGCAATTCTGCGTCGCTGCCGTTGGCCGCTTCAAGGGCGGGCTTGGCCATGTCAACGTGGTCGCCTCGCTTATCTTTTCGGGCATGTCCGGATCGGCCGTGGCGGATGCGGCTGGCATCGGCAAGATCATCATCTCGATGATGACCCGCGATGGTCGCTATAGCCGTGGCTATGCGGCTGCGATCACTGCCGCCTCGGCCACGATCGGGCCGATCATTCCCCCCTCCATCCCGATGGTTCTCTATGCCTTGGTGTCCAATACCTCGATCGGGGCGCTGTTTCTGGCGGGCATCTTGCCGGGCCTGATCATGGGCGTGGTGTTGATGGCGATGAACGGCTATCTGGCGCACAAGCGCGGCTTCGTACTGGAAGAGCCCGTGCCGCTGCGGGACCTGCCGCGCAAGACGGCGAACGCGTTTCCCGCGCTGCTGATGCCGGTGATCCTGCTCTATGGTATCTATGGCGGTGTCACCACGCCGACCGAGGCCGCCGCCGTGGCCGCCCTTTATGCCCTGCTTCTGGCGATGCTGTTTTACCGCTCCTTGTCGCTGCGGGGCCTGTTTCAGGTCTTTGTCGAAAGCGCGCGGTCCTCGGCCGCCGTGGGCCTCGTGATCGGCGGCGCCTTCATTCTGAACTTCATCGTCATCTCCGAGCAGATCCCGCAATCCATCTCGACCGCGCTGGATGGGGCGGACATCCACCCGATCGTGTTCTTGCTTGCGGTCAACCTGCTGATCCTGCTTCTGGGCTGCATTCTGGACGCAACCACCATCATCCTTGTGATCGTGCCGCTGTTTATCCCGACCTGTCAGGTATTGGGCATTGATCTGGTGCATTTCGGGGTGCTGGTCGTGGTCAATTCGATGATCGGTCTGATTACGCCGCCCTATGGGATATTGTTGTTCGTCATCAACGCAGTGACCGGCATTCCCCTGCGCGAGATCATCGCCGAGATCTGGCCGTTTCTTGCCGTTCTCGTGGCCGCGCTTTTGCTGATGCTGTTCTTGCCCGACATGATTTTGTGGCTGCCCCGGATGATGGGCTACACCGGATAACCCACCGCTCACCGCGACCAACATCGCTCAATCAGGACCAAGCCTATGAAGAACCCCACCAATCTTTTCAAAGCGGCCCTGAAGGCCGGGCGGCACCAAACAGGGATCTGGAACACAATCGGAGGCAACAGCGTCCCCGAACTTCTGGGAGGCGCGGGTTTCGACTGGGTGTTGATCGATTGCGAACATGCCGCGATCGAAACCATCGAGGTTCTGCCCGCGTTGCAGGCCATCGCAGCACACCCGCAGGTGTCAACGGTGGTGCGGCCTGCGGACAATGATCCCACGTTGTTCAAACGCATCCTCGATATGGGCGCGCAGACCCTTCTGGTGCCTTACGTCCAGACGGCGGCGGAAGCGCAAGATGCCGTGCGCGCGATGCGCTATGGTCCGCATGGCATCCGTGGCATGGCGGGGATGACCCGCGCCACGCGCTATGGCAAGGTCGAGGATTACTTTCGCACCGCGTGGGATGAATTGTGTCTGGTTGTGCAGGTCGAGACCATCGAGGGCCTGAAGAACCTTGAAGCCATCGCGCAAACCGAGGGCGTCGATGCCGTATTCATCGGCCCTGCGGATCTGAGCGCAAGCATGGGGCTACCGGGCCAGATGGATCACCCCGATGTGGTCGCCGCGATCCATGACGGGATGGAGCGGCTGCAGCGCATCGGCGTTCCGGTTGGCCTGATGGCCCTGCAGCCCGACGCCGCCAAGGCTTATATCGCCCGTGGTTCCGCCTTCACTGCGGTCGGCGTTGACCTCGTGATACTTGCCGACAGCGTCTATGCCTTGCAGAAAAGCTTTGAAAGTCAGCCATGACCACGACCCTGAAGCTTGGCCTGATCGGCGATAATATCGTGCAGTCCCAATCACCACATCTGCATGAAACCGCCGGTCGATTGTCGGGTGTTGAAGTCAGCTATGAGCGGCTGATCCCCCGCGATCTTGGCCTGACCTTCGAAGAAACCTTCGCCAAGGCGCGCGGGGATGGATATCGCGGCATCAACGTGACCTATCCCTACAAGGAACGCGTCACCGAACATGTCACGGTCAAAGACCCCAGCATTCGAGCGATCGGATCGGTCAATACCGTGATCTTCTCCGAGGAGGGGCCGCTCGGGTTCAACACGGATTACAGCGGCTTCATCAAGGCATATCGCGCCGTTCGCGGTGACGCCGCCCCCGGCACGGTCTGCATGATCGGGGCTGGCGGGGTAGGCAAGGCCGTTGGGTTCGGGCTTGTCGGGCTGGGCGCCAAGGCGATCCGCTGTGTTGATCTGGACCTTGCCAAGGCGCAGGCGCTGGCCGATGCCCTGATCGCCGCCGGAACGGACACCCAGATCACGGTCTCTGACAATCCGGTCGCCTCCGCGCAAGGGGCCGACGGGCTGGTGAATTGCACCCCCCTTGGAATGGCCAATATCGGCGGCAGCGCTTTGCCGGCAGAGGCCATGACCAAGGCCACTTGGGCCTTTGACGCCGTCTATACCCCCGTTGAAACGCAGTTCTTGCAAGATGCGCAGCGGGCGGGGCTGACCGTGATTTCGGGCTATGAGCTTTTCTTCGGCCAAGGCGTCGATGCGTGGGCGCTGTTTTCCGGGGCGGAGATCAATCACGCGGCCCTGCGCCGTGCGCTGCAAGGGGACGCCACATGAAAACCTCCATCGCGACGGTGTCGATCTCAGGCAGCCTGCCCGAAAAACTGGAGGCGATCGCCGCCGCAGGGTTTGATGGCGTCGAGATCTTCGAACAGGACTTCATCACCCACGACGGAAACCCGCGCGATGTGGGTAACCTGATCCGCTCCATGGGCCTTGAGATCACGTTGTTTCAGCCGTTTCGCGATTTCGAGGGCCTGCCGCAGCCGTTGCGCGACAAGGCATTCGATCGCGCCGAGCGCAAATTCGACCTGATGCAGGAATTGGGAACCGATCTGGTTCTGATCTGCTCGTCGTGCCATCCCGCCGCACTTGGCGGCATTGATCGGGCGGCAGGGGATTTTCACGCCTTGGGGGAACGCGCCGCGAAACGCGGGCTGCGGGTGGGCTATGAGGCGCTGGCTTGGGGGCGGCATGTCAACGACCACCGCGACGCTTGGGAAATCGTGCGCCGGGCGGATCATGAAAACGTCGGCCTGATCCTGGACAGTTTTCACACCCTCGCGCGCAAGACCGATCCGGAAACCATACGCCGGATTCAGGGCGACAAGATCTTCTTTGTGCAATGGGCCGATGCGCCGCTGATCGAGATGGATCTGCTTTATTGGTCACGGCATTTCCGCAACATGCCCGGCGAAGGCGATCTGGCCGTCGGTGATTTCACCCGCGCCGTCATGGCGACCGGATACAGCGGACCGATCAGCCTTGAGATCTTCAACGACCAGTTTCGTGGCGGCAGTGCCAAAACCATCGCAAAGGACGGGTATCGTTCCCTGATCGCGCTGATGGATGATGTGCGTCGGGTCGAGCCTTCGATCAACATCGACTTGCCGGATATGCCCGCGCGCCTGCCGGTCACCGGGGTGTCATTCATCGAATTTGCAAGCCGTGGCAATGAGGCGACGGCCCTTGAGGCGGTTCTGGCATCGCTTGGGTTCCGGCGTTCAGGCACACATATCGCCAAGGCGCTGTCGCTCTGGACCCAAGGCGATATTCGCATCGTCGTCAATCGCGAGACAACCGGTTACGCAGGCAATGCCTATATCACCCAAGGCACCACCGTGTGCGACATTGGGCTAAGTGTCGGGAACGCGGCCGCGGCGGTTTCACGCGCCACAAGTCTGGGGGCGGTCCCGTTCAAGCAACCGACAGGTCCGGGGGAACTGGACATTCCGGCCATCCGCGGGCTCAGCGGCAGTGTCTTGCATTTCATCGACGAGACCAGCGGTCTGGCCGATGTCTGGACGGTGGAATTCACCCAGACGGGGGACGCCACGCCCGGGGCCGGCCTGACCCGCATCGACCATCTTGCCCAAACCATGAGCTATGACGAAATGCTGAGTTGGTCGTTGTTCTATGCAACGTTGTTCCAAATGCAAAAAGCGCCAATGGTCGATGTTGTGGATCCCGATGGGCTGGTGCGCAGTCAGGCGCTTGAAACCGCCGACGGCGCGTTCCGGATCACGCTGAACGGGGCCGAAACCCATCGCACCATGGCCGGGCATTTTCTGGCGGACAGCTTTGGCGCATCCGTCCAGCACATCGCCCTGTCGACGGATGACATTCTTGAAACGTCAAAGGCGTTGGCGGGACTTGGATTCGCGCCTCTGCAAATGTCGGCAAACTATTATTCCGACCTTGCCACGCGGTTTGATCTGTCGGCTGAAATGCTGACACGCCTGAAGGATGGAAACATTCTTTACGATGAAGACGCAGACGGCGCGTTCCTGCAGCTTTATTCACAGCCCTTCGCGGGCGGTGTGTTTTTTGAAATCGTTGAACGGCGCGACGGGTATAATGGGTATGGCGCGCCAAACGCACCATTCCGCATCGCGGCCCAAAAGCGTCAACTGCGCACCAAGGGCATGCCCAAGGCGTAGCGGGCGACAAGGGCGCCCGATCAGTTTCAGCTTTTCAAATGGATGGAAATGAATAGGGTTCCTCTCCGGGGAGCGAGGGGAGACGCATGACCATTCAAGACAAGCCATGGACGGCCTTTTATGGCCCGTCCGTCAGGGCAGAATTGCCAGAGCCGTCTTATCGCACCATCGGGGATCTTATCCGGGGCGCCGCCAAGACCTATGGCAAGGCGCCCGCATTCACCTGCTGCCTGCCGAACGGCATGAACGGAACACTGAGCTATGCGCAGGTCGACGAGATGTCGGATGCGCTGGCGATCTACCTGCGCGAAGTCGCGGGGCTGGCCCAGGGGGACAGGGTGGCGATCCAGCTACCCAACGGGCTGGCGTTTCCGATTGCGGCATTTGGCGTGTTCAAGGCCGGGTGCATCTTGGTCAACGTGAACCCGCTCTACACCGCCGAGGAGATGGCCAAGCAGTTCGCCGATGCGGAACCCCACGCCCTGATCATCATCGACATGTTCGCCGACAAGCTGCCCGAAGCGATGCGGGGCCATCCCATTCCCAACATCATCGTGACGCGCATAGCCGAATGGTTCCCCGCCATGCCGCGCGGGATTGTGGGCTTGGTCCAGAAACATTGGGACCGGACGATCAAGCCGATCGAGGTGCCGCATGTCCGTCTGCCAGACGCCCTGGACACCGGACGCGGGCGGCGCACCCGCGACAGTATCGAGGCTGACAAGTACGATAACGCGATGACACCCGATGACGCGGCCTGCCTGCAATATACCGGCGGAACCACGGGTGTCTCGAAGGGCGCGGTGCTGACCCATCGCAACCTGATCGTGAACATGGAACAGACCATGGAGATGCTGGGCGATAATCTGAAAAAGGGTCAGGAGGTCGCCCTGACCGCGCTGCCGATGTATCACATCTTTGCATTCACGGTGAACCTGCTGGCGTTCTACTGGCTGGGTGCGCGCAACGTGCTGATCCCCAATCCGCGCCCGCTGAGCAACCTCAAGCGGGCGTTCGAAAACTACAAGATCACGTGGATGAGCGGGGTGAACACCCTGTTCAACGGTCTCAACAACGAAATCTGGTTCACCGACAGCCCGCCCAAGCATCTGAAATTCGCCAGCGCGGGTGGCATGGCCCTGCAAAGCTCTGTCGCCGCGCGGTGGGAGGAGATTACCGGCAAGCCCTTGATCGAGGGATATGGCCTGACCGAAAGCAGCCCGGTCATCACCTTCAACCCGCTTGGCAAATCGCGCGTTGGCAGCATCGGTGTTCCGCTGCCTTCCACACTGGTGCGATGCGTGGACGAGGACGGCAAGCCCGTGCCGCAGGGGCAACCCGGCGAACTGGCCGCCAAGGGTCCGCAGATCATGGCGGGGTATTGGAACAAGCCGGACGAGACCGCCAAGACCATGCACGATGGCTGGCTCTTGACCGGCGATATCGCGGTGATGGACCCGGATGGCTATTTCCGCATCGTGGACCGCAAGAAGGACATGGTGGTGGTATCGGGGTTCAACGTCTACCCCAACGAGATCGAGGAGTGTCTGTCAAAGCACCCCGGCATCCTTGAATGCGCCGTCATCGGCGTGCCCGACGAGGCAAGCGGCGAGGCGGTGAAAGCCTTTGTGGTCAAGCGCGACCCCGGATTGACCACCGCCGATATCCGCGCCCACAGCAAACAACACCTGACCGGATACAAAGTGCCGAAGCTGGTGGAATTTCGCGATGCGCTGCCGAAATCGAATGTGGGAAAGATCCTGCGAAAAGACCTGCGTGCCGAAGAACTGGCCAATGGCAAGGGGGCGTAGAGCATGGTTGGTCCATTTACACAGGCGCTGCTGGCACTGATGATTTTCGTGATCATGCTGGGCATGGGGGCGTCTTTGACGCCGCGCGATTTCGTGCTCGCCCTCAAGCGGCCCTATGGCTTGGCCATCGGTGTGATCAGCCAATACGGGTTCATGCCGTTCATCGGATTCCTGCTGGTCACGTTCCTGAGCCTGCCCGAAGCCATTGCCATCGGTGTCTTGATCATGGCCTGCATGCCCGGCGGCACGACATCGAACATTTTCACCTATTTCTCCAAGGGCAACCTTGCGTTGTCGGTGCTGATGACCGTCACCTCGACGGTGTTCGGGGTCGTCTTGATCCCCATCATCCTTGTGCTTTACGCAAATGCGCTGGATCTGGAAATTCCGCGCGAAAACATCATCATCACGCTGGTCCTGCTGCTGGTTCCCGTGGCCATCGGGATGACGCTGCGCAAGATGAACGCCAACATCGGGGCGGTGACGGAATTCATGGGATCGGCGCTGGCGCTGTTCTTCATCTTGTTCATCATGGTGTCGTGGGTTCCCAGCAACTGGCAGTTCTTGATGACGACGACGCCCGCAACCTATGTCGCGGCCATTGCTTTGGGGGTCGTCGGCATGACGGTTGGATATACCTTTGCCCGCGCGCTGCGCCTGCACCCGCGCAATGCGCGCACCGTGGCGCTGGAGACGGGCATTCAGAACGGGCCGCTGGCCATCGCGATCATTGCCTTCACCTTTGCCGGCACCGAGGCGCAAAGCATCATGGCGGTTCCCGCGCTTTATTCCCTGTTCATCGTGATCGTGTCTACCATCGTGACCCTGATCTTCCGGCAAGCGAACACGGCGGCGGAACAGAAGATGCCAGACAGCCTGCTGTAACCAACGGCGGGAAATAGCGTGGCGAAGAAAGGCTGTCCGGGGTATCACTGGCAGCAAGAGCCATGTTCCCCCGGACCAAAGGCCGTTGACCGCCAATGCCGAGCAGCAAGACCACGTTCAACCACCTCAAGCCCGTGTCCAAGCACGGCACCGTCATGGCTGTATCGATGATGAAGGACGAGGCGCCGTTCCTGCTGGAATGGTTCGCGCATCATCTGGCGGTCGGGTTCACCGACATTCTGGTTTACACCAACGATTGTTCGGATGGCACAGTCGAGATGTTGCAGCGGCTGGAAGAACTGGGGCTTGGCTATCACCGGCCCAACGTGATCAAGGAAGGTATCAAGCCACAGCCCTCCGCGTTGAACCACGCACAGGCCGAACCGCTGGTGCGTGCCGCCGACTGGTTGCTGGTGTTCGACGCCGACGAGTTTCTGGCCATCAGCCACCCGGCGGGCAATCTGGAAGGCATGCTGGACGACGCCGTGGCGCGCGGGGCCAATGGCATCGTGATCACGTGGCGCATCTTCGGCTCCGCAGGAGTGGTCGACTGGTCGCGCGCCCCGGTGACCGAACAATATACCCGCGCCGCGCCCCCGCTTTGGAACAAGGGTTGGGGGGTCAAGACACTTTTCAAGTTCGATCATGACTATTGGAAACTTGGGATTCATCGCCCCTCGATCAAGAACAAGCATCTGGAAACCGGATTCCCCGATAGCGTGCAGTGGCTGAACGGATCTGGCCTGCCGATGGAGGATTATTTCAAGTTCCGCGGTTGGCGATCGATCCGGCGGACGCTGGGCTATGACTGGGCGCAGATGAACCATTACGCCGTGAAATCCGTCGACAGTTATGCGGTGCGCAAGTTTCGTGGCAACGTGAACAACAAGAAAGACAAGTACAACGCCGACTACTGGAGCCTTCAGGATCGCAACGAGGTGGAGGACAGCGCCGTGTTGCGCCACACCGAGGATCGCAAGCGCATCATGGACGAACTGCTGACCGATCCGGTGCTCGCAAACCTGCATTTCGCGGCGTTGGACCGGGTCGAGGCGCGGCTGGATGACTACCGCAAGACCGAGGCTTACATCACCCTGCGCGACGGTCTGGTCGAGGCGGGAAAGGTCCCGATCACACAAGTGGAGGCGAAACCGCCCCAGGCCCGCGACCCCGCCAAGATCGCCGCCCTGATGAGCAAGGTCGAGAAGAAGGCGACCGAACGCCCCAAGGAAGACCGGCGAAGCGACCCGGTTGCCGGTTGGGCCAGTGAAAACGGCGACCCTTACGTGCAGGGCGATATCGACCTGAGCGGTGATGTCGCCGTGGAATGGGTGCCCAACCACGAAATCGAAATGCCCGCAGACCCGCGCATTTTCGGCCCCGAAGCCCTGAGCGTCGTGCTTGCCGGCCGGTTCGAGCGGCGCCATGCCCGCAATATCCTTGGCTATCTGGAGGGGTGCGACAAGCTGCTGGAGATCGGCACCGGCGTGGCGTTTGTGCCGATGCGGGCCCTGCAGCAACGCGGCGACTTGCAGATCATGGCCCATGACAGCCGCGCGCCCCTGATCACGACCGCTCGAGCGATCGCGGCACGAAACGGGCTTGCGGATACGTCGCGGCTGAAACTGACCGGCGGACCCTTGCGGTTCGACAGCGATGGTGGGGATCAGGCGGGGGGGCTTGCGGCCTATCTGGCCGATTTCCGCCCTGACGCCCTGCGGATCGCACGCGCCGACGAAATCCCTTCGGGCGTTCTGGCCGGGCAAGACCTGAAATCGGTCCGGCGCGTGATCGTGCCCTTCATCTCGGATGCGGACGCGGCGGCCTTGCGCAACAGATACGCCGCCGTGCTGGGGGCGGCCGGATTTGCCGAGGTGCCGGATCGCGATGGAAGCGGGTCACTTCAATTCGACAGCAGGGGATAGCTTGGCCCTATCGGTTGCATTAACGTGGCCGACAGGCGGGTAACGGGGGCACGACGCGTGGCAAGCAACACCGACGACACAGGTGACATGACCGAGACGCCGGGCCACGGCGTGGTGGTGCGTGCGCGCAATGGCGACGTGATCCGCTATGACCCAAGTGGTCTGGTGATGCGGCTTTCGGACAAGGTGATTGCCGATATCGCCCTGCGGATGGGTGCTCAGGTCACGACGGCCAACAGCGCCACGGCGACCGCCGCCCCCACCGCGCGGCACGACCCGCATGATGCGCTGGAAGGGATCGACGCCTGGGACCTGCGCGCCGAAGGCGATTGGCTGCACTTCACCGCCCGCCTCCAAGGCAAACAGGGTATTCGCGCGTTTCGCCGACATGTCGAGGGTGGCGCCATCATCGCCGACACCCCCGGACCGCTGATGGGCATTCTGGGTATCGGCGGGCCGCGTGCGGCACTGGCCAGCCCCGGTGTGACTGGTTTTCCACAACACATCGTGGCCCCCGCTGACGATATCGGCGCCGTTGGTCACGCCGGCGTGGAGCGTGGTATCGAAACCGACCGCTTGGAGCATCTTCGCGAACGCACGCACGAGGCGCTGGTGGCGGAGGTGCTGCTGGACTGGCAGGTGGCGAAATATGCGGCCCTGCCCCTGTTCATGACCCGCGTGGAGACGGATAGCGCGGCGGATGCGCGCGCGCTGGCCAACGGTTTGGCATTCGACAACCTGATCTTGGCCGGCCGCAACCTGAAATCCGCAGCCGAGGCGATGGGCAAACGCGCGAAACTGGTCGCCATCTGCCTTGATTTCGCGCTGGAGGATCAGGGCGGCGATGCGCTGGCTTATCGTGACGGGATTCTGGCACTGATGGCAAAGGCCGAACGCGAGTTATGGCAGCTGGGGATGGACAAACCCGTTTTCGTGGCCCGGTTCGAAAGCGGCACAGCAGACGCGGCGGCCAACGCGGCATTGGAAGGCCAATGGGAATTGGCGTGGAACCACGGCGATCACGACCTACGCTATTCCGCACCGGGATATATGTTCGCGCTGGATGACCATGATCGCCCGACCGAGGATGCACGCACCCAGATGGCCGAAATGACCGCCGCCGCGATCTCCGATGACGCTTGGCAGTGCCCGATGTTGATGCTTGCGGAATACGACCCCGCCAACCCCAAGATCATCCGCGTCACGGCGCGCGGGATCGGCGAGATGATACTTGATGCCGCCGACCCGTTTGGGGCTGGCAAGACGGCGGGGTTTGCCTTGGTGGGCAGCGACGCGAAAATCACGGCCGTCAAGATTGCGCCCGATGATCCGCAGGCGGTTTTGATCACCTGTTCCAAGCCGCCCGGCGGGGCGGTGAAACTGGCCTATGCTTACGGGGCCGGGGCGGGCCAAGACCCCATTCGCGGAAATCGTGGTGCGCTGCGGGATGGCTGGACGATGGACAGCACAACGGGCGCAACCTTGCACCGATGGGCCCTGCCCGCGCTTTTGCCGGTGACCGGTCATGCTTGAGTTGACGTCAGATCTGCCGGCGGGCGCACGGACCGATGGGGCGCTGGATCTGCTGGCACAGCGGATGGACTGCGCGCAGGCGCATTGGTATCATGGGGCCGCCGGGGATATGGCGCGCGATGCCAAGACAGGGGCGATCATGACTTGGGCGCCGCGGGCGGGGTCTGTGACGGCACGGCCCACGGAACCGAACGCGGGCAATTCGCTGTTGTCAGAAGCGGGGGAATTATCGGGGCTGCAATGCCGGCCCGGCAAACACTGCGGCCAAGTGGCAGAGGCAATCACCGACGACGCCAGCCATTGGACCATGGCGGTCATTTACCTGCCGCCCGTGGGCGATGATGCGCGCACCTTGCTGACGCTGAACACGGCGGCGCGCGCCGGAAGCGAGGGCGGCGGGAACTACCTGTTTGTGTCCGAGGTGGACGGCACCCTGACGGTCAAGGACGATGCGGGCGGCATTTCCATCTCGACGATGCTGACCCCGACCGAGGCGCCCCGGCTGATCACCGTCAGCCTTACGGGCGATACGCTGGCGCTTCAGGTTGACGGCGGCCTTGTCCTGACGGCCCAAGGGCGCGCGGGTATGTCAGGCCCGGGCGATCTGTTCATCGGATGCCGCAGCCATCGGCCACGGCTGCACAAAACCCTTGGCGGCGCATTGATCATGGATGTGTTGTTCTGGCCGGGCCTGTCGCTGCTGACACCCCGGACCGAGGCAGAGCGGGATCAGGCGATGGCCCTGACCTCTCATATGCTGTGGGCGTTCTGACGTGGCGTTGACCCCGGACACGGCAAAGGGCGGCAATATCTGCGTGATATGGGTCGATGACATGATCGACGTGTTCACATGGCGCGACACGTTCGGGCTGCGCATCCAGACCCCGCATCTGGACCGTCTGATGGCCGAAGGCGTGCGGTTCACGAACGCCTATGCGACCGTGCCGCTTTGTGCGCCCTGCCGGGCGGAACTGGCCACCGGTCTGTCGCCATTTCGCAGCGGTCTGGTCGATCTCAACCGGTTCTGGCGCGATGTCTATCCACCGGAAAAAGCATGGGCGTTTGACCTGCGGCGTGCCGGGTTTCACACCTTCACGACCGGCAAGGTCGATGCCAATTACCGCCCCATGCCGGAAGAATACAGCCGCTTACTGTTCCACCACGATGTGCTTGCGGAAGATCGTGGCAGGCGGTCGAAGGTCAAAAGCTATCTGGACAAGGGGCCGGGTATCAAGGGCGTCAACCACCCCGATGACGACGGCAGCCAGGATGATCGGTTCTATGACTATTGGGTGGCACAAAACGCGATCGATTTCGTGGCCAAGGCCGACCCCAACCGCCGCCACCTGATCCAGCTTGGTTTCAAGCACCCGCATTACAACCTCGTCACGCCCGACCGCTTCTATGCGCAATATGACCCCGCCGACATTGTCTGGCCCGCCATTGCATCTCCTGAGGATTATTTTGGCCCGCAGCCGGGCTTCGCGGTCTACGAGGCGGCATATATCGCCAATGGCGTCTGGACGCCGGAAAAGGCGGGCGACAATGCATGGCGGCAGGTCGTGCGCGCCTATTTCGCCGCGATTTCCCATGTGGATTACGAAATCGGGCGGTTCATGGATGCACTGCGCGCCTCGCCGCTTGCCGACGACACAACCGTGATCTTTCTGTCCGACAACGGCTTCAACCTTGGCAACCACGACAGTTTTCACAAGATGAGCCAATGGGACAGCGCCGCACACGTGCCCCTTGGCATCTGGCACGCGGGCATCAAGCCGGCTGAGGTCGCCTTGCCCGTGTCGCTGCATAACGTGCCGAAGACGATCATGGAACTGGCGGGCCTGCCGCCACGCCCCGACTGGACCAGCGGCCAAAGCCTGCTGCCGCTGATTGACGATGCTTGGGGGCAGTTCGATGACAGCAAATCCCCAATCACGTCAGTGTTCGGAACCCTGTCGGTGCGCCCGTCAGTGGACGGCTACCGGCACCTGCGCTACTTCCGCTACCCCAACGGCGAGGAACATGTCTACGATCTGGACAATGATCCCGGCGAGACGGCGAACCTGATCGACACCGCCCCCATCGCCTTTCTGCGCGCGGAACTGGTGAAGGGCGCGCTGGAACTGGGGCTGGACCTGCGCGGGTTCGAAAACCCCGCCGATGGGGTCAATGCGATGATGGCCGTGGACGGCACAATCGTGTTGGAAGGCGGTCGCGCCAACAACGATTATTGGGCATACGGCGCGGACGCCGAGAAGATCCGCGAAGAGAAGGACGGCGGCGTTGATACGTTGTGGTACATGGCCGGCCCCGACGATTACGTCCTTCATTGCCCCGCAAATGTGGAAAAGATCCGCATCGCCACCGTAACCTCGCGTCTTGAAGCCGATGGCAAGACCGGCAAGCAGCTGAAGATCGTGGCCCACCCCGACAGCCCGATCGAATTCGAAACCTCTGAACGCGTGGAGGTGGACGTGCGCGGCTCGCATGGTGACGACATCATGTTGGGACCGAAACACGGGCAGGCCGTGTTCTATGGCGGCGCGGGCAATGATCAGTTGATTGCGCGCGCGCGGCAAGCCAACCGCAAACATGCGTTCTATGGCGAGGCCGGAAACGACACCCTGAAAGGCGGACCGGGTAACGATACGCTGGACGGCGGCACCGGCGACGATGAGATCCACGGCTACACCGGCAAGAACCGCATCTTTGGTGGCCACGGAAACGACCGGATCTTTGACGGACCGGGCGACAGCCGCATCGACACCGGACCGGGCCGCAACATCGTGGAACTTGATGAAGGCGCGCATGAGGTGATCGTGGGCACCGGCATCACGCAGATCAGCGCGGGACCGGGGGCAAAGACGTTCCGCATCGCCTATGGCGGTGTCACGGTCATTGACGGATGGGATGCGACGCAGACCTATGATTTGCGCAACTGGCCCGGCCCACCCCGGATCACGGTTCATGGTCCGATCATGCGGATCCGGCTTGGCCTGTCGATCGTCGACATCCATGGCGCGCCCGATGTTGCGACGGTTGCGGCGCAAATCACGCGCTGACGTTACAATTGTGCCGCGCCATCAGGCTTTCCCCGCGAAAGCCTTTGAAACCATCGCTGAAAGATGGAAAACTGATCTTAACGAGCAAAACAACATAACACGCAGGTATTCCCGTGGCTGAAACCCGCCGTCCCGTCGCCTCTCTCTGGATCGGAGAGCGGCTGCAATATCTCAATCAGCTTTGTCTGGCATCGCATATCCGCCATGGCCATCCGGTGACCCTGTATTGCACCGACGACGTGACCAACGCACCCGAGGGCGTGGTCATCAAGCCTGCCACGGATATCATGGACATCGACATGGAGATCGTGGAGGCAACCAGTGCCTCGTTCCTGTCCAACGTGTTCCGTTACAAGATGATCCAGAAAACCGGGGCCATCTGGATCGATTGCGATGCGTTCTGTCACAAGCCGTTTCCAGACGAATGGGAATACATCTATGCGGGCCATGGCATGCGCGGCGCGCTGAACTGTGGCGTCGTGGGCATTCCGCAAACCGGCGAGTTGATGGATCAGCTGCTGGATTACTACGATGCCCTGCCGGATTATCCGCCGTGGTGGAACCCGCGTCAGCGCAAGCGCATGGACCGCCAGAACAAACGCGACCCGTTGGCGGTGCGCATCTACAATACCGAACGCACGGCCTTTGGTCCGCAGGCCTTCACCCATTTTGCAAAGGTCACCGGGGCCATCGACAAGGCGATGACATCGGATGTGCTTTACCCCGTGCCGTTCCAGTTGAACGATATCTTCTATGATCCGCATGGCCGGGTCGAAGGGTGGTTCACCGATGATACCGTGTCGGTGCATCTGTATACCAATGGCACGAAACCGTGGTGGCGCAAGAACGTGCCGCTTGAGAACTCCTACGCCTGGCGGATGTGCCAGGAGGTGGGGATCAATCCGGCGGATGCATTGGAATAATGGCTGATACACTGCCAACAGACCTGCCAGCGCTGGATTTCGTGCCCGATCGACCCATGGGTTGGGCGCCCGGTTTGGCGCGCGATGTCACGGTCTGGCCTTGGGGCACCAACCCACCCGGCGGCTTTCGCCGTGCCGCAGGCGCCTTTGACGCCGACGGACGGCATTTGCCGGGCAGCCATTGCTGGCGCTACGCCGATAGCCCCGTGACTGTCATCCCCGAACGGGACCCCGATGTGCAGCCACAGGACCACTTGGCGGGTCGCTGGCTGTTCGGGGGATTGTATTACGCCCATTTCGGGCATTTTCTGGTTGAGACGACAAGCCGACTTTGGGCGCTGGAGCAGAGCGGCCCGGTTGCGGGCATCTTGTTCTTTCCGAAGAAGAAACTGACGCATGAGTTCAAACTGGTTCGACAGTACCTTCCGTTCTTTGCCGCCCTTGGCTTGGGGGAACTGGTCCTGCGCGCGCCGCAGGTGCCCGTCACGGTCGAAGAGCTTGTGATGCCCGAACCCGGATTTGGCATTGGCGAGATGAGCGCCGGACGGCCCGAGTACCGGGCGTTCATGAGGAACCGCCTTGGCAATGCCGCAGAACCGGCGGGCGAGCGCGATATCTACGTGTCACGCACCGGGCTGTCGGGGCGGCGCGGTACGGTCGTCATGGAAAGCCGGATCGAAGACTTGATGGCCGCCGCCGGGTATCACATCTTTCACCCGCAAGGCCATTCGGTCGTGGAACAAATCGCACAGTACAAGGCTGCGCGGCGGATCGTGGCGTTGGATGGGTCGGGGTTGCATCTGGCGGCCATGGTCGTTGATCCGGCCACCGAGATCGCGATCATCAACCGCGCGCCGTCGATGAATATCGATGACTACGTGCTGCAGTTCCGCCATTTCGCGGGCATAGACCCCGTCACGATTCAGGCGATCAAGGGCTGCTGGTCCCCCGAGGGGCAGCGTTTTGTAAAACGCGAGGCGCAGGCGCATATCGATTTTCCGACGCTGGGTGCGGCGCTGGCTGCGGCAGGCTTCATTCGGGATGACGATGGTTGGGTTGACCCGCCCATGGACCAGATCGAAACCCGGCTGACCCAGCTTTCCGAAAGCTTTGGCGCGCCGATGGCCTACCGTGACCTGACCGCATGACCAGCCAACATATCTTGAAAGGGCCACGGCCATGATGAACGGCGAAACAGCCCTGATCGTGACAGCCATGAAGAACGAGGGGCCTTATATCCTTGAATGGGTCGCGCACCACATGGCCATCGGGTTCGACCGTTTTCTGGTGCTGACGAACGATTGTGACGATGGCACCGACCGCATCCTTGACCGCTTGTCCAAGTTGATCGAACTGGCGCATGCCCCGAACCCCAAATCGTTGTTTCATGACAGGGGCAACTGGCAGGTCATGGCGTTTCGTTATGCGTCGTATTTCAACATCTACAGGGATGCGGGCTGGATCTATTTCACCGATGTCGATGAATTCGTGCATGTGCATGTCGGCGACAAGACCCTTGATGCACTCTACGAGGCAGCCGGTGGGTTCGACGTGATTTCCTTCACATCGGTGCCCTACGGATCGAACGGGGTGAAAAAGATGGTGGACAAACCGGTGATGTCCCAGTTCACCCGCCAAACGCTGGATTACGACGCGATGCGCGCCGCCGATGACAGATCGCAAAACGCGATCAAGTCGATGTTCCACAACCGCATCAGGTTTTCCGTCCGCCGCAATCACAGGCCGCGCCTCGCCGGTTTTTCCGAGACCGGTTATCGATGGGTCGATGGCAGCGGCACACAGTTCTCGGCGGAATGGACGGACGGCAAAAGCAAGGCAATCTCACCCTTGGACACTTGCAATCTGGCGCAGTTCAACCACTACGCCATCCGATCGGCCGAAGGGTTTCTGGTCAAGGTCGACCGTGGCGATGTGGCTGGTGTGCCCCGGCTGGATGATGACCGGCGGCTGGTCTACTGGCGGTCCTATGACAAGGACGGGACCAAGAACACGACTTACGCAAAACTACTGCCCAAGGCGCAGGAGATCTTGGAGACGCTGATGGCCGACCCGGAAATCAATGCCTTGCACAAGAATGCGGTTGCGATCCATCAAGCCAAGGCAATGGCGATACGCGCCAACCCTGACATGAAGGGGCTGCTGGAAGGGCTGGGCCTGAAACCGCTTGCTGGCAAGTAGCGGGGTATGGGGGCGATGATCACATCATTCACCGTTGCCACCATCGCCAGAGAGCCTTTGCCGATCATGGCCCGGTTTCTGAAGTGGTATCTTGATCAGGGGGCCGCCTACCACGCATTGACGCAAGGCTGGCTGCTGGTTGTCGACGCGGATGAATTGATGCGGTTTGAAGGCAGGACGTTGGCCGAGGCGGTGCAGGATTTCCCCGACGATGCCGTCGCAGTCAGCGTCGTGACCGCCGAACAGGTTTTCTTGTCCGACGGAACGCAGGCGTTTCGCCTGCCCATTCCGCGCGCCACCGTGAACGCGATATACGGCGACGATGCCGCCCTGTTCCGCCCCCGGTTTGGTCTGGTGGGCCATGCCGACGGCAAATCATTTCATCGTGCGGGCCGCCCCGACATCCGTCTGCGTCAGCATTGGGCCCATGATGCCGAAGGCGCGCGGATCAGCGACCGTAGACTGGCGCACGACGATGGGGCCCACCTGCTTCATTTCGCGACGCCAGATTACGACCACTGGCGTGCCAAGATGGAATGGCGTGCCGGTGCCAGCGGCTTTGTCGAAGCGGTAAAGGTCGCCCTGCAAGACCGTGCCGACAGCAAAGACCCCGAAGCCGCCTATCGCACGCTTTATCATACGCTGCATGTTCTGACGCCCCGGATCGAAGCGGCACTTGATGACGCCGGTGGTCTCTTGCGGCTGGAGATCTAGGCCGATGCCCCGCGCCCGTCACACGCTGCTCAGCATGATGAAGGATGAAGGGGCCGACCTGTTGGAATGGGTGGCCCATCATCGTCTGATTGGGTTTGACAACATCTGCGTCTATACCAACGACTGCCGCGATGGGACCGATGCAATGCTGGACCGGATGGACCAGATGGGGTTGGTCCGGCATTTCGCGAACCGAATCCCCCCCGGAAAGAAGCCGCAGCCAAACGCATTGAACCTTGCGGAAAAGAACCCGCAGATCATAGCGACCGATTGGTTGACGGTGATCGATGCGGATGAGTTCATTCACATCAAGGTCGGCGCGGGTCACTTGGATGACCTGTTCGCCGCTTGCCCCCCATCAACCGACGGCATAGCCATGACATGGCGCATGATGGGATCGAACGGCAAGGTGACGTGGTCCCCCGATCCGGTGATCGCGCAATTCGATCGCGGTGCGCCCGATGGGTTCCGCAAGGGTTGGGGGATCAAGATGCTGTTTCGCCCGTTTCCCGACATGCGCCTTGGCATTCATCGACCGACGGTAAAGCGGGCCGCCAAAAACCCCGAAAGGCTTGCAGCACTGGAGGCGCTGCGATGGGTCAATGGGTCGGGCCAGCCCATGACCAAGGCATTCAAGCGTGGGCAATGGCGATCATCCGCCGCCACCATCGGGCGCGATCTGGTCGAGGTGGCGCATTTCGCGGTCAAAAGCGCCGAGGGGTATTTGCTGCGTCACGACCGGGGTAACGTGAACAACAAACCCGACAAATACGATGCCACATATTTCGCCATCTTCGACCGCAACGAAGACGCCCACAACGGTCTTGCGCGTCATTTGCCCGCGATCCGCACCCAGATTGCCGCGTGGCTGGCCGACCCGGAACTGGCGCGCCTCTATCATGGCGCAATCGATTGGCACCAAGCACGGCTGGCCGCCATCCGCCACGCGCCGAATTATGCGGAACGCATCGCGGCCCTCGGGGGTGCAGGTGCGGTGCCATATGCCGAACTGGACGATCTGCTTTTCGTGCAGCCACTGCCGCCCGGCTCCAAACAGATCGTCGCTGACTTGCAGGCAAAGGGCATCTCCGATCGGGATATTGCGCAGATCGTCGCCCGAAATGTCCGCAAGATCGAGGCGCGCCGCGATGCCGACGATGCTGCAGAACTGGCGGCGCTGCAGGACAGGCGCGGATCAACGGGTATCGCGGACGCCTAGTTTGCCCGATCCTTGGGCAGGATCGGCAATGGCATCACAGGGATGCCATCTTCAATCAAGGCGCGCGCCTCCTCTGGCCTCGCCTCTCCGTGGATCGGTTTTTCGGGTGCATCACCCAAGTGCATCTTGCGCGCTTCCTTGGCGAAATTCTTACCGACATAGGTTGAGTTCTTTTCCAACTCGGCCCGCAGCGCACGCAAGGCCTGCTCGGCTGGATGGGGCGCGGTGCTGAGTGGGCGCGCCACCGAGTCACTTTCGTTGACGGCGACACCGGGCGCCATCAACGCCTTGCTCACCTCGCTGGATGCGCAAACGGTGCACGACACCATGGCGCGCGACACCAATGTGTCGAAGGCGTCGGCCGACTGGAACCAGCTGTCGAAGGTGTGCCCGGCGGCGCACTTGAGGGAATATCGGATCATGATAGGGCAAAAATAGAGGTTTCGCGCCAGCGTTCAAGCCGCAGGCTCACTTGAGCCGGGCCGTATCGAAATGGCGGATGATCTGCTTCAGGACCGGTTCGTTCACACGGGCGGCGGCCTTTTTCTGGCTAAACCATTTGCGCTTGCGCAGACCGGCCTCGGGAAAGTCGTCGGCCATTTTCTCCACCTCCAAGCCAAAGACGGCCACCACGACCGGCAGCGACGTCTCTTCGTCGATCCACTTGGCATAGGAATAAAGCCCAAGGCATTGCTCGTAGGCCCGCCCCCGGACACCCGCCTCTTCCCACGCTTCCTGTGCAGCGGCCTCACCTGGGGTCAATCCATCCATCGGCCAGCCCTTTGGCGTGATCCAGCGCCCTGAATCCAACGATGACACCAGCAAGATTTCGACGCCCTTGTTCTTGCGGCGAAAACACAGGGCCGCGAACTGCGTACGCGCGTCGCGCTTTTCCGCATTACCCATCCGCAAGGGGGCCTGAAAGGTCATTTCCTTACCCATGCGCGTATATCGCATGCTGCCGATGTGCTTGCAATCATACCGCTTGACGGCAGGCGGATTGATCATAGGTCTGCCGCATGGAGGACATGACCATGATCACGAGACGCCATCTGTTGAACGCTGCGGCAACCCTGCCCCTGTTTGCGACCGCCAAGGCCGCACAGGCCAATCAGAGGTTCGAGTTCCAGTCGATTGATGGCGGGGTCTATGCCATGGATGACTGGCGCGGTCAGCCGATCTTGGTGGTGAACACCGCATCGCTGTGTGGATTTACGCCGCAGTATGATAGCCTCCAGACCCTGCACGAGGAATATGGCCCGCGCGGTCTGATCGTTCTGGCGGTGCCATCGAACGACTTCGATCAAGAACTGGCCAGCGAAGGCGACGTGCGCGATTTTTGCGATGTGAACTTCAACCTGACCTTGCCGATGGCCACCATAACCCACGTGCGCGGGCGCGATGCGCACCCCTTCTATGCATGGTTGCGGCAGTCCGAAGGGTTTCAGCCCAACTGGAACTTCAACAAGGTGTTGTTGGATGGCGAGGGCCAGATGGTCGCAAGTTACGGCAGCACCGCCGACCCCATGGGCCACCGCATCATTCGTGACATCGAGACGTTGCTGGCCGGGTGAATACCCCGCTTTTTCTTGGTTCGGAGGTGTATCGCGGATCCAGCTATGGGCGCTGGCATCCGCTGCGTGTGCCGCGAGTGTCCACAGTCATGGATCTGAGCCGGGCCATGTCTTGGCTGGCGCCCGGGCAATACCGCAACTCACCCCGCGCCAAGCCTGCGGCGCTGCATGTCTGGCACACGCCCGAATATATCGCAGCCCTTGAACAAGCCGAGGCGGATCAGGCCGTCAGCGATGCAGTGCGCCACCGCCACGGTCTTGGCACCGTGTCGAACCCGATCTACCCTGAGATGTTTCGCCGTCCGTCCACCGCTGCCGGTGCGTCGCTGTTGGCGGGGGAATTGCTGGCCGATGGTGGCGTGATCTATCACCCCGGCGGCGGGACGCATCATGGCATGCCGGACCGGGCAGGCGGGTTTTGCTACCTGAACGATCCGGTGTTGGCGATGCTGTCGCTGCGCCGCGCAGGGGCCCACCGCATCGCCTATGTTGACATCGACGCGCACCATTCGGACGGCGTGGAGGTGGGGTTTGCCGGCGACCGCGACGCCTTGCTGATTTCGGTGCACGAAGCCAAACGCTGGCCCTTCACCGGCAAACTTGACGAGGACGGCGGCGGAAACTGCCTGAACCTGCCCGTGCCGCGCGGATTGAACGATACCGAAATGGCTTTGATCCGCGACAGGCTGATCCTGCCGGCCGTGGCGGGGTTTGCGCCGGACGCCTTGGTGCTTCAATGCGGTGCCGACGCGGTGGAGGAAGACCCGCTCAGCCGTCTAACCCTGTCGAACAACGCCCATTGGTCGGTGCTGCAGGGGTTGATGGGGCTTGCGGCCCCGCGGCTTTTGGTCTTGGGCGGCGGCGGCTATAACCCGTGGTCGGTTGGTCGGCTGTGGACAGGGGTCTGGGCCACGCTCAACGGGCATGACATCCCCGATCGGGTCACGCCCGAAGCCGAAGCGGTCTTGCGCGCATTAAGATGGGACGGTGCGCGCGCCGGGCGAAACCCGCCGGACCACTGGTTCACCACGTTGCGCGATGCGCCACGCCCCGGACCGGTCCGGGGCGACATCACAGCGGCGCTTGATCTGCTCTGCGCGCGACCGGCCGCGCGTGGCGACATATCTGATACCAAAGCGCCGGTTTGACAGACCACGCCAGACGAAACCACGTCGGGTCCCCGAAACACAGGTCAGATGACAGCGCCACGGGGCCGTGTGCCTCATGGCAGGACCTGCGGGCGGTGCAGCACCCGTCACGGCATTGCGCGTTGGCCGAAACGAATTGCGCCCCGGATGATCCATCCGGGGCGCAAATCATCTTGCCGA
>JAFMHK010000034.1 GCA_017854585.1 Paracoccaceae bacterium
CTGGCCAAAGCCCCCCATCAGGCACACGCACCATCTTGTCGCACGCGCCGCCACATATTATCTTGATCCTCACAGGCTTGGCGCGGCCAACACCCGCTCAGGTCTGCTACCTCATCGGACATCATCGCCCTTGCCCCCAAAACCGGCAAGGCAACCCTGATCGCCCCCTGAGCATCGGCCCCCGTGGCATCCCGCCACGCGGGGAACACGCACAGAAGGTCACACACCATGTCCAAAGAAAAATCGCGCGGCAACAAAGAGACGAAGAAGCCCAAGAAGGAAAAGGTCAAGGTTCTTGCCACGTCCAATTCCAACGCCGGCAAACCACTTGATATCGGCAAGTCCAAAAAGGGCTGACAGGCCGCCGCGCGGGTGGCGGGCGTATCGCGCCGTCACCCGCGCGGCCATGTCTGATCCGGGCCCGCGCCCTCGCGGCCCCCTCACCGGGCGTCTGCATCGGTTGTGCATCAGTTGTGCATGGGTTGTGCATGGCGAATTCCCGGCTATCGTGGCGCCATGCGCGTGCTCCTGATCCTCCTTCTGCTGGTCGCCTGCGGCCGCCCCCTGACCCCCTCCGAGGCGGCGTTCATGGGCGAATTGCAGGGCGATCAACTGGACACATCCCCGATCCGCATTGTCGAAAATCCCTTGATCGGCGCAATCACCATGCGCTACCCTGCGCGGCCCGCAACCACCTGTCGCGAAAGGATTTTTCCGCCCCCTGAGGGGGATTTCGTGGACAGCCGCGTGGCGGGAATGGTGCTGTTCAACCACCTCCACGTCCGCCCCGACATGAACGTGCCGGACTATACCGAAATGCCCAACGGCCAACGTCATCTGGCGGCGGCAATGTTCTTCGCCCACGAGATGACCCACGTCTGGCAATGGCAAAACCGCGACCGCACCGGCTTCCACCCCCTCCGCGCCGCCCGCGAACACGCCGCGATCGTCGACCCCTATCTATTTGATACAACAGCGGAAATTTCGTTCCTCGCGTATGGCTACGAACAGCAAGCCAGCCTTGTGGAGGAGTATGTCTGCTGTCGCAGCCTTGATCCGCAGGGCGCCCGCACCACCCGGTTGGAGGCCTTGTTGGCCCAAGCCATGCCCGTCACACCGCTGCAATCGCGCGCCGACGGGATCGAAACCTATCTTCCATGGGATGGCGTGAACGTGCGTGGCATCTGTTCATAAAGGAAAATCAATGACATCTCAGGCAATGCTGATGTTGGCGGCGGGCGTCGGCATTCCGATCCTCGCCGCCTTGAACGCACGGCTTGGGGCCAATATCGGCTCGCCCGCAGCGGCGGCGCTGATCTTGTTCGTGGTTGCCTTCTGCGCCACCGGCGTGACCGTCCTGATCACGGGAACCGAGCCGATCCGCGCCCTGTCCGCCCAACCCAAGCATTTGTTTATGGCGGGTTTTTTCGTCGCCTTCTACGTGCTGTCGATCACCTACGTGGCACCCACATTCGGGGTCGGCAATGCAATTTTCTTCGTGCTGATCGGTCAACTGATCTCGGCTGCCGCCATCGATCACTTCGGCCTGTTCGGCGCGCAAGTCTCAGAGCTCGGCCCGCTACGGGTCTTGGGCATTCTTGTCATGGCGGCAGGTGTCGGGATCACGCAGCTTGCGGAAAGATAGGAAATTAGAACAGCAGGTTCCGGGGCGAGGCTAACTCGCCATCCGGTCTTCCAGCAGCATCCATTCCTCTTCCGCGTCCGACAGCTTGGCGTGGCGTTCGATCAGCGCATCGGTTGCCTTCTGAAACTTGATCGGCTCCCGCGTGAACAGGTCCGGATCCGCCATCAGGTCTTCCAGCTTGGCAATCTCCGCCTCCAGCCGCGCGATCACGTCGGGCAACTCCTTCAACCGATGTTGCTCCGTGTAGGACAGGCCGGTCTTTTTCAGACCCGGTTTTTCCGCGTCCACCTTTGGCCCGGACTTGCGGGAATAGGGTTTTTCCGCCCCGAAATTATCGCTGTCCTTGCGCTGCATCAGATAGTCGGTCCAGCCCCCCGCATAGACCGTCGCGCGGCCATCGCCTTCCATCGCGACCGTGGTGGTTGCGACCCGGTCCAGAAAGTCCCTGTCGTGGCTGACCAACAGGACCGTCCCGGGATAATCACCCAGAATGTCCTGCAACAGGTCCAGCGTCTCAACATCAAGATCGTTTGTCGGTTCGTCCAGCACCAGCAGGTTACTTTCCCGCGCCATGATCCGGGCCAGCAGAAGCCGCGCCTTTTCCCCACCCGAAAGCGAGCGTACCGGCGCCCGCGCCTGCCGTTCGTCAAAGAGAAAATCCTTGAGGTATCCCACCACATGGCGCGGCTGCCCGCGCACAAGAACCTGATCGGAGCGACCTGAAACACCCATTTGCGGATCGTTGGTCAGGCTGTCCCAAAGCGTCGCGTCAGGATCAAGCAAGGCACGGGTTTGATCAAAGACCGCAATTTCCAGCGTCGTGCCAAGGGTCACCGTGCCTTCATCCGGCGTGAGGGTCCCGGTCAACATTTTCAACAAGGTCGTCTTGCCCACGCCGTTGGGGCCAACAAACGCCACGCGGTCACCGCGCAGCACACGCAGATCAAAGGGCCGGATAATCGTCTTGTCGCCAAAAGTCTTGGCAATACCACGCGCCTCGATCACCTTCTTGCCGGACTGCGTGCCAGCCTCAAGGGCCATGGCGGCCGTTCCCTGCCGCCGGATCATCGCCGAGCGTTCAGAACGCAGATCCTGCAGCGCGCGCACGCGGCCTTGGTTCCGCTTGCGCCGCGCAGAGATACCCTCGACAGCCCACCGGCCTTCGGACTTGATCTTGCGGTCCAGTTTGTGGCGCGCCTGATCTTCCTCGTCCCAGATCTTCTCCCGCCACGCTTCGAAATCAGCAAAGCCTTTTTCATTGCGACGAACCTTGCCGCGATCCACCCAAAGCGTCGCACGGCTCAGCGCGTTGAGGAACGCCCGGTCGTGGGAAATCAGGACAAATCCCGCTCGGGTTTGGGCCAGCTCGGCTTCAAGCCATTGAATGGCCTGAATATCCAGATGGTTCGTTGGCTCGTCCAACAGCATGAGTTCGGGTGCTTCCGCCAACAGCCGCGCAAGCGCGGCGCGGCGCCGCTCCCCGCCGGAGGCACGCGAAACCTCGGCATCCAAACGCAGCTTGAGCCCCTCGGCAGCTGCCTCGACCCGCCACAGATCGGACGCGCCCAGTTGGGCGGTCGCGAAGTCGCCAAGCGTGGCAAAGCCGCTGAAATCCGGATCTTGCTCCATATAGCCCACGGTCTGTCCAGGGGGCAGGATGCGATCGCCATGATCCGCCTCTACCAAGCCGGCCATGACCTTCATCAGGGTTGATTTGCCCGAACCATTTCGGCCCACAAGTGCGACCCGGTCGCCTTGATGAACCACGAGGTCAAGGTCTGAGAAAATAGGATCTCCCCCGAACGTCAGGGAAATCTCGTTGAGCTGAAGAAGAGGTGTGCGTGCCATGCCTGCCAGCTATGTCAGCAACCAAGGGTCGTCAACGGGCGATGCGAAATAGTCTGCAACAGCGCATTCCTGCCGCCCTGCGATCTCTTGCCGATCGGGCTTGAATGGCTGCAAGGCTGAGAAATGCTTCAGGGCTCCGGACCCGTGATCGCCTGCCGCGTCAAGCGCGCAAATCCGGCCAATATCATGCCTGTACAAGACGGCGGCGATGGCGTTGCGTCATACGTAGCAGGCAGCAAGATGGTTCGGCGACATAGGGATGCTTTGGCAAGGCTCTGACTGGTCAGACCCTGCCAAAGCGATCCGGGTTGGCACCCGCCCGATCACGGGGAGGGGGCCAAGCCTACTGGGTAGGCTCAGGCGGTGGCGCGACAGGATCGCCCTCCAAGACCCGCACGGCGATCATGCGGTCAGGTTCGCCAATGACCGCACCATCACGGCCCCTACCAATCTTGATGGCATCGACAACGTCGTCCATGCCCTCTACGACGCGACCGACAATGGTGTATTGGCCGTTCAGAAACGGCGCATCGTCGAACATGATGAAAAACTGGCTGTTGGCCGTGTCGGGTTCGGATGTCCGGGCCATGCCGATCACACCGCGTTCAAACGGGAGGGTGGAAAACTCCGCCGGAAGGTCAGGCTGATCTGACCCACCCTGCCCGGCATAGCGCATGTCCATACCGATGCGTCCATATTCGACATCACCGGTCTGGGCCATGAAACCCTCGATCACGCGATGAAAGACGACATCATTGTAGGCCCCGGCCTCGGCCAGTGCGGTAATACGGGCGACGTGGAGGGGGGCGACGTCTTCCAGAAGGTCGATGACGATCGTCCCCTCGCCCTCTCCGGCGATGTCGATCTCCAGCCCCGTCGCAAGGGCGGGGCTTGCCAACAGGCACAGCCCCAAAGCCAATCTAGACATCTGCGGCGACTTTCACACTGATCATCTTGTCGGGATTCGCAGGCGGTTCACCACGCGTAATGGCATCCACATGCTCCATGCCCGAAATCACCCGCCCATAAACGGTATACTGACCGTTCAGGAAATGGTTGTCGCTGAAGTTGATGAAGAACTGGCTGTTTGCCGAATTTGGATTCTGCGACCGTGCGGCGCCAATGGTCCCGCGATCATGGGGCAGCTTGGAGAATTCCGCCGGCAGGTCGGGTTTGTCCGATCCGCCCGTTCCCGCCCGACCGAGCTTGTCGGCGTCCTTGCCGTTGGCCACATCGCCAGTCTGGGCCATGAAGCCTTCGATCACACGGTGAAAAACAACGCCGTCATAGGCACCCTCACGGGCAAGCTCTTTCATCCGGGCGCTATGCTGTGGCGCGACATCGGGCATCAGCGCGATCGTGACGGTGCCGGCTGTCAACTCGATGAGGATGGTGTTTTCGGGATCTTTGATGTCGGCCATGAGGCTCTCCTTGTGTCTCTTGTCGGATGTCCGCTCAGCGCGGATATTTCTCGTATAGGGCGCTGCGGATCGCAGGGGTCACGAATGGCGAAATATCCCCCTTCAGCCGGGCGATTTCCTTTACCAGCTTGGATGCAATGGCCTGATGCTCAGCTTCGGCCATCAAAAATATCGTCTCGATGCTATCGTCGAGCCGGCGGTTCATCCCTACCATCTGGTATTCGTATTCGAAATCTGCAACCGCGCGCAGGCCACGAATGATGATCGACGCGCCGACATCGCGCGCGCAGTCGATCAGCAGGTTCTCAAATGGGTGAACAACGACCTCGGTTCCATACTGCGCGCAGATATCAGTGCATTCCGACTCGACCATCGCCACACGCTCTTCCAGCGTGAACAACGGACCCTTGTCGCGGTTGATCGCCACCCCGATCACCAGCCGGTCCACCAAGGTGCATGCCCGCCGGATAATATCAATATGTCCCAAGGTGATCGGGTCGAACGTGCCCGGATAAAGCCCTGTGCGCATCAGGCCGCCCCCCTTCCAGTATTTGGCGTCCCTTGGCAGACTATATCATGCGGCGATTTGCAACCCCCGACCCGGTGGTCGTGCCGCGGCGGCGCGTGATCATCCCGGATTGGCGGGCCTGCTCAGAATCCCTTGATCATACCTTCCAGCGCTTCTTTTTCCATCGAAAGCGTCTGAAGTCGGGCCTTCACCACGTCACCGATCGAAATCAGGCCAACCATCTCCGCGCCATCCATCACGGGCATATGGCGGAACCGGCCTTCGGTCATCTTGGCCAAGACCTCGTCCGAGGTTTCATTCCGACCGCAACTGACGATCTTTGCGGTCATGATCGTCGCCACGCGGGCACTCAGGCAGCTGGCACCGTCAATGCCCAACTGGCGGACGATGTCGCGTTCCGACAAGATACCCGCGACCCCCTTGCCGCCGGATGAAACGACGACGGCTCCGATCTTGTGCGTCGAAAGCAGCCTGACCGCATCTTCCAAGCTGGCGTCCGGCGCAATCGTGACCACGTCGGCGTCGGATTTCAGTTTCAGAATTTGGCTTACCAGCATTTTAAACCCTCCCTCTTATTGTGATCGTGCATCTTGTCCCACCGCCAGCGTTTCCCTCAGTGCGGGTTCTGTCAAGGTGCGTGGTTATTGGCCAAAGCCTCAAGCCGGTTCAATTCGCGGCGCAGGCCAGTGGCCAACAAGCCCGCAAACCGGTCAAGACGGGCGTCGCGCGCGCCGGCATGCGTGATCAGCCAGAAGGTTCGGGTGATGGCCACCGCCTCTGTCATGATGCGCACCAATTCCGGGGCAGAGGGGAGTGCGAAGTCGTGGACGACCGCCACCCCCGCACCCGCGCGCGCCATGTTCAATTGCACAGCGACCGAATTCGACGATAGGGGGACGCGGTTGACCCCAAGCGCCCCCAGATAATCAAGTTCGGCATCGAAGATCATGTCGGGGATATACCCGATCATGCGCGCACCATGCAGATCGGCGGCGGACCGGGGCGTGCCATGTTCCGCCAACCAACCCCGCGAGGCAGCAAGCGAAAGGCGATAGTCGCACAGCCGTTCGGCCCGCAGCCTGTCGGTCGCGGGGGATGATACGGCAATAGCCAGATCCGCTTCGCGCCGTGACAGGTTGACCACCCTTGGCAAGGCCAGAATCTGCAGATCCAGGCCGGGATGGGCATCGCAGATCGCGGCGCAAACCTGCGGCAGAAGATAGTTCGCACACCCATCCGGCGCGCCAATCCGGATCGGCCCATGCAGGCCTTCGCCCGCGCCAGTCAGGGCTTGTTGCCCGCCAAGCAGTGCCGCCTCGGCCTGTTCGGCATGGCCGAGCAGGCGTTGTCCCGCCTCGCTCAACGCATAGCCCTGTGGCGATTTCACGAACAGAACGGATGCTAGCGCCTCTTCCAACCGGGCGATCCTGCGCCCGACCGTGGCCGGATCAAGCCGCAGGGCCTGCCCTGCCCCCGTCAGGCTTTCAGTTCGTGCAACAGACAGGAAAACGCGCAGATCATCCCAGTTGGCCATCGGCTCATCCTTGCATTTTTGCAAAACGCTTTTGGTAAGCTGCCTCTTTTCCGCACAGTTTTGCAAGGCTAGAGTGCCGCCAACGGAATACCAATGGGAGGACTGCACGATGGAAGAGCTGAGCCACTGGATCAACGGCCAACATGTAAAGGGAACATCGGGGCGTTTTGCCGACGTGTTCAACCCGGCGACGGGCGAAGTACAGGCCAAGGTGCCACTTGCGTCAAAGGCGGAACTGGATGCCGCCGTCGCGGACGCCGCGAAAGCGCAGGTCAAATGGGGCGCCACCAACCCGCAACGCCGTGCCCGCGTGATGATGGCGTTCGTTCAACTGATCAACAGGGACATGGACAAGCTTGCCGAAGCCCTGAGCCGGGAACATGGCAAGACGATTCCCGATGCAAAGGGCGATGTACAGCGCGGACTTGAGGTTGTGGAATTCTGCATCGGCGCACCGCATTTCCTGAAGGGCGAATTCACCGACAGCGCCGGCCCCGGCATCGACATGTATTCCATGCGCCAGCCGCTTGGCGTGGCTGCGGGCATCACGCCCTTCAACTTCCCCGCGATGATCCCGCTGTGGAAGATGGGACCGGCACTGGTTTGCGGCAACGCGTTCATCCTCAAGCCTTCGGAACGCGACCCTTCGGTGCCGCTGATGCTGGCGGAACTCCTGAAAGAGGCGGGTCTGCCTGACGGCGTCTTGCAGGTGGTGAACGGCGACAAGGAAAGCGTGGACGCGATCCTCGACAACGAAACCGTCCAAGCCGTTGGCTTTGTCGGCTCCACTCCGATTGCGCAATATATCTACGCGCGTGGCTGCGCGAACGGCAAACGGGTGCAATGCTTTGGCGGTGCCAAAAACCACATGATCATCATGCCCGACGCCGACATGGATCAGGCGGCGGATGCGCTGGTCGGTGCCGGCTACGGGGCGGCGGGCGAACGCTGCATGGCGATTTCGGTCGCGGTTCCCGTGGGCGAGGAAACCGCCGATCGTCTGATCGCAAAGCTGGTGCCCCGGATCGAGGCGCTGAAGGTTGGCCCCTACACCGCCGGCAACGATGTTGATTATGGCCCCGTTGTAAGCGCCGCCGCCAAAGCCAATATCGAACGTCTGGTGCAAACCGGCATAGATCAGGGCGCGGAACTGGTGGTGGATGGGCGCGACTTCAACCTTCAAGGCTACGAAGGCGGCTTTTTCGTGGGCCCGCACCTGTTTGACCGCGTGACACGCGATATGGACATCTACAAGACCGAGATCTTTGGCCCGGTCCTGTCCACCGTCCGTGCCAAGACCTATGAAGAAGCGCTGTCTTACGCGATGGACCATGAATACGGAAACGGCACCGCGATCTTTACCCGTGACGGTGACGCCGCCCGCGATTTCGCCAACCGCATCAATATCGGCATGGTTGGCATCAACGTGCCGATCCCGGTTCCGCTGGCCTATCATACATTTGGCGGCTGGAAGAAATCCGGCTTTGGCGACCTGAACCAGCACGGGCCGGATGCCTTCAGGTTCTACACGCGCACCAAGACCGTGACATCGCGGTGGCCGTCCGGCATCAAGGATGGCGGCGAATTCAACTTCAAGGCCATGGATTGATCACGTCTGACATTTTACGCGAAAGGGCCCCGAACGGGGCCCTTTTCTTGTCAGGACCCCAGCCTTGCCCGATTGTTCCAATCTCCGTTCCGTCTTGGAAACCTGACCGCGAAACATCGCGACGGCACCATGACCTCAACACGATCCAAATATCCTGATACGGGATCCGCGCCAGACGGACCGCGACCGATGCTTTGAAGGTGAGGTCGATCATAGCGGCCTGAAACGCCGTGCCTGATATCCAGCCCTGTGGCTTGCACTTGAACCGCATGCTTGCAACACTCTTTGATGAAGGGTGCCCTAAGGATGCCGGTCTTCAACACCATGTGCGCGCTGGCAATGCACACCGCGACACCATGGCAAAGACCAGCGGCGGCGAACGCGCGAACGGAGGAATGCCATGATCGACCAAGCATTCACACTCGGGATCGAAGAAGAATACCTGCTGGTCGATCGCGACAGCTATTCCCTGACCGCCGCCCCGGAAGGTTTGATGGAGGCCTGCAAGGCCGAATTGCAGGGTCAGGTCAGCCCCGAATTCCTTGCCTGCCAGATCGAGATCGGCACACGGGTCTGTGCCGATATATCGGCCGCGCGGGAAGATCTGAAGCGTTTGCGGTCTTCCGTTGCGGCCCATGCGGCAACCTACAATCTGGCCCCGATTGCCGTATCTTGCCACCCGTTCGCCGACTGGAAGGATCAGCATCACACTGACAAGGACCGCTACAACGATCTGGCGCGCGATCTGGGCGGGGTGGCGCGACGGATGCTGATCTGCGGGATGCATGTCCATGTCGGCCTGCCGGACAATGACTTGCGTATCGATCTGATGGGGCAGCTTTCGTATTTCCTGCCGCATCTGCTGGCGCTTTCAACGTCCTCTCCTTTTTGGCAGGGTGAAGATACGGGCATGGCAAGCTACAGGTTGTCGGTATTTGACAACCTTCCGCGCACCGGCTTGCCGCCACTGATCAATTCCTGGTCCGAATATGAGCGCACCACGGGCGCGCTGATTGATCTGGGCGTGATCGAGGATACCTCGAAGATATGGTGGGACCTACGGCCATCCAGCCGCTTTCCAACGCTGGAGACCCGCATCTGCGATGTCTCGCCCCGGCTGGATGACAGCTTGACACTGGCCGCGCTGGTCCAGTCCATTATCCGGATGCTGACCCGCTTGCGTGAAAACAACCAGCGTTGGCGCGTCTATGACCGGTTCTTGATCCAAGAAAATCGTTGGCGCGCACAACGCTATGGCGTCACAGAAGGGTTGATTGATTTCGGACGCCGCAAGATCGTGCCGATGGCGGACTTGGGCGAGGAATTGCTCAGCATCCTTGCGGAAGACGCAGAGGCCCTCGGATGTCTGGCGGACGTGCAACGCATCACCGAGATCGTGGCGGGCGGCACGAGCGCAGACCGTCAGCGCAGCGTATACACCGGTGCGCGTGACGACGGCAAAAACGACGCCGAAGCCCTTCGTGACGTGGTGCGTCACCTGATCGAGGAATTTCACACCAACCTGTGACGGCTTGCAAAGCGCGTGCAACAGTCGATAATTAAACAAGTGTTCAATTCACGCGAGGGAGGCAGCGATGGATTTTGCCCTGTCAGAAGAACAACAAGCCATATTCGACATGGCCGCCGCGTTCGGCGCGGAGCATATCGCACCTTTCGCCCGCCAATGGGAAACCGATGGCACCATCCCGAAAGACCTGTGGCCAAAACTGGCGGCGTTGGGTTTTGGCGGCCTCTACGTGTCAGAGGAAAGTGGCGGCGCGGGCCTGACCCGGCTGGATGCGACGCTGGTGTTCGAGGCCTTGAGCATGGCCTGTCCATCGGTTGCGGCCTTTCTGTCGATACACAACATGTGCGCCAAGATGATCGACACCTTCGGATCGGATGCGATGAAGGCGCGGTATCTGCCCGCGGCCCTGACAATGGAGACGGTATTTTCGTATTGCCTGACCGAGCCGGGCTCGGGCTCTGACGCGGCCGCGCTGAAGACGCGCGCGGCGCACTCCGATGAAAACTATGTGTTGAACGGGACCAAGGCGTTTATTTCCGGTGGCGGGTATTCAGATGCGTATATCGCCATGGTCCGCACCGGAGAAGACGGACCGCGCGGGATTTCCGCGATCATCATCGATGACGGCACCCCGGGGCTGAGTTTCGGCGGGCTTGAGGATAAGATGGGCTGGCGATCACAGCCGACCCGGCAGGTGCAGTTCGACGACTGCGTGGTGCCTGCCGCAAACCTGTTGGGTATCGAAGGGGATGGGTTTCGCTATGCGATGGCGGGCCTTGATGGTGGACGCCTGAACATCGCGGCGTGTTCACTTGGCGCGGCACAATCGGCCCTGACCGCGACGCTGAGTTACATGGGAGAACGCAAGGCCTTTGGAAAGCCGATCGACCAGTTTCAGGCTCTGCAGTTCAGGCTTGCCGACATGGAAATCGAGATGGAAGCTGCCCGCGTGATGCTGCGACAAGCAGCATGGAAACTGGATCAAGGCGCGCCTGACGCCACCAAGCACTGCGCGATGGCAAAGAAGTTCGTGACCGAGGCGGGCAGCCGCGTTGCCGACCAATGCCTGCAATTGCACGGCGGCTATGGCTATTTGTCGGATTACGGGATCGAAAAGATCGTCCGCGATTTGCGGGTGCATCAGATCTTGGAAGGCACGAACGAAATCATGCGATTGATCGTGTCCCGCCAGATGCTGGCGGCACGCGGATCATGAGCCGGCCCTCCGGGGGGAGTTTCTTGACCAAGATGAATGGAGGCGATGTGAGCAAGACGGGCGATATCCATATCCGCAAAGACGGCCGCGCCGGACGCATGACGCTGAACCGTCCACAGGCGCTGAATGCGCTGACATACAAGATGTGTGGCGCGATTGACGCGGCCCTGACCGCTTGGGCCGATGACGACACGATTGCCCTGCTGATTATCGACGCGGAAGGCGACCGCGCCTTTTGCTCCGGGGGCGACATCGCCGAGATGTATGCCAGCGGCACGGCGGGCGACTTTGCCTATGGCCGCCAATTCTGGGCCGATGAATACACGATGAACGCCCGGCTGTTCAATTTCCCCAAGCCAGTTATCAGCCTGATGCAGGGGTTTACCATGGGGGGCGGCGTCGGGGTGGGATGCCACGCCTCGCACAGGGTTGTGTGTGAGGGAAGCCAGATCGCGATGCCGGAATGCGGCATCGGTCTGGTCCCTGATGTTGGCGGCTCTTTGATCTTGGCGCGTGCGCCGGGCCGGTTGGGGGAATATCTGGGAACGACCGCAGCCCGGATGGGGCCGGGTGATGCGATCCACGCGGGGTTCGCGGACTATTTCGTTCCACGTGAGATGTGGGCAGAGCTTGTCAAAGAGCTGTGTGAAACCGGCGATTGGGAGGCGGTGGACCGCGCCGCCCTTGGCGCGCCTGACAGCCCGATGGCGGCGCTGGCCGATCAGATCGACTATGGGTTCAGTGGCGAGACCTTGCGTGACATCCACATCGACCTGACCCATGCCGGCAGTGATTTCGCGAAACAAGCCTTGGCACGGATGGCCCGCAACAGCCCCCTGTCCATGGCTTGCGCCGTGGAAATCATTCACCGGGTCCGCCATCGTCAGCGGATCGATTTCGCGCTTGATATGGAATACCGCTTTACGTGGCGGGCGATGGAACATGGCGATTTCATCGAAGGCATCCGCGCGGCGATCATCGACAAGGATCGCAGTCCGAAGTGGCGACATGGCGCGATGACGGATGTTGCACCGGTGGAGGTCAGCCGAATGCTGATGCCACTTGGGGCGGATGGGTTGAAATTGTGATGGGAGGCAGGGCAATGCAGATCGGGTTCATCGGACTGGGCAACATGGGGGCGCCAATGGCGGCCAATCTGGCGGCAGCTGGACACGCCGTGACGGGGTTCGACCTGACCGCCCCTGCCCCGCAAGGCGTCACCATGGCCGATAGCGCCGCCGCGGCCGCAAAGGGTGCTGCGGTGGTGATCACCATGCTGCCAAACGGAGCCATACTGCGCGCGGTGGCGACCGAGATCATTCCCGCGATGGCACCGGGTGCGGTGCTGCTGGATTGCTCTACCGTGGATGTCGCGTCGGCGCGCGATGTGGCCGTGCAATCGGCGGCGGCGGGACTGGGGTTTCTTGATGCGCCGGTGTCGGGTGGTGTCGGCGGCGCGGCGGCGGGAACGTTGACCTTCATGGTGGGTGGTGACGAAGCCGCCTTTGCCACCGCCAGACCGCTTTTAGATGTGATGGGGCAGAAGGCCGTCCATTGTGGACCCGCCGGTAACGGACAAGCCGCAAAAATCTGCAACAACATGATTCTGGGCGTCACTATGATTGCGACCTGCGAAGCTTTTGCCCTTGCCGACAAACTGGGACTGGATCGGCAGGCGATGTACGATGTGGTCAGCACATCCTCAGGGTATAGCTGGACGATGAACGCTTACTGCCCCGCTCCCGGCGTCGGGCCGAAAAGCCCGGCCGACAATGACTACAAGCCCGGTTTCGCGGCCGAATTGATGCTGAAAGACCTGCGGCTGAGCCAACAAGCCGCCGTCGGGGCTGACGCTGATACGCCCATGGGTCAGCTTGCTGCCTCGCTTTATGAAGCGTTCGTTGAAACCGAAGACGGTCGGGGGCGCGATTTTTCGGCCATGCTACCAAGGTTCGAACAACGCGGGCGCCGCGAAAGCTGAGCCCAAGTGGCAAGTTTCGCTACAATGTAAATCTCGTTCACTTTTTTTGCTGCTCCCCCCTTGCAGGGGCGCTTTGTCTCGCCCATATGCGTTAATGTGATTAACATTTACATACGTTCACCAAAGAGGAGAGACCCGAATGACAACCACAACCCACCCCGCCGTCGCCACGACCCAAGGCTGGTTATCGCGCGCCGAAGCTTGGCTTGATGCCCGCGGCAAAGGCGCATGGATTGCTGCCATGGTTCTTGGATTCATCTTCTTCTGGCCGATCGGCCTTGCCCTTCTGGCCTATATGATCTGGAGCAAACGCATGTTCAACGGTTCCTGCAAGTCCCGCCATCACGCACGCAACGCCAACTTCAACAGCTCAGGCAACCTCGCATTCGATGCCTACAAGGCCGACACCCTGCGTCGGCTGGAAGAAGAGCAACAGGCCTTCGAGGACTTCCTGCAGCGTCTGCGCGAGGCAAAGGACAAGTCCGAGTTTGACCAGTTCATGGATGACCGGGCGAAATCATCCAAGGCCGCTGTTGACGACACGGTCACGACTTGATCCCACGGGCCATGGCGCTGCCGTTCCCCCACTGATGCGCCAAGGCCTGACCTGCGCGGTCCCGTTGCCCCCGGGACCGCACACCCTTATCTTCCCTTCGTTCGAAGTAGGATTTCCGCGATGACAACCACCATGACCAGCAGCCTTCCTGACCCCTATCATCAGGCGGAATTCTACGCCGGTGTGCTGCCAAAGCGATTTTTCGCATGGCTGATCGATGTCGTCATCGTTCTGCTCCTCAGTCTTCTGGTGGTCCTTCTGACCTTCGGAATGGCGGTCTTCGTTTTCTGGTTCATCTATCTTTGCATTGCTTTGACCTATCGAAGTGCCACGATTGCCGCCGGGTCGGCCACCTTGGGAATGCGGATCATGCACCTCCAATTGCGCGGCCCCACCGGTGCGCGCCTAACCGGTGTCGAGGCGATCATGCATACCGCCTCGTATGTTACGGTGTCGGCTTTCGTCGTCCCGCAACTGGTTTCACTTGGATTGATGATGGCCGGAGATCGCAATCAAGGGTTGCCCGATCTTCTCCTTGGCTCTGCGATGATCAATCGCCCGCGCTAGGCCCGCACCAAAGTTGCGATTGGAAACCATTTTCTAAAAAAGCAGTTGCTCCTTCCAAGGATGCTGTTGCAGGCTATCTACCGACCCAAAGCAAACGCGAATACAGCACCCACCGATGCGCCACACGCTTCCCATTGCTCCGCAGTTCTATGTGACTGCCCCGCAATCCTGCCCCTATCTCGACGGTCGGCGGGAACGAAAGCTGTTCACAGCACTGCAAGGGGAGCATGCGGAAAAATTGAATAATACCTTGTCCAAGCAAGGGTTTCGAAGATCACAGAACGTTCTTTACCGTCCGTCTTGCACCGATTGCGCGGCATGCTTGTCCGCACGGATTCGGGTGGCGGATTTCACGCCGCGCAAGTCACATCGCCGCACGATCAATCGAAACGCGCATCTGGCACGCGAAGCGCGAACCGCATGGGCGACAGAAGATCAGTACGCTCTTTTCCGCACTTATCTGGATGACCGCCACGCCGATGGCGGCATGGCCGATATGGACGTGTTCGAATTTGCCGCCATGATCGAGGAGACACCGGTCAAGACGCGCGTCGTCGAATACCGCGACACGCGTGCCGACGACGACTTGACGGCCGTCTGCCTGACGGATGTGCTCGATGACGGGTTGAGCTTGGTCTACTCCTTCTTTCGTCCTGACTTGCCCAAGCAGTCGTTGGGAACATACGTGATCCTCGATCATGTCGAGATCGCGCGTGCGGCCGGTTTGCCTTATGTCTACTTGGGCTATTGGGTCCCAGGCAGCGTCAAGATGGGCTACAAGGCCAAGTTCCCGGCGCTGGAACTTTATGTCGGCGGCCAATGGCAGGACATCGGTGACGAGGGGCAGTATTCCAATCGGACCCATCCGTTGTCGGTTGAACCGATTGCCCAACAGGTCGCACAGATCAGCCTGCCCGACACACGCGGCGACGACCGTTAGGGTGGTCGCCACAGCCTGACTTCAGCTTGGCAAATAAACTCATGACATCGGGTCCGCCAAGGCCGATTCATCTATTGGCTGGCAAGGTCATTACATCGGCACCCGAGACGGCCACCGTCTTTACGATCGCGTGGCAATCCAGCCCCGGCACAAGCCCAAGATCGGTCGCGGACCGGCGGGTCACCCGGGCCAGCAACAGGTCGTCACCGGCACGCAATTGCACCATCACCCCCGGCCCGTTCCCATCCCGAAGAGATACGATCTGGACCGGCACGATGTTCAGCGCCGACAACCCCACAGGCCGCGCAATCGACAAGATCACATCCTGAGCCGCGATCCGGATCCTCAACCGGGTTCCGGGCGGTGCATCGACATGGGGCAAGATCAACGGGCCACCCGATGTTGCGACCTCGCTCAATCCATCGGCGTGGTGGCCGATCACCGTGGCATTCAACAGCGCACCCGCTTCTCTCAGGCCAAGCGAGGGCACGGCAGCGGGGTCTGCCAGAACCTCCACGGTGGGGCCAGCGCGGACAACACGCCCCGCCTCGATGACGACGACCGTATTGGCCAGCCGGGCGACCTCCCCCACACTGTGAGACACATAAAGGATCGGCAGGTCGGCCTCATCCCGCAATCGCTCCAGAAAGGGCACGACCTCGGCCTTGCGCGCATCGTCAAGGGCAGCCAGCGGTTCATCCAGCAACAACAGACGCGGCCGCGCCAGCAACGCCCGGCCAATCGCGACGCGTTGCTTCTCGCCCCCCGACAGCGCGGCAGGCCGCCGATCTAGAAGCGCACCAATGCCCAACATCTCGACCACGCGGGCAAATTTCACAGGATCGACACCACCCGCAAATCGTGCCCCGTAGCCAAGATTGCCGCGCACGGAGAGGTGCGGAAAAAGACGTGCGTCCTGAAACACATAGCCGACACGGCGCCGATGGACAGGCAGGTCCAGACCGTTTTCACTGTCGAAAAGCACCGTTTCACCGACAACCACGCGGCCCGCATCTGGGCGCAACAAGCCTGACACCGCGTTGATCACACTTGTTTTTCCGGCACCCGACCGACCGAACAAGGCAGTGACGCCAAGTGGACTATCAAACGCGACGTCCAGCTTGAAATCGGCAAAGCTGTGGCGTAGTGCGACGGAAAGGCTCATGATCCGACCCGCGCAGCCAAGCGGCGGGCCACCCATTCCGAGACCAGCAGCGCCCCCATCGACACCACCACCGCGATCACCACAAGCCGAAGCGCTGCCCCCTCCCCGCCCGGAATTTGCAGAAATGCGTAAATGGCCGTCGGCAATGTCTGGGTCTGGCCGGGAATGTTCGACACAAAGGTGATCGTTGCACCAAATTCGCCCATCGCCTTGGCAAACGCCAGGATTGTACCCGCCAGAATGCCCGGCATGACAAGTGGGAGCGTGACAGTCGCGAACACCCAAGCACGTGACGCACCAAGAGTGGCCGCAGCCTGCTCCAGTTTCGGATCTACCGCTTCAATCGACAGACGGATGGCCCGCACCATCAGGGGAAAGGCCATGATCGCTGCCGCCAGCGCCGCGCCGCTCCAGCGAAAGGCGACAGGCAAACCGATCGCCTCCAGAACGCTGCCAATGGGGCCGCGCGGACCAAAGGTGATCAGCAGCATGTATCCGGTGACGACCGGTGGCAGCACAAGCGGCAGGTGGACCAGCCCATTGACGATCGCCTTGCCGGGAAAGGTCCACCGCGCGAGGGCATAGGCCGTGAAAACACCGATGGGCAAACTGCACAGCGTCGCCCAGAACGACACGCGCAGCGACAGGTTCAGCGCTTGCCATTCGGCCGGTGTCAAGGCGTCGATCACCTTGGCAACTCCACGGCAAGAAACCCGCTGTCGGCAAAGATGGCCTGTGCGTCTTGTGTCGTCAGGAATCTCAGGAAGGCCAGCGCATCCGGAATATGGCCATGGGTGACGGCAGCGGCGGGGTATGTGATGGGCGGATGGCTGTCGCCCGGAATGCTGGCCAGCACGCTGACGCGCGGCTCTGCTTGTGCATCGGTGGCATAGACAAGACCCAGATCGGCCGCACCAGTGGCGACGAAGGCCAGCGCCGCGCGAACGTTGTCTGCCTGCACGACCTGCGGCGCGACGGCGTCCCACAGGCCAAGGTTTTCAAGCGCCGTGCGACCGTAGATGCCTGCCGGCACGGCATCGACCAAGGCCATGGCAAGCCGCCCGTCACCAAGTGTTTCCGGTATTGCGCCAAGCGCGATCGGCGGTGCGCCCGCCGGGCCGATCAAGACCAATGCATTCGCCATCACATCAAACCGGCTGTCGGTCAGGATGTCGCCGCTGGCAGCCAAGGTATCCATCCAATCCGTGCTTGCAAGAATCACCACATCTGCCGGTGCGCCTTGCTGAACCTGAAGTGCGATTGCGGAACTGCCCGCTGCAACCACCGTCAAGCTGCCGCCTGTTTCCGCCTCCCACGCGTCACCGACAGCCTCCAAGGCGCCGCCCAAGCTGGCTGCGGCAAAGACGGTGATGTCCTGAGCCGATGCAGGCAAAACGAAAGAGATGGCCGTTAGGGTCGCGCAAATGGAATTGGTCAGTCGCATGAGCATTAGCTTGCGTGCGCCCCGGCAGGATGCAAGGCCGATTTGCACAGCACCACCAGATAAATGGGCGAACATCGCAGCGCAACACCTTGATCAAAAAGAAAAAGGGAGAGCGCGCGGCTCCCCCAGTTTCGCTGATCAGGCTCTTATATTTACTGCCCGTATTTTCTGCCTGCGGCCTGATCCGCGTCAGGGGCGAGCGCACCCGCCCCGTGTTCCAGGCCTGCACGGGGGCACCGCGCAGGTCCGAATTTCCGGTTTCCCCAGTATCAGCCGGAGGATTCCGCCTTTAGCTGCATCCGCTTGTCCCGCCGCAGGTGTTGCACTTCATGCAGGTGCCGTTGCGCACCAGCGTGTAGTTGCCGCATTCACCACAGGCCTCGCCCTCGTAGCCTTGCATCTTTGCCCTGACCCGCGCATCCAGCGCGACGTTGCCGGTGGCAATCGCGGTGGTGGCGCTGGCGGCTGCCAAAACGGCGCCCTTCACCTCAGGCACAAGCGTCTGCAACGCAGATACCGGATCCGCGGACATGGCCTTGGCGGCCCCGCCCTGCAACACCACCAGTTCTTGCGGCACGCGCTTGCGCAGATAGCCGGTGGAACTGATCTGTTTCAGAACTTCCAGCGACTTGCTGGCCGCGGTCTCAGAGACGGTGGACAGGTTCGATACCCCCTCCTCCGTGCCGCGTCCGACGTCGTCAAAGCTTTCGCCTGTCGGCTTCACGTGGGCCAGATCGGTCCGGTCAAGATAGCTCACCGCCAGCTCGCGGAAGATGTAATCCAGGATCGAGGTCGCATTCTTGATGCTGTCGTTACCCTGCACCATGCCCGAGGGCTCGAACTTGGTGAAGGTAAAGGCATCGACGAATTCCTCCAGCGGGACGCCGTATTGCAGACCCACGGACACCGCGATGGCAAAGTTGTTCATCATTGCCCGAAAACCTGCGCCTTCCTTGTGCATGTCGATGAAGATTTCGCCCAACTGGCCGTCGCCGTATTCCCCGGTGCGCAGGTATACCTTGTGGCCACCAACGATCGCCTTCTGGGTATAACCCTTGCGCCGCTGCGGCAGCTTTTCACGGTGGGCGCGGATGATTTCCTTGACCACGACTTTTTCGATGATCTTCTCGGCCAGAACCTGAACCTTTTCCATCGTGTTGCCGCTTTCGAGGATCTCGGCTGCCTCGTCATCGTCCTCGACCAAGGCCGAAGCCAACGGTTGCGACAGCTTCGACCCGTCGCGGTAAAGCGCGTTGGCCTTCACCCCCAACGACCACGACAGTTCATAGGCTTTCTGGCAATCGGTGATGGTGGCCGAGTTCGGCATGTTGATCGTCTTGGAGATCGCGCCCGAGATGAAGCTTTGCGCAGCGGCCATCATGTAGATGTGGCTATCAACGCTCAGGAACCGCTTGCCCCTTTTTCCGCAAGGGTTTGCACAATCGAAGATGTGATAGTGCTCTTCCTTCAAGAAGGGCGCGCCCTCCAAGGTCATTGTCCCGCAGACATGATCGTTGGCCGCGTCGATGTCGGCCTTGGAGAAGCCAAGGTGCCGCAGCAGATCAAAGGTCGGGTCATTCAATTTAGCCGATGGAATACCCAACGTGCCCGTGCAGAATTCCTCGCCGAGGGTCCACTGGTTGAACACGAACCGGATGTCGAAGGCAGACGCCAGCGCAGCCTCGACCTTTGCGATCTGAGCCGGACCAAATCCATGGCCGATCAAAGCGGTGTGGTTGATCCCGGGGGCATTGCCCAAGGTGGCATGTCCAACCGCATAGCCGATGATCTCCTCGATCTGAGACGAGGAATAACCAAGTCCGTCCAGTGCGGCGGGAACAGAGCGGTTGATGATCTTGAAATAGCCTCCACCAGCCAGTTTCTTGAACTTTACGAGGGCGAAATCGGGCTCTATCCCCGTAGTGTCGCAATCCATGACCAAGCCGATCGTGCCGGTCGGCGCAATGACCGACACCTGCGCGTTCCGGTAACCGTGCTTTTCGCCAAGGCTCAGCGCCTCGTCCCAAGCCTGCTTGGCCAGATCAATCAGCCGCTTGTCCGGGCAGTTGCCATGGTCAAGCCCCACCGGCTTCACGTCCAGCGTTTCATAACCGTCGTTGCGTCCGTAGGCGGCGGTGCGGTGGTTCCGCATCACGCGCAGCATGTGCTCACGGTTCCGTTCAAACCCGTCGAATGCGCCCAGTTCGGCGGCAATCTCTGCCGAGGTCGCGTAGGATACGCCGGTCATGATCGCCGTCAGAGCGCCACAGAGTGCGCGCCCCTCGGGGCTGTCGTACCCGTGGCCCATGGTCATCAAGAGGCCACCGATATTGGCGTAGCCCAAGCCAAGCGTGCGGAAGTCATATGACAACTGCGCAATTTCCTTGGAGGGGAACTGTGCCATCATCACGCTGATTTCCAGCGTCAGTGTCCACAAGCGCGTTGCGTGCATGTAGCTTTCGGCGTCGAACGTGCCGCCGGTATAGAACGTCAGCAGGTTCATCGACGCCAGATTACAGGCGGTGTCGTCCAGGAACATGTATTCCGAACATGGATTTGATCCGCGGATCGCACCGTCTTCCGGGCAGGTGTGCCAAGCGTTGACTGTATCGTGGAATTGAATGCCCGGATCTGCGCAAGCCCATGCGGCATGGCCAACTTTTTCCCAAAGGTCCCGCGCCTTGATGGTCTTGGCGATGGAACCGTCAACGCGGTTGATCAGATCCCAATTGGCGTCATCTTCCACCGCTTTCAGAAACGCGTCGGTGACCCGGATGGAGTTGTTGGAGTTCTGCCCCGAAACCGAGCTGTAGGCCTCGCTGTCCCAATCGGTGTCATAGGTCGGAAACTCGATCGCGGTATGTCCCTGACGCGCATAATCCAGCACACGCTTGATGTAGGTCTCGGGCACCGACATGGACTTTGCCGCGCGGATCGCTTTCTTCACGCCTTCGTTCTTGAGAGGGTCCACCGCATCTTCCAGCGCGCCGTCCCAATCCTTGATTGCCGCAAAGATACCGTTCAGCGTCTTTTCGTGCATCTTGGAGCCGGCGACGATGGACGCGACTTTCTGCTCCTCGATAACCTTCCAGTTGATGAATTCTTCGATGTCGGGGTGATCGGCGTCGACGATCACCATCTTGGCTGCACGCCGCGTGGTGCCACCGGACTTGATCGCGCCAGCAGCACGGTCACCGATCTTCAGAAAGCCCATCAAACCCGAGGACTTCCCCCCGCCCGACAGTTTTTCGCCCGCGCCACGCAGGTGGCTGAAGTTCGTGCCGGTGCCTGACCCGTATTTGAACAACCGCGCCTCGCGAACCCACAGGTCCATGATACCGCCCTCGTTCACCAGATCGTCCTGCACGCCTTGAATAAAGCAGGCGTGGGGCTGCGGGTGCTCATAGCTGCTGGCCGATTTGGTCAGCTTGCCGGTCTTGTAGTCGACATAGTGGTGGCCCTGCGCCGGCCCATCGATGCCATAGGCCCAATGCAGGCCGGTGTTGAACCATTGCGGGCTGTTGGGTGCACCCATCTGGCGCGCCAACATCAACTGCATCTCATCAAAATAGGCGCGCGCATCGGATTCGTTGGTGAAATATCCACCCTTCCAACCCCAATAGGCCCATGCGCCTGCGAGCCGCCGAAACACTTGTTTGGCAGAGGTTTCGCCGCCATATCGCTTGCCCTCGGGCAATGCCTCCAGTGCCTTTTCGTCCGCCACATGACGTTGAAGGAATTCGGGAACGCCCTTTTCTTTCAGGGGTTTCAACGCGGCCGGCACACCTGCCTTGCGAAAATATTTCTGGGCGATGACATCGGATGCAACCTGGCTCCAGCCAACGGGAACTTCGACGGCGTCCAGCTTGAATACCGTCGTTCCATCCGGGTTGCGAATTTCGGACGTTGTGGTGGTGAATTCCAGATCGGCATATGCATCCGCTCCGGCGCGTGTAAAACGACGTTCAATTTTCATGGCTGCCTCTTGACCCTTGTCCCAAACCTAGCCTTCGCACGTCGTTGCGCGCGGGCCATCTTTCCGTTGTTTTGGGACAAATGACACCTCCACAGACCCTTGAGGTCCGCGTCATGCGCTTACAACGCGCCGGTCATCAAATCTGCCCCACATTCGCCTCGGCCCCCACATCTAGTGTCGATCACCCCGGCAGGCACAAACTGACGTATCCAGGTGGCAGTGGTCAACGATTTTTTTACCATCGGCTGGCGGTTTTTTCTGTTGCAATCGGGCGCAGATCACCTCCGGCAAAACCCCACCCGATTCACCCACAAATCGTTAACGCGGGACAACGTCGGGATTTCCCTTTGCTCTACTGAGGATATGAAGAGTTATTCACAGTTTGCTTCACAGGCGACGGCCGGATCATGCAATAATATGAAAGGTAATACAGCCTGTCGTATGGCATGGCGCGATTGCCACAATATATAGCGGCCCGGGATGCGCACCGTCGACTTACCCGAATAGGGTGTCCAATATTTAGGCTAAGTGGTCGGGGCGATAGGATTCGAACCTACGACCCTCTGTTCCCAAAACAGATGCGCTACCAGGCTGCGCTACGCCCCGACAGGGGATCACATACCGACTAGGACCGGACTTGGAAAGCCCCGTATTCGATCAGCCGTCAGAGGGTGCAGTTTCGCAAGGCCATACCGCCGTCGCCTGCGGAATGGCCGGGTGGCGCAACTCGCTTCCCGCCTTGATACCAAGGGTTTCGGCCATGCCGCCGTTGATTTCCAGAACGAACTGGATGCCATCACCGCCGGGGATCCCTGTGCGATCCAGCGGAATGGCGTTTTCATGGACCCGCGCCACCAGCCCCGTGCCATCAACAAAAATCATATCAAGGGGAATCAGCGTGTTTTCCATCCAGAAACTCACCGGCTGCGGGCGGTCATAGACGAACAGCATACCTGCCATACGGGCCATTTGCGGGCGGTTCATCAGGCCGATCGCACGCTCTTGGGGGTCATCTGCGATTTCGACCCGAAACCGGGCAGTGCCCCAATCTCCGCGCAGTTCCACGCGATCCTCGGCGCATTGCGCAAGAACCGGCGCGGCAAATCCGCTGACCACAAAGGCTAGGGCTAGGGTAACACCACGCATCTCAGGTCTCCTGAACGTAGTCCCAACTACGGACTTCGGCGGCCATCTTGCCGCGTGGCCCATCCGCGATCTTGATGATGATCGCCTCTCCCGGCTGCAGATCCGCCAAACCAAAGCGGCGCAGAACTTCAACATGCACGAAGATATCTTCGCCATGGCGGAATACGTTTGCGAAACCGAAGCCTTTGGCCTTGTCGAACCATTTGACGCGGGCGGGCAAGAACTCCGCACCGGGCGGAACGTCAACGATCATGCTGCCTTCATCTGCAAAGGCTACGTGATCAACATCCGGGGGATCTATACTGTGGATTTCCTGAGCCTGCAGGCCACGGGCCGTTTCCTGCGTCGATACCGTGATCCGCGCGCCTTCAGCGACAGACCCCTGACCAAAGTTGCGCAACACATTTGCATGCAGCAAGATATCGGGGCCGCCATCATCTGCGACAATGAACCCGAAACCTTTTCCGACATCAAACCATTTAACACGCCCGTTGACGCCTAGCGTCACTGAGCGCCGCTCGTCAGCCATTTTTGCCAAGCCTCATTGTTCTTTATTACTGTCCCAACACCGTAAGAGTTGGACATTCGCGGCTCAGGCACAAGTAAAAAATTTAACGATTTGGTCCAACGACTTAGCGATTCATCGCTGCGTCACCGTTCTGTTTGGAGGCGGAATGCGTCCCTACGGGCTGAGCCGATGCACGTCCCAGACACCATCCAAGGTGTCCCGGCGCCACTGGAATCTGTCGTGCAGACGAAAGACGCCATCGGCCCAAAACTCGATCTCGACGGGACTGATACGGAAGCCGCCCCAGAACGGCGGCCGCGCGGGGCTGGTCCCCTGTTCGACCGTTGCCTTGGCCACGTCCGCGATCAATTGGGCGCGGCTTCCAAGGGGCCGCGATTGGCGCGACGCCCAAGCGCCCAAACGGCTTTTGAGAGACCGGGACTCATAGTAGGCATCCGCCTGCGTGCCATCCTCGCGGGTGACCAACCCGCGCACACGGATCTGGCGATGCAGAGATTTCCAGTGCATGACGAACGCGGCCTTGCCGCTGGCGGCCAATTCCTGCCCCTTCTGACTTTCGTAGTTCGTGTAGAACACGAAGGCGTCCGCCTCGATCTCCTTCAACAGAACCATTCGCACATTGGGCAACCCCGCCGCGTCGACCGACGCCAGCGCGATCGCATTTGGATCGTTCGGTTCGCTGGTCTCGGCCGCGCGCAGCCACTCCCGCGCGATCTGAAACGGATCGTCGCCTGAAAAAATTCCGGTCCGGTCGGTCATCTGTTCGCCTGCCTATTCATCTTGCACCTTAGCTAGCCCCCCACTCCGCTTCCGACAAGTCCGGCGCTGACGTCTTGAAGACGTGACCCTGATACCCTAAACCCGAATAAGAAAAAACAGAACACGATTGGGACAGCACCATGGGGTTAATGAGCGGGAAACGCGGACTGATCATGGGGCTCGCCAACGATAAATCGATCGCATGGGGCATCGCCAAGGCGCTGGCCGCCGAGGGTGCGGAGCTCGCTTTTTCATATCAGGGCGAGGCGCTGCTGAAACGGGTCAAGCCATTGGCCGAGCAATTGGGCAGCACTTTGATGGTGCCTTGCGACGTGGGCGATGAACCCAGCCTTGATGCGCTTTTCGACACGCTTGCCGCCGAATGGGGAACGTTGGACTTCGTCGTCCATGCCATCGGCTTTTCCGACAAGAACGAATTGCGCGGGCGCTACGTTGAAACCAGCGCGCCGAATTTCGCAATGACGATGAATATCTCTGTCTACTCCTTCACTGCCGTGTGCCAACGCGCGGAAAAGATGATGCCAAATGGCGGCAGCTTGCTGACGCTGACCTATTACGGCGCCGAAAAGGTCATGCCGCATTACAACGTCATGGGC
>JAFMHK010000035.1 GCA_017854585.1 Paracoccaceae bacterium
CAGCGGCGTGACATGAACGGCGCACGGCGTGAACACAGCGGGGAAAACTGAAACAATTGGCCCGTTTCGGCACGCGCGAAAAAAGGGATCGCGAAGCGCGATCCCTTTCAGGCGGACGGTCCGGTTTGTCAGGTCCAGATCAGGCGGTGGGCCGAAACGTGACGCTGTCGTCGGGTCGGCGCCGTCCGCGCGACGGCAAAGTCCCGCGCCCGGCGACCGTCCAGCCGTCTATTCGGTTCCGAAATACTGCATCGGAACCGTCACGTAGAATGTCGATTGTCCGGCCTGCGGCGAAAACATCTCAAGGCAATTGCCCGGCGGGTCGGTGAAGGCCCAGACATGACCCAGATCGGTGTTGAACGACAAGGATTGGCCCTGATCAAGCCAGCCCATGTCGACCGGGTTGCCGGTGAAGTCGATCCACTGCACGGGCCGGGGACCGTCGGTATTGTTGATGAAGGTGATGTTCACCGGCTGCCCGAAATCCTGCGACACCGACCATTGCCACTGGTCGCAACTGATCGCGCCGGGTTGCGACGATACCACCGCCTGTGCTTGGGCCTGCCCCGCGATCCACAGGGCGGCGCAAACCGATGCGGCCATGACACTGGCAAGGGTTCCGGGGCGTGAAGAGCGTAGGCTGAGCATTCAATTTCCTTTGGCAAACAGCGACATCATCGGCAAGGCTAGGCCCGGGGTCGCACCAAATGCAAGAAAAACTGGCCCGTCCCCCCGGCGATTCAACTGCCGCTTGCGGTTGATCACGCCGGCCGAAAACGCGAATGCAGGCGAAGGTCCTTGTGCGGTCCCGTCACCTCCCATGTCTGGTCCCAGACCGGCCAATCGGCAAAGTCATAGGTCACCACATACGTGTCAGGCGCGCACAGGTGCGTATCATGGGCAGCCCCCGGACCCAGCCGATGAAACGGGCGGCCATCCTCGAACAGAACCACAAGCGCCCCGGCCTCGGCCCGCCACAGATAGACACGGCTGGCCTGCATCGGCGGCGCATCTCCATACCGCAGCACGCCGGTTTCGTGCTGTATCAGCCCATCATTGTCAGGCCGCCAGACCGACACGCCATCCAGCAGACCGCTCAGACCTGCCCGCCGATCGGTGATCTTGCGCGTCAGATGCCAACGCCCCTCCAGATCGCGCAGCCCGATCATGCGCCGCAACCCCGGCGTGCGCCATCTCTCCGCGCTCGCCGATCCTGCGCCATCGCGGCGCACCCTCCGCAGACCGCGAAACAAGCGGCATATCGCATCGTGCGACCTCTCACGCGGTTGCCCCCTCTGGCTTGCTCGCCTAAGACAACGCCAAACGCCCCAACGATGCAAGGCCGCGCCCATGATCCCCCGTTATTCCCGCCCCGAAATGGTTGCCATCTGGGAACCCGCCACCAAGTTCCGTATCTGGTACGAGATCGAAGCCCACGCCTGCGATGCGCTGGCCGATCTTGGCGTGATCCCGCGCGCCAACGCCGATGCGGTCTGGAAGGCCAAGGATGTGGAATTCGACGTCGCGCGCATCGACGAGATCGAGGCCGTGACAAAGCATGATGTCATCGCCTTCCTTACCCACCTGTCCGAGATCATCGGCGCTGACGCCGCCCGGTTCGTGCATCAGGGCATGACCAGCTCTGACGTGCTCGACACCACCTTGAACGTGCAACTTGTGCGCGCCGCCGACATCCTGCTGGCCGACATGGACGCCCTGCTGGCCGCCCTGAAACGGCGCGCGCATGAACACAAGATGACCGTGCGCATCGGCAGGTCCCACGGCATCCACGCCGAACCCGTGACCATGGGCCTGACGTTCGCCCGCTTCTACGCCGAGATGGACCGCAACCGGAACCGTCTGGAAAAGGCGCGGTGGGAAATCGCGACCGGGGCCATCTCCGGCGCTGTCGGCACCTTCGCCAATATCGACCCCGCGGTCGAGGCGCACGTCTGCGCCAAACTGGGCCTGCGCCCCGAACCGATCAGCACGCAGGTCATCCCGCGTGACCGCCACGCCATGTTCTTTGCCACCCTCGGTGTCATCGCATCCTCCATCGAAAATGTCGCCATCGAGGTTCGGCACATGCAGCGGACCGAAGTTCTGGAGGCAGAGGAGTTCTTCAGCGCGGGGCAAAAAGGCTCCTCCGCGATGCCGCACAAGCGCAACCCCGTGCTGACCGAGAACCTGACCGGTCTCGCCCGCCTTGTCCGCATGGCCGTAATCCCCGCAATGGAAAACGTGGCGCTGTGGCACGAACGCGATATCAGCCATTCGTCGGTGGAACGCGCCATCGGCCCTGATACCACCATCACGCTGGACTTTGCGCTGGCCCGTCTGACCAGCGTCGTCGACAAACTGGTTATCTACCCCGACAACATGCTGGCCAACATGAACAAGTTCCGTGGCCTTGTGCATTCGCAACGCGTGCTTCTGGCCCTGACACAAGCCGGTGTCAGCCGTGAAGACAGCTATAAACTGGTGCAGCGCAACGCGATGAAGGTTTGGGAACAGGGCAAGGATTTCCAGACCGAACTGCTGGCAGACCCGGACGTAACCGCCGCCCTGTCCCCCGAAGACATCGCCGACAAGTTCGATCTTGGCTATCACACCAAACACGTCGACACGATCTTTCAGCGGGTGTTTGGCGACAGCTAGCCCGGTCTTGGCGCGGCTGTGATCCAACGACGCACGCCGCGCCATCCCCCCCACCGCGATCCAGCCCGCTCCAAGAGGGCAGGCCGGCCCGTCGAAAATACTTTCTTGCCCCAAAGGCAACGCGTGCTACGATTTGCTCACAAGTAATGACGACCTGCAGACCGCAACTGACAGGAGACGCCGACGATGCGCATCAGGGTTCTTTTGACAGCCTTTGTCTTGACCGCCCTTCCGGGACTGGCCTTTGCCCAGTGTTCGTGGGGCAATCCGGACGAGGTGACGATGAACTGCACACAGGGAAGCACCTGGGATGCTGATGCGCAGGCTTGCGTTCCCCTCGTCAGTAGCTGACGCCGCCAGACCTCAACATTAAAACGGGCGCGGAAGAAAGTCTTCCGCGCCCGTTTTCATGCCCGCCGTGTCACAGACCCACTCTGTGGTCACGCCAGCGCCCGGCATCTGATGACGCGCTTGTGGTTTGACCTTTTCGCGCCGCGACCCACACTCCTTGGCGACCCCTTCCCCTGATCCGGAGCATACGCATATGACCATTCGCCTTGCCGCCGCCCTGCTTGTCGCCACGGCACTGCCCGCCTTTGCCGCGGGCGGGCTGGATGAAACACCGCCCACGCCAACGCCCACCACCACGGAATGCCCCGAGGGTCAGGTCTTTGACACCGACCAGAATGAATGCGTCGTGATTCAGGACAGCCAACTCGATGATGACACCCTGTATCGCGCTGCCCGCGAACTGGCCTATGCAGACCGGCTGGACGACGCGGTCGCCGTGCTGGCGCTGATGTCCGACCAAGGCGACAGCCGCGTCTTGACCTATATGGGATATACCCACCGCCGCATGGGCAGGGTGCAGGAAGGCATGGACTATTACGCCGCCGCCCTGACCGCAGATCCCGACAACCTGCTGGCGCGTGCCTATCTGGGCATGGCGCATGTTCTGGGCGACGATCCGGCCGCAGCTTGGGTGCAACTGGCCGAAATCCAGACCCGTGGCGGGCGTGGCACATGGCCCGAACAGGCGCTTCAGGATGCCCTGAACGGAACCATCCGCGATTATTGACCCTCCCCGGATAGCCGGCAATCGTTTCAATTGCCGGGTATCGTCCGCAGCCCCGGCAACCCCACCTTAACGCCTGCCCGCCAAATTCCACGACGGAGCAATACGTCCAAGGGGTTGGGCCACATGACACGACAACAGGTTATTCCGGCGGATCATTCCGCGCCGGACATCGATACGGCACGCATAACGCCGCTGACCAACCGTCAGAAAGCCGCCGTCATCGTCCGGCTGCTGCTCAGCCAAGGGGTCGCCCCCGCGCTGGACCGGCTGTCTGTCGACCAGCAAGCCGCGATTGCCCGCAACATGGCCGGGCTTGGCCCGGTCAACCGGGCAACGCTCGCCGCCGTCGTGCGCGAATTCACCGGCAGGCTCGATGATCTCGGCCTGACCTTTCCCGATGCCCTGCCCGGCGCACTGCGCCTGCTGGAGCCGCACCTGTCGGAAACCGCGCGCGATGGCCTGCGGCGCGAAGCAGGGCCGGGTGCCGACAGCACCGCATGGGACCAACTGGGCGCGCTTGACGCCGACCGGCTGCGCCCCATCCTCGAACGCGAAAGCGCCGAGGTCTGTGCCGTCCTGCTCTCAAAGATCAACGTCGCCAAGGCGGCGGCCCTGCTTGCCGATCTGCCCGCCGACCGCGCCCATGTGGTGGCCCACGCCGTCGCGCTGACGGCAACCGTAACCCCGCAAATGGTCGACCGTATCGGGGCCAGCCTGCTGGATCAGCTGCAGGCCGCCCCGCGTCCCGCCTTCAAGGCCAGCGCCGTGGACCGGATGGGCGCCATCCTCAACTCGGCCTCCGCCACGGCCCGCGATACCATTCTGGCCGGTCTCACCGGGCGTGACGCCAGCTTTGCCGAAGACGTCCGCCGCGCCATCTTTACCTTCGAACACATCCCCAAACGGGTCGAAGCGGCGGATGTCCCCCGCATCTTGCGCGGTATGGATCAGGACATCTTGGCCATGGCGCTCGCAGCGGGACTGCAAAGCGCGCCCCTCACGGTGGAATTCCTCCTCGAGAACATGTCCAAACGCATGGCCGAACAACTGCGCGACGAGGCCGAAGGCCGCTCCCCCCCGCGCCCCGAAGAAGGGGAGCCGGCCATGGCCGCCATCGTCAATGCCCTGCGCGAGATGGAGGCAGCTGGCGATATTCGGCTGATCCCGCCCGAAGACTGACGCCCGCCCGCCAGAACCTCTCCTTGCGCCACCTGCAGTATCGAAGGTGCCTCCGGCGGGGATATTTCAGACCAGAAGAAGCCGGAACGGTTCCCCCCTACCTTCATCTTGGCCTGCAAACTCCGGGGGAGACGCCGCAGGCGGCGGGGGCTGGCCCCCGGACGACATCGCCGGAAGGGCCGCGCCCCTCGTCATCTGGCACGGCTGTGCTACCATCAAGCCATGGTCCTGCGCTTTACCCCTTCTGGCATCTATTGCCCTGCCGGTGATTTCTACATTGATCCATGGCGCCCCGTTGACCGCGCGTTGATCACCCATGGCCACGCCGATCATGCAAGACCCGGCAACGCGGCCTATCTGGCCACCCCATCCGCCGCCCCCGTCATGCGCCACAGGCTGGGCGACATCGCGCTCGAGACCATTTCCTTTGGCGAAACCCGTCAGATCGGCGATGCCACCGTCAGCTTCCACCCCGCGGGCCATGTGCCCGGCTCGGCCCAGATCCGCGTCGCGGTCAAGGGCGAGGTCTGGGTCGCGTCAGGCGATTACAAGACCGTCGATGATGGCCTGTCGGAACCCTTTGCCCCGGTCCGCTGCCACACCTTCATCACCGAATCCACCTTTGGTCTGCCAATCTACAACTGGCCGGATCAGACGGCGCTCGCCAGCCAGATCAATGCATGGTGGGCCGCCACGGCCGCCAACGGGCAAACCGCGGTTCTGGGCGTCTACGCGCTGGGCAAGGCACAGCGTGTCCTGCGCCTGCTTGACACCGCGATCGGCCCGATCCTGACCCACGGCGCGATTGAGGCGACGAACGCGGTCTTGCGCGGCCAAGGCCTGTCCCTGCCCGCGACCATCCCCGTCACGCCCGACCTTGACCCGAAATCCCACCCGCGTGCGCTGGTTCTGGCACCGCCCTCGGCCCTCGGCACACCTTGGATGCGCCGCTTCGGTCCGGTCTCGACCGGGTTGGCGTCCGGCTGGATGGCGCTGCGCGGCATCCGCCGGAGGCGCGCGGCCGACCGCGGCTTCATTATCTCGGATCATGCCGATTGGGCCGGACTGAACAGCGCGGTCGCCGCCACTGGGGCCGAACGGGTCTTTGTCACGCACGGCTACACAAACCATTTCTCCCGCTGGCTGACCGAACAGGGCTATGATGCCGGCATCGTGGAAACGGCCTTCGGCGGCGAAAGACTTGACGCAGATGAGGACATGACCAAATGACCGCACTATCCACCATGGATCGCATCTGGCGCGGTTTCGCGCGCTATGTCGAAAAACCGACGCTGCAACTGATCGGGCCACAACCCGTCGTGCGCACGATCTTTGCCCTGACAGCCCCCCTGACCAGCGCCCTGCCCTGCGGCGCGACCGTTGTCCGTCAAACCGATGGCACGCTGCACATCACACCGGTCGGCACGCCAAGGGATGCACCAATCATCTATTACCTGCACGGCGGCGGCTTCACCATCGGCGGGCCCGGCACCCATGCGGCACTGGTGGGGCATCTGGCGCAGGCGGCAGACATGCGCGCCGTTGTGCAACGCTACCGCCTTGCACCCCGGCACCCCTTTCCCGCGGCGAAAGACGATGCCATCGCGGGTTTTGCGGCCCTTGTGTCCCAAGGCACACCGCCCGCCGCAATCTGTGGCGACAGCGCGGGGGGCTGCCTCGCGTTGCAGGTAGCCTGCCATGCCCGCGACAACGACCTGCCAATGCCCGCAGCACTTGGCCTGATCGCGCCCATCGCCGATCTGTCAGGGGACTTGGAGGCACGCTTCGCCGCGGCCGGGGATGAGATCCTGATCCCGCCGGCCTGGGCCAAACGCATCCTCGCCGCCTATCTTCCCGGCCGCGACCCCGCCGATCCGGAAATCTCGCCGTTGCGCGGCGATCTGACCGGCTTGCCGCCAACCCTGATCCAGGCCGCCACCGACGAGGCACTGGCCCACGACGCCCACCGCCTCGCATCCGCGATGGACAAGGTCACGCTCGACCTGTGGCCCGGCATGGCGCATGTCTGGCATTTGCATGCCGGCCGCTCGCCCGCCGCCGACCGGGCATTGGCGCAAATGGGAACCTTTCTTGCAGGCCACCTGACCCCGTGAAGCGCTTCGCCACCCTTTTCAGCGCCCTCGATCAGACCATGCGGACCGGCGTCAAGACAGCCGCCCTTGCCGCCTATTTCAACGACGCCCCCGAGGATGATCGCCTCTGGACCATTGCGCTTCTGTCAGGTCGCCGCCCGCGGCGCACGGTCACCACCACGCGACTGCGCGCATGGGCGGCCGAGGCGGCGGGCATTCCCCCTTGGTTGTTCGAGGCGTGTTACCCCGTGGTCGGCGACCTTGCGGAAACCATTGCCCTCGTCTTGCCGCCTGCCACGCGCGAAAGTGACCGCACGCTCAGCCAATGGATCGCCGTGCTCCGGGCGCTCGACAAGGCCGATGATGACACCCGCAAGGCCACCATTCTGGGCGCATGGGATCAGCTTGGCACCGTCGAACGCCTTGTCTTCAACAAGCTGATCACCGGCGGCTGGCGCATGGGCGTCAGCCAGAAACTGATGACCCGCGCACTGTCCACCGCCACCGGCATCGCCGAGGCGGACCTGACCCATCGCCTGATGGGGGACTGGACGCCCGATACCGCAAGCTGGGCCACCCTCATCGAGGCGCCCGACCCCACCGCCGATCTGTCGCGCCCCTATCCGTTCTATCTGGCCTATCAACTGGATCAGGACCCGCACGCGCTTGGCCACGTCACCGATTGGCTGGCCGAACGCAAATGGGATGGCATCCGGGGGCAGCTTATCTTGCGCGGGGCCAACCACTATCTTTGGTCTCGCGGCGAAGACCTGATGACCGACCGCTTTCCCGAACTGGCCCAACTGGTCGATTTTCTGCCCGATGGCACCGTCATCGACGGCGAGGTTCTGGCCTTTGCCGATGACAGACCGCTGTCCTTCGCCCGCCTGCAACCCCGCATCGGGCGCAAGACGGTGCCCCGAAAATTGCTGGCCGAGGCGCCCGTCATCTTGATGGCCTATGACCTGCTGGAATGGGGCGGGCAAGACATGCGCCCGCGTCCGCTGTCGGAACGCCGCGCCCAACTGGCCGATGCCATCGCCGCCCTACCGCCCGATCTGCCACTGCGCCTGTCACCCGCCGTGCCCGCATCCGGCTGGTCCGATCTGGCCGCTGCCCGCGACCAAAGCCGCGATATCGGGGCCGAGGGGCTGATGCTCAAGCGCCTCGGCGCGCCGTATCTCGCGGGCCGCAAGAAAGGCGACTGGTGGAAATGGAAGGTCGATCCGCTGACCATCGACGCGGTCTTGATCTATGCGCAGGCCGGCGCGGGGCGACGCGCGACGCTTTACACAGATTTCACTTTCGCCGTCTGGAATGGCGACGATCTGGTTCCCTTTACCAAGGCCTATTCCGGCCTGACGGACGCCGAATTCGGCCAGATCACCGCTTGGGTCCGCAAGAATACGCTGGAACGGTTCGGCCCCGTCCGGTCCGTCACACCCCATCATGTGTTCGAGATTGCATTCGAAGGCATTCAGCCCTCGCCGCGGCACAAATCCGGCGTCGCCCTGCGGTTCCCCCGCATGGTCCGCTGGCGCAAGGACAAACCGCTACACGAGGCGAACACACTGGACGATCTGAAACAGATGCTGGCGCAATACGGCTAGGCTGCCGCAGGCGAATCCCGCGCGACCGATCAGACCAAAGGCAATGCGCACCCCAGACACCGGGTCACGCCACCCGAACAATATCAATGTGTTATCCCGGAACATCGGCAAAGCCCTGCGCATTCGGCCCCCTTTTTCCAAACCACTCGGCCCTTGCAACCGATCCGGGATATGATCGGGCATCCAAATCATTCAGGAGGCTGCCATGCAGATATCCGAAATCACCCAATACGCCCGCGCCCTCTACCACGCGCACGGCGACCGTGCCGAATACGAGGCGACGCGCCGGATGAACGCCGCCGATCAATCCGGCAGGTCAAAGCGCGCCGAAGATTGGCGCCGCATCCGCATGACAATCCGCGAACTGCGCGGCCCGCGCATCAACTGATCACAACTGCGGTTGGGGTGTTTGCACGCCATCACCCTGACATCCCGGTCAGGCAATGCAGGCCATCTTCCCGTCTGACCGGGACCCGCCACATCTTGGCGTCATGACATTGCCCGGCATCGCCGGACGTCTGGGAAAACCCGTCGGCCCTCAGGCCACTTCGGCCACGGAAACCGGGCGCTTGCCTGCGGCCCACGCCCGCGCCGCCTCGCCGAACGCCGCAAAAAGCGGGCGCGACACCGGGTCTTGCGCCGCACGATATTCCGGGTGCCACTGCACCGACAGCGTGAAACCCGGTGCATCCGCGATATAGATCGCCTCGGGCGTGCCATCGGGGGCGACCCCATCGATCACCACCCGCGCGCCGGCGCGGTTGATGCCTTGCCCATGCAGCGTGTTGGTCATGACCTCGGTCGCGCCCATCAAACGGTGAAACGGCCCGCCCTCCGAGAATGTCACGGTATGGCGCAGCGCAAATTTCTCTTCGATGCTGCCATCGGGGGGCATGCGGTGGTTCATGCGTCCCGGCAACTCGCGGATCTCGGGGAAAAGCGATCCGCCCATCGCCACGTTCACCTCCTGAAAGCCGCGGCAAACCCCCAAAAACGGCTGTCCGCGTTCAACGCAGGCCCGGATCAGCGGCAGCGCCACAGCATCGCGGGCACGGTCGAACGCGCCATGGGCTTCGGTCTCGGCCTCGCCATATTCCGCAGGATGCACATTGGGTCGCCCGCCGGTAAACAAGAACCCGGAACAGACCTCCATCAACTCGGCGGTGGACACGAACCGCGGATCGGCCGGGATCAACAGGGGAATGGCCTGCGACACCTCTGCCACCGCCTCGGAATTCATCGTTCCTCCGGCGTGGGTGGAATACTGATCGTTGATCAGATGGTGATTGCCGATGATGCCTATTACGGGCCGCGCCATGCTATCGCTCCTATCGCCTCGGTTCTCTTTACCCTGCAAACACCGGCGGGAAAAGCAGCGATGACGCGCAGACCGCATCGCATTCTTGCACATGCACAAAAAACAAGCGTCGCCGCGCCCTGACGCCCGGCCAACCGAACCTTTGCGCAAGGTCGGCACGGCACCACACGCCAGCCCCCGGCAACGTGGTCACCCCGCGTCAGACCCGGCCGCGCGGCGCTTGGCCGTCACCTCGATCTCGATCTTCATGCGCGGGTCCTGCAGACCCGCCACCAACATGGTGGCCGCCGGACGCACATCGCCCAGCCATTTGCCCGTCACCGGCCAACACGCCTCCCAAAGTGCGGCGTCGGTCAGGATATAGCGCACCCGCACCACGTCGCGCATACTTGAGTCGGCACGTTGCAACGCCGCGTCGATATTGCGGAACGTCTGCTCGGCCTGCGCCGCCACATCTTCCGAAATCTCCATCGTGGCATAGTCAAAGCCGGTGGTTCCGGCGACGAATATCCAATCGCCGTCCACCACCGCCCGTGAATACCCGATCTGCGCCTCGAACGGCGATCCCGAACTGATCAGCCGCCGGGTCACGCCGCGCCGTCCAACCCCGCCGCGGCAATCCCCGCCAGCGCGGCTTCCGCATCCGCCTCAGAGGTATCGCCGGTCACACCCACCGCGCCAATCACCGCACCGCTGGCATCTTTGACAAGAACGCCGCCCGGCACCGGAATGACCTTGCCCCCGAAGGCGCCGTTCACCGCCGCCATGAAGAAACCCTGCGCCTCGGCCCGCGCCATCTGCACACTGCCCGGCATGCCCAGCATCACCGCGCCATAGGCCTTGCCGCGCGCAATCTCGAAACGGCCGGGGCTAGCGCCATCCTCGCGCTCAAAGGCCAACACGTTGCCGCCCGCATCCAGCACCACCACCGACAGCGGCTTCAACCCCATCTCGCGCCCCTTGGCACGCGCCGCCGCTATAATGACCCGTGATTGATCAAGTGAAATCATCGTATTGCCCCTTTTTGTTCAAGTGTCCGCAGCTTTATCCGATACCTGTCCCTGCACAAGCGGCGCAGGGAAATGCGCCCACCATTGGCTGGCGCCCCAAATCGTGTCAGGCAGCCTTCCATTCCAGTCGCCGCGCATGCAGCACCGGTTCGGTATACCCGTTTGGCTGTTGCCGCCCCTTGAACACCAGATCGCAGGCCGCGGCAAAGGCGATGCCATTGAACCCCGGCGCCATCGGTCGATAGGCGGGGTCCCCCTCATTCTGACGGTCCACGACCACGGCCATCCGGCGCATGATCTCCATCGCCTCCACTTCGCTTACCACGCCGTGATGCAGCCAGTTGGCGATGTGCTGGGCCGAAATCCGACAGGTCGCACGGTCTTCCATCAGGCCGACATTGTTCATGTCGGGCACCTTGGAACAGCCAACGCCCTGATCGATCCAGCGCACCACATACCCCAGAATGCCTTGGGCGTTGTTTTCCACCTCGCGGGTGATCTGCGCCTCGGTCCAGCGCCGATAGGCCGCCAGCGGAATATCCAGCAACGCCGTCACATAGGCACGCCGCCCACCTGCGGCCAGCGCCTTTTGCACCGCCGCCACATCGACCCGGTGATAATGCAGGCTGTGCAGCGTCGCGGCGGTGGGCGATGGCACCCATGCGCAATTCGCGCCCGCCCGCGGATGCTCGATCTTGGCCTCCAGCATCGCGGCCATCTGATCGGGCATGGCCCACATGCCCTTGCCGATCTGCGCCCGCCCCATCAGCCCGCATTCCAGCCCGATATCGACGTTCTGGTTCTCGTAGGCCATGATCCACGACTTGCGCTTGATAAAGTCCTTGCGGCTGAACGGCCCGGCTTCCATCGAGGTGTGGATCTCGTCGCCGGTGCGGTCAAGGAACCCGGTGTTGATGAACGCCACCCGGTGCTGCGCCGCGCGGATACATTCCTTGAGGTTGACGCTCGTCCGCCGTTCCTCGTCCATGATCCCCAGCTTCACGGTATACTGCTCAAGGCCCAGCACTTCCTCGACCTTGCTGAAGGTCTCGTCGGCAAAGGCAACCTCTTCGGGCCCGTGCATCTTGGGCTTCACCACGTAAACCGACCCCGCAACGGAATTCCGCGCGCCCTCGGTCTTGTGCAGATCATGCAGCGCGATCAGCGTCGTGATCATCGCATCCATCAGGCCTTCATAAGCCTCGGATCCGTCGGGCATCACGATGGCCGGGTTCGTCATCAGATGGCCCACATTGCGGATCAGCATCAGCGCGCGGCCCTTCACCACGATTGTGCCGCCGTCGGGTGCGGTATACGTGCGGTCGCCCGCCAGAACCCGCGTCTGCACCTTGCCGCCCTTCTCAAAGCTCTCGGCCAGATCACCCCGCATCAGGCCCAGCCAATTGCCATAGGCCACCACCTTGTCGGCGGCATCCACGCAGGCCACGCTGTCCTCGCAATCCATGATCGCGGACACCGCGCTTTCCAGACGTACATCCGCCAAAAGCGCCTGATCGCGGCTGCCGATCGGATGCGCCCGGTCAAACACCAGTTCCACATGCAACCCGTTATTGACCAGCAAGATCGTGTCGGGCGCCCGCGCGGGGCCCGTGTATCCCACGAACTTCTCTGGCGTTTCCAAGGGCTTGTCGTCGATGCACAGGGCGCCCTTGTCGACGTGGTAACGCCGCACATCGGCATGGCTCGCGCCCACGATGGGAAACGCCTCATCCAGAAACACCCGCGCGCGCGCCACAACCCGCGCGCCGCGCCCGCGCTCATACCCGCCGCCGGGCGGCAGGCTGCCCATCGCGTCGGTGCCATAGAACGCATCGTACAGGCTGCCCCAACGGGCATTTGCCGCATTCAGCGCAAAGCGCGCGTTGGTGATCGGCACCACCAATTGCGGCCCCGCGACGCTGGCGATTTCGGGGTCGACCTTGCTGGTGTCAATATTGAACTCCCCGCCCTCAGGCAGCAGGTATCCGATCTCTTGCAGGAACGCCGCGTAGGCGTCCGGGTCATGCGCCTCACCGCGCCGCGCCACGTGCCACGCGTCGATCTTTGCCTGCAGATCATCGCGTTTGTCCAGCAACGCGCGGTTGCGCGGCGCGCCCCACCGCAGCAATTCCGAAAAGCCGCGCCAGAAGGCGGCCGGATCAACCCCGGTTCCGGGCAAGGCCTGCTGTTCCACGAACGTGGCCAGTTCGACTGCTACCTGCAGGTCTTCCCGCAATACGCGATCGGTCATTTCAAATCTCCAGAAGCCAAATTGTATTCCGTGGCATACCCACGCAGATCGAAGTCGAAGTAGAGAAAAAGCATTCGATAGGCAACAAGCCCCACAGCAATTGTCGGATGTCCGGCGCGAAAACGCCGTTGCCGATCACAACGGCAAGACACGACAAGGGTCAGACCCACGTGATGCAGCCGTGGCTTACCCGCCCAACCCCTTGTGCGCGCTCCGGCATCTGTCCGAACAGTATCGCACCGCGTCCCAGACCTTTTCCCATTTCTTGCGCCACGTGAACGGGCGGCCACAGGTGGCGCACGTCTTGCTGGGCAGATCGGATTTCTTGCGGGTCTTTGGCATCCCGTGCATTTAGGTGCCAGCGCACCAAAGACGAGGTCACGGGCGCCAATTTCTACGCGACGGCGCAGGCCGCAGGGCCGCCCCGGTCCCACCTGCCTGTCACAGATCCAGATGCAACTGCCCGGTGTCACGCCTGCCGCGCGTGCCGCCCGGCGCGCGGTCATTCACGAACCGATGCCCGCCCGGCCCGGTCTTGCGGCTGGCGTGTTTGGCAACGATCCGCGCCGCCTCGGTCCCGAACCCGTCGCCACCGCGCACCGCCCAGACCCGTTCGCGTGCCGCCCGCGCCGCGCGGGCCACATCGACAACCGGCGCGGGATAGGCCTTGCCCAGCACCCGCCCCGCGCCCTCCCAGCGCCACGGCTCCTGAACGAAGGCATCGGGAACCGTGCGCAGTTCCGGACACCAACGGCGCACGAACACCCCGGTCGGGTCCTGATCGTGGCCCTGCTTGACCGGGTTGTAGATCCGCATCGTGTTCATCCCCGTTGTCCCCGATTGCATTTGCACCTGCGGCCAATGAATACCCGGCTCATAATCGGTGAACATGCGCGCCAGATGCGGCCCGGTGCTGCGCCAATCCAGCCACAGATGATAGCTTGCCACCGCCATCAGCATCGCGCGCATGCGGAAATTGAGCCAGCCCGTCGCGTTCAGCGACCGCATGCAGGCATCGACGAACGGCAGCCCGGTTTCACCCACCTGCCACGCCGCCAACAGCGCGGCGTCCGGCACCCGCGGCCGCATCCCCTCATAGGCCGCATGCAGGCAGCGGGTTTCGATCGCGGGCGCATCCTCCAGCTTTTGCATGAAGTGGTCGCGCCATGCCAGACGGGCGGCAAAGCTGTTCATCGCCCCGGCCCACCCGTCGCGCGCGCCCTGAACCTCCAGCTTGCGCGCCGCGGCGGCCTGTGCGGCGATCCGGGGCGAAACCACCCCCATGGCCAGAAACGGCGACAGGCGGGAACACGCGATCGCTCCCGCCTGCGGCGATGACATCGCGCGACGATAATCCTGTCCGCGCACGCTCAGAAAGCTGGCCAGCGTTTCGGCCGCCGCGTTGCCGCCACCCTTTTGGCGGCCGGGACATGGGTCGAACGCCAGCCCCAGATCACGCGCATCGGGTATCGCGCCGGACGCAACGGACACCCCGCGCAATCCCGCCGGAACCGGCACGACCGGTTGGCGGATCACCCGCTCCCGCGCCGCCGCCCATCCATCGCGCGCAGGCAGGCGGCGCTGGACGCCCTGTTGCGGCACCTCCTGCCACGCGATGCCCGCATCCCGCGCCCAAGCGGCCACGCGACGGTCGCGGGCATAGGTCCAAAGGTTGCCGGTTTCCTCGGTGCTGACGATCTCCGTGATGGCATGGGCGCGGCACAGATCGGCCAGAACCGTCTCCATCTCTCCCACCCGGACGATCAGGGGCGCGCCCAGCGCCGCCAGATCATCATGCAGCCCCTGAAGGCATTCCGCCGTGAACCGCCATTGCCGCGCCGACGTGTCGGGCAGCGCCCAATACGCCGGCTCCACCACGTAAAGCGGCAGCACGCCATCGCCCCGCACCGCCGCCAACGCCAGCGCGGGGTTGTCGGCGACCCGAAGATCGCGCTTGAACAAAAGAAGAACATTGCGACTCATGCGGGGTGAAATAGCGCAACGCCCGCCCTGATCAAAGCGGTAATCCACCGCTTGCCCCACGCCGGGCCAGCCCCGCCACGGCCCCGTCACGCATCACCGCCGCACCCCCTTGCGTGACACTCCTCCCCACGCGATCCGCCCGGCGCGGGCTTGTGCCACAGCCTGCGGGCGCGGCTGGCGGCGTTCGGGGCTTGGCCCTGCCGCGCCACCCCGTCTAATGTGCACTCAAAGGAGTTCCCCACCGTGACCGACGCCACCCCCCAGACCATTCGTCTTACCGATTACACGCCGCCCTCTTATCTGGTCGAGGATGTGGCGCTGCACTTCACCCTCGCCCCGCGTGGCACCCGTGTGCGCTCGACGATCCGGTTCCGGGCAAATCCCGCGGGCATCGATCAGGGCAATCTGATCCTTGATGGTGAAAACCTGCGCCTGATTTCCGTCGCGATCGACGGCAAGGCCCTGACCGCGTTCGACTATCTGCTCACGCCCGATCGGCTGACCATCCCGTCCGACCGCATCCCCGGCACCGAATTCACCTTCGAGGCCGAGGTCGAGATCGACCCCGCCGACAATACCGCGCTCGAAGGGCTCTATCTCTCGAACGGCATGTTCTGCACCCAGTGCGAAGCGCAGGGCTTTCGCAAGATCACCTTCTATCCCGACCGCCCCGATGTGATGGCCCCCTTCACCGTCACCATCGACAGCGATCTGCCGGTGCTCCTGTCCAACGGCAACCCGCACGGTGCAATCCCCGGCGATACGCCCGCCGGCAGCGCCATCGGCTCCAGCCGCACATGGCACGACCCGTGGCCCAAACCGGCCTATCTCTTCGCGCTGGTCGCGGGCGATCTGCGGGTTGTCACGGCACCGTTCACCACCGCGTCGGGCCGCCCTGTCACCCTCAACATCTGGGTCCGTCCGGGCGATGAGGGCAAAGCCGATTACGCCATGGACGCGCTCAAACGCTCCATGGTGTGGGATGAACAGGTCTATGGCCGCGAATACGATCTTGATGTGTTCAACATCGTCGCCGTCGATGATTTCAACATGGGCGCGATGGAGAACAAGGGGCTGAACATCTTCAACTCCAAATTCGTCCTCGCCTCGGCCGAAACCGCCACCGACCGGGATTACGACCTGATCGAAGGCATCATCGCCCATGAATATTTCCACAACTGGACCGGCAACCGCATCACCTGCCGCGATTGGTTCCAACTGTGCCTGAAAGAGGGGCTGACCGTCTTCCGCGATCAGCAGTTCAGCGCCGACACCCGCTCCGCCCCGGTCAAGCGCATCGAAGACGTGCTGCAACTGCGCGCCCGCCAGTTCCGCGAAGACGCCGGCCCCCTTGCCCATAACGTGCGGCCCGACAGCTATATCGAGATCAACAATTTCTATACCGCGACCGTATATGAAAAAGGCGCGGAACTGATCCGCATGCTGCGCATCCTCGTCGGGGATGACGCCTATGCCGCCGCCCTCACCCTCTATTTCGATCGCCACGACGGGCAGGCCTGCACCATCGAGGATTGGCTCGCCATCTTCGAAGAGGTCGCCCACCGCGATCTCAGCCAGTTCAAGCGCTGGTATACCCAAGCCGGCACCCCGCACATCACCGTGACCGAAGCGTTTGATGCCGGGACCTATACCCTGACCTTCCGGCAGCACACACCACCCACCCCCGGCCAGCACCTGAAAGAGGCGCTGGTCATCCCCATGGCCTTCGGCCTGCTGTCGCCCGACGGGCGCGAAACTCACCCGACACAGGTGCTGGAGCTATCGGCCCCCGAAACGACCATCACGATCAAAGGGCTGGCGGCCAAGCCGGTGCCCTCGCTCCTGCGCGGCTTCTCCGCCCCCGTCATCGTCGATCATGATGTCAGCGTGGGCGATCGTGCGCTGCTGCTGGCCCATGATACCGACCCCTTCAACCGCTGGGAGGCAGGGCGCGCCCTCGGCCGCAAGACATTGCTCGACATGCTGAGCCATGCAAAAGCCCCCGCACCGGCCTTTCTGGACGGATTGGCGGCGGTTGCGGGTGACGCCACGCTGGACCCCGCCTTTCGCGCCCTCGCCCTCGCGCTGCCGTCCGAAGATGACATCACGCAAGCGGCCTGCGACGCACATCTGGTGCCCGATCCCACCGCCATCCACGCCACGCGCAAGGCACTGTCGACGGCCATCGCCCGCCACCTTGAACCCGTCCTGAGCACTGTCTACGACGCCATGGATCCGGGCCCGCACTACAGCCCCGATGCAGATCAGGCCGGCAAGCGTAGCCTGCGGGCCACCGCGCTGCGCTTGCTTGCCCTGCTGGACGGCGGCAACCGGGCCCGCGCGCACTATGACGCCGCCCAAAACATGACCGACCAGATGGCCGCATTCGCCATCTTGCTCGAGGCAGGCGATACCAACGTGGCCACAGCCTTCCATGACCAATGGAAAGATGACCGGCTGGTGATGGACAAATGGTTCATGGCACAAGTCGCACATGCCGCCCCCGAACAGGCCGTGGCGACTGCGGAACGCTTGACCGGCCACCCCCTCTTTGACTGGAAGAACCCCAACCGCTTCCGGTCCGTGGTGGGCGGACTGACGGCAGGCAACCCCGCGGGGTTTCACGACCCGTCCGGCGCGGGGTATCGCTTCTTGGCCGACTGGCTGCTCCGGATTGACGCCATCAACCCGCAGACCGCCGCCCGCATGTCCACCGCTTTCGAGACGTGGCGCCGGTATGATGCCGACCGGCAGGCCCTGATTGCCGCGCAATTGGACCGGATCGCCGCCGCCGCCGGGCTCAGCCGCGATCTGGGCGAAATGGTGCAACGGATGCGCACCCCGTCAGACGCCTGAGCACGCCCCCCCAGCGCGGGCGCCTCCGGCGGGAGGTATTTGAAAAGCAGAGAAGCAGGGGCCGGGTCCACCCCCGAGCCGCCGTTCGAAGGGGGATCGGGGGCTTCTCCGCTTGCGGTCATCGGCGCTCCCGCCTGTACCGCGATGCCGATGTTGGCGGGTTTCGGTTAACAGCCGGTAAAGGGCCCTTCTCTGCTTCGAAAATACCTCCGGGGGGAGGCCGCAGGCCGGGGGGCAGCGCCCCCAAGACACCCTGTGGGCTCAGCGCAAGACCTGCGCCGCGATCCACACCAGCGCAACAAGCACCGGCTGGTGGATCAGGTAGACCGCCAGCGAATGCCGACCCGGCCAACTCAGCCACTGTTGCAGCGGTGTGGTGGGCCGTGCCGCCAGCCGTTCGACCCACCCGCGCGCCACAGCCAGCTTGCCCCCCGCCATCCCCACAAGAAACGGGGCGATCCACGGAAAGATCGGCTCATAGTCCATCGCCCTGATGCCGACGGTCTGCAGTCCCGTCCACCACAGCCACGGCGCATTGAACACCGGGTCGCGCAGCCACATCGGCGCGCTGAAGGCGAACACCGCCAATGCCAACAGCACCAGCACCGGCACGCGGAGCAGCGCCAGACCGATCAGGCTCATCGCGGCGATGGCATGCAGGATACCGAAAAAGATCATACTGCCGGGCATCGCGAAAAACGTGACTGCGGAAATCGCCCCTGCGGCTCCGGCCACCATCGCAAGTCGCCGCCAGAACGCGGTCCAGCGGATGCCCGCGCCATGCGCCAGCACCAGACCGACACCCGCCAGCAAGATGAAACTTCCCGCCGTGCCAACCGCAAGCCCGCGCCAACCGGCGCTGAAGATCGTCCCCGGCGCCACGAACCCGAACAACTCAAGGTCAAAGACAAAATGGAACACCGCCATCGCCAGCAGGGCCATCGTCCGCGCGATATCCAGCGCGGCAACCCGACCGATCCGTTCAGGCGCACCGCTCCGGTCCGTGATGATGCCGATCTCCGTCATGCGAAACTTTATGCAGCCATTCAGCCCCCGCGCAATGGCAATGTCCCGGTGATGGCGGGCGAAGATGCGGCGCGCCCCGGAAATATCCCGGCACGTCCATTGCCCTGCCCCCGGCCCGCCCCGAAAAGGGCGCATTGGGGCGGTCTTGTCAGGACAGCCGAACCTGTCAATGGACCCGCACGCCGATGACCGAAACATTCGAATACAAGACCCGCCCCGGAAGCCTGACCCTCAGCATGATCGCCTTCGCCGGGCTGACGCTGCTGGCGGCTCAACTCTGGGCCAGCCTGCCCGGCGTCGTGATCTTGCTGCTGATCCCGGCCCTTCTGACCTGCCTTTGGCAGATCGTCGTCACTCCGATCTATGGTCTGTCCGTGTCCCGCCATGGCTGGCAAATCATCAACGGTCGCCAAGACTTGTCCATCCCCGCCTGCGACATCGCCTACCTCCGCATGGCCGAGGCGATTACCCCCGAGGTGGGGGCGACACTCGTGATGAACGACGGGTCCGAAGTGGCACTTCCGACCCATGTGCTCCCGCATCCGATGGACCTGATCCGAGAGGCGACAAACCGCGGCATCCCCGTCCGCGAGGCCTAGTTCGGCCACCGCGCAAGCCGGAACGAGCTGTCCAGTATCGGGCGCATCTGCGGGCGCAGGTCACCACCCGCTTCCAGCGTCGCATCCACCGGGCGCATTTCCGGGCGCGTCCGGCTCTGGCAATAATCCTGTGCTCTGACCCAGCTTTGCATGTCCTCACGTTTGCGGCGCGAATGGAACGGTCCCCAGTCGGCGGCCACACCCTGCATCCCCTCGGACACCACACCGTCGCGCGTCACCGTCTCGGCCATGATACGGACCCCGCACCGCAGGTTCGCGGCCCCGTCCAGCAGCGCCTCGCCGGTGCCCACGGCGCAATTTCGCCAGCGCGCGGTGCTCGGCGAAATCTGCACCAATCCGAACCACTGCCCCCCGCCCCCGATCGCACGCGGGTCATGCGTGCTCTCATGCCATGCCAAAGCCGAGATGAGACCCGCCCAGAACGCGGCGCGCTGCCCCTCATCGGCGGTCACATAGCCGGGGCACCACGCGGCAATGTCACGGGGTACCTCGGCCAGAAGCGGCGCACCATGGGCGCGCAGGGCCGCCATCACCGCACTGGTCCATCGCGCGCCACGCGGGTGGTCGTCCCAGCGCAGTTCGGGCATGTCCCACATGACGCGCAGTACCGGGCGCAAGCTGGCCGCCGGTGCCAAAGGTGAGATGTCAGGCAACTGTTCGGCGTCGGGCCACGCGTCCACCACACCCAATGCGACCGAGGCGGGCACCGCCGCCTCCGGGTCGGGAAGGGCAAGTTCCATCTGCGCCGCGGTCACAGGTGCCGGACCCTGCGCCAAGCCAGCACACGGCAGTCCAAGTGAAATCACAGTGATTATGGCCCGAGAGAGGCCCATGCGTCCCCCCCCAGGCGGCATGGCGATGGGGCAAAATGCCGTGTTCTCACGGGTTTGGCAAGCGACACGGCGCGCACGCCGCCATCACGGGCGGCGCGCAAGAGCGTGTCTTGTGCGCTCAGCCCGCCGATTCAGCTGATGCAATAGCTCTGCTGGCTGACCCATTCACGGATCTGTTCGCGCCGCGTCGCGTTCGACATCGGGCCCCAATCGGCGGCCACGCCACCACGCCCCGCCGAAACAACGCCATCGCGCGACACGGTCGTGGCCCAGATGCGCAGCGCGCATCGCAGGTTTGCCGGTCCCTGTTGCAGCGCCGTGCCGGTCGTGGCCTCGCAGCCATAATACCGCGCGGTTGCCGGGCTGATCTGGACCAGACCGAACCACCGACCGCCACCACCAACCGCATCGGGGTTCCACGTGCTCTCGTATTCCGCCAGCGACGACATCAGGCCAACCCAGAACGCCTCGCGTTGCACCTCATCCGCCGTATCATAGGCCGGGCACCACGCATCGATGTCGTCGGGTACCAGAGCGGGCAGAACCGCCGCGTGGGTTTCAAGCGCCGCAAAGCTGGCCGCCGTCCATTCTGCCGCGTCGGGGTGGAAATCCCACCGCATCGCCGGCGGCATGTCCGAGGCAGGCGCCTCGGTGGTGAATGCCGCACAAGACGACAACACGAGCGCCGAGAAACCGGCCGCCAACACGGAACGCATCGAAATCATTTCAAAGCCAATTGCTGTTTCAGTTAGCCGCGCTTTTGCCGCCTTCGCTGTCAAGCTGGCAAGCCTGCCGAATCGCCATCGGCGGAGGATGGCCCATATCCCGTCCTCCTGCGCTGGCTCCGCCGGATCAACGCACCCCAACATCCCGCGCCACCGGCCTGCAGACCGCTTCCATTAAACAACTGTTACTAAACATATTTTCTGCAGCCCCCCGTTCGCCCCATCGGCGGTTTGCCGTTCCGGTCGCACCGTGTGCGGGGGGGCAATCTGGCGACCGCTTCGCCGGACATCGCGCCCGGCAGGGATGGCTTGCGCGCACGATTGAGGTTTCCAAACCCGCCATGACAGCCGTCAACATGATTCTATTTCCGATATCCGACCGGTCGCGCAAAGGCCCAGACCATTCGTTCCCGGCCCGCGACCACGCCACCACACCGCCCTTTCGACCACCGGCTTGCTGCGCGTCCGGCCGATCGGCGCGGCACCAACCCGCAGGCGACGAAGGTCGTGGACAGCCGGACAATGCCCCGCCCACCATGCTTCAGAAGCAGATGAGTTCTCCACTTTCGGAATAGCAGCACTGCTGCGGCTGTGCCGGAGCAGTGTAAGACGGCCCCGCCTGAAGATTGGCCTGAATTAGCGGATAAGGGTCAATGGATGGGGTAGGGTTAGGGGTATCACCGGGAACACAGGCGCTAAGGGCCAAAAGGCTGGCGATCAAAATCAAAAGCTTCATAACGTTCCCATCTCTCCGCTCGGACACATTTTTCCGCTCGGACAACCCGGCAGGCCTTGAAAGCCTCTCCAGTCCTTTTGGGGGCTATCTCATGCCCAACGCGCCCCTCAAAGCGCCCTCCCTCCTGTTTCCCGCCCCCTTGCCCGTCCGCGCGCCCTCGCCTAAACCAACGGCAACACGCGTGCCCCCCGGAGATTACCCATGCTTGACCTGCCCCTGACCACACCAAAGCCAAAAGTCATCGCCGGTGCCAAGCAGGACTGGGAACTCGTCATCGGGATGGAGGTGCACGCGCAGGTCGCCTCAAACGCCAAGCTGTTTTCCGGCGCCTCCACCAAGTTCGGGGCCGAACCCAACTCCAACGTCGCCTTCGTGGATGCCGGGATGCCGGGCATGTTGCCCGTCATCAACGACTTCTGCGTCGAACAGGCCGTCCGGACCGGGCTTGGCCTCAACGCGGAAATCCACCTGACCTCGGCCTTCGATCGCAAGAACTATTTCTACCCGGATCTGCCGCAGGGCTACCAGATTTCGCAACTCTACCACCCCATCGTCGGCGAAGGCGAAGTGCTGGTCGAACTGGGCGACGGCACCGCCCGCATCGTGCGCATCGAACGTATCCATCTGGAACAGGACGCCGGGAAATCCATCCACGACATGGACCCCGCCATGTCCTTTGTCGACCTCAACCGCACCGGCGTCGCCCTGATGGAGATCGTGTCCCGCCCCGATATCCGCGGCCCCGAGGAAGCCGCCGCCTATGTCGTCAAGCTGCGCCAGATCATGCAGTATCTGGGCACCTGCGACGGCAACATGCAAAACGGCAACCTGCGCGCCGATGTCAACGTCTCGGTCTGCAGCCCCGGCCAGTATGAAAAATATCAGGCGACACAGGATTTCGCCCATCTCGGCACGCGCTGCGAAATCAAGAACATGAACTCGATGCGCTTCATTCAGGCCGCGATCGAGGTCGAGGCCCGGCGCCAGATCGCCATCATCGAAGGTGGCGGCACCGTCACCCAGGAAACCCGCCTCTACGATCCCGACCGCAACGAAACCCGGTCGATGCGCTCCAAGGAAGAGGCGCATGATTACCGCTATTTCCCCGACCCCGACCTGCTGCCGCTGGTGATCGAACGGGCCTACGTGGAAGGGATCGCCGCCAACCTCCCCGAACTGCCCGACGCCAAGAAGGCGCGGTTCATCAACGATTTCGGCCTGTCGGACTATGACGCCTCGGTCCTCACCGCAGATACCGCCTCGGCCGCGTATTTCGAAGCCGTCGCCGCGACCACCGATGGCAAGCTGGCCGCCAACTGGGTGCTGAACGAACTGTTCGGACGCCTGAAAAAGGACGAGGCCGATATCACCGCCTCCCCGATGTCTCCGACGCAACTTGCCGGGATCATCGCGCTGATCAAATCGGGCGACATCTCGGGCAAGATCGCCAAGGACCTGTTTGAAATCGTCTACACCGAGGGCGGCGACCCGGCCCAGATCGTCGCCGCGCGCGGCATGAAGCAGGTCACCGACACCGGCGCGATCGAGGCCGCGGTTGACGCCATCATCGCCGCCAACCCCGCGCAGGTCGAAAAGGCCAGACAAAACCCCAAGCTGGCAGGCTGGTTCGTGGGTCAGGTGATGAAAGCCACGGGCGGCAAGGCCAACCCCGCCGCCGTGAACCAGATCGTGGCGGCCAAGCTGGCGCTCTGACCAAACGAACCCCGCCCGGCGCATGTTGGGCGGCCCTCCTTGCACGTCACCCACGGGCGCAGCCCGCCGCGCCCCAATGCAATTCGTTCCACTCTGATACTATCGCCGCGATTTCCCCCTGTTGACCCCAGCGCCCGAATGCCCACCTAATCCCGTGAAAGAATGGGGGGGACATGAAGCACGCCAAGGACATCGCCGAACAGGCGACCGAGATCGCCGTCGCCGTGGTCGCCTTCTCCACAGGGGCGGCCAGCGGGATCGGACAATTCGCCGTCGCGGGCGCAGTTCTCGGTGCCATCGGTGCGTCCATCTGGTCCTCCTGCGCCGACCGTGCCTGCAAACACGCGGTCGAGGCGATCCTGATCGACATGCGGGACCGCCCCGGCATCACCGACGCCACACATGAACGCGCCTCCGCAATCCTCGCAGACCGTCGCGACAGCCTCACGCTCGACCCGACCTCCCTCGCCCGCCTCGCGCGCCAAGGCTCCTTCCCCGAGACCGTCACCGCGCATTTGCTGGTCGGCCTCGGCCTCGGCCCCGAACACGCCCCCTTTCCGCCGCTCGATTACGACGCACGCTCGCTCCTCGAACTCGCCCTGCAGCGCGCCATTTCGATCTGCTCGGCGAACGAGGCCTTCGACAGCACCCTCAAACGCCAACTTCTGCTCGACGCCGCCCGTGACCATGGGGTGATGTTGACGCTGCTGGAGGAGATCAAGGACGACACAA
>JAFMHK010000056.1 GCA_017854585.1 Paracoccaceae bacterium
TCGGCCTGGCGCTGGTGCAGCGCAATGCCGTAGCTGGCCAGCGTATCCAACCCGCCGTTCCGAAGCCACCGCGCCCCCGGCCCGGCCGGGTCATCAATGAAATCGAGCATCATGCGTTCATGGTTGCCCATCAGGCAAATCACCTTGTCAGGGTGGATTTGGGTCAATTCAAAAAGCCAGGACAAGACCAGCTCGGCGTTGCCCCCGCGATCGATATAATCCCCAATAAAAACAAGCGTCTCCTCGCCCTCTGCTGCCGCATTCAACTCTGACATGAGGGTGCGCAACGGGGCATAGCAGGCGTGAATGTCTCCCACCGCGAAAAAGGGCGCATCAGGCATGACGGAGGCTTTGACCGTCGAGGGCGCGACCGGCCTGCTCCTGCGCCATTTTTGAAACCCTGATGTAAGGCGGTTCAGCACCCGTCTCTCCTTGCTCAATCTGCGCGTCAGGGTGCATTCCGCCGGTTGGCGGATCCCCCTCGACCCTGTTTCCATCATAAGATGCAAACACGCAATACTGCTGCAGATAAATCACACATGGGATTTGTCCATGCGCTCTGTGCGGTAATTCTTCAACTATGCGTTGTCGCATGGGGCGAAGCCTTCTAGAACCGATTTGATAATTTATAACCAAAAAATATTTGGAGCAGTCGTCCATGCGAAAGGCGCAGAAAAACAGGTCAAAACGTCGGCGCGCGCTGCGCCCCTTGGCTGCGATTGGCGGTTTTGGGCTGATGATGTTGCCTGCCGGCGCTCAGCCCCAAGGCGGCTCCACCTATTCGACCTATGGCACGCCAGGCCTGATTGATATGCCCACGGCGCAAAGTGCCGAGGACGCCGAGCTCGGCCTGAGCGTCAGCCATTTTGCCGGCGGCACCCGCAACACGCTCACGTTTCAGCTGACACCGCGGCTGTCGGGGAGCTTTCGGTACAGCAAGATCGAAAGCTATGACCGCTCGTTTGATCTGCGGTACCGATTCTTGGATGAAACCCCCTATGGGCCGGCGATGGCTGTTGGTCTGCAGGATTTTGTCGGGACGGGAATTTATTCAGGCGAGTACGTCGTTGCCACAAAAACCCTCACGCCCCGGCTTACAATCACCGGTGGTCTGGGGTGGGGCCGATTGGGCAGCCACAACGGCTTCACCAATCCGCTGGGCGTGCTTAACGATCGCTTTGAGACGCGACCGACCAGCTCTGCCAGCACAGGTGGCCAAATTGAAAGTGCCAAGTGGTTCCGCGGTGATGCGGCCTTTTTTGGCGGTGTCTCCTATCAGGCCACCGACAAGCTGGCGCTGAAGGCGGAATATTCCTCAGATGCTTATGCACGCGAGACACGCGTTGGCCTTTTTGAGCGCAAATCTTCGGTGAACTTTGGCCTTGATTACCGCCTGCGCGACAACATGCACATGCAAGCCTATTACCTTTATGGCTCCGAGGTCGGCGTCTCGTTCAACCTGCTCACCAACCCGCGCAAACCGGCCGCAAACGGGGGCACCGGTGCCGCCCCGCTGCCCGTCAAACGCCGCCAGGCCGGACAATCGGCCGATCTGGGCTGGACCCAAAACCCCGAGACCGCCCAGTCGCTGCGCGATCAAACGGCGGCACTGCTTAGCAATGATGGCATGACACTTGAGGCCTTGCGGCTGAGCGGCAGCACCGCGACCATCCACATCCGCAACGCGCGGTATCTCGCGCGTCCCGAAGCGATTGGGCGCACCGCGCGCATCCTCTCGCAGGTTCTGCCCGCGTCGGTGGAAACCTTCACCATTGTCCCGGTTGAAAACGGCATTCCTTTGTCGGCCACCACGCTCAAGCGCAGTGATCTCGAAGAGCTGGAATACGCGCCCGACGCCACCTGGCGCAGCTATGCGCGCGCCGAGATCTCAGACGCCGCAGACAGCCTTGAGGGCACCACCTACAACGGCGTGCTCTACCCGAAATTCACCTGGTCGCTGGGACCATACCTGAGCACCAGCTACTTTGACCCGCAAGAGCCGGTGCGGGTGGACGCCGGCCTGTCGCTGGAGGGGCGCTATGACATTGCACCGGGTTGGGTCTTGTCCGGGGCCATAAAGCAGCAGGTTGCAGGCAATGTGGGCTCGACCACGCGGGCCTCAGATTCCAAAATTCAAAAAGTCCGCTCCGAGGGGTTTCTCTACGCCCGCGAAGGGGAAACAGCTCTCAACGATCTGACCTTGGCGCATTACTTCCGTCCGGGCCAAGATCTGTATGGCCGCGTGACCGCCGGGTATCTGGAGCGTGAATACGGGGGCATCTCCGGGGAAATCCTGTGGAAGCCCGTGGGCAGCCGCCTTGCTTTGGGGGCAGAACTGAATGTTGTCAAACAGCGCGACTTTGATCAAGGGTTTGGGTTTCGTGACTATTCTGTCACGACGGGCCACATGTCGGCCTATTATGACTTTGGCAATGGCTATGAGGGACAGGTTGATGCGGGCCGCTATCTGGCCGGCGACTATGGCGCGACCTTCACGCTGGACCGCACGTTCGCAAACGGCTGGAGCGTCGGGGCCTATGCAACCTTCACAGATGTCTCCTTTGATGACTTTGGCGAAGGCTCCTTTGACAAAGGCCTGCGCTTTGTCGTGCCGCTGGACCACTTTCTGGGCAAGCCGACAGGCCAGACCTATAAAACCGTCATTCAACCCCTCACAAGAGACGGGGGTGCCCGCCTGAACGTCAATGGCCGCCTCTATGACAGTGTGCGCAGCTATCATGACCCCAAACTCAAAGACAGCTGGGGGAGGTTCTGGAGATGATCGTGAAACGTAGCCCTGCGAAGCTGTTCGCCGCCCTTGGATTTTCTCTTCTGCTCACCGCCTGCGGGTCTGACACCGCACAGAACCCAGTGATTGGATCCCTGGTTCAAAGCCTGCCGACACTCCTGAGTGGAAAAGCTGCCGCCGAGGCTCCGAGTGCAGACCAGATCCGCAGCCGCCTTACCCCAGAGGTGCGCGCTCAGCTTGGCAATGTGGCTTTAAAGATTGCCGTGCTTGAGAAGGATAACCGCGCCTCCGTGTTGATCGAAAGACAACGCAACAGAGATGTCGTGACCTACTTCACGCCTGATGGGATCTCCATGAGCTATAAATCTGGCGTGCTGGTCGGTACCCGCGGCCTTGGATTTGACTTGATGGGCGCAGATGTCGGGGATGTACTGCAAAGCCTGCGCTCGGGCCGCGATGGTACCGTGCGGGTCCACCGCTATCTGGATGGCGAGGACCAAATCGTTCTGCGCAGCCTGGTGTGCGATTACACCGGATCCGGCCGCATCACAGAAACCTGCTACAGCGATGGGCTCGAAATCAAGAATACCTACCAGATGTCTGGAGGGCGCATCACCGCCTCTCGTCAGTGGATCGGGCCCGAGCAGGGCTATATCCGTTTGGAGCCTGCGTCATGATCCGTGCCTTGCATGCCGACCCACAGATGAAACCGTCTGTCCCGCGCTTTCCGCCAAGGATCGCCTGCCGGACAAACCACCCACGCTACTTAGGGAAATCTCATGTTTAAACGTCTTATCGCTATCGCAGGGCTCGCCGCACTTTCCAGCTGCGGGGTGGCCTATATTTCACCCAAGGTGACAGACGCCGACGACAAAGTGCGGATCATCAAACTTGACGGGCAAAGCGTGCTTGCCGCAAACCGCTCTGCCTACAGCCCCCAAGAGCTCCCCGCGGTGTTTTTCCAGAGCGCTGGTGGCCCCAGCGCCGGACGCGGTGCCGGCGCTGTTCCCAGCCCCACAGTTGAGCGCCAGTCTCCCCCCGAAACCCTTGCCCTGCGCGTCCCGAACGATCCCCCGCGCATGCCTTATGACATCGGCGTCGGCGATGTGCTGTTGCTCGCCACCCGCAGCAGCGGGGGCACGGTTGAGGAACTCAGCGGTCTACTGGCCGCCCAGAACCGTCGCCAAGGCTATACCGTCCAAGACGACGGCGCGATTGCGATCCCCGATGTGGGCCGCGTCGCCGTTGCCGGCATGACATTGGAGGAAGCTGAAGCAACTCTGTTCCAGCGCCTCTTGGAAAAACAGATCGACCCCACATTCTCTCTGGAAATTGCCGAGTTTAATTCCAAGCGGGTCACCGTCGGGGGGGCTGTGGGCAATCCAACCATTGCCCCCATCACGCTCACGGCCTTGACACTCGATCAAGCCCTCGCCGCTGCCGGGGGCATCCAAACCCCTGATCTGGATTACGCGTCGATCCGGATCTACCGTGACGGTGCATTGTATCAGATTCCACTGGCCGAATACCTGCGCCGTGGTGATTTGCAGAAAACCCGGCTGGTTGCCGGCGACTCGGTCTTCGTAGACACCGAATACCAGCTTGACCGCGCGCAGGACTACTTTGCCGAACAGATCACCCTGTCGCAGTTCCGCCAGCAGTCCCGCATCCTGGCCCTGAATGAGCTGAAGACCGAAGTAGATCTGCGCCGCGCCGCCCTCGGTGACGTCCGCACCAACTACCAAGCCCGCCTCGAGCTGGATGCAGTGGGGCGCGACTACGCGTATCTGTCCGGCGAAGTGAACCGGCCCGGTCGTTTCACTCTGCCCTTTGGTCGCAAGGCAACTCTGGCAGATGCGCTCTATTCAGAAGGTGGGTTTAGCACGGAAAAGGCAAATCCTGGCCAGATCTATATCCTGCGGGGCTCTGCTGACCCGCGCGAATTTGGCGCTGTGACCGCATGGCATCTGGATGCACGCAATGCTGCAAACCTGATCCTCGCCACGCGGATGGAACTGCGCCCCAACGACATCGTCTTTGTTGCAGAGCAGCCCGTCACGCGCTGGAACCGCGTGGTCTCTCAGATCACACCATCGCTGTTTACCGGTGTCGCAAACGCTGTCAAATAGCGCTGAGTAAGATGTGGCCTGTTGAACTATTTCTCGGAATACTTAGCTCATCACGTATCACTTAACGCCTTGAAAATAGATGATTTCAACGCGTTAAGTGATTAATGGGTTTTCCGAAAGCGCTCTAAGGCCGATGCACCTCAGCGCCAACAGCCTGATCGTTCACGATACGCCCATCCTCAAGAGTGATTATCCGATCTGCTTGATCGAGGATGCGGTTGTCATGGGTCACCATGACCGTGGTGGTGCCTCGTTCGCGCCCAAGCCGCTTGATCAGTGCGACGACATTGGCCCCGCTTTCGCGGTCCAGGGCTGCGGTGGGCTCGTCGGCG
>JAFMHK010000013.1:0-37540 GCA_017854585.1 Paracoccaceae bacterium
GACAATGGGATCAACCCGTGTTGCGCGATCTGTTGGAGCGCATCTTGCCCGACAATACCACGGTCGAGGCGTTTGAGGCCAAGATGAAGATCGCGGGCGTCGGCGAACGCAGCATGCTGATGAATGCGCGTCAGATCAAGGACGGTGTGGACGGTAGGAACCTGATCTTGCTGGCGGCAGAAGACATAACCGAAACTGAGCAGAGCCGCCGTGAGCTGGAAGAACGCGAGGCCCGGCTCAGCGCCATTCTGGACGCCGCCCCCGAGGCGATCATCACCATCAACCAACAGGGCATCGTCAGCAGCTACAGCCCGGCATCCGCCACCATTCTGGGCTACACCGCCGACGAAGTCATCGGGCAGAACATCTCGATGCTGATGCCCGAGTCGCACCAGCGTCACCATGATGAATACATGTCCCACTATCTCGAAACCGGCGAAAAGAAGGTCATCGGGATCGGGCGGGAGTTCGCGGCCCGCCACAAGACTGGGGCTGAGGTGCCGATCCGCCTGAATGTCGCCGAATTCTGGATCGACGATGCGCGCCATTTCACCGGCATCCTGCACGACCTGACCGAAGAGGTGAAACGCCGCAGCGCGCTGCAGCGCGCCCAAAAGATGGAGGCGGTCGGCCAACTGACGGGGGGGCTTGCCCATGATTTCAACAATCTTCTGACCGTCATTATCGGCAATCTGGAACTGCTGGAAATGCAGACGGGTAATTCCCGCAAACCGGAGCTTCTGAACGAGGCATTGGAAGCCGCAAACCTTGGCACAAAGCTCACCACCCAGTTGCTCGCGTTTTCCAGAAAGCAGACGCTGGAACCCGAAGTCGTGCAGTTGAACCAACTGGTGACGTCCATAAGATCGATCTTGGCCAGAACACTGGGCGAGCAGATCAAGATCGCGACGTATCTGGCCAACGATCTGCACCCGACGCTGACCGATCCGGGGCAGGTTGAAAACGCCTTGCTGAACCTTGCCCTCAATGCCCGCGATGCCATGCCCGATGGCGGCATGCTGACGATCGAAACCAAGAATGTCACGCTGGATGCCGATTATGCCGCCACCCAGATTGATGTCGAACCCGGCTCCTATGTGGCGTTGTCCGTGACCGACACCGGGACCGGGATGCCGCCAGAGGTGATTGAACGCGTATTTGAACCCTTCTTCACCACCAAGGGCGTGGGATCCGGGTCTGGTCTGGGGCTCAGCATGGTTTACGGTTTCGCCAAGCAATCCGGCGGCCACGTCGCGATCTACAGCGAAGAGGGTCGGGGAACGACCGTCACGCTTTATCTTCCCCCCGCATCGACGGATGCCGTCACTGGCACCGAGATGGCCAATTTGGATCTGCCCGAAAAGGGAAACGAAACGATCTTGGTGGTCGAGGACGACCCCGGTGTCCGGCGGCTCACGGTGACCCGGCTTGAAGGGCTGGGCTACAACGTGATGGCCGCAGATAACGGTCCCGCCGCAATCAAGATGCTGCGTGGAAACAAGAAGATCGATCTGGTCTTGTCCGATGTCGTCATGCCCGGCGGCATGACGGGCTTCGAGGTGGCCGATCAGGCGCTTGAGATCAACCCCGCGCTCAAGGTCTTGCTGGCCACGGGGTATGCAAGCGGCGGTGAGATGCGCAGCGGCGAAGGCCGGACCAAATACCCGATCTTGCGAAAACCCTATGGTTTGCGCGACTTGGCGGCGGCACTCCGGGAATTGCTGGAATAGCCTTGCGGCGTTAGTTTCGGGCGCGCCGCATCATCGCCTCGTGAACGGCCTGCATCCCCCGATCGGCCATATCGCTGACCTCGGCGGCATGAAGGTGCAACGCCGCGACGATCTCCGGGTCGTCTGATGTCTGAACCACGACGATCCCCTCGTCGGTGATGTCGATCTGGGATTGGATGTCGTCACCGCGCGCAAAGAAGATGTCCAGCGTCGGGCTTTGGATCAGGATTTCCGGGTCGTCGCCACGTTCGACCCGCGTGATCATGCCAACGACATGGCTGACCATTGCTGCCATGACATCGGGGTCCGAAGACCGCGTCACGGTGCGGATCCCATCGGAAAGTTCCACAACCTCTCGTGTGATCGTCTGAAAGTTCTGGAACATCACGGCCAGTTCCGCGCTTTCTTCCGGCGTCGCATTTGCGCCGATCAGGCCGGGCATGTTGGCCAGATCATGGCCCATGCCATCCGCGCCATGCATATGCGCGCCGTTATGCATATATGACGCCATCCGGAACCCGATCGCGTCGTTCCCCGCCACCGCCAGCCCCAGCGTAAAGGCCACGACAAGGCCAATCCCGACCGCGCCGATCCGCCATTCTCTTCTCAGGTTCATTTTCGGCATCTTGGGTATCCCTTGGGGCTGCAAACGGCTCTGGACGGATCGGCAATCGCGCCGATCAACGGCGCGGTCGTGGCGCTGTTGACTGATATTGTTTACATTGTAAATCACAACCCGCAACGCCGCAACGCCGCAAACCCCGCATGCCAAGGCCGGATCATTCCCGCCCGCGCGAAATGGGCTGATCAAAATGCGCGGCGGTAGCCATGTGGACACAGGGCCGTGCGACGGGGGGAATACCGGATGGGTGCGCACAACAAGGCGGTTCGTTTTTCAGCCGATCCCTTGAGGCTGTCTTTCCCCCGGAGTGGCGCACGCCCGCGCGCCCCCACCGTTCACGTCACCCCCGGGCCCCACGCAATCCCCGCCGCCGTCCTTTCCGGGCGCTCGGGGGCTGGACCGCAGTAATTCGTGTGCAGTATGTGTGCGACATGGACGTGACGCCGGTTCGCGGCCCATAGGAGAGCTGATAATGCCCACCAACGCAGCCACTGCAGCCGCGCGGTTGTCCGTCGCGCCGATGATGGATTGGACCGATCGCCATTGCAGGTACCTGCACCGGCTGATGTCGCGCCACGCGCTGCTTTATACCGAAATGGTGACAGCCCCCGCCGTCATCAACGGCGATCGGAACCGGTTGCTGGCGTTCGATCCCGCAGAACATCCCGTCGCGCTGCAATTGGGCGGTTCTGACCCGGCGGAACTGGCAAGCGCCACGCGCATCGCTGCGGCTTATGGGTATGATGAGATCAACCTCAACGTCGGGTGTCCGTCGGACCGGGTCCAATCGGGCTGCTTTGGCGCGGTGTTGATGGAACGTCCCGCGTTGGTGGCCGACTGCGTCGCCGCCATGATCGCGGCAGGCCCGGTCGCGGTCACCGTGAAATGCCGCATCGGTGTTGATGATCAGGTGCCTGCCGATGTCCTCCCCGATTTCTTGCAGACCGTCAGTGCGGCGGGCGTCACCCGGTTCTCGATCCATGCCCGCAAGGCGTGGCTGCAGGGTCTCAGCCCGAAGCAGAACCGCGATGTGCCGCCGCTGGATTACCCGCTGGTGCATCGCATGAAGCGTGAATTTCCCCACCTGCACCTGTCGATCAACGGCGGCATCACGTCATTGGACGCGGCGCGCGCGCATCTGGACGCGGGACTGGATGGCGTGATGATCGGGCGCGCCGCCTACCATACGCCTGCCGATATCTTGCTGGACGCGGACCGGGTCATTTTCGATGATCGCGCACCGCCGCGCAGCGCCGAGGATGTTGCCCGCCTGATGCTCCCCTATATCGCCGCGCATCTGGCCACTGGGGGACGGCTCAACCAGATCACCCGGCATATGCTGGGCCTTTTTGCCGGTCGCCCCGGCGCGCGCGCCTGGAAGCGGACGCTTTCGGAACGGGCGCATCTGCCCGGTGCCGGCCCTGAGGTGGTGGAGGCCGCATTGGCCGACGTGGCCCTGCGCGCCGCCTGAAGGCCGCGATGCGGCCTTGCCTCCGGCGGGGATATTTTTGACCAGAAGAAGCAGGGCTGCTTGGCAGCGACCGGGCGCTGCGATAAGGGCAGAGCCAGGGACTGCGCTCGAGGGGACATCATGCCGGAACTAACCGAATTTCTGCCAATGCTGGCGCTGATCCTTGTGATCGGGGCCTTTGCGGGCGTGGTGGCAGGCTTGCTTGGCGTGGGTGGCGGGATCATTCTGGTCCCGGCGTTCTATTTCGCGTTTTCCTCGCTTGGGTATTCGACTGACGGGCTGATCCAGATCTGTCTGGCAACCTCGCTTGCCACCATCATCGTGACCTCGGTCCGATCGTTGTTGGCGCACCACAAGAAGGGCGCGGTGGACTGGGATATCTTGCGCGCATGGGCCCCCGGCATCGCCATCGGCTCGGGCTTGGGCGTGATCGCGGCCAGCGGCCTGCGCAGTGAGATTTTGATGGGTATCTTCGGCGTGCTTGGCGTGATCGTCGGCCTCTACTTCGGCTTTGGTCGCGCCCATTGGCGGCTGGGCGAGGCGATGCCCGCCGGGATAGCGCGCGCCATCGTGTCACCGACGCTTGGCTTCCTGTCGGTCCTGATGGGCATCGGCGGCGGCAGTTTCGGCGTTCCGCTGATGAGCCTTTATGGCGTCGCGATCCATCGGGCTGTGGCCACTGCGGCGGGCTTTGGCGTCATCATTGCGGTGCCGTCCGTGTTGGGATTCTTGTTCATTCAGGCCGGTCCACAAGCGCCGCCCTACACCATCGGTCAGGTCAATCTGGTGGCGTTCGCCATCGTCGTCGCCATGACGATGATCACCACGCCGTGGGGTGTGAAACTGGCCCATGCGATGGACCCCAAGCCGCTGAAACGCGCCTTTGCGGTGTTCATCATGGTGATGGCGCTCAACATGCTGCGCAAGGCCTTTGGGTATTGATCTGGACGGACCGCGGTTGGCAGGTATTTCCACCTGACGCTGCGGAGTGGGTGGCCCATGCGGCGCCTGTTGCCAGCCAGATCGCGCATGCCGCACCGCGCCGACATGGGGGCACGTGGGTGGCGGGCGTCGATGCTCTTGGCAATGACGCGCGGGGCAGGGTCGGTGACGGCCCGCCGCTGCTGTGCGCGGCGCTAAACGCCGCTCAGGCCATCACGGGGCCCTTGGCGCTTCACCACGCGCAGGTTTCGGGCGTCTTTCCCGGCTATCCGGGCCGCGACCCGGATGAAAGCGCCGCCGCCCACCGTTTTCGCCTGACCCGCGACGCCGCGCATCTGGACGGTCTCTTGCCGATCGGCCCGGACCGCCGCCGCCATTTGCACGAACCCCACGCATGGATACTTGGCCTACCGGTCACGGCGATCCCGTCTGGGTCCGCCGCCCCCGTGGTGTTCGAGGGCAGTCATCACATCATCCGCAAGGCCCTGCGCGACGCACTTGACCCGCACGACCCGGTGACGTGGTCCGGGATCGATCTGACCATGGCCTATCAGGCCGCCCGGCGTCAGGTGTTCGCCACCTGCAACCGCATCGAAATCGCCGCCGAACCGGGACAATCGTTCCTGATCCACCGCCTTGCCATCCACGGCATCGCACCTTGGACCTCAGCCGCAACCGGCTGGCGCGGGGTGGTCTATTTCAGACCACAGTTGGCGCGGATGGAAGATTGGCTGACCCTGCCGTGATCGTGCCTGTCATGCGGCTTCGTGCCGCTTGACCAAAACCCGCGCGCTGCATTGGCCGGGTGCTAATCGATGGTGCCGGTGCGCCGGACCAGCCGCCCGGCGCGGCCACCCTTGCGCTTTTGCAGTAGCGGCGCGCGCAGCGGCAAGGCCGCCATCACCTTGGCCCGGTCATCATGTCCCATCCGACCCCACTGCGTGATCTCGTCGATCGTCCGCAGGCATCCTGTGCACAGCCGCGTCTCGGGCTGAATCACACAGATCTTGATGCAGGGGCTGGCGATCTCGTCGCGTTTCCAGATGTCGTCGGTCATGGGTGCTCAGTTCGTAAATGGTACAAGCGGTCCAGCGCTCCTTGCAGGATATAGCTTGCCGCGACGGCATCGATCACCTCTGCGCGACGTTTGCGGGCCATATCCGCCTCCAACAGTGCCCTTTCTGCCGCAACCGTGCTCAACCGTTCGTCCCAATAGGCGATCGGCAGGCCCGCGAAGGCGTCAAGCCGGGTCAAGTTACGCGCGAAGGCCCGCGTGGATTGGGCACGGGGCCCCTCGGACCCGTCCATGTTGCGCGGAAGGCCAAGGATGATCGCCCCGATCTCGCGCTTGGCCACGATTTCCGCAAGCCGCGCGGCATCGAGGGTAAATTTGACACGCTTCACCGTTTCCAGTGCGCTTGCCACCGACAACAGCCGATCCGACACCGCCACGCCGATCGTCTTGGTCCCGAGATCCAGCCCCATGATGGCGCGGGCGCGGGGCAGGGCGGCGGGCAGTTCGGTGATGTCTTCGATGATCACTCGGCAGGCTCCAGCCCGCTGGCGGCCGCATTGATCAGGTCCAGCGCTGTGGGTACATCGGCAAAGACCGTTAAGGCCTCCGCATGAATGGCGCGCGCGGCCTCGGTCTCTCCCAGCACCACGTATGCCCCGATCAGCCGCGCCCATTCATCGGGCGGGCCGCCCTCGGTTGCCAAGCGGTCGGCCAAACCGCCGACCATGCCCTGGATCATCGCAATCCGGTCCTCTGGCGCCATTTCGCCTGCCGCCTCGACCTGAGCGGCGGTCGGCCCGCGTCCCGGTTGGGGCAACTCCGCAAGGCTGACATCGACACCGGCCAGAAACGCCACCTCTTCGATCTGCAGGCGGATCGGCTCAAGCCACGGCGCGTCGGGGGTGCTTTCGGCCAGCAGGCCCCGCCAGATCGGAAACGCCAGATCGGGACGCCCCTGTTGGGCAAACATCAGACCCGCGTAGTACCGCGCCGTGCCGTCACGCGGAGCCAGCTGCAAGCCCTGCTGCAGCGCCTCCTCCGCCTCGGGCGAGACGTATCCACCCGCCGCCAACACCATCATCTCGGCCAGATCGATATAGTCGCGGCCCGACGCCGCATCGCCCAGCACCGCGATCAGACGGGCCTGCGCCAGACGGGCCGCACGGAAATTACCCAACGCGGCCTCGTTCGCGGCCAGCAACGAAAGCCCCTCGGCGTCGTCGGGGCGCTGCTCCATTATCGTGCGCAACTGCATCACCAATGCCTCGCGCGCGGCGTCCACCGGCGGCGCGCTGCGCACGCTTATCCCGTCCTCCGCGTCGGCCTGTCCCGGGCGGGCGGCGCGCGCCTGCTCCACCAGACTGATCCGCGTGGCAAGCGGCAGGTCCGGATAACCCGGCGCCCCGATCTGCAGATAGACCCCAAAGGCCCCCGCAACCGTCAACCCGATCGCCGCCCCGATCATGGCCTTGCCCTTCGGCCCGCTGACACTGCCGCGCGTGGTTGCCTGTAACGCCCGGTCCGCCTCCAGCACCCGGCGGCTGACCTCGGTGCGCGCGCGTTCCGCCTCCGGCCCCGAGATAACGCCACGCTCCACATCGCGTTCCAGCTCGCGCAACTGGTCGCGATAAACCCGCAGGTCATAGGCCGCCGTCGGCACACCCGCCGCACGCGGCCGCAGGAATGCCATCACCAACGCCAGCGCCACCAGTGCGGAAAATGCTCCCGTCGCGATCCAGAACCCCATGACTTTCCGACCCTTTCATCCAGCTTCTTCCCATGTAAGGTGCCCCGCCCCAATTCAAAAGGCGCTTTTCAGCCGCAGCAGCCTGCGACACCCGCGCCCCTGTCGTAAATCGCCCTTGAAATGCCGCGCCGGGTATCCTCTTTTCATGCGCTCTGCCGCACACCAGACCCGTCAGATCAAAGGACACGCCATGCGCCGCTATTCCGCCTTTGCCATCGCCCGCGAAGCGTTCCGCCACCACCTCGGCTGGGAACGGGCCTGGGCGTCGCCTGCGCCCAAGTCCAGATATGACGTGATCATCGTGGGGGCGGGCGGGCACGGCCTTGCCACCGCCTATTACCTTGGCAAGAATCACGGCATCACCAATGTCGCGGTGATCGAGAAGGGCTGGCTGGGCGGCGGCAATACCGGGCGCAATACCACCATCATCCGTTCGAACTACCTCCAAGACCCCTCGGCGGCGATCTATGAAAAATCACGCTCCCTCTATGAAAACCTCAGTCAGGATTTCAACTACAACGTCATGTTCTCGCCCCGTGGCGTCATCATGCTGGCCCAGACCGAACATGAGGTTCGCGGCTACAAGCGCACGGCGCATGCCAATGCGCTGCAGGGCGTCACGACCGAATTCATCAGCCCTGACCGGGTCAAGGATCTCTGCCCGATCATCAATATCGACGGCCCCCGCTATCCGGTCCTCGGCGGGCTGTGGCAGGCGCGCGGCGGCACCGCGCGCCATGACGCGGTCGCTTGGGGTTATGCCCGCGCGTGCTCCGCGATGGGCATGGACATCATCCAGCAGTGCGAAGTCACGGGCATCACCGCGCAGGGTGGCAAGGTCACGGGCGTGCAAACCACCAAGGGCGCCATCGGCTGTGCCAAACTTGGCATCGTTGTCGCGGGCCACTCGGGCGTGCTTGCCGAAATGGCCGGCTTCCGTCTGCCCATCGAATCCGTCGCGCTGCAGGCACTGGTCAGCGAACCCATCAAACCCTGCATGGACGTGGTGGTGATGGCCAACACGGTCCACGGCTACATGAGCCAGTCCGACAAGGGCGAAATGGTGATCGGCGGCGGTGCCGACGGCTATAACAACTACACCCAACGCGGCTCGTTCCACCATATCGAGGAAACCGTCCGCGCCCTGATCGAAACGTTCCCGATGATCTCCCGGCTCAAGATGCTGCGCCAATGGGGCGGCATCGTCGACATGACCGGCGACCGCTCGCCGATCATCTCGCCCACCCCACTGGGCAATTGCTTCATCAATTGCGGCTGGGGCACGGGCGGCTTCAAGGCGATACCCGGATCGGGCTGGGCCACGGCCGAGATGATCGCAGGCGGCGCACCCGGCCCGCTGGCCGCAGCCTTCGGGCTGGAACGCTTCCGCGAAGGCCGGTTTATCGACGAAAGCGTCGCGGCGGGGGTGGCGCATTGATCCCGGATCGCAAGTTGCATGCCCCGGTCCCGACCGCGCGGCGGCTCCGCCGCGCCCGTGGGGTAACGCGGGGCCATTGCTCCTGCTTCATCTTGGCCGAAAAACTCCCCGGGGTCCGGGGGCAGGCAGCCCCCGGTGCGCCCGCAGCCGCAATCGCCGGGGCGCGCGGATGACCACCTTGGGCATTCCACGCCAGCTTGGTCATATCTGGGTGGGCGACCGGCCCGCGCCGGTTGACTGGATGCAGACGTGGCGCGATGCCCACCCCGATTGGACCTACACCCTTTACGACAACGCCTATCTGATGGGCCGCCGCTGGCGGAACCAGCCGCTCATCAACGAATATTTCAAACGGCACCGGTTCGAAGGTGTCTCTGACCTGATGCGCTATGAAATCTTGCTGGAGCATGGCGGGTTTCTGCCCGAGGCAGACTCGATCTGCCTGCATAACTGCGCCGAACTCTTCGACCGTCCCACTACCTATTCCGTGTTTGAAACCTACCCCAAGAAGAAATGCAAGTTCAGCCCCTATCTCGCCGCGCCGCCCGATCACCCCACGCTGCACCTGACTGTCGATGTCTTGCATGACCGCCACGCGACCAACCCCGCCGCTCTGGAACAGCCGTGGATTTCCGTCGGCAACCTTTTCCTGCGCAACCTGCTGGAGGAATACCGCCCCGAGGTCCACATCTTCCCCGCCTATACCTTCGTGCCTCAACACAAGGACAAGCCGCGCTATGACGGGCCGGGAAAAGTTTACGCCGACCATCTCTGGGGCTCGACCATGGACCGCTATGGCGTGTTCCCCGAACCCGTCCGCGCGACACTCTACGCCAAAGTTGTCGCGGCACTCGCCACCCGACTGTCCGAGGTTGCCCATGCTTCCTGACCAACACTGCAATTCCGCCGCGTATGCATCGGTTGTGCATCATCTGTGCATCACTTGTGCATGCCCCGTTTCAAAGGCCCCGGCATGCTGATCCTGACCTGTCCCAATTGCGGCCTCACGGCCGAGGAATCCGAACTTGCCCCCGGCGGCGAGGCGCATCTGAAACGCTTTGGCCCCGGATCGGAAGATGCTGATTTCGAAGGCTATCTGTTTCAGCGCGCGAACCCCAAGGGGGTGCATTTCGAACGCTGGCGGCATGCCTACGGCTGCGGAAAATGGTTTCTGGCCGCGCGCTGTACCGTGACGTTGGAGGTTTTTGGCACGTACCCGGCGCAAACCACCGAACCGCCCACCGAAATCGTCAATAAAATCAAGGCGAAGCGCCCGGATTGGAGCCTCTCATGAGCACCCGCCTCGGCACTGGCGGTCGTCTGATCGATCGCACCCATAAACTGAATTTCTCGTTTAATGGCAAACGCTTGAAGGGATTTGCTGGCGACACGCTCGCCGCCGCGCTGATGGCCGAAAACCAGATGCTCGTGGGCCGGTCGTTCAAATACCATCGCCCCCGCGGTATCGTCGCGGCGGGGGCGGAGGAACCGAACGCGCTGATGAACATGGGGCGTGGCGCAAAGTTCGAGCCAAATCAACGCGCTACCACGACAGAGTTATGTGAGGGCCTGACCGCCGCCAGCCAGAACCACTGGCCCTCGCTCGAATATGACATCGGCGCGCTCAATCAATACGCCGCCCGCGTCCTGCCCGCCGGTTTCTACTACAAAACCTTCATCCACCCCCGCCCATTCTGGAAGCATGTATTCGAGCCTATTATCCGCCAATCGGCTGGTTTGGGCCAAGCACCCAAGGACCGTGACAGCGACCGCTACGAGCATTTTCACGCGGACGTCGATGTCTTGATCATCGGCGGCGGGGTCGCGGGGTTGCAGTCTGCGGTGATCGCGGGCCGCGCCGGGGCGCGTGTCTTGTTGTTGGAACAGACCGCCCATTGGGGTGGCCGGGCACCCGTCGATGGTGTCGAGGTGGACGGGCAGGCCGCAGATATCTGGATCAACAATACCGTCCAAGCCCTTGAAGCCATGCCAAATGTTCGCCTGCGGGCGCGCTGCATGGGGGCAGGGGTCTATGATCATGGATCTGTCCTTGCCTACGAGCGCCTGACCGACCATGCGCCGCAGACGGATGCGCCCCGGCACCGGCTGTGGAAGATCCGTGCGCATCAGATCATCACCGCCACCGGCGCGATCGAACGCCCTCTGAGCTTCGCGGGCAATGATATACCCGGTGTCATGCTGGCCGCCGCGATCCGTGATTACGTGGTCAATTACGCCGTGTCGCCCGGTGACCGCACGGTTATTGTTACCAATAACGACGATGCATACCGCACGGCCATTGCTCTGCACCATGCCGGGCTGATGGTGCCCTGCATTGTCGATGCCCGCCCCACAGCGACCGGCGCATTGCCTGAACAGGCCCGCGCCCTTGGGATCCCGGTGAAGACGGGCACTGCAATCGCCAAGGTCAAAGGTGGCAAACGGGTGACCGGGGTTGCCCTTTGCCAGCAAGCGGGCGAGGGCAGCGTGACCGAAGAAATCGCCTGCGATGCGGTTGGGATGTCTGGCGGGTGGTCACCTGTCGTTCACCTGTGGTCGCACTGCGGCGGCAAATTGAACTGGGAGGATCAAGGTCAGTTCTTTCGCCCCGATCCGGCCCGGGCGCCGATTTCACATGATGGCAACGCGTTCGTCTCAGCAGTCGGATCGGCGGATGGCCATATGTTGACGCAAGCCGTCTTTGACAGCGCTGCCGCCATTGGAACCGAAATTGCGACAAGGCTGGGGCGCAAGGTCGCGACCGAGCCGGTGAATGTGACGGGGCCACAGGAGCAGCCGCTGGTTCCCGTCTGGGTCATGCCGCAAGGCGCACCGGTGGAGGCGCGTTCAAAGATGTGGCTGGATTTCCAGAACGACGTTAAAGTCAGCGATGTGCAGCTGGCCGCGCGCGAAGGGTATGAAAGCGTTGAACATACAAAACGCTACACCACGCTTGGCATGGCCACGGACCAAGGCAAGTTGAGTAACATCAATGGGTTGGCGATCCTTGCAAATGAGCTGAACGCACGGATCCCGGAGGTCGGCACCACCACCTTCCGGCCGCCATATACGCCCATATCCATGGGTGCTATCGCGGGTGAGGCGCGGGGCGATATCTTCCAACCACTGCGTCGCACGCCGCTCCACGATTGGCATGAAGACCACGGTGCGCATTGGGAACCCGTTGGCCATTGGCGCAGACCCTACTGTTTTCCACGTGGAGAAGAGACGCACGCACAGGCAGTCGCGCGCGAAATCAAGGCGACCCGCACATCGCTTGGCCTGCTGGATGCGTCGACCCTTGGCAAGATCGTGGTGAAGGGGCCGGACGCGGGCCGTTTCATGGACATGCTCTACACCAACATGATGAGCACGCTGCAACCGGGCAAATGCCGGTATGGGCTTATGTGTTCCGAAAACGGGTTCTTGATGGATGACGGCGTCGTCGCCCGCATCGATGAGGATACGTTCCTTTGCCACACCACCACCGGCGGCGCCGACCGCATTCATGCCCACATGGAGGATTGGCTGCAGTGCGAATGGTGGGACTGGAAGGTTTTCACCGCGAACATAACCGAGCAATGGGCTCAGATTGCGGTTGTTGGCCCGAATGCGCGGAAACTGCTGCAGAAACTGGGCGGTGGTATGGATCTTTCGGCAAGCGCGCTGCCGTTTATGGGCTGGGCCGAGGGCAAGATCGGTGACTTCGACGCCCGCGTCTTCCGCATTTCGTTTTCCGGTGAGTTGAGTTTCGAGGTCGCGGTGCCTGCCTCTCAGGGGCGGGCCTTCTGGGATGCGCTTCATGCGGCGGGGGCCGAGTTCAATGCCACGCCCTATGGCACCGAGGCGTTGCACGTCATGCGCGCCGAAAAGGGTTTCATCATGATTGGCGATGAAACCGATGGCACCGTTATTCCGCAGGATCTGGGCCTTGGCTGGGCCATTTCCAAAAAGAAGGATGATTACCTTGGCAAGCGTGCGCAGGAACGTGCGCACATGATCGACCCGGCCCGATGGAAACTGGTGGGTCTTGAAACTCTGGACGGGTCAGTCCTGCCTGACGGGTGCTATGCCGTCGCCGAGGGTGTGAACGCCAATGGCCAACGCAATACCCAAGGGCGGGTGACCTCCACCTATCATTCGCCGACGCTGTCCAAGGGTATCGCGATCGGGCTTGTGCTGCATGGACCCGACCGGATGGGCGAGATCATTGAATTCAACAAGGTCGATGGTGGCGTGATCCGGACCCGCATTGTCAGCCCGGTCTTCTATGACCCAGAGGGAGAGAAGCAGAATGTTTAATTCAGTCAGTGCGTTACCGGGTGCTTTTTCCGCAGGCGCCGCCACGGTGTCCGAGGCTGGTCTGGTCGGCATGGTCACCCTCAAGGCGGATCTGACGGACAAGAAGGTTGCGGCTGCCGTCTTTGAGGTTGGGGGTGCAAAGATACCCGGCCAGCGCTGTATCGAGATTGCGCCCGCAGGCGCGATCGCATGGATGGCGCCCGATGAAGTGCTTATCGTCTGCTCCCATGCGGACGCGCCGGGTGTTGTGGCGGATCTGGATGCCAAGCTGACAGGAACCCATCATCTGGCCGTCAACGTGTCTGACGCACGCGTGGTCTTCGACATTCAAGGGCCCGGCGCGCGCGAGATCCTTGCCAAGCTGGCCCCGGTCGATCTGCATCCTGACAGCTTTCAACCGGGGGAACTGCGCCGGACGCGGATTGCGCAGGTCGCCGCCGCCTTCTGGATGACGGGGGACGACGCGTTTCGGTTGGTCACGTTCCGGTCGGTCGCGCAGTATGCTTTTGACGTGCTGGCCATGTCCGCGAAACCGGGTGGCGAGGTCAGGTATTTCTGACGCTACGTGGCCAATGGAAGCTCGAATCGAAAGATACCATTCGCTGACAGCAACGCATCCCGCCCTGCGTCTGACAGAAATTGGATGAAATCGGTTGCGGGCTGATTGTCCTGATTGCCTGCGCAGATAAAAACCGACATCTCGATATCGCCGCCAAGGCTGGGCGGGAAGATGGCAATCGGCTGTATGCCCTTGGTGGCCGCAATCACCGTCAGTGGGGCGATTGCGAGTTCGACCTGCCCCGCAACAAGGCCAGCAACAGGTTCACCCGCCGCCATGGGGCGCAATGCAGGCGACAGGGCGTCGCGGATTCCCAGATGCCCTGCAATCGACAGGAAGATCCCGCCGCTGGTCCCCTCTGCGGTGTAGGCGATTGAAGCGGCACGGGTCAAAAGCGCGGGAATATCCTGATCTATAGCAGTTTTGCCGGTGTTCCGCGCGCCAATTGCAAGGGGAACCCGCCCAAAGGGTTGGTGGCTTTCGCACACAACCGCGCCCGCGGCTATCATGTCCGATACGTACCACGGGTTGGTTATTCCAACCGCGAAGTCGTCCCCCGCTAACAGCCTTTTGGGGATAGCCGGGTTCAGGTCGAACGTGGCATCCACGACGTGGTCGTGAGCGCGCGCAAATTCGGCAACGAGGGTTCCCATGACAGAGCGCAGGGCGATGGGGGCAATGAGTTTGAGGCGAGGGTTCAATGTATCGGATCCCGGTTTTATGCGCTGTGGCCGGACAAGACCATGATAACGTGTTTCTTGCTACAAGTGCTGGTGCGATGATATTGGGCCAAGATAACCATGACCAAAATTTCAGCGCCACAAACATGCACAAGGCACCAAGATTGCAGGGGTGGGGTTGACGTCAGGTCCGCGCGCCCTCCATCTGTCCCCCAACCGTCACCCGCAACATGAGGGAGCCCAGACATGGCTTTTGAACTTCCCGATCTTCCGTATGCTCACGATGCACTTGCCGCCAAGGGCATGTCCGCCGAAACGCTTGAGTACCACCATGACCTTCACCACAAGGCCTATGTGGACAATGGCAACAAGCTGATCGCCGGCACCGAATGGGAAACCAAGTCGCTGGAAGAGATCATCACCGGCACATACGACGCCAAAGCCGTTGCGCAAAATGGCATTTTCAACAACATCAGCCAGCTTTGGAACCACAATCAGTTCTGGGAAATGATGGGGCCGGGTGCCTCCGCGATGCCGGGTGAACTGGAAGGCCGGATTGTTGATGCCTTTGGCTCGGTCGATGAATTCAAGTCGCAGTTCAGCGCGGCGGGTGCCGGGCAGTTCGGTTCGGGCTGGGCGTGGCTGGTTGTGGCTGCCGATGGGACGCTGAAGATCACAAAGACCGAAAATGGCGTGAACCCGCTGTGCTTTGGCCAAACCGCATTGCTTGGCTGCGATGTATGGGAACATTCCTACTACATCGACTTCCGCAACAAACGTCCTGCTTATCTGACCAATTTCCTTGAAAATCTGGTGAATTGGGAAAACGTCGCCAGCCGTCTGGCAAGCGCATAAGCTTTCAGTCCAGGATTGATCTGAACAGGCCCGTCGGATAGTTTTTCCGACGGGCCTTTTTCATGACATCGCTGGATCAGCATTTGCGCGATCGTGGATTTTACCCGACGCCCATCTTGTCAGGCAAATACCCACCGACGGCAGCAGCGCTTGACCCGACCACCAAGCCCTGCGACTGGACACGTCGGGCAGGGCAATCGCATGACTGAAGCGGCAAAAGGTGTTTTGGCGATGATCGCCGCGTCGATGGTCTGGGGACTTTCGCCGCTTTACTATGCCTTGCTGGCAACGGTGCCACCCGCCGAGGTGCTTTCCCACCGAACGACATGGTCGGTTTGCGTGTTCGTGGTGCTCTTGCTGTGGCAGGGGCGGCTGCGCGAAGTGCCCCGCGCAATCGACACTGGGCGCAAGCTGCTGCTGGTCGTTGCAGCGTCGGCGATGATCTCGACCAATTGGTTCTTGTTCATCTTTGCGGTCGGCGCGGGCCGCACGGTCGAGGCATCATTGGGCTATTATATCTTTCCGCTGGTTGCCGTCCTGATCGGCGCGGCGGTCTTGCGCGAGCCGTTGGCCCGGTCGCAGATGGTTGCCGTCGGGTTGGCCACCATCGCAGTCTTGATCCTGACGGTGGGGCTGGGTGCCGCGCCATGGATATCGCTGACATTGGCCACCACATTCGGGCTTTATGGGCTGCTGAAACGATGGGTCGCGGCGGGACCGGTGGTGTCGGTGACGACCGAGGTTCTGGTCTTGGCGCCGCTGGCTGTCGCGTACTTGATCTGGTTCGGAAGCGACGTCTTTCGCACCGATCCAGTTCTTGCGCTGCTTCTGGTTCTTTCGGGGCCGATGACAGCCATACCGCTGGTCCTGTTTTCCTATGGGGTAAAACGAACCACAATGGCGACGACAGGCCTGCTGCAATACATGAATCCCACCCTGCAATTTGCGGTTGCCGTTCTGATCTTGAACGAATCGCCGACGGTTTGGCATGCCATCGCATTTCCGCTTATCTGGCTGGCCTTGGCGATCTATTCGAGCCATACGCTGCGCGCGTCTCGCATTCCACGCCCGCCGCTAACGTGACATTTTGCAAGGCGACGTTGGTTTCTTGGCGATGATCAGATATTGTCGCGGATACGATGACGGCCTTGCATCTTTCGCCGGGAACCGGGACGGCTACGTCAGTGGCCCAGACACCTGCGCCCGGGCGGCGCGCCTATGCCTTTTGCGCCCGTTCAAGGGCGGTCATCAAGGTCGGCACGTCGTCGATCACGGTGAAGAACCCCAGCAAACTGCTTTCGGCGAATCCTTGGTTGACCATGTGATCAAGTGCCGCCAGCAGGGGGGTCCAATACCCTTTGATGTTAAGCAAGAAGATCGGTTTCGTGTGCAACCCCAATTGCCGCCAGGTCAGAACCTCGAAAAATTCATCCAATGATCCGGCACCGCCGGGCAGAACGACAACTGCATCGGCATTCATGAACATGACCTTTTTGCGCTCGTGCATTGTTTCGGTCACGACAAAGGTCGTCAGGTCGCGTTTGCCAGCCTCTTGCCGCAGAAGATGTGTCGGGATCACACCAAATGTTTCGGCGTTCGCGTCCTGTGCAGCACGGGCCACGGCCCCCATCAAACCGACATCGCCAGCCCCGTAAACAAGCCGCATCCGTGCCCCGGCCAAAGCCGCGCCCAATTGCGTCGCAGCCAGATGGTACGCTTCATCGATCCCGCTGCGCGAGCCACAATAGACACAGACTGAAAAGCTCGACATGCGGTCCCTTGCACTTGTTGGGGTTTTGTTCACTGATAACCTCAATGTTAAGGCTGCTCAACCGTTGGGGTTGGCGCGGCGCGGGGAGCACTGGATCAGTTCATGGCCGGAAAACTGAGCACGTTGGTAGGGGGAAGTGTTGCTGCAACGGGCGCTGCTGCAACTGCCGTGATCGTCGTTGCCGGTTTGATCGGCTGGCAAATGGTTGGCCAGGACGCGACGTCTCCTGATACCTCGGTGCCGGCTGTGGCGGTCGAATCCGCCGATGTCGGTGTCGAACCGGCTGCGCAGGCTGCACCGGACACGCAAGTCGGAGAGGGCACACCTGCCGATCTGCCGGAACCGGACACACAGCCCCCCGCGCCGCCCATGCCCGCTGCACCTCCTGCGCCCACGCTTGATGTTGTGCGCGTCGATGCCGCGGGTGACGCCGTGGTTGCCGGGCAAAGCGTGCCTGAAAGTGATGTCTTTCTCGCGCTTGACGGACAAGAGATTTCGGTGGCCCGCGCTGACGGCGGCGGCAATTTTGTTGCCATGCTTGCGCTTGGTCCGTCTGACATTCCCCGCATCCTGAGCTTTGGGCTGCGCTTGGCCGATGGCACGACCGTGCCGGGCAATGAAACCGTGGTCATCGCACCCGTTTTGGCCATACCAGCAAACGAGGGCACGATAGAGATCGCATCGGCACCAGCGGAGGCCGCGGAAGATATCGGCGATGGCGTTCCCTCTGAGACGACTGGCCTGCCGACGGCTGCTGATACCTCCGACATTGCCTCGGTTCCGACCGATCCCGCACCCGAGGCCACCACCGATGAAACACCGGTTGCGCCAGAGGTGCCGGTGGCGGAGGCATCACCACAACCGCCCTCGTCGGCCACTCCGATTGATCCGGCGCAGTCACCGCCGCCTGCTGCTCCTGCGGTTTTGCTTGCCGACGATCAGGGTGTTCGTGTCGTCCAGCCCGGCGGGTCAATCCCACAGGCGCAAGTCCTGCTTGATGCGATTTCCTATGACACGGCAGGCGACGTGATCTTGTCAGGCCGTGGTCCTGCCGACGCAGAGGTGCAGGTTTATCTCGATAACCGGCCGCTGCGGCTGGCGGATATCGATGCGGTCGGGAACTGGCGAATGGCGCTGCCGCAAGTTGATCCGGGCACCTACACGTTGCGCATCGATCAACTGGATGCCAGCGGTGAGGTGGCAAGCCGCGTTGAAACGCCGTTCTTGCGTGAAGAACCCGAGGTTCTGGCAAACCTGCCCGATTCCGGCAGTGGTGTTGATGTCATTACCGTTCAACCAGGATTCACTTTGTGGGGGATCGCGCGGGAACGGTTTGGCGACGGCGTGTTCTATGTGCAGGTCTATCAGGCCAACCGCGACCAGATCCGCGATCCCGACCTGATCTATCCGGGGCAGATTTTCACGCTGCCCCAATTGGCACCCGCAGAAGACTAGCGCCCGCTCTGGCCATCCGGGAGGCGCGGGCCTAGGTTGTGGCCAAATACCTTCCAGCGGGATGCCAGATGCCAGCCGATACCTCAGCTTCCACACCCGACCTCGCCCCTCAGGCCGCTTCCGATGCGCGCAGCAGCGGGTGGCGCACGATCCGCAAGGTGGCGCCCTACCTCTGGCCCGAGGGGCAGGGCTGGGTGAAGCGGCGCGTGGTGATATCATTGTTCATGCTGGTGCTGGCAAAGGTCATCGCGGTCTATATTCCGTTTCTTTACAAGGGCGCCGTCGATGCACTTGCGGGCGACGGAGACAGCTCAGCGGCTTGGATGCTGATTTTCGGGGCCGTCGGGCTGACGGTGGCCTACGGGATTGCCCGTGCGGCAAACGTAGGTTTCCAGCAACTTCGCGACGCGATTTTCGCACGCGTCGGCCAACGGGCCCTGCGGCAGCTGGCATTGGAGACGTTCTCGCATATTCATGCGCTGTCCCTGCGTTATCACATCACACGCAAGACCGGTGGTCTTAGCCGGATCATCGAACGGGGCGTGAAGGGCGTGGATTTTCTTCTGCGCTTCATGCTGTTTTCCGTCGGGCCATTGATTCTGGAACTGGCGTTGACGGGCATCATTCTGGCGGTCGTTTTCGATATCAACTACCTGTTGGTCCTGACGGTGACGATTGCGATTTACATCTGGTTCACCTTCAAGGTGACCGAATGGCGGGTCCGTATCCGCAAGGAAATGAACGATCAGGACACCGACGCCAACCAGAAGGCCATCGACAGCCTGCTGAATTACGAAACGGTGAAATATTTCGGGGCCGAGGCGCGGGAAGCGGAACGGTATGACAACGCGATGGCCGGGTATGAAACAGCGGCAATCAAGACGTCCCTGTCGTTGGCAGCACTCAACTTTGGACAGTCGCTGATCATCACCACGGGATTGGTGATCGTGATGGTGATGGCTGCCTTGGGCGTTCAGGATGGCAGCCTGACCGTCGGCGATTTCGTGATGGTCAACGCCTACATGATCCAGATCACCATGCCGCTGAACTTTCTTGGCACCGTCTATCGCGAGATCCGGCAAAGTCTTGTCGATATGGGCCAGATGTTTGATTTGTTGGAACAACCCCGCGAGGTTGCAGATGCCCGCGATGCGCAGCCGATCGTCGTGACCGAGGGGGAAATCAGGTTTGATGATGTCCGGTTCAGCTATGACCCGGCGCGCCCGATCCTGAAGGGGATAAGTTTTCGCGTGGCGCCGGGGGAAACCGTGGCCCTCGTCGGCCCGTCGGGATCGGGCAAGTCGACAATCGGTCGATTGCTGTTCCGGTTCTACGACGTGGCCGAAGGCTCCGTGACGATTGACGGGCAGGACTTGCGCGATGTGACACAAGACAGCCTGCATGCACAGATCGGGGTGGTGCCGCAAGACACCGTGCTTTTCAACGATACCATACGCTACAACATTGCCTATGGCCGTCCCACGGCCAGTTTTGCCGACATCGAGGCCGCAGCGCGCGCGGCAAAGATACATGACTTCATATCAGCCCTGCCAGACGGTTACGAAACAGCAGTAGGCGAACGCGGCCTGAAACTGAGCGGGGGCGAGAAGCAGCGCGTGGGCATCGCGCGGACGCTGCTGAAAGACCCCCCCATCCTGCTTCTGGACGAAGCGACATCGGCGCTGGATACGGAAACGGAACGCGACATTCAGAATGAATTGAAGATGATGGGGCACGGGCGATCCGTCATCACGATCGCGCATCGGTTGTCGACGGTCGTGGATGCCGACCAGATAATCGTGCTGGAAGCCGGCAAGATCGTCGAACGGGGCACGCATGACGCCTTATTGGCTCGCGGCGGGCGTTATAGCGCCATGTGGCAACGCCAGATGTCCGAGGAAGAGGCCGCCGCCTGAACCGGGCAGGGGCCGTTGTTGCGACCCGGACGGTGGCGCCGCCCGGCATCTGACCATTGATCTGACGGATGGCGCGCGCCGCCTTCGGCGAGAGTTTTTGGCCAAGATGAAGGCAGCGGCGGTGCAGGCCCGAACCGGTCCGCGCGCTGTTATTCTGCGGCGCGGAGGGGCGGTTTGTTTTCAGCCATATCCGTGCCGTCCGAAACAGGTTCCGGGGCCTCGGGCTGCGTAAGATCGGGGCCTGCGTCGGGGGACACTTCGGCTTCGGCTACCGGTTCTGTCGTTGCGTGGGCCGACGTGATGACGCCCATGGGCACCGCCGCGTGGTCATCCCAGAGCAGAGTGGGATTACGGGCACGATTGGCGGCACGTGCAAGCGACCAGTCTTGCGCCCGGCGGCTCATGCGGCGCGCACCGAGACGACCAAGGCCGCGCGCAATCCATGCAACGATCGTGCCGAACCAGATGCGAAGCGCCAGAAGGGATGGCGTCAAGACCAGCGTGAGGACGGTGGCCACGCCCAAGCCCCAGACCACGGCGGTGGCAAGCTGGATCCACCAAAGCGCTGTCGGGCTGCCGATCGTATAGCCCCCGGCGCCAAAGTCGAGCGAGATGCCATACATCATGGGGGCAAGCCCCGCCATCGTCGTGATCGTCGTCAGCAGGACCGGGCGGATGCGCGCCTCGGCGGTGCGCACGATGGCCTCAAGGCGCGGCATATAGCGGCTGAACTCCTGATAGGTATCGATGAGAACGATGTTGTTGTTCACCACGATCCCGGCAAGCGCCACGATCCCGGTGCCTGTCATGATGATCGAGAACGACTGCCCCATCAGCAACATGCCCCACAGGACCCCGGTCGTCGAAAGCACGACAGCCAGAAGCACGAGGATGGAGTTGTAGATGGAGTTGAATTGCGCCAGCAAGATGATGAACATCAGACCCAGAGCCGCGCTAAAGGCGGAGGCGAGGAAGGCCTGACTTTCGGCCTGTTCCTCTTGATCGCCAGCCCATTCCCAAGTGACGGAAGATGGAAACGGGTTCTCTCTTTCGATCCATGAGGTGATTTGTTCAATCCGCTCATTCGGGTTTACGGGCTGTGTCACGAAATCGCCCTGCAGCAGACCATCGCGGAGATCGTCCGGCGTGATCCCTGCTGCCGATGCAAAGACCTGAAAATCAATACCATTCACGGTGAAGTCCGTCGCGCCATGGGCCGTCGGCTCGGACATGTCCTGTAAAAGGGCGAGTTCCGTGCCATCAGCGTCATCGACCCGCACGAGGCCGGGAACCACATCAGATTTGACGTCGAACACGCGCGACTGATCGATGCGAGTGATTTCGGCCAGTTGCGGTGCCGGCCGGTAGGTGACGAAGTTGGACAGCGGCACGAGACCGTCTTCGGTGCGCACACGCATGCTGTCGAGTGTGGAAAGCACCCGCGCCTCTTCCGGAAAGCGTACGCGGATTTCGATTTCTTCATCCGAAGTGGGGACGCGCATCGTATCCAGAAGGATGCCGCGCGTGAGCAGTTGGACCATGGCACCAACAGTGGCGACATCGGCGCCGTAGCGGCCTGCGGCCTCCACATCCACATCGATTTGCCAATCGATGCCGGGCAGGGGCAGGGTGTCTTCGGTCAGGGTAAGGCCATCCAGTTGATCAAAGAACGCACGGGCGGTCGCTGCTGCCTCCTGCAGTTCTTCCCAGTTGTTTCCCGACAACCGCAGGTCGACGGGTTTGCCTTCACCGGGCCCCTGTGACTGTGCAAAGACCTCGGTCACGATGCCGGGAATATTTTCAAGCTCTCCGGCGATCCGGTCAAGAATGACGTCCCCATCCCATGCCGGGTCGAGGGTAGTGATCGGGACCGAGAACAAGCCGCCAAGAATGGACCGCCACTCCACGACCGTCGGGCGGTCTTCCCACAAGACAAGATCAATCTGGACCTGCCCGATGGTGTCGGCGGGGGCCGCAGCGCCGCCGGTGTTGTTGTTCAACCCGCCGTCACCGGCAAAGGCAAATACATCGCGGACGCCTTCGGACCGAAGAACCACCTCTTCCACCTGACGCACCAATGCATCTTGTTCGCTGACCGACAGGTTTCCGCGAGCGCGCACATAGACGATGGCATTCTCGGGCTCGGTTTCGACAAAGAACTCCACGCCGTTGTTGTTCTGGCCGAAGTTCCAGAAGGTAAAGACGACAAAGGCGGACACGACACAGACGATGACCAAGGGCATTACCGGGTTGCCTGTGAGGGCGTGGATGAACCATCCAAACGGTGTCCGGCGATACCCGGCTGACACGCGGGCAACGCGGCGCTGGACCATGACCGAGTTCAGGAACACGGACATCGCCGCCGACGCGGCAATGAACATCACCGCACCGGGCAACATCGCCAGAAGGGCGGGGGTGTCAGCCGGAATATCAAGCAAGACGCGGGGGTTGATCGTCTGCAACGCAGACATGAACATGGCGTAACCGACGACAAACGTGATCGCCAATCGCACAAGATACCATGGCAGTATCCCCTTCACGATTGCCGTGCCTCTGTCGACGATCCGGCTGAACCGGGCGGCGACCCCGCCAAGAACCGGAAGGTAGATCAGGGCGACGATCAGCGAGGCGGACAGCACGAAGATCAGCGTGACAGGAAGCATGCCCATGAACTCTCCGGGCACGCCGGGCCAGAACAACATGGGCAAGAAGGCGCACAGCGTGGTCGCAGTGGAACTGACGATGGGCCAGAACATCCGCTTGGCTGCATCGGTATAGGCTTGCATGGGACGGGCACCTTCGGCCAACCGCTTGTCAGCGTATTCCACAACCACGATCGCCCCATCCACCAGCATGCCGACCGCAAGGATGAGGCCGAACATCACGATGTTGGAGATCGAGATTCCCATGATGCCCAGCAAGATGAAGCACAGCAGGAACGACGTCGGAATGGCAAACCCCACCAGCAGCGCCGAGCGGGTGCCCAATGATGCAAGCACCACGATCATCACCAAGGCGATGGCCGTCAGCACCGAACCTTCCAACTGCCGCACCATCCCCGCAACCGTGACCGACTGATCCAGTGAGGTGTCGACGTGGACAGATTCCTGAAGCTCTTCCGGCCAGGTTGCACGCACCTGTTCGACGGTCGCGCGCACCAAAGCAGCCGTGTCGATGATGTTGAAGCCCTGCCGTTTCACGACCTGAAGCGCAACGGTGGTTTCGCCATTGAAGCGCGCCGTCCCCTGTCGGTCTTCATATGTCAGCCGGATCTCGGCCAGTTCGCCCAACGTGACGACCCGGTCGCCATTGACGCTGATCGGGAGGGAATAGACATCCTGCGGGCTGTCGAAGCTTGACGGGATCGATATGGAAATGGCCCCGTTCGCGGTTTCCACCTCGCCCGCAGCAATCAGTTGGTTGTTATTGACGACCGCATTGATCAGGTCAGCGGCGGTGACGTCGTAGGCTTCAAGTGCGAGAGGGTCGATAAGGACCTCGAGCATTTCATCACGGTTACCGGCAAGGCCAGCCTCCAACACCGGTGAAAGGCTCTCCAACGCCGACTGCATCTCGTCGGCAAGTCGTAGCATCTCGCGCTCGGGGGCATCGCCTGACAGCGCCACGATGATGATCGGGAATTCGGAAAAGTTGATCTCATCGATCGAATAGCTTTCCGCACCTTCGGGAAACTGAGCCTCGGCTCGGCCCATCGCGTCGCGCACATCTGCGATCGTACCTGATTTGTCCCAGCCGAACTCGAACTCAAGGAAAATCCCTGCATATCCCTGTGCGGCGGTTCCGCGGACCGAGGTCAGACCGTCAAGATCCTGAAATTCGGTTTCCATCGGCTGGACAAGCAGGCGTTCACTGTCTTCGGCGGAAATGCCGGGAAACGGGACCGAGACGAACAGGCCGGGGATGTCGATGTCGGGTTCCCCCTCCTTCGGCAATCCAACATAGGCCGCGGCTCCAACCACAAGCGACAGCACGACGAACGCGACCACCATGCGGGCCCGCGATGCGGCCCAATCGACGACACCGATCATTGTGTGGGCTCCGTTTCATAGGTCACGCGCACCGGAACACCCTCGGTGACGAATTCCTGACCCACGGTGATGACATCCACCGTCTCGGGCAAGCCGGCCAGCCACACGCCCGCTACTGTATCGCGCAACCTCGTGACCGGCATGAACCGGGCAATCTGATCGGCGTCGACGACCCGGATACCAAGGGTGCCTTCATCGTTCAGGGTCATTGCCGATGCGGGCAACAGATGCGCCAATGTCCCTTCCGTCGTGATAAGGATTTCGGCCGATTGCCCATCGCGGATCGTCAACGCGGCGTTATCGACCGTGATCTCGACGCGAAACGTGCGTGTTTGCGGATCGGCAGATCGTGACAGGAACGCCACTTCACCCGCCACCTGCACCCCCGACGCAAGCGTTGCACTTGCAGCGGCGTCCAGTTCCACACGGTCGACCTGTGCTTCTGGCACGAAGCCGACCAGCTTGATCGGATCCAACTGAATGATCGTTGCGCAGATCGACCCCGGTTGCATCAAGGATCCAAGTTCGGCGGTATCCGTTTCCAGAAGCCCCTCGAATGGCGCATGGATTTGCAGGCGGGTGATTTCTTGTTCGGCACGCGAAACCGCAGCTTCTGCCGACCGGATGCCGCTATCGGCGGCCTCGACGCCAGCTTCGGCGGACTGGATGGCCGCCTGTGCCGCCAAAACCGTAGCGGCCGTGGTTGCGGCCCGTGTCTCTGACGCAAAGCCGCTGGCGCTCAACCGGCTTGCGGCATTGTTGTCGATTTCGGCCGCGACCAGTTGTGCCTGCGCCTCTGCGACACGGGCGCGGGCCTCGGGCAGGCGTGCACGGGCCTCGGCCAGACGCGCTTCTGCCTCTTCCAGCGCCGATTGGCTTGTGCCGGCGTCTATTTCGCAAAGTAGCTGTCCCGACTCGACGAATGCCCCGGCCCGGATGGGCGTCGAGACAATGCGCCCGGACGTCTCGGCGGCCACGCTGACCTGACGAACCGCTTCGGTCCGGCCCCGCAACAACACCGCATTTTCGGCGACCTGCGCGACGGATTGCCGGGCAACCACGTGCACGCGACCTTGATCGTTCATCTCTGCAGCGGGAAGATCCGCAACCTCGCTTGCGGCATCCGGGGCGGCAGGTATTGTGTCTTGGATGTTATTAGGGTCCGCAGAACGACCGGCAAACTGCAGAAGCCTGTCACGATCCAACACGACAAAATAGAGCACCGCGCAGACAATAATTGCGCTTAGAATCGGGAAAATTTTCATCGCGTGCCTCATTTGCCCCCGGATAAGGGCGGAAATCGAAAGGTTGCATCATAATATACGCTGAACCGCTTAGTTCAGTTTAGTCTTTTCTGCACTGCCCTGCAAGATTGCCAGGATAGCCGCATTTTGTGATGGAGGGCGTTCACGCGTTCCCTGCGACTCTGGAAGCCGGTGGGCCTTGTTTACCCCTTTGCCTTCGCGGTAAGGAGGGCATGACACGTTGCAGGGCAGGATAGATCACACATGGCCAACACGGACAGTTTCATCAACGAGGTGACGGAGGAAGTTCGTCGCGACCGTTTGTTCGGACTGATCAGACGGTGGGCTTGGCTGATCGTTCTCACGGTGATCTTGCTGGTTGGCGGTGCGGCCTATTTCGAGTGGCAGCGCAACCGGACAGAAGCCCGGGCGCAGGCCTTTGGAGACGCGCTTTTGGCGGCCTTGGACCTTGCCGAGGCCGAAGATCGCATCGCCGCACTTGGTGCAATCGCGCCCGAAACGCCACAGGCGCAGATGATGCTTGGATTACTGCAGGCCAACGAACAAGCGGCGGCCGGCCAGACAACCGAGGCAGCCGCCCGCCTGCGCAGCCTTGCAGAGTTGCCGGATATCGACCGTCGCTACCGCGATCTTGCGCTGTTGAAGGCCCATTTGCTGGACCCTGAAGGCGATTCTCAGGCGGTTTTGGTTCTGGAAACGCTGGCCGCGCCCGGTGCGCCTTACCGTGTGCTTGCCGAAGAACAACTGGCCCTGTTGGCTGCGCGTAGCGGCGATATGGACCGCGCCGGAGACATCTTGCGTCGTCTTGAGAACGATGCCGAGGCGACGCCGGGCTTGCAACAAAGGGCATCTCAGTTGATTGTGGCGTTGGAAGCTGGCGCAAGTTTGATTGATACCGCCCCGGTGACCGAAACCGAGTTGCTGTTGCCACTGGGTGAAGTGGTCGAAGAACCAACAGCGACAGACGGTGCAGCAGCGCCCGACGCGCCTGCGGAACAAGACATTGCCGCGCCCCTGACGGGTGCGGAGGAGACGACGGTTGAGGGTGAGGCGGCCAGCCAATAGGCTTGCGCACCCCGTCCACGGTCGAGCATTGAGGGGCAGTATGGCTAAGGCATCAACGCAGATACTCTCGAGAACGGGAATGGGCCTCGCACTGGTTTTGGCGCTGGCCGCTTGTGAGCGAGAGGTCGTCTTGTCGGGCGAACGGTTTGGCACACGTGTGCCGCTTGCGGCGTCGCTTGCCGCCGCAGACGGGACCGAGGCGATCGCGCCGACTGCCGCCGAGGATGTTAGCCGCCCGATCTCGCTTCCGGGCGCGACTCGGTTAGATGCATGGCCGCAACGTGGGCTGAATGCGCAAAACCGGCTGAGCCATGTTACCTTGGCAGCGGCCCCTGTCGAAATTTTTGCGTCCGACATCGGGCAGGGCAATACGCGCCGCTCACGGATCACGGCCGACCCGGTCGCCGGTGGTGGTCGGATTTACACACTCGATAGCGATGCTGGCCTCGTGGCCACGGGCTTGGGCGGTGAAACGCTTTGGTCTGTGAACCTGTTGCCGACGTTTGAACGAGGTGGCGGTGTTTCCGGTGGAGCGCTGGCGCTGGATGGCGACATGCTGTTCGCGACAACTGGATACCGCGAACTTGTGGCGCTGGATGCTGCCACCGGGCAGGTGATCTGGCGTCAGCAACTGGATGCGGGTCTGACTGCCCCCACGGTGGTTGGCGATACAGTGTATGTGGTCAGCCGCGACAGTCAGGCGTGGTCTATCGACCGCGGCGACGGCCGCATCCGCTGGCAATTGCCCGCGTCCCCGGTTGGGGCCGTTTTGTCAGGCGGCGGTGCTGCCCCGGCGGTCACAGACCAATTTGTTATCTTTCCGTTTGGATCTGGTGAAATCGTCGCGTCGATGCGTCAGTCCGGAACAGAAATCTGGCGCACAAACGTGGCTGGTGGGCGGCGCGGTGTTGCCTACAACGATCTGAATGAGATCACGAGCGACCCAGTCGTTGTCGGCAACGTCATCTATGCCGGCAATCAGTCGGGCAGGGTGGTTGCATTGGATGGCCGGACCGGAGCAAGGCTTTGGGCCGCGGATGAAGGCGCTTATTCGCCCGTTGTTCCTGCTGGTGACAGCCTGTTCTTTGTCTCGGATCGGAACGAATTGATCCGGGTCGACGCCAACACGGGAAATCGCATCTGGGGTACCGAACTGCCGCTCTATCAGCAGGATCGGGAACGGCGTCGCCGGGCCGTGTTCACTCATTACGGCCCAATTCTGGCCGGTGGTCAGTTGGTGGTCGCATCAGGTGACGGGCTGATCCGGTTTTTTTCACCCGAAAGCGGTGCACTCACCGGAACGGCTGAAATCAGGGGTGGGGCCGCTGCGCACCCCATCGTCGTGAACGACACGTTGTACGTTGTCAGCCAAGATGGTCGGCTTCACGCCTATCGCTAGGATGCCCCGTTCGCTCAATTGAACCAGTCGAACCGGGTCTGTTGGTCCACCCCGGCCAATCCACTGATGCCGTAGACCACCAGACGCCCCGCGTTGAACCAGATGGCCAGCGACTCACGCAGCGCCGAAGTTGCCACAAGACGCATCTGCGCTGCGGAAGATGCGACGGCGGGCTGCGACGTAGGGTAAACCGAAACATCGTCAAGTCCGATGATTCGAAAGATCACCCAAGACCGAGGCAGGTGAAATGCATCCGACACGACGATGACCCGCGCCGTTCCGGGCGGCAGCAAGGCCAACGCGTAGGCGGCATTCTGGATCGTTGACTGTGCGGCGTCCTCGCGGATGGCAACCTCGGGCGGCAACCCGGCTTCAATCGCAAGATTGGCCATCGCAGAGGCGACGGAAATCGTTTCAGTTCCATATCCAGTAAAAACGACAACAGGCGCTGCACCGCGGGCGTAAAGCTCGGCGCAGGTCAGCGCGCGCCGTGCAGATGCGCCGTCGGCGCGCCCGGACGCGGAAAGGCCTGAACCCAAGCAAACGATCGCGTCAGCCGTGCGTCCGATCGGCGGAGATATCGGCCACAAGGCCGAAGCCAAGACGACGAACGCAAAACTGCATATCCAAAGGAGCAATCCCAAGCGCACGACCCGGCCAATATATTGGCCGACCCACCGCATTGGGGTCATTCCCACTCGATGGTGCCGGGGGGTTTCGATGTGATGTCATAGGTGACCCGGTTGATCCCCTTGACCTCGTTGATGATCCGGGTCGCGGTTTCCCCAAGGAATTCATGGGTGAACGGGTAGTAATCCGCAGTCATTCCGTCCACCGACGTCACCGCGCGCAAGGCGCAGGCGAAATCATAGGTCCGCCCGTCGCCCATGACACCCACCGTCCGAACCGGAAGGATGGCCACGAATGCTTGCCAGATCTCGTCATAAAGGTCGTGCTTGCGGATCTGATCAATATAGACGGCGTCAGCCAGACGCAGAATTTCCAGCTTTTCGCGAGTGATCTCTCCGGGGCAGCGAATAGCAAGACCGGGGCCGGGAAATGGATGACGCCCGATGAAGCTGGCGGGCAGGCCCAACTCGTGGCCAAGCGCGCGCACCTCGTCCTTGAACAATTCGCGCAGCGGTTCCACCAGCTTCAGGCCCATCTTTTCGGGCAGGCCGCCGACATTGTGATGAGATTTGATAGTGACGCTTGGGCCACCGGAAAAGCTGACCGACTCGATCACGTCGGGGTAAAGCGTGCCTTGCGCCAAGAACTCGGCGCCTTCGATCTGGTCGGCGTATTTCTGGAAGACATCGATGAACAATCCGCCAATGATCTTGCGCTTTGTTTCCGGATCGGAAACACCGTCAAGCTTGCCGAGGAAAAGTTCCGTTTCATCTGCATGTATCAGGGGCAGATTGTAATGCTCCCTGAACATGGTCACGACCTCTTGCGCCTCGTTCAACCGCATCAGGCCGTGATCGACGAATACGCAGGTCAGTTGATCGCCGATCGCCTCATGGATCAGAACCGCCGCCACCGAACTGTCCACCCCGCCCGAAAGGGCGCAGATAACGTTCTTGTCACCGACTTCTTCGCGGATCTTGCGGATCGCCTCTTCGCGATAGGCACCCATGGTCCAATCGCCTGAAAAACCCGCCAATTTGACGAAGTTCTCATAGAGCGTCTTGCCATTCGGGGTGTGATGCACCTCGGGATGGAACTGCACGGCGTAGAAATCACGAGTAAGATCGGCGGTGATGGCGTAAGGCGCATTGGGCGATGTGCCATAAACCTCGAAACCGGGTGCGATACGGCTGACGTGATCGCCGTGGCTCATCCAGACTTGTTCGCGGGTATCAAGAAACCAGCCCTTCAACAGATCGATCCGGGTTTGACCGGGCGTGACATAGGCGCGACCGAATTCGGCTGTGCCATGCCCCCGGTCGACCTGCCCACCAAGCATCTGCATCATCACCTGTTGGCCATAACAGATACCCAGAATCGGAACACCAAGATCATATACGGACGCAGGCGGACGCGGCGAGCCTTCGTCTATCACACTGGCCGGACCACCCGAAAAGATGACGGCCTTGGGCGCAAAGTCCGCAAGAAACGCATCGGTGACGGTGTTGAATGGATGGATCTCGCAATAGACATTCAACTCGCGCAGACGGCGGGCAATCAGTTGCGTGACCTGACTGCCGAAATCAATGATCAGCAGGCGTTCGTGATGGCGGGCAAGGGGTGTAATGCTCATGCAAGCCGAATAAGCGCCGCGACAACGTCGCGCAAGGGGGCGCGCAAACGCATCATGTCGCTTTCCCCCCGCAATCGCCGCAATTTGGCTGTGGTTCAGTGCATGGCCGGGATATGACCCGACAAAGCGGGAATTTTGGGCGGAGATTACACCATGGCTGAAGCAGAAACGCGGAACCGGCGGCGTGGAACCGGTGGGGGCGCGGCGCGGCGCGCCGAGCGGACTGCCGTCAGCTTCGAAAGCGCCCGTTATATCGAGCGCAATATCCCGAACTTCGATATCCTGACCGAAGAGGCGCTGGAGATCATCGAAGCCAACGCCGAGACGATCCTTGAGGAAATCGGCGTCGCTTTCGTTGAAAACCCCGCAGCGCTTGAACGCTGGAGGGCGGCAGGCGCCAATGTTTCCGGCGAACGTGTTCGGCTCCCCAAGGGTTTGGCGCGTTCACTGTGCAAGACGGCACCCGCAACCTTCACCCAAGCGGCCCGCAACCCTGCGCGCAACGTCGAGATCGGTGGCCGCAACCTCGTACTGGCGCCGGTCTATGGCCCCCCGTTCATCCATGACAGCAAATCGGGCCGCCGCTACGCGACGATGGCCGATTTCGAGATGTTCGTGAAACTGGGATACATGTCGCCGTGGCTGCACCATTCGGGTGGAACCGTTTGCGAGCCGACAGATGTGCCGGTGAACAAGCGCCATCTGGACATGCTTTATGCCCACATGAGCCTGAGCGACAAACCGTTCATGGGCTCGGTCACCGAACCTTCGCGCGCCGCCGATTCCATCGCGATGTGCCGGATCCTGTTCGGGTCGGATTTCGTTGATCAAAACACGGTCATGACCTCGCTGATCAACATAAACTCGCCGTTGACCTTCGATGCAACCATGATGGGTGCATTAGAAGAATATGCCGCCGCCGGTCAGGCAAGCATCATTTCGCCATTTATCGTCGGTGGTGCGATGGCGCCCGTCACCGTGATGGGAACACTGACCCAGGTCTTGGCCGAAGTGATGGCCGGCGTTGCTTATAGCCAACTGATCCGCCCCGGTTCACCTGCGATTTTTGGCGCGTTTGTGACGTCGATCGACATGAACTCGGGTGCTCCGACGTTCGGCACACCCGAAGCCGCCCAGATCACCTATGGCGCGGGTCAATTGGCGCGGCGGATGGGGCTGCCTTATCGTTCGGCGGGCTCGTTCAACGGATCCAAGCTCCCCGACGCACAGGCCGCCTACGAAAGCGCAAATTCTCTTAATGCCGGCCTGCTGTCGGGCGTGAATTTCATGCTGCATGCCTGCGGCTGGCTGGAAGGCGGGCTGTCGGCCAGCCCTGAGAAATTCGTGATGGACGCCGACCAGTTGGGCGTGTTGCACAAACTGGCCGCCGGTATCCCGATTGACGAGAACGCGCAGGCCATGGATGCCCTGCGCGAGGTTGGCCCGGGTGGCCATTTCCTTGGGTGCGCCCATACGCAGGCGAACTTCAAATCGGCGTTCTGGCGCACATCGGTGCTTGATTACAAACCCTACGAGACATGGGTCGATGATGGGTCTCGCGATACCATGGCGCTGGCCGCGGCAAGGGTTGAAAAGATGCTGGCGGATTATCAGCAGCCCTACCTCGACCCCGCCATTGATGAGGCGCTGCGCGCCTTCGTTGCCAAACGCAAGGCCGAGATGCCGGACGCCTTCGTTTAATCGGCGACCATCGCGGCGCAAAGCAACGCCGACATCACCTGAACATGGCGGGTTGGTGAATAGCCCGCCGTGCCGGAAAGCCGGGCGTCATTCAACGTCGCTTCTTCGTCCAGCAGGCTGTGAAACGGGCGGTGCCCTGCTCTGCGATGGCGGGCCTGACTGGCCGCGGCGAACCGGGCCGCGTTGATCAATATCCGCGGCCGCTGCATCTGTCTCAGCGCACTGGAAAATTCTGACATGTGACCTCCAACGAGAAAAACTTCGTTGGTGATCCTGCGGCGATTTTGGGGGGCGTTGCGTCCGGAAATCCCGGCGCGAACGGTCCGGGCTAATTGTTTACAAATTCGCAACGATTTTACCGTTATCGAGCCATTTTAACCAATCAGTAATCAATAAGGCGAATTTTTGCCGGTGTTATCAACAGTTCCCGCCATGGAGGGACACCATGACACCTTTTTCACATACAGATCCCTTTCCCGCTTGGGTCCCCGAGGATGCCCGCCAGTATCTGACACATGTCAGCTGCGGTGTTTCACTCAGGGAAATCGCGCGCAGCGAGGGGCAGGCAGCCTCCACTATCTGTCGTCGGGTTCGCCGCATGGAGCAACGCCGTGACGATCCACTGGTGGATGAGGCGTTGTCGGCGCTCGGGACGCAACTTGATGACAAAAAAACAATGACCATCGAGGAGCTTGCAGCAATGACCGTCCCGTTCCGAACGAGCGATATTTCAGATGAACCCACGATTAATCGGGAAGCCCGACGGATTCTCCGTCGCCTGTGCGAAACCGATGCCGTATTGGCCGTGGCGCAGGACATGGCGAAAGCCGTCGTGCTGCGACCTGGCCCCGAAGGCGACCAGACGCGGACTGCCGTGGTCGACCGTCGGGTGGCCCATGCCTTCGCCCTCAAGGATTGGATCAGCCCGGTCAAGATGGGACGGATCACCCGTTATGCCATCACGTCCGTCGGGAAATCGGCTCTGAGGCGGTTGCTGGACGAAGATCGGCGTCGCCGTCATGCGGGCAGTGAAATGGCCGAGGCTGCCACCCCATTTCAGGCGCAGCACGCAATCTGGGGGGCCACCCCGGTGAGGGATGCCAATGGCAAGACCCGCAAGATAAGGGTCAATCTGGCAGAATCACCGCTTGCCGGGCTTTCCCGCCGTAAAGGTGCCGATGGAAAGCCATTTCTCACGATGGATCTGGTGCAGGCCGGTGAGCGCCTGCGCGAAGATTTCGAGCGTGCACAGATGGGGCCGCGGGTTGCACAGAACTGGGACAGGTTCCTGACCGGATCCGACCGGGGCGGGTATCTGAGCGATAGCGGCTTGGCCGAAGGCCCCCGTGCGGCCCGGCAGCGCGTCTCGGATGCAATGGATCACCTCGGGCCGGGACTTGCGGATGTGGTGATGCGGGTTTGCTGTTTCCTTGAAGGTCTCGAATCTGCCGAGAAGCGCCTTGGCTGGTCTGCGCGGTCAGGCAAGATTGTGCTGAAGATCGGATTGATCCGGCTTGGCCAATATTATGAGACGCAATTCGGCTTCATTCCCGCCAGTCGCGATTGAACAAACGCCAAAGAACGCCCGACAAGTCCTCTTGCATGTCGGGCGTGCAAGGCAGATGTGCCAAAACGTCAGGTTACAAGGACTCCGAAACGCTCTATTCAGGCTGAAACGGAGGACATCATGCGCGATCTGAAAATTCCCGAACAGCGCCACCCCGAAAAGGCGCGCCGCCCCGATAACCCCCAGCCGAAAAAGCCAAGCTGGATCAGGGTAAAGGCCCCCGTGGGGGAAGGATACAAGCAAACGCGCGATATCATTCGCGAGCACAAGCTGACGACGGTCTGTGAAGAGGCTGGCTGTCCGAATGTGGGCGAATGCTGGAGCCAGGGCCACGCGACCATGATGATCATGGGAGAGGTCTGCACCCGAGCCTGCACTTTCTGCAATATCGCCACCGGCAAACCGCCCGAAGCGCTTGACGTATTCGAACCTGGCCGGGTTGCCGATGCAGTAAAGAAATTGGGCCTGAACCATGTTGTCATTACCTCGGTCGACCGCGACGATGTCGAGGATGGCGGCGCGGAACATTTCGCACAGACCATCCGCGCGATCAGACGGCAGGCCCCGAACACGACGATCGAGATCCTGACACCCGACTTCATACGTTGCGCCCCCGAGGCGTTGGAGGTGGTCGTGGCTGCAAGGCCAGATGTGTTCAATCACAACCTTGAAACCGTCCCCGGACTTTACCCCGAAGTGCGCCCCGGCGCGCGGTATTTCCATTCGCTGCGCCTGTTGCAACGGGTCAAGGAATTGGACCCGGCCATGTTCACCAAGTCAGGCATCATGGTGGGTCTGGGCGAAGACAAGCAGGCCATTCACGCCGTGATGGACGACATGCGCGCCGCGAATATCGATTTCCTGACCATCGGTCAGTATCTGCAACCCACCCCCAAGCATCATGCGGTGGACAGGTTCGTCACGCCCGAGGAGTTTGCTGCCTATGAAAAGGCCGCATACGGCAAGGGGTTCCTGATGGTGTCGGCAACGCCGCTCACGCGGTCGTCTTATCACGCGGGCGACGATTTCGCCCGACTGAGGGATGCCCGACTGGCAAAGTTGGGTCGCGCGTAAGGCAGTTTCGCGCGGCGGTCGGCGGCGGCTTGAGAGGTTCAAGGCCGACATGCCGCGCCGCCGCGCGTTTTTATTGCGAACACACCGACGCACAGCTCCGCGATGGCCGGGGACCAAGCCCTAGGGCAGCGCCTTGAGATACGCGGCGATGGCCATGCGGTCATCATCGTCAAGATGTGCAAGGTTGCGGATCACGCTGACCATATGCCCACCCGCGCTATCGAATTCCGGGGTGAACCCATCGGCAAGATACGCCGATATCTCCCCTGCGGACCAGTTGAGCTGCGCTGACGTCAACCCTGGAATCGTGCCATCGCCCGTCGGATTTGGCGCACCGCCAAGCCATGCCCCCCGATCCAATGCACCAAGCGCGTTGCGTGGCGTGTGGCATTCGCCGCAATGCGCCAAGGCTTCGGCCAGATAGCGGCCGCGCGCGACTTCTGGTTCAAGGGGGCCGCTAACATTGAAATCCTGCGGCAAGAACAACAGGTTCCAAACGCCGACCGTCCGGCGGATATTGAAGGGGAAGGCGACGTCATGCGGCAAGGACGCGACGGGTGTGGCCGGTAGGGTCTGCCAAAATGCCCACAGATCAACCAGATCCTGCGTCTCGGTCAGCGCATAAGCGGTGTAGGGGAAGGCGGGGTAATAATAGGTGCCATCGGGGGAAACCCCGTGGCGCAGCGCGGTGGCGAAGTCCGCGACCGTCCAACTGCCAATCCCGGCGACAGGGTCGGGGGAAATGTTTGGCGCAACGAAAGTGCCGAAGTCCGACGGAAACCGCTGCCCTCCGGTCAACACCAGCCTTGCGTCGCCGTCTGCATCGGGGGCGGCATGACAAGATGCGCAGCCCCCGGCCCAGAACACCGTTTCCCCACGCCCGGCATCACCTGTGAAACCGGACAGTTCATCGGCTGACGTCCTGTCCGGTATCGTCATGACCCATAGGACCCCAAGGACAATCAGGCCCGTGGTTGCAGCCAGAAGGGTCAGCCGACGCATCAAGCGAACCTAGCGGGGTTGCCGGAAATCGTCATGGCATGCGCCACACGCACTTCCAAGCGGCCCGAGTGCGACCCGCAGATCATCCAGCCCCGTTCCGGCGGCGGCTTGCACTGCCGTCACGGCCTGCGCGTATGCGCCCCAGTCCGCCCCGAATTCGGCCGGATTTTCCCAGATCGCTGGCAACGCCCGCGTCCCTTCGACCGCTGCGCTGTCTGATCCGGGGGCCCAATATGGGCGACCATCGACTGTGGCCAGCGCAGCAAGGTTGTCGGCGGCAGTCTGTGCCGCGACTGCATCATATTCGGTGTTGCCGCGCACCATGTTGCCCAAAATGCCAGAGTTGAACGACATGATCTGCATATGTCCCTGCCGGGCGTTGATGAAGGCCGAATAATCCGACTGGGCCAAGGCAACGGCCCCAGTGCCGATGGTGAATAACGTTGTGGCAAAGGCGAGGGTCTTGACTGACGGCATACTGTTTCTCCTGAATGGCGAAGGTCACACTCACACCACGATCCAGCATTGCCGACGTTGCGTCAAATTGGCTGGGTGCCACGCTGGCGCACAGACGATGTGCAAAAATGCAGAGCGACCGATCTCTCAGAGAAACCGGACCTTGCCGATATAGGGAAGGTTTCGGTTTCTTTGCGCATAATCAATGCCGTAGCCAACGACGAATTCATCGGGAATTTCAAAGCCGGTCCAAGTGGCCCTGATGTCCACTTCGCGGCGTGATGGCTTGTCCAAGAGCGCAATGGTATTCAGGCGTCCGGGTTCGCGCGCTGCCAGCAGCTTGACCACATGGTTCAAGGTGTGGCCCGTATCCACGATATCTTCCACCACCAAGACGTCGCGCCCGGAAATCTCACCGCGTAGGTCCTTGAGAATGCGCACCTCTCGCGAGGATTCCGTACTGTTTCCGTAGCTTGAGGCCTCAAGAAAATCGACTTCGACAGGTAACTGCAACTCGCGCACGAGGTCGGCGATGAAGACGAACGAACCGCGCAACAATCCCACGACCACCAGTTTCTCGGTGTCCGCATATGACGTTTCGATCACACGGGCCAATTCCTCGATCCGGGCGGCAATCGCCTTCGCCGAAATCATGATATCGATGTCATACGGTGGCTGCGCCATTTCGTCCCCGGTTCGATCACTTGAATAGCCTGGGTGTTTTATGACAAGAGCCGCACTGGCGAAAGACGAAAGGCGCCCATGCCCACGCATTCCGAAACCCGCAAACTGCCCTACAGTGCGAAACAGATGTATGATCTGGTCGCCGATGTTGGCAGCTATCCCCAGTTCATTCCGTGGATAGCGGCGGCGCGCGTGCGGTCCGTTAGTCCCGAGGGCGAGCATAGCGTGATGCTGGCCGACCTTGTGGTCGGGTTCAAGATGTTCCGGGAGCGGTTCGGGTCCAAGGTCACGCTGTGGGAGGCGCAGCGCCGGATCGATACGGAATACATCGAAGGGCCGTTCAAGCACATGATTTCGAAATGGGAATTCGTGGATACCGACAGCGGATGTGACGTTCAGTTCCACGTTGATTTCGAATTCAAGAACCGCTTGCTGCAGGGTGCCGCCGGGTTGTTCTTTTACGATGCTATGCAGCGTATCGTGCGTGCGTTCGAAACCCGCGCAGACGTGCT
>JAFMHK010000013.1:37998-83118 GCA_017854585.1 Paracoccaceae bacterium
TCGGTGATCGCCGCCGCGATCAACCCGCCCGTGCAGCTTTCGGCAGTCGCGATCATCCAGCCCCGGACTTTCAGCGCGGCAATGGCATCCTTGCCGATCATATCAGTGCCAGATGCGCAATTGCAGCAAGCACCGAAACTACAAGCGCCGCCATCCAACCCGCGATGATATCATCCAGCATCACGCCCGAGGGGCCTTTTATCCGATCCGCCCACCCGACAGGGCCGGGTTTGAAGATGTCGAAAACACGAAACGCGATGAACGCCGTCACGAAACCGGGCCAGAGCTGCAGGATATCGACATCGGCAAACATCGCGCCGAATGACACGGGCCAAAGCGCGATCCATTGGCCGACAACCTCATCGATCACGATCTCGGATGGGTCGTGATCGTCCTTGCCCGCGGTTTCCACGCCGGTTGCCCACCAACCCACTGCCCCAACCACAAGGGTTGCCGCAAAAAGCAACCAGAACCCGCCCGACAGATGCAGCAGCCACGCCAGCGGAATAGCGGCAAGGCTTCCCCACGTGCCGGGGGCGGGGCGCAGGTTGCCAACCCCGAAAAGGGTCACAATATATCGTGTCATGATTTCACCAAAGTAACTGTTGCAAGGGCGGCAATGCCTTCCTCTCGTCCGGTAAATCCCAGACGTTCCGTGGTTGTCGCCTTGACCGAGACGCGGTCAACCTCAATCCGAAGCAAGCCCGAAAGGCGTGCGCGCATCGTGGCGGCATGCGGCCCAACCTTTGGCTGTTCACAGATCAGCGTCAGATCAGCGTGCGTGATCGCAAAGCCCTGTGATGCGGCAAGGTCCACCGCATGGGTCAGGAAAATGTGGCTTTCGGCGCCTTTCCACTGTGGGTCCGATGGCGGGAAATGGGTGCCGATGTCACCCTGAGCCAGTGCGCCGTAAATGGCGTCCGTCACCGTATGAAGGCCCACGTCGGCATCGGAATGACCCTGAAGCGCACGGGGATGCGGAACCGCCACACCGCACAGCATGATATGCCCTGCACCGTCCGGGTGAGGGCCAAAGCGGTGCACGTCGAACCCGTTACCTGTGCGAATATCCATCGGCGTCTCCAAAAGTGCCGCAACCCGGTCAAAATCCTCGGGGCTCGTGATTTTCAGATTTGCCTCATCGCCCGGCGTTATCGCAATGCGCAAACCATGGGCACGGGCAACTTCCACATCGTCGGCGGCGCCGCCGGGATGGTTGGCATGGGCGGCGCGAATGGCGGCAAGATGAAACCCCTGTGGCGTCTGCGCACGCCACAGGCCGGTACGATCCGCCGTCCCTGTCACGACACCATCGCCGCGCCAGAGCGCATCGGTTACGGGCAAAGCCGGCGCCGCGCCATCATGATCGGCAAGCGCCGCCAAGACCCCGTCAATCACGGCACGCGACACCAAGGGCCGAGCTGCATCATGGATCAGCACCACATCGGCATCCGCCACTGCCGCCAGTCCCGCCCGCACGGAGGCGTCCCGTGTTGCCCCCCCCACCACGTCAACCAAGGGTCTGTCGATCAGCGTGCGCACCGATGCAAACAGTGCGGAATCATCGGCATGACGCACCACAACGATTTCCGTCACGGCGGGGTGGCCTGCGAACGCCGCAATTGTGTGCGCGATGACCGGAACCTTGACCAAGGTCCTGTATTGTTTCGGGATTCCGCCACCCGCGCGCACGCCGCGCCCTGCCGCCACGATCAAGACGGCGACGTTCAGCGTGGGTGTTTCGGAGTCGGCTTCATGCATGGCGCGGTGATAAGCTCAAACCCATTGGCGCACAACGCCGCTACGGCCCCTGCCTATTTCTAAGTCGCGATGCCTAATTATTAGGCTTTCCAAGTTTGACTATCACGATTTGCCTGCGTTTCCTTTGCGCTTCTCTCATGAAGTCCATATCCCCTGTATCGGCGCACAAGGATTAGGCAATTGGCGATTTTGCTTGCAGATAGGGAGCTCGGGCCTCCGGTATTTCTCGCGCCGCTGGCTGGGATTACCGATTTGCCGTTTCGGAAGCTGGTTGCGGGGTTCGGGGCCGGTCTTGTCGTATCCGAGATGGTCGCAAGTCAGGAAATGGTCGAAGCAAAGCCGAGTGTGCGGGCGCGTGCCGAACTTGGCCTGGGACTGGAAAACACTGCTGTGCAGATTGCGGGCCGCGAACCTTATTGGATGGCGGAGGCTGCAAAGCTTGCAGCCGGGCAGGGCGCCCGCATCATCGACATCAACATGGGGTGCCCCGCAAAGAAGGTGACGACCGGGTTTTCAGGATCCGCGCTGATGAAGGATCTGGACCACGCCCTGTCGCTGATCACAGCAGTGGTTGATGCGGTGGACGTTCCCGTGACGCTGAAAACACGGCTGGGTTGGGATGATGCATGCCTGAACGCCGCCGAGCTTGCCCGGCGCGCCGAACAGGCGGGCATCCAGATGATCACGATCCATGGCCGGACGCGGTGCCAGTTCTACAAGGGTCGTGCCGATTGGACCGCCATTCGCACCGTCAAGGATGCCGTGTCGATCCCCGTCGTTGCCAATGGCGATATCGTCGATGGCCCGTCCGCACGGGCTGCTTTGGCCGCTTCCGGGGCAGATGGCGTGATGGTGGGGCGCGGTGCGCAGGGCCGTCCATGGCAACTTGCCCAAATTTCCCACGAGGTCTTTGGCAAACCAAAACCCGAGGTTCCCACGGGCGCTGCATTGGTCGATCTGATTGCAGGCCACTACGATGATATTCTGTTGTTCTATGGTTGCACGCTTGGGCTGCGCGTCGCGCGAAAGCACCTCGGCTGGTATATGGACGAGGTCGGGGCCACGCCCGATCTCCGCCGCGCCGTGTTGACGGCTGACCGGCCCGCGACCGTGTTATCGTTGTTACCAGATGCCATGGGGCGTGGCCAAAGGATGGCGGCATGACGCAGATGACCTCGTCGCTTTGGGCCTCGCTGCCGATCCCTGCCATGATCCTCGGGCCTGATGATCGCATTCTCGATGTGAACCCGGCTGCAGAAAACTTCCTGAACGCCTCGCGCAAGTCGCTTTTTCAACACCCCGTCTGGGACAAGGTTTTTGTCGATGCCCCGCTGGAGGAGGCATTCGCGCGTGTGCGTAGCGGCCAATCAGCCCTGTTCGTGAACACCGTGGATGTTGGCACCGGAAGCCGGAAACCTGTCACCTGCGATGTGCAGATCGCACCGCTGCATGACAAGCCCGACCATGTGCTTGTGCTTCTGGAAAGCCGCGAACTTGCCGGTCGGATGGATCGGGCGCAGTCGTCCAAAACGGCGGCGAAATCGGCAATTGGCATGGCCGAGATGCTTGCACACGAAATAAAGAACCCACTGGCCGGTATCACCGGAGCAGCCCAGTTGATCTCGATGAACGCCAGCGGCGAGGATCGGGAATTGACCGATCTGATCGTTGGCGAAACCCGGCGGATCCTGAAGTTGCTGACCCAGGTGGAAGAGTTCGGCAATGTGCGGCCGCCTGACTGCCGTGCCGTGAATATCCATGACGTCCTTGACCGCGCCCGTAAATCCGCGGCCGTCGGGTTCGCCGCGCATATGTTGATTGAAGATGACTATGATCCGTCCCTGCCGTTGACATGGGCCGATCCGGATCAGCTACTGCAGGTGTTTCTGAACCTGCTGAAAAACGCCGCCGAGGCGGGCAAATCCGGCGGCACGCTTCGCATTCGGACGTTTTATGAATTGAGCCTGCGTGTCCGGCGGCGCGACGGGTCTGGCGCGGCGGTTCCGCTGCAGGTTGAAATTATTGACGATGGGCCGGGCCTGCCGCTTGAACTTGCGTCCGATATATTCGAGCCGTTTGTCTCGGGCCGCGAAAACGGAACCGGGCTTGGCCTTGCACTGGTTTCGAAAATCATTTCGGACCATGATGGCTGGATCGCAGTCGACAGCGTCCCGGGCCGAACCGTGTTCCGCATATCTCTTCCGATCGCCCCCAAACACGCCACCGACTGACCCCAAGGAGTTCCGAACCATGGACGGCACCGTTCTTGTCGCCGATGACGACCGCACCATCCGCACAGTTCTGACCCAAGCGTTGACGCGGGCAGGATGTAAAGTGCACGCGACGTCATCGCTCATGACACTCATGCGGTGGGTGGAGGAGGGTAAGGGCGACCTTGTGATTTCGGACGTCATGATGCCCGATGGAAACGGCCTTGAGACGCTACCCAAGATCACCGAACGGCGTCCCGGCCTGCCAGTCATCATCATTTCGGCACAGAACACGATCATGACCGCCATTCAGGCGACCGAGGCCGAGGCATATGATTACCTGCCAAAGCCGTTCGATCTGCCGGACCTGATGAAGCGGGCCGCACGTGCGCTTGACCAGAAACGCCGCGCGAGCCCCGCGCCACGCGCCCCGGAGCGGAGTTTGGGCGGCAACGAAGACTTGCCGCTTGTTGGGCGCACCCCGCAAATGCAAGCGCTTTACCGCCTTGTCGCGCGCGTCATGAACACGGATCTGCCGGTGCTTATCACCGGCGAAAGCGGTACGGGCAAAAGCTTGATCGCGCGCGCCATCCACGATTTTTCGGATCGTCGCACATTGCCCTTCGTCGTGGCGGGCAGCAGTGACCTTGCGGGTGTGGATGGTCCCTCGACCGTGCTGAGCCGCGCGCGTGGCGGTTCCATCTTGTTCGACGAGGTCGGCGATTATGACGGCGACGCGCAAGCCCGCATCGTGCGGATGCTGGACGCGATGGCCGATGGCGCCCCCCGCGTCATGGCAACCAGCCAGAAGGACCTGATGGAAAAGATGGAAACGGGCCTGTTTCGGCAGGATCTTTTCTATCGGCTGAGCGGTGTCACGGTAAATGTGCCATCCCTGAGAGAGCGGGTCGATGATATTCCATTGCTGGCAAGCCATTTCCTCGGCCGGGCCGAACGCGATGGCGGGCCCGTCCGACGCTTTGCCACTGATGCGATGGACCTGATCCGGGTCTATTCATGGCCGGGCAATGTGCGGCAGTTGGAAAATACGATTCGCCGCCTGACCGTGACCAGTCAGGTCGAGGAAATAACAAAGGCCGAGGTGGGGGCCGTGCTGGGCAGCCAGCCGGCGATCGAACCCCTGATGGGTGGTGGCAGCGGCGACAAGCTGAGTGCGTCTGTCTATAAACATCTGCGGCGCTATTTCGATCTGCATGGCGGTGTCTTGCCGCCGCCCGGGCTTTACACGCGCATTCTGCGCGAGGTCGAATCCCCCTTGATCGAGATCGCGCTGGAGGCGACGGGTGGCAATCAGGCGAAATGTGCGGATCTTCTGGGGATCAACCGAAATACGCTACGAAAGAAGATCACCGACCTTGATATTCGCGTGACACGCCGCCGCAAGTTGATGTAAAAACGCAACAGTCGCGTTGCCGATTGGGAACAATCGATAAGTGCGAATCTAGCTATTGCGGCGGGGCAAGCGGTTGGCCCCATATCGGGGGTAATGTGCAGGAACCTGCTGACAGGGCAACGGACTCGAGCATGATCCGTCTGCTCCGGCAACGTGGCAGCGGACGCTTGCGCAGTGCAGGCACGCTTGGCCTTGTCATCCTTGGTCCCGTTCTGGCGCTGGCAACTTTTCTTGTTCTTGGCCCGTTGGCCGAATTCGCCGACAGCCCGGGGCTACGCCTGATCCTGCTGGCGGATATGGTCTATATCCTCGTGGTGGCCGCGCTGGTGTTGCGACAGGTTGCCAAGATGGTCGCGGCCCGTCGGGCGCGGTCTGCGGGGTCGCGGTTGCACATGCGACTGACGGGCGTTTTCACAACAGTTGCGCTGGTTCCGACAATTCTTGTGGCCGTTTTTGCGATGTTCACCGTGAACATGGGGCTGGAGGGGTGGTTTTCCGACCGGGTCAGTACGGCACTTGGCAATTCTGTGGACGCGGCGGTCGCTTATCAACAGGAACACCGGGATGATCTGGCGGCGGATGCTGTGGCGCTTGCCGCGTTCTTGAACCTGACGCGCCAAGCCAGCGTTCTGCTGTCCGATGGCGATCTGCGCCAAGCGCTTAGTCAGGGTCAATCGCGGATCCAACGCGGGCTCAGCGAGGCGTTCGTGATTGATGGCGGCGCCGAAATCCGGGCGCGCGGCGAAAGCAGCTATATGTTCGATTTCGACCGCCCCACATCTGAACAGATGGCCGAAGCGGCCGACGGCACGGTAGTCTTGATCGAAGATCGGGCCAGCAATGAATTTCGCGCCCTTCTGCGGCTTGAGGCCTTCCCCGATCGCTACCTCTTTGTCAGCCGGGAGGTGGATGGCCAGATCATCTCGCTTCTGGACGAAACGCAGCAGACCGTGCAGCTTTATCGCCAATTGGAAAGCGACCGTGGCCGGGTCCTTTTTGAGTTCGGCGCGCTTTATCTGGGCTTTGCGTTGATCATGATCCTTGCTGCGATCTGGTTGGGCCTGTGGTTCGCCGAGGGTCTATCACGCCCCGTCGGGCGGCTGGCTGGTGCGGCACAGCGCGTCGGGCAGGGCGATCTGGATGTGCGTGTTATCGAAGAGAAGGGCGATGACGAGATCGCCATGCTGGGGCGACTGTTCAATCAGATGACGCGTCAGTTGAAAGGTCAGCGGGACACGCTGGTTGAACAGAACGCCGCCACCGAGGAACGCCGCCGCCTGTTTGACAGCGTCCTTGGATCAGTCACGGCTGGTGTGATCGGCCTCGACGCCTCGGGACGGATCGACTTCATGAACCGTTCGGCCATCAGGTTGTTGGGCATGGTGGAGCAGCGCGATAATGGCCTTACACTTGCCGTCGCGGTCCCGGAATTCGGCCCCCTGCTTGATAACTTGCGCGGCCGAATGGGCGAGGTGGTGCAAGAGGAAATCAAACTGACGCGCGCAGGCAAGCAAGAAAGCCTGCTGGTGCGCATGGCCGTCCGGCTCAATACCGACGGCACGCTGGAGGGTTACGTGGTTGCCTTTGATGACGTGACCCAACTGGTCAGCGCACAAAGGATGGCCGCGTGGGGTGACGTGGCGCGCCGGATCGCCCACGAAATCAAGAATCCTTTGACGCCGATCCAGCTATCGGCCGAACGTGTGCAGCGCAAATTCGGTAAATTGTTGGGGGAAGAGGACGCGGCCGCCCTTGCTCAATATACCGAGGTCATCGTGCGCCAGACAAATGACCTTCGCCGTATCGTTGATGAGTTCTCCAAGTTCGCACGCATGCCCGAGCCGGAAACCCGGATCGAAGACGCGGCCAAGCTCTTGCGCAACGCGGTGACCTTGCAGCGGGCCGGACAACCAGGTGTGCGATTTGAGATCGATATCCCCGATACGCCGGTCCTGGCGGAACTGGACGCGACCATGATCGGCCAGTCGCTGACGAACCTCATAAAGAACGCTGGCGAGGCGATTGACACGCGCGTGGCGAAAGGCGCCCCGGATGGCTACAAGCCCACCGTGCGCGTCGCGCTGAACACGACACCCGGAAAGGTGCAGATCGACATCGCGGACAATGGCATCGGGCTCCCGCCCGATCGCGCCAAGCTGTTCGAACCCTATGTGACAACCCGCGACGAAGGCACCGGGCTTGGCTTGCCGATCGTCAAGAAAATCGTTGAAGAACATGGCGGTACGCTTGAGCTGTTGGACGCTCCGCCATTTGAGTCAGGTGCCCATGCCGGCGCTCTGGCCCGTATCACTTTGCCCCGGCTGCCCGATAACGAAGGAGAGATTGCATGAGCGATATTCTGGTCGTCGACGACGAACGCGATATTCGGGAACTGATCTGCGACATCCTGCAGGACGAAGGGTTTTCGACCCGTATGGCAGGGAATTCCGATGATTGCATGGCGCAATTGAATGCGCAGCAACCGGGACTGATGATTCTGGATATCTGGCTCAAGGACAGCAACATGGACGGGATCGACATCCTGAAGCATGTGAAGCGCGACAATCCGGATGTGCCTGTGGTCATCATTTCGGGACATGGCAACATCGAGATCGCAGTCGCCGCGATCAAGCAGGGCGCCTATGATTTCATCGAGAAGCCCTTCAACATAGATCAGTTGATGGTCGTGATCCGCCGCGCCATGGAAACCAGCCGCCTGCGGCGCGAAAATTCCGCATTGCGCCGGCAAGATGTCCGCGAGGCAGTCATGGTCGGCAACGGAACCTGTTTCCGGCTTCTCAAAAGCCAATTGGACAAGGTGACTAAATCCAATGGGCGCGTGATGCTGTCGGGGGCGCCGGGTAGCGGCAAGGAAATGGCCGCTCGTTATATACATGCGGAATCCAACCGGGCAGAGGCGCCGTTTGTCACCGTCAATTCCGCATCGATCCAGCCAGACCAGATGGAGGTGGTCTTGTTCGGCCGCGAAACTTCGGAACGCGGGGTGGAACAGGGTCTGTTGGAACAGGCCCATGGCGGGGTGATCTATTTCGACGAAGTCGCGGACATGCCGGCGGGCACGCAATCCAAGATCCTGCGGGTGCTGGTCGACCAAAGCTTTACCCGTGTGGGCGGCACTGCCAAGGTCCGCGTCGATCTGCGCGTGATCAGTTCGACAACCCGGGATCTGCAGAACGAGATCGCGGCCGGCAATTTCCGCGAGGAGCTGTTCCACCGTCTGAACGTCGTACCCATCGAGGTGCCCAGCCTTGAGGATCGGCGCGATGACATCCCCGATCTTGCGCGCCATTTCATTACGCAATTCAACCGCGATCAGGGGCTGCCCTTGCGCGATCTGGGCGAGGATGCGGTTGCGATGCTGCAAACGCTTCGTTGGCCAGGTAACGTGCGCCAGCTGCGCAATGTGATTGAACGGGTGCTGATCCTTGGCGAAGGGACCGGCCCGATCGAGGCGCGTGATCTGCCCGGCCATGGCGACGCCGTATCGGGCGAAGAGGAAGATATCGCGCTGTCAGCCAGCTTGACAACGCTGCCGCTGCGCGATGCGCGTGAACTGTTCGAACGGCACTACTTGATGGCGCAGATCAACCGCTTTTCGGGCAACATCTCGCGGACGGCCAGTTTTGTCGGGATGGAGCGAAGCGCCCTGCATCGCAAGTTGAAATCGCTTGGCGTCGTGACCACGAACAAAGCGGGCGCGCGGGTGGCGCAGGTTGATGATGCCTAAAGCGGGTTGACGATGACCGGCACACCGCCCGCCTGATCCCACACGCATGTTGCGCTGGTCAGGGGCGGCATGGTTGTCGTTGGGGCAATTGCGGTGCCTTCGGGGCATCGCGGCAGCGAGATGCGCGCATACCCTCGCGCGCCCATGCATGCAACGCCGGCATTGCGGCGCGCGTCCGCGTTCACATCAACGGTATAGGCCTCTCCACCAAGCCAGTAACCGGGCGTCATGGTGCAGACCCCGTCGGCCGTGCATGTCTGCGTGCCCGGAAACCATGTGCGGGGGCGATAACGGATCTGGTTGCGCACGGGATACGCGGCAAACGCTTGGGCGTCGCATAGCGCCAGATCCCGTTCGCGCTGCGCAAGGCTGACCCCTTCGGCATAGTAGACCGGCGCAGGCGCGCAGGCAGAAAGCAGCACGAACAATATCAGGGCAGGGCGCATGGGATCCTCAGCTGCGGTGGTCGGGTTGCACGCATCCAACGCGATTGTCTCATGTCATCCAATATCAAGCAACACATGCCACCGCTGATTGACGCCGTCGCGCCCATCTGCCATGCAGAACCCCTTAATCGGACCGGTCTGGCGAAAAGGCACATGAAGGTCATTATTTGCGGTGCGGGTCAGGTCGGTTGGCAGATCGCACGTCATCTTTCCGGCGAAAACAATGATGTGACGGTGGTTGATAACAACCCCGCCCTTGTTGCACGCGCGACCGACACGCTTGATGTGGCTGGGATCACCGGCTTTGCGTCCTATCCTGACGTGCTTGAACAGGCTGGCGCAAAAGATGCCGACATGATCATCGCGGCCACATTTTCCGACGAGGTCAACATGGTCACCTGTCAGGTGGCCCATTCGGTGTTCGGCGTCCCGCGCAAGATTGCCCGGCTGCGGGCTCAAAGCTATCTGACGGCGATTTATTCCGACCTTTACCGACGCGATCATCTGCCAATCGACGTGGTGATTTCGCCCGAAAAAGAGGTGGCGGAGGCGGCATTGCGGCGGCTTGCGTCACCCTCCACCTTCGATACCGAGAACTTCCTTGGTGGCGATGCCCAGATGATGGGCATTCAGTTGGACGAAGACTGTCCGGTGCTGAACACGCCTTTGCGGCAACTCTCCGAACTTTTCTCGACCTTGCGGGCGCTGGTCGTGGGCGTGCGGCGCGAGGGCACACTTTTCGCGCCCGAACCTGGCGATCAGCTTTTCGCCAAGGACCAGATATATGTGTTCACCCACGCGCTGGACGTTGACCGAACGCTTGAGATTTTCGGCAAATCCACGCGTCGACCCGAAAGGGTCATCATCATCGGTGGCGGTAATGTCGGCCTGATGGTTGCCCGGCGGCTTGAAACCGGGATCGTGCGTCTGCGCACCCGTGTGATCGAGGCCAACCGCGCCCGTGCCGAGGTGGCCGCCGACGCGCTGGAACGCACCATCGTGCTGAACGGCGATGGCTTGGACATCGACCTGCTGCGCGAGGCCGGTATCGAACGCGCCGATGCCATCTTGTGCGTCACCGACGATGACAAAACCAATATCCTTGCCTCGGTCCGGGGCAAGCAGGCCGGCGCGCGCATGGCGATCGCGCTGGTGAATGATCCCACGCTTGTGCCGTTGATGGCACCGCTGAACATCGACGCGTTCGTGAACCCGCGCACCACGACAGTCAGCTCCATCTTGCGGCACGTTCGCCATGGCCGGGTCCGCGGGGTCTATTCGATCGGCGATGCCGAGGCAGAGATCATCGAGGCGCAGGTTCTGTCCACATCCCCGATCGCCGGGCGCAAGATCAGCGACATCGACTTTCCCGAAGGTGTGCTGATTGGTGCGGTCCAGAAGAACGGCAAGGTCATTCGGCCCGATGGTTCGACTCGGATCGAAGAGGGGGACGCCATCGCGATCTTCGCACTCGCCGCCGATGTCCCGGCAGTGGAAACCCTGCTTCAGGTTTCGATCGACTTTTTCTGAGGGGCTTATGCGCGCCTACCTGACGAACCTGCCGCTGCCGATCGTGCTGCTGTTCGCAGCCGGCTTCGCGATGTTCGTTCCCGCCGTTGTCGGGTCCGCCATGAACGTTCACCAAACCGCGCGCGTATTTCTTTATGCAGGCATTCTGGTGCTGATCATCGCAGCCCTGATCGGTTTCGCGATGCAAACGGGCCGGTCCGAGGGAACCGCGCGCACGCATCTTGTGACCTTGCTACTGGCCTATCTGTGGTTGCCCCTGATCCTTGCAATTCCGATGGACGAAGCGGTGGGCAATACCCGCTTCATCAACGTCTACTTCGACATGGTATCTGCCATGACCACCACCGGGGCGCAGGTGTTCGAGGCGGCGCGGCTGGACCCCGCAATTCAGCTTTGGCGCGGGTTGGTGGGCTGGCTTGGCGGGCTCATGATCTGGATCACCGCAGTGGCGGTGTTGGCACCACTCAACCTAGGCGGATACGAGGTAACGTCCGAAGCACATGTGCAAGGGCAGGTTGTGGCGGGCGGGGCGCAAATGCGTGCTGCGTCCGCCTCGGAACGGCTGCGCCATAATACCCTGCGGCTCGCCCCGATTTATGGCGGACTGACCTTGTTGCTGGCGCTGCTCTTGATGGGCTCCGGCGTTCCGCCGCTGGTTGCGTCGATCCATGCCATGTCCACCTTGGCGACATCCGGGATCAGCCCGCTCGAAAGCTTCAAGGGCCAGCCCGCTGGCATTCTGGGCGAAGCGCTTATTTTCGTGTTTTTCATCTTTGCCCTGTCGCGCCGGTCTTTTGCGTCGGGCTTTGGTCCTGATCTGCCCATGCGGCTCGCCAAGGACCGTGAAATCAGGATTGCGATCTTCGCCGTGGTGGTGTTGCCGACCCTTCTTTTTGCGCGTCATTGGCTAGGGGCGCTGGAGGTTAACGAACTTTCTGACGGCGTTGCGGCCCTGAATGCCCTTTGGGGCAGTATCTTTACGGTGATGTCATTCCTCACGACGACCGGATTCGTGTCGGAAAGCTGGGCGGATGCGCGCAACTGGTCGGGGTTGCCGACACCGGGGCTGGTCTTGATCGGCCTTGTCCTGATGGGTGGCGGGGTTGCGACGACGGCGGGCGGTGTGAAATTGCTCCGGGTCTACGCGCTTTACAAGCATGGCGTCCGCGAGATGGGCAAGCTGACCCATCCCCATTCAGTTGCCGGAGCAGGGCGGCTGGGGCGGCGTATTCGGCGCGAAGGGGCATACATCGCATGGATTTTCTTCATGTTGTTCGTGTTGTCCATGGCCGCGACGATGATCGCGCTATCCTTGGCGGGCCTGAATTTCCAACGCTCCATGGTCTTGGCCATCGCAGCCCTGACCACGACCGGCCCTTTGGCCCAAGTCGCCGCAGAATCGCCGATCTCGTATTTCTTGCTGACTGATGCAGCCAAGTTGATTTTGGCGGCCGCAATGATCATTGGGCGGATGGAAACGTTGGTGTTGATCGCCCTTTTCAATCCCGCCTTTTGGCGCAATTGATGCGATTGCAGCATCATAGACGCTAGCCCCCTGAAATCGGGGTGGAAATTCCCGCGCGGAACCTACATAATCAGAACGCTATGACAAAACTCTGCCGCACCGAGGGGCAGCACAAAGAACAAGGCAGCACGATAGATGGCCGAGAATAAGCAAAATCTGCAGGATGCATTCCTCAATCACGTCCGCAAAACAAAGGTTCCCGTGACGATCTTTTTGATCAATGGGGTCAAATTGCAGGGCGTGATCACTTGGTTTGACAATTTCTGTGTCCTGCTGCGCCGTGACGGACAATCGCAACTGGTTTACAAGCATGCGATTTCGACCGTGATGCCCGCGCAACCGATCAATCTGTATGATGGGGAAGAGTGAGCGAAACACCGCTGACCGGGGCCCCGGATGCGGGCCCGATGCGCGCGCTCGTCATCCATCCGGATCTCAAGAATGACAGAACCCGGCGTGAACCCACTGCTGCGCTTGCGGAGGCTGTGGCCCTTGCAGCAGCACTGCCCAACCTAGAGGTTGCAGGTGCCGAGGTTGTCCGGCTGCCGCGTGCGCAGCCCGGCTTGTTGTTTGGCAAAGGCAAGATCGCCGAACTCAAGGCGATGATCGAACGGCTGGAGATTGGGCTGGTTCTGGTCGACGGGCCGGTCACCCCGGTCCAACAGCGCAATCTGGAAAAGGAATGGGGCGTCAAGCTTCTGGATCGGACGGGCCTGATTCTTGAAATCTTTGCCGACCGCGCCCGAACCCGCGAGGGTGTGTTGCAGGTTGAACTTGCCGCGCTGACCTATCAACGAACGCGACTTGTCCGCGCATGGACCCACTTGGAACGCCAGCGGGGCGGGCTCGGATTCGTCGGCGGACCGGGAGAGACCCAGATCGAGGCGGATCGCCGCGCAATCGACGAGGCGGTGACACGGATCAAGCGCCAACTTGAGCGCGTGGTGAAAACCCGCGCTCTGCATCGGTCCGCACGAAAGAAGGTGCCATACCCGATCGTGGCTTTGGTCGGTTATACCAACGCCGGCAAATCGACGCTGTTCAATCACCTGACCGGGGCGGATGTCTTTGCAAAGGACATGCTGTTCGCGACCCTTGACCCCACGATGCGCGCCCTGCGCCTGCCCGATGGAACGAATGTCATCTTGTCGGACACGGTTGGGTTCATCAGCGATCTGCCGACGCAACTGGTTGCCGCCTTCCGCGCGACTTTGGAGGAAGTGCTGGACGCCGATCTGATCTGCCATGTCCGCGACATTTCCCATCCCCAAACGGAAGAGCAGGCCGCCGATGTCGCCGCCATCTTGGCGAATCTTGGCGTTTCGCAGACGGCCGCCAAACTGGAAGTGTGGAACAAACTGGATCTGGTGCCTGACGATGCGCGGGCCGCGTTGGCAACGGCAGCGGAACGCAAGCCGGGTGTCTACGCGATATCCGCCGTGACCGGAGAAGGCTTGCCCACGCTTTTGACGGCGATCTCTGAGATCCTTGCGCCACCGCGCCACGAAAGCCGTCTTACATTGCGCCACAGCGACGGTCGCAAACGGGCGTGGCTGTTCGGACAAGGGATCGTCACATCCGAAGAGCAGGGGGAAGAGACCACCACCCTGACCGTCGAATGGACTGACCGTCAGGAAAAGGCGTTTCGGGAGCTTTAGGGCCGCACGGGCGACCTTGGCCAAATCACCGGGTGCGGCAGGGATTTAGTCCCGTGGGGTCAAGACCGTGACACCGATGTTTCCTGCGCGCGCAAGATCGGGGTCAAGCGTCATGGGAATATATTCGCCACGCCGCCAGAGCTCGGACATGTCATCGTAATGGCGACTAAGTGGATGGCCGGATTGCCCGGTGGCAATCACGAAGACCGAGCTGTCGGGGTCCGCAAAGTCATACACGCCGCGATAGCCCGCCGCATGCGTGTTCAGGAACGGGGCGGGCAGGGTGGCCGGGCTTGCGCCACGCTGCAGGGTGAAATCCCCCCCGGACGTGGGCTGACGAATATTCACGATCCACGAAAACAACCGCGTATTGCCCAGCACTGGATGGTCGTGGCGCGCCTCATGCGCCACTCCCCATTGCCAGCTTTCAGGTGTGCCGCCATAGGTTTCCTCTAGCCAGACAAGCGCATCGTCCAGGGCGATCCGGGCGATGTCAACGCAGGTCTCAAGCGCGGTCGAGGGCTGCACGTCGCACCATGATGATGCTCCGTCCACATCGCGGAACACCCGTTCGATGAACAATGGCTCAAGTTGGAGGAACTGGTTGGCCAGTGGCCCGATGTCGTCTTGGATCAACCGCTGTTGAAGGGCACGCATCCACGCGGCGTAAATCAGCGGCTCGGGCAGGTGTTCGTTCATGTTGCCATCCCAGACCGACAGCAACTCCAATGCGCGCTGGCGCCGCCGCTCTGCTGTTCCATCAGGGGCGGTTTCACCGGTGAACCACAGGTCACGGGCGACCAATGGCAAGATGTTGAAGGCCGCCGCAGATTGCGTGTCCAACTGCGCCTCGATAAAGCTATCGCGGGTGTGGACCTGTCGCGCCTCCATCAGGCGCTGCCACCGGGTGATGCGCTGCGTGTCGCCCCAGCTGAACGAAACGTGCAGCGGAAAATCCCGGTCCACGATCTTGTTGTTTGTATTCCCCAAAATGCCGCCCTCGGGATTCTCGAAGGTTGGGTTCGCAAAATACTGCGTCACCCCCTGCCAGCGATTTTCGGGAACCCATCCGGGGCTCGGCATCCGGCCTTGGGTCTGATGCTGCGTCATGCGCCACGGCATGTGGCCGATCGTCTGCAATGCGATATGACCGTCCGCATCCGCCACCGTCAGGTTCAATGACGGGGCGACAAAATCAGCGCCGGCAACCAACGCCTCGTTGACGGATTGGGCGCGCATCACCTGCAACCCGGACTGAATGGATGTATTGCGGTCCGTCAGGCCGGTCCAAGCCATGCTCATGACGTGGCCGGGGGGCGTGACCGTGTTGAAATCGTACTGGGTGCCGGGGATGACCGGGCCGTTTGTGGTGGACCGCATGGTGATCGTTACTGGTGCTTCGCCCGCAACCTCGATGATTGCGCGGTCAGTCTCGAACGGGGCCCAGCCATCCGGGGTGCGGTATTCCTGTGTGTTTTCGGGGTTAAGCTGTTCAATATAGAGATCGATATCGTCCATGTGACTGACGGTAATTCCCCATCCAAGACGATCAGACCTGCCCGCCAGCACAACCGGCATGCCGGGGATGGTGCCGCCGATCACCGCCCCGGTTTCCAGCTCCAGACGTGCAAGATACCAGCTTCCGGGTGCGGCCAGCGCCATATGCGGGTCATTTGCCAGCAAGGCGCCGCCTGCCGCAGATCTGGCGGGCGCTGCAGCCCATGCGTTCGACGCGCCACCGCGCCCATGGCCAAGGGCATGGGGGTGCAGTGGGTCGCGCGGCCCCTCCTCGCTTGCTGCATAACGGGGCGGCAACGCATCAAAAAGGCTTGTATACTCTGGCAAGGCCGCCACGCCGGTGCCCGGCGCATCGGGCATCAGATCAGCCAGCCGGGCCGGATCATCCAACACAAGTGTCGCGCGGGCGCGCAGCACCTCATCCTCGTGATGGTCCGTTAGTTGCAGCGCCATCAATAGTGAGATCGAGAGGCTGTCGGCGGGGCGCCACGGTGATATCTCAGGGTCGAACAAGAACAACTCAGGCGCGCCCCGGCCAAGGGCTTCGGTGCCGATGATCGCCAGCCACGCGTTCACACCTGCCGCATAGGCCTCAAGCGCCATCTGTGCGTCGGGCGATTGTGCCGCCATGGATCGAGAGGCATGGCCAGACAGGTCCAACCGGCGCATCAGATCATCAATCGGCAAAGTCCGCGCACCGAACAATTCCGACAGTCGCCCCTGCGCCGCGCGACGGCTCATCAGCATTTGCCACAGCCTGTCTTGGGCATGGGCAAAACCCAAACCATAGAAAACGTCTGCGTCCGTCTCTCCGAAGATATGGGGGACATCGGCGTTGGTGCGAACAATCTCCACCGGAGCGGTCAGCCCCGGTACGGTCCAATCAGCATCGTAATCCGGCAAACTGCGCGCAGCCATCCACCATGCCGCCGCCATCGCGCAAACCGCAACAGCAACCGTCGCGGTCACGATCCGCACAAGCCAAATCAGAAAAGTGCCCATGATCCCCGCGGTCAAAATCGAACATTGAACACCTTGCGTCCTAGCCCTTCAGTTGACTGAATGCAAAGGCCGCATGGCCACCCGGCGATCAAACCGGTGTGTTGTCAGGGAATAATGCGGGTATAGCGGGTGCCTTCCAACGTGGCCCCCACGATCAGACCGGCCTGCCCATAGACCACGGCAATGACGGGGTCCACCAAAGTGGTCGTATCCACACCCAAAGTGCCGCCGCTTGTGTTCACGGCATAACGCACATCGGCGCCCGCTGCCCACCCGCTGGCGGACCTGAAGCTGCTCAGCGCCTGTTCGGTCATGAAGAACAGTGTGTGGGCATATTGCTGTGCCCCGATCTGGAGGCCGAACGTGCCCGAGATCGCCGAATAATAATCCACGGTCGCGCCGTTGATCTGCAGCGCTCCGCGTCCATAGCTGCCGCCAAACCCGAACCCGGCTTCGGTCACCAACGGCATCACCAGCATGCCAGCCGCGTTGAACGACAACTCGCGGGTGCCCGGAACTTCCTGATACATGAAGTCAATTGCGCTTTCGACACGCTCGTCGATCCGTTCGGAGGCACGGGAATTGACGCCATTGCCACATGCTGCAAGTGCAGGCGTTGCCGCCGCGGTCATCAGAAAATTGCGCCGGGAAAGTATGCTCATGTCATCATCGCCTTGTTGTGATGCCTCGGATCCCGGATCGTGACCGCCCGGATTGCCAAGAATATACGGTGAAAAAGCCAATGTGTCACGGGCCAATCCTACCATGGGTGCGGGTTCTTGCCGATGCGACCGCTATCGGTTGAGCAGACGCGCAACCCTTGGTGCAAAGTATGTCAGCACCCCATCACATCCGGCGCGCCGGAAACACATCAGGCTTTCCAGCATGACCTTGTCGCCGTCGATCCACCCGTTTGCGGCGGCGGCCTGGATCATCGCGTATTCACCGCTCACCTGATAGGCATAAGTGGGCGCTCCAAAGCGATCCTTCACCTCGCGGCACAAGTCCAGATACGGCATTCCCGGCTTGACCATGACCATATCCGCCCCCTCGCTCAGGTCACGCTCCACACAACGAAGTGCCTCCCTCCGGTTGGCCGGATCGATCTGATAGGTCTTCTTGTCGCCCTTCAACGCCCCTGACGCCCCCACGGCATCCCGAAATGGCCCGTAAAAGGCGCTGGCGAACTTGGCTGCATAAGACAGGATCGTCACGCCCGAATGCCCATGCGCCTCCAGCGCCGAGCGGATCGCCCCGATCCGGCCATCCATCATGTCGGAGGGGCCCAGTATATCGGCCCCCGCGTCGGCCTGCGCCAAGGCCATCTTGACCAAGGCCGCGACGGTTTCGTCGTTGACGATGACCCCGTCGCGCACGATTCCGTCATGGCCGTTGGCGTTATATGGGTCCAGCGCAATGTCGGTCATGACCGCAAGATCGGGCACGGCCGCCTTGATCGCACGGATCGCCCGGTTGGTCAGGTTGTCGGGGTTCCATGCTTCTTCGCACAGCTCAGTCTTCAGGCTGCCGTCGGTATAGGGAAAAAGGCAAATGGCGGGAATGCCAAGGGCGTGCGCTTCAACAGCGGCCTGCATGATCTTGTCGACGGACCGGCGCACCACCCCCGGCATTGATGACACTGGTTCCTCTATCCCGTCGCCGTCACGCACAAACACGGGCCAGATCAGATCATTGACCGAAAGTTCCGTCTCACGGGTCAGATTGCGTAAGGGCGCACTGGCGCGGTTGCGCCGAAACCGGGTGGCGGGGAACGGGGCCTGATTGGCGGGCATGGGGTGCACCTTCATGAGTTATCTGGGTCAATCAATCTGTGACATGGCAGCACGGGCATCTCAAGGGCTGGAAACCCCACGACAGCCCGCATAAGGTGCGCGTCAACCGCATGATCAGACAGAGACGGCCCGTTGGATTTTCTTGACCTCGTGACCCAAGTTATCGACCTGCGGTCATTTTCGAACCTGTGGTACTGGATCGTGCTGGCCATCTTGTGGTCAACCTTGTCCCATTGGGTTGTTGGCGTGCCGTTCGACATGGTCACCCGCGCGCGCCGTGGCCACGCGCAATCGGCCGACGATATGCGCAAGCTGGCTGAGATCAACGTGAACCGTATTCTGGCGCTGTCGGACAACGGCGGTTGGATCGCAACCGCGTTTCTGGCCTTTGTGCTGACATCGCTTTGCATCTTGGGTTGGGTGTACCGGGTCGAATTCTGTCAGGCCTTGTTCCTGCTGGCCTTTCCCATGGCCGTGGTGGGGGGCATGTCGATCAGCACTGCCAGCCGCCTGCGGCGCGGAAATTACGAAGATCTGGTCCGCATCTTGCGGATGCATCGGTTCAGCGTGCAGCTTCTGGGCATCATGTTCATCTTCATTACGGCGTTCTGGGGCATGTGGGTAAACCTTAACGGCAGCGTCTTGGGCCTTTGATCGTCCCTTGACACTGCTGCCCCGCCGCGTAGGTCCACCCCGTAATGTCCATGCCTGACCACATCCTTGCCAGCGGTGCGCCCGAAGGCTTTGACGCGACGCTGATCCTCAAGGAACTGGCGCGGGGTCGGGGCCCTGTGTTGCATGTCGCGCGCGATGACAAGCGCATGGCGGCCATGGCCGCGGCGTTGGCGTTCTTTGACCCGACCGTGCCTGTCTTGCGCTTTCCCGGATGGGATTGCCTGCCTTACGATCGGGTCTCGCCGAATGCCGAAAACGCGGCAGCGCGGATGGCAACGCTGGCTACATTGGCAGCGGGGTTGTCTGGCAGCTTCATTGTGCTGACAACGCTCAACGCGGCGACGCAATATATTCCCCCGCGCGACTTGCTTCGCGAATCCGCATTCGCGGCCGAGGTCGGCGGCCGCTTGGACGAGACGGCCTTGAAGGCGTTTCTGGTGCGGATGGGGTTCTCGAACACACCGACGGTGACCGAACCGGGCGACTATGCGGTGCGCGGCGGCATCATCGACGTCTGGCCCCCCGGCGAAGACCTGCCCGTCCGGCTGGACCTGTTTGGCGATGTGCTTGATGGCGCGCGCCGCTTTGATCCCTCCACGCAGCGCACCACCGACAGATTGAACCGGGTCGAGCTTGCGCCCGTGTCCGAGGTAATCCTTGATGACGCGTCCATTGCCCGGTTTCGCCAGAACTACCGGGTGGAATTCGGCGCGGCCGGCACCGATGATCCGCTTTACGAGGCGGTTAGCGCCGGCCGCAAACATGCAGGGGTCGAACACTGGCTGCCATTCTTCCATGCGCGCCTTGAAACCCTGTTCGATTATCTACCAGACGCCACGATCACCCTTGACGATCAGACAACGCCCCAACGTTTGTCCAGGTGGGAAACCATTGAAGATCAATATGATACGCGGCGTACTGCACTGACACAGAAGGGTCGGCTTGACAGCGTCTACAAACCTTGTCCACCCGGACAGCTTTATCTGGACGACGCGGCGTGGTCTGCAGCCGTCGCAGACCACCGGCTGATCCAATTTGCCCCCATCAAGGCCGCGCTTGGGCCCGGTGTGATCGATGCGGGCGGGCGGATCGGGCGCAGCTTTGCCCCCGAGCGACAACAAGAAAACATCAGTCTTTTCGGTGCCTTGGCGGACCATATTAAGGCACGACGTCAAGCTGGCGCTGTCGTGATCGCGTCATGGTCCGAAGGCGCGCGCGAACGATTGGCCGGGCTGTTGGATGATGAGGGCGTTGCGGATGCGGTGCCCATCAACGACGCACGCGATATAGGCGGTGCCGGAAGCCTTGGCCTTGTCGTATGGCCGCTGGAAGAGGGCTTTACCGGCCCCGGTGTGACGGTCGTCTCCGAACAAGATGTTCTGGGCGATCGCTTGATCCGGACGCGGCGGCGAACGAAGCGGGCCGAAAACTACCTGACCGAGGCTCAGACCCTAAGCCCCGGCGACCTGATCGTGCATGTCGACCACGGCGTGGGGCGCTACAAGGGGTTGGAAACCGTCACCGCCATGGGCGCGCCGCACGAATGCATCGCGCTTGAATACGCCGGTGGCGACCGTTTGTTCCTGCCGGTTGAAAACATCGAACTGCTCAGCCGCTATGGCCACGATGAAGGCATGCTGGACAAGCTGGGCGGTGGCGCGTGGCAGTCCAAGAAGGCCCGGCTCAAGGAACGTATCCGCAAGATCGCGGACAAACTTATTCGGATTGCAGCCGAGCGCGAGTTGCGCAAAGCCCCGATCCTCGAACCGCCCGCCGATATGTGGGAGGCATTTGCAGCCCGTTTTCCGTATGAGGAAACCGAGGATCAGCTGACCGCCATTGCCGATGTGCTGGACGATCTGGCGCGCGGGCGCCCCATGGACAGGCTGGTTGTCGGGGACGTCGGGTTTGGCAAGACCGAGGTGGCCATGCGCGCCGCCTTTGTCGCCGCCGCGGCGGGGCAACAGGTGGCTGTGATTGCGCCGACCACATTGCTGGCGCGCCAGCACGCTGCCACCTTTCGCGATCGGTTCAAGGGTTTTCCAATCAAGGTGCGGCAGTTGTCGCGCTTCATCGGCCAAGCAGAAGCAGCGGAAACCAAGAAGGGCCTTGCCGAGGGCAGTGTGGATATTGTCATCGGCACCCATGCCTTGTTGGCGAAATCCGTGCGGTTTCATGATCTGGGCCTGCTGATCGTCGATGAAGAGCAGCGCTTTGGCGTCACCCACAAGGAACGGCTGAAGGAGATGCGGTCAGATGTGCATGTGCTGACGTTGTCGGCCACGCCAATTCCCCGCACGCTGCAAATGTCCCTGTCCGGTGTGCGCGACCTGAGCATGATCGGCACGCCACCGATAGACCGTCTGGCGATCCGCACCTATGTCTCGGAATTCGATACCGTCACCCTGCGAGAGGCCTTGTTGCGCGAACACTATCGCGGCGGACAGTCATTCTATGTGGTCCCGCGTATTCAGGATCTTCCCGAAATCGAGGACTTCCTGAAGAACCACGTGCCCGAGGTGACCCATATCACCGCCCACGGACAGATGGCGGCGGGCGAACTCGACGATCGCATGAACGCCTTTTACGATGGGAAATATGACGTGCTGCTGGCCACGACCATCGTGGAATCCGGCATCGACATCCCCACGGCCAACACCATGATCATTCACCGCGCCGACATGTTCGGGCTGGCGCAATTGTATCAGATCCGGGGTCGCGTTGGCCGCGCCAAGACCCGCGCCTATGCCTATCTGACGACGAAACCGCGCATGAAACTGACGCCTGCCGCAGAAAAGCGGCTTCGGGTTCTGGGCAGCCTCGATAGCCTCGGGGCGGGTTTTACGATTGCCTCCCAGGATCTCGATATTCGCGGCGCAGGCAACATCGTCGGCGAAGAACAATCCGGACATGTCCGCGAAGTGGGCTTTGAATTGTACCAAGCCATGCTGGAAGAGGCGATCGCTGATATCCGCTCGGGCAAGGCCGAAGGGTTGCTGAGTGATGACGGGCAGTGGTCGCCTCAGATCAATCTGGGGGTCCCGGTCCTGATCCCCGAGCCCTATGTACCCGACCTTGACGTGCGCCTTGGGCTTTATCGCCGGCTTAGCCAGTTGCAGACCAAGGTCGAGCTTGAAGGGTTCGCAGCCGAGTTGATCGACCGCTTCGGTTCCCTGCCGCGTGAGGTGAATACCCTGCTGCTGGTGGTGCGGATCAAGGCGATGTGCAAACGCGCCGAGATCGCGAAGCTGGACGCCGGCCCAAGGGGGGTCACGATCCAGTTCCATAACGACAAGTTCCCCAACCCCAAGGGCTTGGTCGAGTTCATTCAATCGCAGGACGGTCTGGCAAAGGTGCGCGACAACAAGATCATCGTGCGCCGCGATTGGGCCAAGGAAAGCGACAAGATCAAGGGCGCCTTTGCGATTGCAAGGGATCTGGCGGAAAAGACCAAGGCCTAGCGGGCGCTATGCCCCCTCGCGCGGCATCTTCATCATGACAAGTCCGCCCACAAGGCACACGATTCCCACGCCGATCGCCAAGGGCACCGCCGTTCCGTTGTAAAGCTGACCGATCACGGCCCCCAATGCCGCACCACCCACCGTCGCCAGCGCGCCCATAAGCGATGCCGCCAACCCCGCAATATGGCCCAACGGCTCCAGTGCGAGCGCATTGAGGTTGCCGATGGTGAAGCCAAGCATCGCAAAGACCGTGACCGACCATGCGAAATAGGCCCAGACTTCGGATGTGCCCATCCCACCGCTGGCCAGCACGACAAGCACGATGGCCGACATCGCCACCTGTGCGAACAAGGCGCGCCGGATCAATGGCCGCATGCCAAGCCGTATGACCAGCCAGCCGTTCAACGGGGCCGCCGGCGCCGAACACAGCGCGATGGCGGCAAACCAGAATGGAAAGCTGTCGGCCATGTCATAGGTCAGGTCAAACACTTGCTGCACCGATGAGATCGTGCCGAAAAGCGCGCCGAAGATCAGGGTCTGCACAAGGATCGACAGCTGCATCTGCCGTTGGCCCAAGGCCTCCTTGGTGGCCAACCAGAGCGGTGCGAATGCCAGACTGCGGCGTAATGGCGGCGGCAGGGTTTCAGGCTGCCGGATCATCAACCACCCGACCGAGATCATCGAAAAAAGGACAAACGCCAGAAAGATCGAATGCCATCCGAACCCGGCAATGATGGCCGCGCCTATCAAAGGGGCCACCGCCGGGGCAATCGTGAACACCAGCATCGCGAAAGATATGATGCGCGCCATCTCGCGCCCGGAATAGAGATCCCTGACCAACGCCATCGCCACGACCCGCGGCCCCGCAGCGCCCAAACCCTGAATGACGCGGGCGGCCAGCATCATTTCAAGCGTCGGGGCGGCATAGGCCAGCAGCGCACCGAACATGTAAAGCACCGCCCCCCAAAGAATGACTGCCTTGCGCCCGAACCTGTCGGACAACGGGCCGGTGAACAACGTGCCGATCCCCATGCCAAATACGAAACTTGTCAGGATCAACTGCGCCAATGTCGGGCGGTCCGGGCTCAGTTCGGCCGCGATATCAGGCAAGGCCGGCAACATCGCATCGATGGAAAACGCGATGGTGGCGAACATCATTCCGATCAGGGCAATGAACTCGGTCGTTGAAATCCGGTGGATCGGGGCGGAAACCTTGGTGGTGGTCATCGTGCGCGCCTACGCGGTGCCATCAATTCGCCGCCGCAATCTGTGCGGCGATGTCGTCGATCACCTCAACCCAGACCTCGGCGGGCTGCGCGCCCGACAGGGCATGCTGACCACCGACAATGAAGGTCGGCACGCCGGTTACCCCACGGCTGCGCGCATGTGCATCGCGCGCCCTGATATCGGCGGCGTCTGCGTCACTGCCTAGAAGCTGCTGGGTCATCGCGCGGTCCATGCCGACACCCTCGGCCAGATCCAGCAAGGTCTCAGGGTCGCCGATATCCTTTCCCTCCACGAAATAGGCGCGGAACAGCGACAGAACCATGGGGGTTTGGCGCCCCTCGATTCCCGCCCAATGGATAAGCCGATGCGCATCGACCGTATTGGGTGTCCGGGTGATACCTGCAAAATCGATGTTCAAGCCTGCGGCCTCTGCGTGTTCAACCACGGGTGCATAGGCGCGCATCGCACCGTCCTTGCCCCCAAATTTGTGTTCCAGATATTCGCGCCGATCCATGCCACCGCTGGGCATATCGGGGTTCAACTGGAATGGGTGCCACTGGATCGTGAAGGGGTGATCGGGGCGGCTTTCCAGCGCGCGGGCCAATCGTGCCCAGCCAATATAGCACCAAGGGCAAATCGGGTCAGAGATGATATCGAGCGTGATCATGACGCGCCTTTCAGAAGGGTCGCAAGGGCACGGCGGTCAAGCTTGCCATTGGAGGTCCGGGGCAGAGATGGCTGTGGCAGGTAGAGCCGGGGCTGTTTGTATGGGGCCAGACGAGTCTCGGCCCATTCGCGCAACGTAGCGGGATCCGCCGCGCCGGTATAGGCCAGCGCAAGCACAAATGTGTCAGCTTTCACTTCCACCGCCATGGCGGCGCAGTCCTCCAGCGCGGAGGCATCGTGAAACGCGGCTTCAATCTCCAACGGCGAAATCCGAAACCCGCCAGTGGTCAACAGATCGTCCCGGCGACCGTGATACAGGAATGCACAATCGGGCCCTTGGCTGACCAGATCACCGGTTTCGAACCAGTCGCCGGTCAACGGCAGGTCGAAACCTGCGCCGGTCAAATAACCCAACATCAGGCCCGGATCACTGCGGTGAATGCCCAGACTGCCAACCTCGCCGGGGGAAACCGGCCCATCACTGCCCAGCACGGCAAGCTGGCGACCGGGCTGCGCGAAACCCAGTGTCCCGGACGGCGCTGGCCGTCCGGGACTGCCGGAGATGAAGGTCGAACACTCGGACATGCCGAGCGCCTCGTGCAGTGTAGTGCCTGTCGCCGCCTGCCAGCGCGCGCGCAGGGCCTCTGGCAATTTTTCCCCAGCCGACAGGCCATGACGCAATTTTGGCAGGTTCAATGGCACCCCGGCGGCCAGCACCTTGCGAAAGACACCGGGGGCGGCTGCGAAAATTGACGCATCATGACGCTTGAGCAGCAAGGGGAGGGTGGTGGACGCGGTCCCCTCGGCCGGGATCAGCGCGGTTGCACCAACGGCCCATGGATCCAGCAATCCGGAGCCCAGCGTGAATGTCCAGTTGAAGGCCCCCGCATGGAGCAGCCTGTCTTCACTGGTTAACCCATACCACCCGTCCCACATCATGCGCCGCGCCCAGACCGCACGATGCGCATGTACAACCGCGCGGGGTTGGCCGGACGTGCCCGAGGTGAACACGATATAGGCCGGGCGATCCGGATCCCCCCGGAGGAACGCGGCGGGCGCATGGTCGGCAAGCGCTGCCAGATCAGTGATGACAGGGCAGGGGCTTTGTACAGGCAAGGCAATGCCCGGATGCGCAAGGATGGCCGTGGGTGCGATGAAACTGACCAGCTTGGTAATCTCGGGCACCGTCAGGCCGGCGGAGGTCGGCACGGGGATCAGGCCAACGGCGGCACATGCCAGAAAGGCAACCGGAAAATCCGGCGTGTTGCCCAGCCGCAGCAGCACCCGGTCGCCGGGCACAAGGCCGCGCGCCAACAACCCTGTGGCCGTCGCGCGCACTGTCGCGTCCAGCCGCCCATAACTCCACCGTTCAGCGCGCGCAGGCCCAAGCACCGCCAAGGCGATCTTGTCGGGCTGGCGGTGCGCCTGCGCCAGCACATAGGCAGCAAGGTTGAAGGGATCGGGGCAAGGGCTGGGCATTGTTCCTCGGTATGTTGCGCGAAGGGGCGTTGCAAGGGGGGCGGCGGCTGCGCTATTGCGGCAACATGACAACGACATCCGAGCCAAGCCTGATCCGTCTTGCCCGCGCGAATGGCGACGACGGGGCGACCCAACCGCTTGATCTGGGCGCGCGGGTGCGCCAGTTGCGCAAGGCGCGCGATTGGACGCTGGAACAGGCGGCAAGCCACGCGGGGTTGGCGCGCTCGACCCTGTCGAAAATCGAGAACGGCCAGATGTCACCAACCTACGAAGCCCTGAAAAAGCTGGCCGTGGGGCTGGAAATTTCCGTGCCGCAATTGTTTACGCCACCGTCTGCGCCGCAGGTGAACGGGCGCATGGCTGTCACCAAATCGGGCGAGGGGGCCGCGCATGCGACCACCACCTATGAACATGAGTTGTTGGCCGGTGCCCTGACGCGCAAATCGATGTTGCCCTACCGCGCCCGCGTTCGGGCGCGCGCCTTCGAGGAATTCGACGGCTGGGTGCGTCACGACGGCGAGGAGTTCCTCTATGTCCTGACCGGCGCAATCCGGTTGATTACCGAATTCTATGCCCCCGTCGAGATGCGGCGCGGCGACAGCGCCTATTACGATGCCGCAATGGGGCATAATGTGATTTCGATATCGGACGAGGACGCGACGATCCTGTGGGTGACGTCGCTGGGTTAGGAGAGGGCTTGGGCGCTGCCCCAGACCCCGGAGTTTTCAGCCAAGATGAAACATTGCGCGACTGTCAGTCTGCGTGCTCAGCAAAAAGCCGGGTCGCCAACAGTGCGGCAATGATGGCGCCAACCAACTGCATGACGATGAACAACGTCATGTTGCCGGGGAAGATGCCGGCGAAGGTATCGCTGAGGCTGCGGGCCAAGGTGACGGCGGGATTGGCAAAGCTGGTTGATGAGGTGAACCAGTAGGCCCCGGTGATATAGATCGCCACAAGAGGTGGCACGGCGTGACTTGCATGGCGGATGCCGCCAAGAATGACGAGGACAAGTCCGAAGGTGGCGATCACTTCCGAGAACCATTGGTTCGGCCCCGACCTGATCGTGGTCGACACCTGCAAGATCGGCAGGTCGAACATGGCATGTGCCGCCCAAACCCCCAAAACCGCCGCCACCGTCTGCGTCGCAACATAGGCTATGGCAAGCGACAGTGTCAGTTCACCCCGCATCAGGAACACCAAAGACACCGCGGGGTTGAAATGTGCGCCCGAAATCGGGCCGAAAATCGTGATGATGACGTAAAGGATTGCGCCTGTGGCGATGGCGTTGGCCAGCAATGCCACGCCCGTGTTGTCGGGCGACAGGGTCTGGGCCATGATACCGGAGCCGACCACGCCGATCAGCAGGAATGCCGTGCCAAGCGCCTCGGCGGTCAGGCGGCGGATCATGCGGTGCGCCCCGCGATATCGTGCAGCGCCGCGTTCAACGCCGCGCCGTCATAAGTCTCGATCGGCAGCGCCAGCAAGGCCTGCGCCCGCGTGTTCAATTGATCGAACGCCGCGGCAAAGGCCAACGGCCAATCCGCTTCATCGGCGGCGGCGGGATCTTCTACGCCCCAATGCGCCCGGACAGGTGCACCGGGCCAGATCGGGCAGGTTTCGCCTGCGGCCGACCCGCACACCGTGATCACGGCGTCCATCCGGGGGGCGTCCGGCGTGCCGAATTCGTCCCATGATTTGGATCGCGCGGCGCTGGTGTCGAACCCCTTTTCGCCTAGCAGCCTGATGGCCGCCGGATGCACCCGCCCCGCAGGTTGGGAGCCTGCGGAAAACGCCGAAACGCGCGGGTCGGCACCGAGGATGTGTTCCAACAATATGGACCGGGCCGAATTGCCGGTGCACAGAACCAGGATGTTCAGCAAGGGGTTTCCTCTTGGGTGGTGGTCTGACCGATCCGGTCGACGTGGGATTGCAGGGACAGACGGTCGAGCGTTTCGAGCGGCAGGGCGGCAAAGGCCTTGATCCGAGTGTTGAGCGTTCGGTAGGCCGCTGCGAAGGCCAGTGCAATGTCAGCGTCGCTTCCGGTGACAGCGGCGGGGTCAGGCAGGCCCCAATGGGCGCTGACGGGTTGACCGGGCCATGCCGGGCATTCCTCATTCGCCGCGTGATCGCAGACGGTGAAAACAAAATCGAATTCGGGCGCATCCGGCCCCTGCATTTCTGACAGGTCCTTGGAGCGCAGTGGCGCCGTCGCAGTCCCGGCGCGCGCCAAAAGCTTGACCACCTGCGGGTTCACCTGACCAGAGGGATGAGTGCCCGCTGAATATGCTTCAAACCGGTCCGGGCCGACGGCACGCAACACCGCCTCGGCCAGAATGGAGCGCGCCGAGTTGCCGGTGCAGAGGAACAATACCTTGAAGGGACGCGCCAACTTGACCGGGGTCGCTGGAAGGCACAGGTCGGGGCGACTGCGGCAGCAATCGTTCAGAAGGTATCCGGTGAACGCGGCCACGATGGCGCGATCCAGACTGTAATAAAGCGCCGTACCATCACGACGTGCGGTCACTAACCCCGCCTCGGACAAGCGCGACAGGTGCGCCGACAGCGTGTTGGGCTTCAATCCACAGACCGCCGCAATTTCCGTCGGCCTCAAGGCATCGGGCGCACGCCGCGCCAACAGGCGGAACACCGCAAGCCGGGCGTCATGACCGAGGGCCGACAGTATCTTTATGGCAGCAGGCGAATCCATAATTCACAAATACATGAATTATGGAAATAGGCGAGTCGGAATAGCGGTTCAGCCGAACATTTCCACCAGATCGACGCTGCTGGCGATACCGATTCTGTCGACATGATCACGCAAGAAGGTATCGGCCGCACCGCGACCCGCGGCGCGCAACTGGTGCAACACCTGTGGCGTCGCCACCATTTTCGTCGCCACCGACAGTTGCCGCATCAACCCGTCATCCGCGACCATATGGATCAGCATATGTTTCATGGCGCCTTCGGGGATGGTCCCGACGCTTAACAGACGTTGGACGAATTCGATCGCGCGCAGTTCCCGCAGGAGCGAGCTGTTGAAGCTGATCTCGTTGATGCGGTTCTGAATGCCGGTCGCGGTCGTGGGGACCTCGTCACGATACAACGGGTTTATGTTCGCGATGACGATATCACGGGGCAGGTCGGGCGCGAAAAGCGGGAACAACGCCGGGTTGCCGGCATAGCCGCCATCCCAATACGCCTCGGGTTGGCCGGTGATCGCATCGGGGATTTCAACCGCCTGAAACATTGTCGGCAAACATGCCGAGGCCATGATCGCGTCGGGTGACACGTCGTTGCCGGTGAATATCCTGATCTTGCCGCTGCGCACGTTGGTGGCGCAGATGAAAAAACGCGGTCCAGCCGATCCGCAAAGCTCGGGGCAATGCAGCTTGTTCACGATGTCGCTCAGCGGGTTGCGGTAGAACGGACCGCTGGCATACGGGCTGATCATCCGCGACAGCGTGTCGGCCATCTGGAACGGGAGCGAGCTTTCGATCGCCTGACTGATGGCTGTGGGGTTGGCGGCATCCAGCCAACTGGCAAAACGCGGATCGGTGATGGCGCCAACCGCTTCCCACAGATCGGAAAGCGTATCTTGCGCCAGCGCAACCGACCCGTGTGCCAACCCCTTTTTCACCGCTGCCCCGTTCAGCGCCCCCGCTGATGTGCCCGAGATTGCCGCGATCTCCAGTCCCGGCTCTTCCAACAGCCGGTCAAGGACACCCCAGGTAAACGCGCCATGCGCCCCGCCGCCCTGCAAGGCGAGATTGATCTGTTTTGCGGTCATAACCTTGCCTTTGTCGAAAGCTGTGGGCGGGACGTCGTGGCCTCAGACAGCGGCACTTACTTCGTTGTCGGTTCCGCTGTTCCTGATCCTGCGTCGTATTGGGGTTTTGCGTGCCAACGCCGGCAGCGCGGCTTTGAGGTGTCCAATACGATCGATGTGGCAGACGCCATTCAACAGGGCGCCCCGGTGATTAGAGAGCGGTCCAGCCGCCATCGACGCTGATCGTGGTGCCGGTGATCTGGTCTGCGGCGGCCGTGCACAAGAAGGCCACGGTTCCGCCCAGCTGCGCGGTTGTGGCAAATTCCTTGGAGGGCTGGCGTGCCAACAGGATTTCGCGGATCACGGTTTCGCGGTCCATGTTATATTGCTTCATCGTATCGGGGATCTGCTTTTCGACGATCGGCGTCAGGACATAGCCGGGGCAGATGGCATTGGCCGTTATCGGTTCTTCCGCGGTTTCAAGGGCGACGGTCTTGGTAAGACCCACGATCCCGTGCTTGGCGGCGATATAGGCCGACTTGTAGGGTGACGCGGTCAAGCCGTGGGCGCTGGCGATGTTGATGACACGTCCCCATCCAGCCTTGCGCATCATCGGCAGGGCAACGGCGGCGGTGTGAAACGCGCTGCTCAGGTTGATGGCGATGATGGCGTCCCATTTTTCGACCGGAAAATTCTCAATCGCGGCGACATGCTGAATGCCTGCGTTGTTTATCAGGATATCACAGACGCCGGCCTTCTCGATCAGGGCGCGGCACTGATCGCCTTTGGACATGTCGCCCTGAATATACCGCGCCTCAATGCCGTGTTCGGCCGCAATATCAGCCGCAAGGGCATGGTCATCGTCGGTGTCGGTGAAGGAGTTGAGGACAATATTGGCCCCAGCCTTGGCCAGTGTTTGCGCAATTCCCAGCCCGATCCCCGAGTTGGACCCGGTGATGACTGCAGTCTTGCCGGACAGGTCTGTGATGATCGCCATGAAGGAACGCTCCGAAGTGATGGTTTGGCCACAGCATATATGCTGCACCTGCGAAATAAAGCCGAAAGGGTGCGACGCGCCAATCAACGCGCCCGATTTACCCGCGCCCGCGGCTGACCGGATGTCGGCAGGATGATTGCCGAGACTTGGCCATATGGCACGCAGGTTCACTGCAACGCTGCAAAGTATGAGAACGGTGGGGCAGGGGGGGAAGCCGCCGCCGGACATTCCCGACCGCTGGTTCAATCCCGCAGCCCCAAAAAAAAACGCCAGCACAAGGCTGGCGTTAAGTTATTGAGGCAGGTTTCATACAGGCAAGAAACCTATCGAGCAGTAAGATGTTTATAAGCAATGACCCGCCCGGAGTCCAACCGAAAAGTTTGTAAACCATCTTATCGACCGCTAGCGTGTAGCTCATAAGACGTTGACCGTAGGAGGTTTGTTTACATATGCGCACAGTTTGTTTCCTGAAATCGGTGGTGTTGGTGGGGGCCTGTTTGGCCTTGGCACCACAGGCCATTGCGCAGCCTAGCCACGGCATCGCTATGTATGGTGAGCCGGCACTACCCCCAGATTTTGCGCATTTGCCCTACGCGAACCCCGATGCACCCACGGGTGGGCGGATTGTCACGGGCGAGGTCGGTAGCTTCGACAGCCTCAATCCGCATATCCGTCAAGGCTCGGTTCCATGGCAATTGCGGTTTCTGGCCTACGAATCGCTCATGGGGCGGTCTTGGGACGAACCGTTCACGCTCTACGGCCTTCTGGCCGAATCGGTCGAGGCCGATCCGGACGGCTCTTGGGTGGAATTTCAGCTTCGCCCCGAGGCCCGGTTTTCGGACGGAAGCCCGGTCACGGTCGACGATGTGATCTGGTCTTATCAGACACTCGGCACCATCGGACACCCGCGCTATCTGAACGCTTGGACAAACGTGGCCAGCATTGCGCCGGTGGGCGAACGTGGCGTCCGGATCGAATTTCTCGCGCCTGACCGCGAAATGGCCCTGATCATGGGCCTCCGTCCTATCCTCAAGCAAGCGCAGTGGGACGGCGTGGATTTTGCGGAAAGCGGTCTTGATACGATCCCGATCGCGACGGCGCCCTACGTCATCGACGATTTCGAGGCGGGCCGCTTTGTCTCGCTGCGCCGCAACCCCGATTACTGGGGCAATGACCTGCCGTTCCGTCGCGGCACCAATGTCATCGATGAAGTGCGGATGGAATTCTTTGCCGATGGCAACGTGATGTTCGAGGCGTTCACCTCGGGACTTCTCAGCACCATGCGGGAAACCAATGCTTCTGATTGGGTCACGAATTATGACTTCCCGCGTGTCAGGTCCGGCGAGGTTGTGTTGTCCGTCGTGCCGCATCAGCGGCCTTCGGGAATGACGGGTCTGGTCATGAACACCCGCCAACCGCAGTTTGCCGATTGGCGGGTGCGGGAGGCGATGATCCAAGCCTTCAACTTCGAATTCGTGAACCAGACGTTGAATGGCGGAACCGAACCCCGCATCACCTCGTATTTCTCGAATTCCAGTCTCGGGATGGAGCCCGGCGCCGCCACGGGCCGCGTTGCCGATTTCCTCGTGCCGTTCGCCGATGACCTGCTGCCCGGCGCCACCGACGGCTACAGCCTGCCGATCGGTGATGGCGGCGAAGCAAATCGCAGTGGCATTCGCGCCGCGCTTGGCCTGATGGAGGACGCTGGATATACCATTGAAGACGGCGTCATGACCGATGCAACGGGGCAGCCCTTCACGTTCGAGATCATGCTGCAACAAGGCTCGACCGAGAATCAGGCCGTGGTCAACATCTACACAGAGGCCTTGGAGCGTCTGGGGATCACTCCAGGCATTTCCACAATCGATAGCGCCCAGTACCGCGAACGGGCCGACGCGTTTGACTTCGACATGACCTATAGCCAGTGGGGCCTGTCATTAAGCCCCGGCAACGAACAGCGTCTTTATTGGGGCTGCGAAATGGCGGAAACCACAGGGTCCCGGAACCTGATGGGGGCCTGTAGCCCGGCAATCGATGCGATGATTGATCAGATGTTGACCTCGGACAGCCTTGAAGACTACCGCGCTGCCGTGCAGGCCATGGACAGGGTGTTGATGGCGGGGCGCTATGTCATTCCGTTCTGGCAGAACCCTGTCAGCCGCATCGCCCATGACGCCAACCTGCATTATCCCGAAGCCTTGCCGATCTATGGCGACTTCATCGGCTGGCAGCCTGATGTTTGGTGGGTCGAGGCCGACTGACCCCGCAAAAGCCGCGCGGCCCATACGTCGCGCGGCTGATCACCCCAAGATGTCTCAGGTGATCGAGGACGCCGTCACTGCTCAGGCTCAGTCGGGGTCGCCCCAGGCTTTCCCGGTTTGTCGGAATTCGGGTAAACAAGTCCTGCCGAGATGATCAGCTTGGCTGCATCTTCAACGCTCATATCAAGAATAATGACGTCCTTTTGCGGCAAGAACAGCAAGAACCCAGAGGTCGGGTTCGGCGTTGTCGGCAAGAAGACGGACACCATTGGTTCGGGGCCATGGCGGGTCGCGATCTCGCCCTTGGCCTGAGTCGAGATGAAAGCGATGGCCCAGATCCCCTTGCGCGGATATTCCACAAGACACGCCTTGTCGAAATTCTGCTGACCCTGTTGCAGGATGGTTTCCGCGATCTGCTTCAGACCGGAATACAGCGACCGGATCAGCGGGATGGACAAGACCACCGACTCGGCCCAGCGAATCATGGATCGACCGATCAAACCCTTCGCCAACCAACCGATGATCATGGTGAACACCAAAAACGTGACGACGCCAAGGCCACGAACGTTCACCTCGACCCCGGTCCAGTCCAGGATCAGGCGCGAAGGATCATAGCCATGGGGGATCAGCGGCAGAACCCAACTGTCGATCCATCCCGTCAACGTCCAGATCAGCCAGATCGTGATGCCGATCGGCGCAATGACGATCAGCCCGGTCAGAAAACTCGACCTGATCGAGGCAAAGATCCCGCGCTTGGGTGGGGGCGGGGTTTCGGGAATTTGCATGAGCTATGTGGCCGTTCAATACACTTAAGGACGTCGTTAATTATCTAGTTCGCCGTCCAAGGTCACACAAGGACGGCCTGCGCGCTACCCGGTCATTGCCCGCGCAATCGCCGCCCCAAGGCGGGCGTTGTTCAGAACAAGGGCGATATTGGCCGTCAGCGTCCGGCCGTCGGTCAGTTCAAGCAGATGTTGCAACAGGAACGGCGTGACGTCCTTGCCCGTCATTCCCCTCAGCCGCGCCGCGTCCTGCGCTTGGGCAATCAGCGGTGCAAGCATTGCGCTTGACAGTTCCGCCTCGGGGGGAATCGGGTTCGCCACCAGTTGCCCGCCCTGCAGCCCCAGCCGCGCGCGCATCTTGTGGGCCGCAGCAATCTGTGCCGCGCTATCCATGCGCAACGGCGCTTTCAGCCCGCTGTCGCGCGACCAGAACGCGGGAAAGGCATCTTGCCCGAAGGCAATCACGGGAACCCCGTAAGTCTCCAGCACCTCAAGCGTCTTTGGTAGATCAAGGATGGCTTTCGGGCCCGCCGCCACGACCGTCACGGGCGTTTGCGACAACTCGGCCAGATCCGCCGAGATGTCGAACGATGCCTCGGCCCCCTGATGCACACCGCCAATCCCGCCAGTCGCAAAAACCGCGATGTCCGCAAGCGCCGCCGCGATCATTGTGGCGGCGACCGTGGTCGCGCCGGTTTGTCCGCCGGCAAGGGCCACCGCCAGATCCGCCCGGCTCAATTTCGCAACGTTTCTGGCCTGTGAAAGGGCGGCCAGCGTGTCATCGTCCAAACCCACGCGGATCTTGCCCTCCATGACGGCAATCGTGGCTGGCACGGCACCGGCGGCGCGGACTACGGCCTCGACCTGTCGGGCGGTCTCCAGGTTTTGGGGGTAGGGCATGCCATGGGTGATGATGGTGCTTTCCAACGCAACGATTGGTGCACCGATGGCCTTGGCTTTGACCACCTCGTCTGAAAAGACCAGCAGATCATTCATCCCGATTATTCCCCCGAAACATAGTGCGCCGCCGCCGCCAGCGCCTGATCAAGCGCATCGTGGCGCGCAAGTCCCCGTGCCTCGGCGGCGATATGGGCGGCCATGAAGGTGTCGCCCGCCCCTGTGATCCGTCGCGCGGTGACGCGTGGCGGATGGCACGCAAGCATGCCATGTGCGTTTGCATCAACCGCCGCCGACGCGCCGTCGGTCACCAAAACCCGGTGCGCGCCCGCATCTATCAGAGCGGCTGCGCCATCTTCGGCCGTTGTCGTGTTGGTTCCGGCGATTAGGCCTGCCTCTTCGCAGTTCAAATACAGCGTGACCCGAGGATGACCCAACAGCGGCCGCAACCGTTCTGCCTTGCCGGGGGATGCCGGTGCCAGCCGCAAATCGGCAGCGGCGAAGGCGGGGTTATCGGCGATTTCGCGCAGCAACGCCTCGGTCAGGTTGCCATCAACCGCGATCAAACCGGCCCAAGGGGCGTCATGGGTGCCCAACTGGCCGTTGCCCAAGGCCGCCAGAATGCGCGCGCCCGCAGCCTCAAGGGAATGCGCGTCGGCAATCGCGGCCACCAACACGCCCTGCGCCTCGATAGCCATGTATTGATCTGTCGGCAGCGTGTCGTCGACCAGCACATGTTCGGTTACCAACCCCAGCCGCCCGCAAGCCGCCAGCAGATCGCGCCCTTCGGGATCGTCGCCCACAACGGACAGCAGGGCAGGGGTCAGATCAAACCGGCGCAACGTCATGGCAATGTTCAACGCCACACCGCCCGGTATGCGCGTGATCCGACCGGGCTTGTCGTTGCCCGCGATCATCGGCAGGTCGGACCGCCCAATCACGTCCCAAAGGACCGACCCTATGCACAAGATATCTGGCTTGCTAGTCATGCGTTCCGTGTAGCGGCAGCGCCCGGCGCCGTCCATGCCCGACCACCGCCAACCGAATGAGCCACCAGCAAGAAATCCACGCCTGCTGTCTTGCTGCGCCAACACCTGTCCGATCCCGGCAAAATATCACAGCCGGAATTACCGTCATGCGATCAGGGCTTGCGCCTGAACAACTTATCCCCTAACTCACGCGCACTTCACAGGCGGAGGCGGGCCAGCGGGACAGACATCCCCGTTCGGTCCACCGGTTGGAGCGTACGCTCCTTATCCTCTGCTCAGGCGCAAACCGGAAAGGAACCAACAGGCATGGCGCTTCCTGAATTTTCATTGCGTCAGCTTCTTGAAGCTGGCGTTCACTTCGGCCACCAGACGCAGCGCTGGAACCCCCGCATGGGCGAGTTCATCTACGGCGACCGTAATGGCATTCACATCATTGACTTGACCCAGACCGTTCCAATGCTGGACGCGGCCTTGAAGGTCGTGCGTGACACTGTCGCCCGGGGCGGCCGTATCTTGTTCGTAGGCACCAAGCGGCAGGCGCAAAAGCCGGTCGCAGATGCAGCCGAACGTTGCGCACAATACTACATGAACCACCGCTGGCTTGGTGGCACGCTGACCAACTGGAAAACCGTTTCCAATTCCATCAGCCGCCTCAAGCAGATCGATCAGGCGATGGAGCAGGGCACCGAAGGCCTGACCAAGAAAGAACGTCTTGGCATGGAGCGTGACCAGATCAAACTGCAAGCCTCGCTTGGTGGTATCCGTGAAATGGGCGGTCTGCCCGACCTGCTGTTCGTGATCGACGTGAACAAGGAAGACCTGGCCATTCTTGAAGCCAAGAAGCTGGGTATTCCGGTTGTCGCGATCGTCGATACCAACTGCTCGCCCGACGGCATCGATTACATCATTCCCGGCAACGACGACGCGGCCCGTGCGATCGCGCTTTATTGCGATCTTATCAGCCGCGCCGCGCTTGACGGCATGACCGCGCAGATGGAAGGCGCGGGTGTCGATCTTGGCGCACTTGAGCAAGGCACCGTCGAAGAGGCGATGGAAGGCACAGTGCCGGCCCCAGCGACCGAAGAAACGCCGGCCTGATAGGCCCGCAACTGTCACATACATGATGCACGGGCCGGATAATTCCGGCCCGATGTCTTACTGCCAGATCAGGAGATCACACCCATGGCAATTACAGCTGCAATGGTGAAAGAACTGCGCGAAAGCACGGGCGCAGGCATGATGGACGCCAAAAAGGCGTTGACCGAAACCGACGGTGACATGGAAGCCGCAATCGATTGGCTGCGCACCAAGGGCCTGGCCAAAGCCGCCAAGAAATCGGGCCGCACCGCCGCCGAAGGTCTTGTGGCCGTCGCCGTCGAAAACGGCACCGGCGTGGCTGTCGAAGTCAACTCGGAAACCGACTTTGTCGCCAAGAACGCCGACTTCCAGAACATGGTTGCCGCCATCTCCACGGTGGCATTGTCGGTCGATGATCTGGACGCCCTGAAAGCGTCCGATATGGGCGGCAAGACGGTGGAAGAAACCGTGACTGCAAAAATCGCCACCATCGGTGAAAACATGGCGCTGCGTCGCATGGCCAAACTGAGCGGTGAAACCGTGGTGTCCTACATCCACAACGCCGCCGCTGATGGCATGGGCAAAATCGGCGTTCTGGTCGCCATGACCGGTGACAACCCAGCCTTCGGGCGTCAGGTTGCCATGCACGTCGCCGCCGCCAACCCCGCATCGCTGACCGAGGCTGACCTTGATCAGGCCGTTGTGGAAAAGGAAAAGCAGGTCCAGATGGAAATCGCCCGCGAAAGCGGGAAGCCCGAAGCGGTCATCGAAAAAATGATTGTCGGACGGATGCAGAAATACCTGTCTGAAGTGACGTTGCTGAACCAGGCATTCGTGATCAACCCCGACCTGACCGTCGCTGCCGCCGCCAAAGAGGCGGGCGTCGATATCACCGGGTTTGTCCGGTTGGAAGTTGGCGAAGGCATCGAAAAGATCGTTGAAGATTTCGCGGCCGAAGTTGCGAAGACCGCTGCTGGCGGCTGATAGGTTGCCGACATCAACGAAAAGGGGCACCATTTGGTGCCCCTTTTTTTGTCTGATCGTCGGATGAAACCCGAACCGGCGCGGGTTCAGTCAGATGGCAAGTCCCGGTTCCCGCCGGTCTGTCAGCGTGACAAATGGCCATGCAGCGCCTGCAGCGCCAGCGGATATCCCGCCGTGCCAAAGCCCTGAATGACCCCGACGCAAACCGGCGCAATCAACGACACGTGGCGAAAGCTTTCGCGGGCATGCGTATTCGACAGGTGAAGTTCGATGACGGGCAGGGACGTGGCGCCGATGGCATCGCGCAGCGCGACCGATGTGTGGGTGTAGGCTCCGGCATTCAGCACGACACCAGCAGACTTTCCGCGCGCCTCATGCAAGGCATCGACCAGCGCTCCTTCATGGTTTGATTGCGCAAAGGTAATCGACACACCCAGCTTGGCTGCCGTGGCCATGCAGGCCGCTTCTACATCGGCCAGCGTTTCGTGCCCATAGATCGCAGGTTCACGGGTTCCAAGAAGATTGAGGTTCGGCCCATTCAGGACAAGAAGATGCATGTTCACGATTTCCAAAGGAGAATTTGGCCAAGTATATGTGAAGATCCGCGCAGGTCGAGTTGTAGATTGCACGGCAACGCAAAAACTGAGCGGAACAGCGGCCTGTCGTAGCGAAAAGTCACTTACTTAACATAATCATGATTACCGGACAAATTGCACCCCGGATGATCATCCAGCCCTGCATGCACGGCAATCAAGACCAGTGCTGGACGATTATCCGCCCCGCCCGGCACGCATCCGACGCATTTATCGTTCTATCCCATATGCTTACTGATCGATATTAACCCAACGCATAACCGGCCCCACGCACGGTGCGGATCGGATCATCGCTGCCCGCAGCGCGCAGCGCCTTGCGCAATCGGCCGACGTGCACATCAACGGTCCGGCTATCGACGTAAATGTCCCGGCCCCAGACGCGATCAAGCAATTGCTCGCGCGACCAGACCCTCCCGGGGCGTTCCATCAAGGCGGTCAAAAGGCGGAATTCGGTGGGACCAAGCGCCAAGGCCACATCGCTGCGATAGACCCGATGTTCGGTCATATCGAGCATGATATCTTGGTATTCCAGACGCTCACCAACGGCTGCCGGACGGACCCGGCGCAACTGCGTGCGCAAGCGGGCCAGCAATTCGGCCACCGAATAGGGTTTCGTTATGTAATCGTCAGCCCCCGTTTCAAGACCACGGACCTTGTCGACCTCTTCTGAACGGGCCGACAGCATGATGATCGGGATCCGGTTGGTGTCGGCGGCGGTCTTCAGCTGGCGGCACACCTCGATCCCCGACACATGGGGCAGCATCCAGTCCAGAATGATGACATCGGGGTGCGTTTCGCGCACGGCGATCAGCGCCTCGTCGCCCGACTCGGCGGTGGTGACCTGAAACCCCTCGGCGCGGATATTATATGCGAGAACCTCGCGCTGTGCAGGTTCGTCCTCGACGACCAGAACCATAGGCTCGCTCGCCATGGTTTAGTCCTCCTTTCCCTGTTCGTAGGGCGTGCGATCTTCCTTTGGGCGGTCATCATCCGGCATTTCACCGGTCACAAGATAAATCACCTGTTCGGCAATCGAAGTCACATGGTCGCCCATGCGTTCGATGTTCTTGGCCATGAAATGCAAATGCATCGTGGTCGTGATGTTACGCGGATCCTCCATCATGAAGGTCAGGTATTCCCGGAACAATGCGGAATACATCTGGTCGACTTCCTGATCGCGCGCGCGCACGTCGGCGGCCATGTCCACGTCACGCTGAATATAGGCATCCAGCACATCCTTCAGCATCAATTCGACCGTCCGCGCCATGCGCCGCAGCGATGCAGACGTCCCGTGGATCGGTTGCGCCTGAATGACGACCGAGCTGCGTTTGGCGATGTTCTTGGAGTAATCGCCGATCCGTTCAAGGTTCGCAGACACGCGAAACACGCTCAGCACGGTGCGCAGGTCGCGCGCGGTGGGTGCGCGCAACGCTAGGATGCGGGCAGCCTCCTCGTTCAACTGCTCCTCAAGGGCGTCGATCGCCTTGTCCCCTGCCCTAACCTGCGCGGCCAGTTCCTCGTCGCGCGTTTCCAATGCAGTCGCCGCGTTGGCGATGCTTTCTTCAACCAGCCCCCCCATGCGCATGATCATCGCCTGGATACCCTCCAGGTCGCGATCAAAGCCCGAGACGATGTGTTCGCTATGCGCCATGATATGCTGCCTTATCCGATCCGGCCGGTGATGTAGCTTTCGGTGCGTGGATCATCGGGGTTGGTGAAAATATGCCCGGTTTCGCCAAACTCGACCAATTCGCCCAAGTGGAAAAAGGCGGTCTTCTGGCTCACACGGGCGGCCTGCTGCATTGAGTGGGTCACGATAACCACGGAATACTGGCTGCGCAGTTCGTCAATCAGTTCCTCGACCTGCGCCGTGGCGATCGGGTCCAGCGCTGAACACGGCTCGTCCATCAGCAGGACTTCGGGGTTTGTCGCTACTGCGCGCGCGATGCACAGGCGCTGTTGCTGACCGCCCGACAGTCCCGTGCCGGGTTCGTTCAGACGATCCTTGGCCTCGTTCCAAAGCGCGGCGCGCCGCAAGGACCGTTCAACGATTTGATCCAGATCGGCCTTGTTCGACGACAGACCGTGGATGCGCGGCCCATAGGCCACGTTGTCGTAGATCGATTTCGGAAATGGGTTTGGCTTCTGGAAAACCATCCCAACCTTGGCGCGCAATTGCACCGGGTCGACCTTGGGGTCGTAGATGTCTTCGTTGTCCAGCGTGATGGTGCCGGTCACGCGGCAGATGTCGATGGTATCGTTCATCCGGTTCAGGCAGCGCAAAAAGGTGGATTTGCCGCAACCTGATGGCCCGATGAATGCCGTGACGGTCTTGTCCTCGATATCCACATCGACATTCTTGATGGCGTGAATGTCGCCATAGAACACGTCGACATCGCGTGCCTTCATCTTCAGTTCGTTTATGTCCACGTCCCGCTCCACCACTCGCATGTCGTTCATCTGTGCATCCTTCATCGGGCTTACCAACGGCGTTCAAAACGGCGGCGCAACATCACGGCCATTGCGTTCATGAAAATAAGGAACACAAGCAGCACGATGATCGCACCCGATGCGCGTTCCACAAAGGCAGGGTCCGACCGCTGTGTCCAGTTATAGACTTGCACCGGCAACGCCGAGGCAGGGTCAAAGAACCCCTCCAGTGGCGCGGCAGGATATTCGCGAACAAAGGCCACCATCCCGATCAGCAGCAACGGTGCGGTTTCGCCAAGCGCCTGCGCCAGCCCGATAATGGTGCCTGTCAGAATGCCGGGCGCTGCCAGCGGAAGCACGTGATGAAAGACAGATTGCATCTTTGATGCACCAAGGCCCAAGGCCGCCGCCCGAATGGATGGCGGCACGGCCCGCAGCGATGCGCGTGTCGCGATGATGATCGTCGGCAACGTCATCAACGTCAGGACAAGCCCACCCACGATCGGGGCCGATTGCGGCAGGCCCGCGAAGTTGATGAAGATCGCAAGGCCAAGGATACCGAACACGATGGACGGCACAGCGGCCAAGTTCGAGATATTCACCTCGATCACATCTGTCAGCCGGTTTTTCGGGGCGAATTCTTCAAGATAGATCGAAGCCGCGACCCCGATTGGCAGTGCAAGAAACAACACCACAAGCATCATGTAGACCGACCCGATGATGGCCACGCCAAGGCCAGCCGCCTCGGGCCGGTTATCCGAGGCATCGGGCGCCGTGACGAACCGCCAGTTGAACCGCGTCACCATCGCCCCGTTGTCAGCCAGCGCCTGCGCCAACAGCAGCTGTTCGGGGCTGACGTTGCTGTCGCGCGCAGCGCTGGACATCGATACGCGGCCCTTGAAAAAGCCGTCGATGCGGCCCCCGACAAGAACCTGCAGTTGGACCGTTTGCCCGACAAGATCGGGGTTGTTCAGAACGCGCTGGCGCACCTGTGCGGGCGCCTCACCGGAAATCATGCCTGCAAATTGCTGCGGGTTGAGGTCGGTTTCGATGCCTTCGGCGGCCACGAAATCAATCAAGGACTGTGCAATCACCGGAAGGTAGCCAAAGGTGGTGACACGGGCCATTTCAGCCGGGTCGCGGTTTCCCGAAGGATCCAAGCGTTCCGCGCTCAACGTCACCGGGATGGTCAGATAGGTCTGACGGAACGAACTAGCCCCGTTCGACAGGATCGAGACAAGCAGCAAGATCAGCGCAAGAATGCCCAGCATGACCGCCGCCAGACCATACAGCCGAAACCGTTTTTCGGATCGGTTGCGGCGAACGGTACGGGCATCAAGCTCGTAGAGCGATGTTGTCCTTGGCAAGATCGGAGCGTTGGCGGCCGCGTCGGTCATTCGTATTGCTCCCGGTATTTGCGGACGATGTAGAGGGCGAAGACATTCAACCCCAACGTGATCACGAAAAGCGTCAGGCCAAGGGCGAAGGCGACAAGCGCCTCGGGCGATGAGAAGTCGGTATCGCCCGTCAACTGGCCCACGATCTTCACGGTAACCGTTGTCATTGCCTCAAATGGGTTCAGGTCCAGCCGGGCTGCGGCCCCTGCCCCAAGCACCACGATCATCGTCTCGCCAATCGCGCGGGATGCGGCCAGCAACACGGCGCCCACGATGCCGGGCAACGCGGCGGGCAGGATCACCTGTTTCACGGTCTCAGACTGGGTGGCGCCCAAGCCATAGGAGCCGTCGCGCAAGGATTGGGGTACAGCGTTGATGATATCGTCGGACAGCGACGAGATGAAGGGGATCAGCATGATGCCCATCACGATACCCGCCGTCATCACCGACGACGAAGACGTCCCAAGGCCAAGCGGCTCTGCAAAATAATCGCGCAGCATGGGCCCCACGGTGATCAGCGCAAAAAGCCCGTAGACGATGGTGGGGATGCCTGCCAGCACCTCGATCAGCGGTTTGACGATGGATCGCGTGCGCTTGCTGGAATATTCCGCCATGTAGATGGCTGCGAACAGCCCGATGGGCACCGAAACCAAAAGCGCGATGATCGAAATATAGATTGTCCCCCACAAGAGCGGGATCAGCCCAAGGTCAGACCCACCTTCGAAGCTGGGTCGCCATTCGAGGCCAAAGAAGAAATCCTGCCATGGGTAAAGCTGGAAAAAGTTGAACGTTTCGAACAACATCGAAAAAACGATACCCACCGTGGTCAGGATCGCGATGGTCGAGGCCAGCATGAGGATCGACAAGATCGCGCGCTCCACCGCATTTCGGGCGCGAAATTCCTGATGGGTCCGACTGTAAGCATATCCCAGCCCCAGCCCTGCCAGAACCAGAACCGTGGCGCTCAGCAGCAGGTTTCCGGTACGGCTGAGGGTCCGGTACTGCTGCGCGGCGTTTAAGACTTCGGGCGTGACATCCCCGCCAAGGGCGACGCCGGTCTCGGCAAGACGCGCGCGGATGTCGCTGGAATCTGTGCGCAGCGCTCTGGCCTCGTCCTCGGTCAGGCCACCTTCCGCAATCGCACTATCCAGTCCGTTCGCAACGCGGCGAACATCGGTCATCACAAGGTCACGGGACCCCGCAGCCTCGATCGCGCTGTCGGAAATCATGGCCGTGATCTGCGATTGAATGATCATCGGCTGGATCAACATCCAGACCGACAGGACCAGCAGCGCGGGCACGATTGTAAACATGGCAACGTTGGTGCCGTAATACCCCGGCAGCGAATGCAGCAACCGCACATCCCCGCCCGCAGAGGCGATGGCGCGGCGCCGCCCCAGAACATATCCGGCAGCCCCAAGCAACAATACGATGGTCAAGGTCCAGAGAAGGGGCATCAGCGGTATCCGATCAGAGTGGTGCAGCAGGGCGAAGAAACCTGTCTTCGCCCTGCGTGTTCGTTCGTCCGGGCAAGGTTGCGCCGGTTTAGTTCATGGTCTCGCGATTGGCGACCATTGCCTGCGTTGCGGCCAGTTCCGGATCAGAAACCAGACCGTAGGCAGCCAGCGGACCAAACGGGCCAGCGATGGCGTCGGACACGAAGAACTCGATGAATTCCGGCAGCCCCGGAATGACGTCCAGATGGGCGACCTTCACATAGAAGTACAACGGGCGGGACACCGGGTATTCGCCGGTGGCGATGGTGTCGGTGTTGGGCGCGATCCCGTTCATCGTGGCGACCTGCAGGCGGTCGGTATTGTTCTCGTAGAACGACAGGCCGAACACGCCCAGACCTTCGGGGTTCGCTGTGATACGGGCCAGCGTCTCGGTGTAATCGCCATCGATGTCGACCGATACGCCATCGGCGCGGATCACGACGCAAGCTTCGTCAACCGCGTCCTCGTCCATGCCCATATCCAGCATGGCCTGCTGTGCGCCGGTGTCTTCGCAACCCTGACGGATCACGTTTTCTTCGAACACTTCACGGGTGCCGTGACGGGTGCCGGGAATGAACGCGGCAATCTGCTGATCGGGAAGATCTGCGTTCACTTCGGACCAATTCGTATTGGGGTTTGCAACCATGGCACCGTCGACGGGCAGTTCAGCTGCCAACGCGTTGTACCAATCGGACGGGGTAAAGGCGAAGGACGCGCCGTCGATGTCCGAAGCGAACACGATGCCGTCATAGCCAAAGCGGACCTGCATGATGTCGGTCACGCCATTCTCGGCGCAGGTCGCGATCTCGTTCTCACGGATCGAACGCGACGAGTTGGCGATGTCGATGGTCGTCTCACCGACGCCTTCGCAAAAACGGCGCAGACCTGTCGAAGACCCACCGGACTCAACGACAGGGGTCGGGAAATCGAAATTTTCGCCAAAGGCTTCGGCGACGATCGACGCATAGGGCAGCACCGTCGAGGAACCGGCGATCTGCACGTTGTCACGGCTTTGCGCGCCCGCAACGGAAGCGACGGCAGCAATTGCCAGCGTGGACACGGTCAGTTTTGCGAAGGACATGAGTGGGACTCTCCTGTGAGTATTGTCATTCGGCGTGCCCCCGGATGGAACACACGCTCGGGGAGACCTTTAAGTCCGAGCTGCTATGCTTTTGTGACACTTGCGTAACAGTTTTATGACGTCGTCGCCCGATACCGCGTAAATATGCCGACCCTTGCGAAACGATGCACGCCAGTAGCCGGTCAACCCTTTGGTAATAAAACCGAAAAGGTGCTGCCCTGCCCCTTTTCACTGATGATCCGCAAGCGGCCGCG
>JAFMHK010000014.1 GCA_017854585.1 Paracoccaceae bacterium
ACGGCGGCGGGCACAAAGTGTTCCACCAAGATCTTCTGGCTGAGATCGGCAAGCCTTTGGCCGTGGTTCGGCGCAACGCCGCGCGTCGTGGGTGTGGACAGGCCGATCAACTTGCGCTTGGCGACCGGGAAATCGAATTGCCGGTGGCGTCCCTTGCCGACCCGTTTGTAGATCCGGAACTTCTTTGACAGTGGTTGAAAGAACACCTCATGATTATTTGCCGTCTCGGACGAGCCCAGAAACAGCACGCCATCGTCGTTCAACGCGAAATGGAACATCTCGATCACGCGTTCCTGCGCATCGTTATTCAGATAGATCAGCAGGTTCCGGCACGAAATCAGATCAAGCTTGGAAAATGGCGCGTCGGCGAGGATATTTTGCGTGGCAAAGACGACGGTTTCGCGCAGTTCCTGCGTCACGCGATAGGTGTGGTCTTCCTTGAAGAAGAACCGGCTGAGCCGCTCAGGCGACACGTCTGCGACGATCGAGTCAGGATAGACGCCCGCGCGTGCCACAGACAGCGCATGTTCATCGACGTCAGAGGCAAAGACCTGCAGCTTGACGTCCTTCCGGAGGGCCGAGATTTTTTCAATGATGAGAATGGCAATCGAATAGGCCTCTTCGCCCGTGGCACACCCCGGCACCCACACGCGGATGGGCCTGCCGGGGGGGCAATCCTGAACCAGATCACGGATCACGTTCTTGGCAAGGTAATCAAACGCATCGGGGTCGCGGAAGAAGGCAGTGACGCTGATCAACAGATCGGCGCAAAGGTTCTGCGCCTCATCGGGGGAATCCTTGAGGAGCGCCAGATAATCGGCCGAATCCTCCATATGTCGAAGTGCCATGCGCCGTTCGATCCTGCGCAGAAGGGTGCCTTCCTTGTAGAATTCGAAACTGATCGGCGTGTGGGCTTTCAGGGCGTTGATGATATCGATCAGCGATGCGCGCGCGTTATCACCCAGAACCTTGGTGGTTCGGTCCTTGGCGATATAGGGGTGCGCAACGTAATCCTTGATAACGCCGGGCATCTTGGCCACGGGCAGGACATGATCGACCACGCCGGTGGTGATCGCGCTGCGCGGCATGCCGTCATGAAGCGCTTCCTTCGGTTCTTGCACCAGAACCATGCCGCCATTTTCCTTGATGCTCCGAACGCCCGCCGTGCCGTCGCTGCCGGTACCGGACAGGATGATCGCAACGGCGTTTTGATTTTGATCCTCGGCCAGAGAGCGCAGAAAGAAATCGATCGGCAGGCGCAGTCCACGCCGTTCCGCAGGCTCTGAAAGATGCAGAACGCCCGCCTTGATGCTGAGGAACCGATTGGGCGGAATGACATAAACATGATCCGGCACGATCTTGGTCTGATCAACCGCCAGCGCCACGACCATCTTCGTGTGTTTCGCCAGAAGATCGGCCATCAGGCTTTCATGATCCGGATCGACGTGGTGAACGACAACAAAGGCCAGCCCGGTCACGTCCGGCAATGCCGAAAAGAAATCGGTCAAGGCCTGAAGCCCCCCGGCCGATGCACCAAGACCGATGACCGGCACGGCGGCGGCCTTGGCGGGCGCTTTCGCCTTTGAAGCGGTCGCGGCGGCGGTTCGTTTTCTGGCTGTTCCGGGGCGGGCCTTGGGCTTGTCCGTCGCAGATGGCTTTTTGGGCGGTTGCGCCAACGTTCGCTCCTATGCTCGCAGGGCCTTGTAGCAAAGCTAATGCAGTTTGCATGGATTCGGCCAGTACGGACGAACCCCCCGCCGATCATCCCTGTCGGGGGCTTCTCAGTTGATCATACCGGGGGAAACCGGGATTGGGTCCGGGCACGAAAAATCCGCGTCCAAGATTGCAGGAACTGTCCACCATGGCCTCTTTGCGCCGCTGTTGCCGTGAACCACGCCGCCGGTCGGCAGACATGCACAGATATTAGAAATGACGCGCCCCCGCCCGCCACGGGGATGCGGGATAGTGGGAGCGCGCAGAAGTACGACTATCGCTTGTTTCAATAATGACTGACCTTGCCATAGCGGATCATGGCGGAATTGATGGCCGTCAATTTTGGCCGCTTTTTCGGGGTGTCGGGCATTGCGACCGGTGACCAAGGCCTAACTTGCGGAGACGATGGCCGCCTTGTTTTCCCTGGTTTTGACCCGCTGCAGGCTGGGAAAATCATCGGGCGTTATCGTCTCTTTTTCGAGCAACAGCCTTGCCCCCGCCTTGAGGTCGGCCAGATGGGTTTTCAAGATGGCTCTGGCCTGACCATAGGCTTCATCAATCAGGCGGCGGACGGCCAGATCGACCTCGCGGGCGGTTTCTTCGGAATAGTCCTTGCCGCGCCCCAACATCTGCGGCTGTTCAAGATACTTTGCCGGGTTGTCTTCCAGAACCGCCTGCCCGACGGCCTCGGCCATCCCGAACCGGGCCACGCATTCGCGCGCGACATCCGTCACTTTTGCCAGATCATCGGACGCGCCGGTCGAAAATTCACCGAAAATCAGTTGCTCTGCCGCACGCCCCGCCATCAGCACAACCATCCTGTCTTTCAGTTCGGAAAACGTGATCAGGAACCGGTCTTCGGTCGGGCGCTGCATCGTGTAGCCAAGCGCCCCGATCGAGCGCGGAATGATCGAGACCTTGTGCACCGGATCGGCGTATTTGACATGCGCGGCTGCAAGCGCGTGCCCCATTTCGTGGTAAGCGACCCGTTCGCGTTCAGCCGGGCTCAGCACCTTGGACTTTCGTTCGGTGCCTGCCACGATCCGTTCAACGGCGGCGGTCATGTCGTCCATCGTGACATCTTTGCCGCCGCGCCGCGTGGCGATGATGGCCGCCTCGTTCACGAGGTTTGCAAGGTCGGCGCCGGTGAACCCCGGTGTGATCGCCGAGATCTGATCAAGATCGACATCTGGGGCAAGGGTCACCTTCTTGACGTGAACCTGCAAGATCGCGGTGCGGCCCTTGCGTTCGGGACGGTCCACCACGATCTGGCGATCGAACCGCCCCGCCCGCAGCAGTGCGGCATCAAGGATTTCGGGGCGATTGGTGGCGGCAAGCAGAACGATCCCGACGCGGGGGTCAAAGCCGTCCAGCTCGGACAGCAACTGATTGAGGGTCTGTTCCTTCTCATCGCCGCCGCCATAGCCCGACAGCACCGATCGCGCGCGGCCCAGTGCATCGAGTTCATCGATGAAGATGATGCACGGCGCGGCCTTGCTTGCCTGTTCGAACAGGTCCCTGACGCGGGCCGCCCCCACCCCCACGAACATTTCCACGAATTCGGAGCCTGAGATGGAAAAGAACGGCACCCCGGCCTCGCCGGCAACGGCGCGGGCCAGCAGGGTCTTGCCGGTGCCGGGCGGGCCGACCAGAAGAATGCCCTTGGGGATGCGGGCGCCAAGGCGTCCGTATTTCTCCTTGTCCTTGAGGAAGGAGACGACTTCCTCCAGCTCGCTTTTGGCTTCATCCACGCCGGCAACGTCATCGAAGGTCACGCCGGTTGTGGGTTCAAGATAGACCTTGGCCCGCGACTTGCCGATGTTGACCAACCCGCCGACCTGCCCCGCGCCCATCCGGCGCATGAGCAGCCACCAGAAACCGAAGATCAGGAACACCGGCACCACCCATGACAGCAGCGTTGTCAGCCACGTCTGATCGGTGCCGCCAGTGAAGGTGACGTCGTGTTGTGCCAGTTGGGTTGCGACATCGGGGGGCACGCGCGCCGCAACAAAGTAGCTGCGCCCATCGACGGGCGTATTGAAGCGGCCCCGGACCAGACTTTCGGTCACGGTGACCTCGGCGACATCGCCGCGTTCAAGTGCGGCCAAAAAGGCGCTGTAATCCATGGGCAGGACATCTTGCGCGCCTAGCCACGCCTGAAACAGAATGTAGGCGACCAACGCCGCAATGGCGTAACCGGTCAGGGCTTTGGATTGTTTGTCCATGTTCGCGCTCTTCTTGGAACTGGGGTGTTTGGCAGCAGGGCGGTGTCGGTCGCGCGGCCGGTGCTATGATCTTGGTGCTTTCATCAGGGGGTTTTCGCGCTGTTCTCGCGCGCTGCAGTCAGCCGCGCTTGATAAGCGACCGCATCGCCATATTCCGAGAAGTGCAGGTAATGGCGGTGCGGGTCGGTCATGCGGCGGGCGTGTTTGATCGGGCACCAGTGGCGTTCGGTCCGACCGGCGATCTCACGCACAAAGGCGATCAGGCCATTTCCGTACGAACAGTAGAGGCAGTTGAGTTTTTCGATGCCGTTCAGGTAGTGCAGATACTGGTGATCGAAGATGATGTAGTCGGAACGGCGGACCTTTTCGATGCCGTAAACCGGAAAGCAAACCGTCTGGTAGAGCATCACAAAGAGATCAAGCAGCACCAGTGGGATGATCATGGCATAGATGACCGGCGCGGTCAGGACGACCAGCAATCTGGCATCACGGACATAGCTCCAGAATTTTCGCCTGAGTTCATCGTGGCGGGCGCGAATGTCTTGTTCAAAGACGACTTTCCGCTTTTCCATGCGAAACCGAAACGCGGCGCGGCGGCGGTCCAGCTCCTGCTGCAACTGCGCCTCGATGGCTTTGCCACGTTCAACCAAGTCGAGCAGACGATCCGGAATGTCGCGGTCTGATGGTGCGTTGGGGTCGGGTTCGGTTGTCATGATGCGACGGGTCGGCACGGAGGTGTCGCGCGCCGTAGCCACCGATGATCGCGGGGCCCTGACGGCATCACGGTGCATCTTGGACGGGGCACCGCGCCGCGTGCGACCGCGTTATGTGTGATGGCACGCGCATGGAGGGGATTGGGCATCGTTCGAAGTTTCCTGCATGGCGGACGGCCTTGGGACCAGCCTATCAAGGCGCAGGATTGGCAAATTGAGATAAATCAACGCCCCTTGGGAGATGCCGCCGGGTGCGCCGCCCTGCCCGTCTGCGTGGCGGTGTTTTCGCGCCAGCCTTGCGCAAGGGGGCGATTGATGACGGTCAAAACCGCGGCGTGCCGTTCGTGTGAGATTGGGCCGCGATATCCACGGATCGTGGCCGTTGGGAGCGCGGCGGTTTCCACCTGCTGTGCGATGGCCACACCGATTGCGGGACAACTCAAAGGGATCTGAAATGACACGCGATGACACCCGATCATTTCTGCCGGACCTGCCCCGAACCCGAACCGGCGTGCCAATGGTCAGGGACAAGAAAAAGAAACCCTCGGGAAAGCGGGTTGCGCCGACCTCCAGCGCGAAGCCACGCGATGGGCTGGACGAGAACCGGTATGTCGCCGAGCAGTTGAACGAAATGGCCAACCTGCTGGAACAACAGCGCGCATCGGCATTTCGCGTGCGCGCCTATCGCGAGGCCGCGACATACGTGACCGCCATGACCCGGCCATTGCGTGACATCTTTGAAGACGCCGGATCGCGGGGTCTGGATGCGTTGCCGACGATCGGCGCCTCGATCGCCAGCGCGATCGTCGAGATCCTTGGAACCGGGAAACTGGCGGCCATCGACCGCCTGCGGGGAACACTGGACCCCGAGAGGCTGTTCCAGACGGTGCCGATGATCGGCCCGGAACTGGCAAAGACGATCCATGATGAATTGAGCATTGATACGCTTGAGGCGCTTGAAGCGGCTGCTTATGACGGGCGGCTCGCCGTGGTGAAGGGGATTGGCCCGCGCCGGTTGGATACGATCAAGCATTCGCTGTCGGGCATTCTTGGCCGCAGGCGTCCCGTGTCGCGCAAGACGCCGGAAGCACAGCCGCCGGTTGCCGATGTTCTGACCGTGGATCGCGATTACCGGGCGGCGGCAGCGGCCGACAAGCTGCCGACAATTTCGCCGCGCCGCTTCAACGCGACCGGGTCCGTCAGGTTGCCGATCTTGCACACAGAACGCGGCAACTGGCGCTTTACCGCAATCTTTTCCAACACGCCAACCGCACAGACATTCAAACGGACGCGGGATTGGGTGGTGATTTATTATGAACATGATGGCCACGACGAAGGCCAATGCACCGTTGTCACGGAACATCGGGGGGCGTTGATCGGCAGGCGTGTCATCCGGGGCCGTGAAGCGGCCTGCGCGGACCATTATCGGACGAAAAAAGATGCTGATGCCCCCACCTGAATTGACGCACGTCAAAAGGCCGGAGGGGCGCAGTGCTAGCCTGCATTCTTAACATCATGTGGGAGACCAGACATGCGTAGCGATGAAGAAATCAGAGACGACATACTGGACGAGATCGATTTTGAACCACGGATCGAGTCAACTGATATCGGGGTGACCGTCAAGGATGGCGCGGTGACCCTGCACGGGACCGTGCACAGTTATCTTGAGGAAGTCGCCGCCATCAATGCCGCGAAACGCGTCAAGGGCGTGCATGCCGTCGTCGAGGACATCAAGATCAAGTACCCTTCTGATGTGTCCGTCACCGACGAGGATATCGCGGCCCGCATTGCCCATCTTTGTGAATGGAGCACGATTTTCCGCAAATACGATATCAAGGCCGAGGTGAAGAACGGGCGCGTGACGCTGACGGGTTCGGTGGATTGGCAGTATCAACGCAGCGATGCCCGCGATCAGGTGGCGCATTTGCGCGGCGTGACGGGTGTGACCAATTCCATCGCGATCCGGCCCCATGCATCGTCGCTTGATGTGAAAAAGAAGATCTCGGACGCGCTACAGCGCAGTGCCGCGATCGAAGCCTCCAAGATCAATGTCGACGTGATGGACGGCAAGGTGACACTGAAGGGAAATGTGAAGGCGTGGTACGAGCGGAAGCTGGCCGAAGATGCGGCGTGGTCCGCTCCCGGCGTAACCAATGTCGTGGATCAGATTCAGATTTCTTGAGAATCCGCAGATAAATCATCGCGCTTGCCCATTCCCCTGTCCCTGAGGGCAAGCAAAGCGGTGGTTTAGCAAGGCAGTCCGGAACCCCCGATTCCGGGCTGCCACTTGCATTTCACGACCGAGGAATTTGAAAATGACGAAGAAGGCCGCACACCCGGTTTCCGCGCCAAGGGGTCTGCAAGCGATGCAGTTGCGCCCGGTCTGCAACCCCGACGATCTTGATTTCAAGACAACCCGGGACATCACGTCCGAGCCCCATCTGGTCGGACAGGACCGCGCCATCGACGCGATCAAGTTGTCGGCCGGGATCAAGCACAAGGACTTCAACCTCTATGTTCTTGGCCATGAGGGCATGGAGCGTCACGCCACGGTCATGCGGTTGCTGGGGGAACAGGCCGCGCGCCGGCCAGTTCCCAACGATTGGGTCTACGTCAACAACTTCGACGCGCCGCACAAGCCCAACGCGATGGAGCTTCCGCCGAAAACCGCGGTTCCGTTGCGCACGGCGATGGAAGATCTTGTAGATGATCTGGCGAACGAGATCCCGGCGCTGTTCGAGTCCGAGGAATACCAGACGCAGCGCCGCGCCATCGAGGAGGAGTTCGGAGAAAGGCACCAAGAACCCATCGCGGAATTTGCAGAGATGGCAAAGTCGGAGGACGTGGCTTTGCTGCGCACGCCGATGGGGTTCATGTTGGCCGCGATTGTCGACGGCAAGCCGATCAAATCCGAGGTCTATGAGGCGCTGGACAGTGCCACGCGCAAGCAGATCGATGAAAAGATCGAGCGCCTGCAGGAACGTCTGGCATCGATCCTCAAACGCGGGCCGCAACTGGACAAGGAATACCGCAAGCGGATCGAAGACCTGCACGCCATCATGGCCGAGCGCGTGGTTTCAGCGCGCGTTGGCGAGGTTCAGAGCCAGTTCGCGGGCAACGAACGCATTGCGCAATATCTGGAGCAAGTCCGTTTGGACATGATCTCGAACGCGGAGCTGTTCTTGTTTTCCGAGGACGAAAACAACCACGGGACGTTCCCCGAGGCGATCCGCAAATACCACCGCGACCCCCAGTTTCACCGCTATGCCATCAATGTGATGGTCAGTCATGACGCAGAGGCATCCAGCGCCGCCCCGGTGATCACCGAAGACCTGCCGTCACTTGGCCATCTGACCGGGCGGATCGAGCATATCTCGGAAATGGGCACGCTGGTCACGAACTTCACGCTGATCAAGCCGGGTGCGCTGCATCGCGCAAATGGCGGGTATCTGGTGCTGGATGCCCGGCAGGTCCTGACCGAGCCGTTCGCTTGGGACGCGCTGAAAAGGTGCCTGCACAGCCAGTCGATCGCCATCACGTCTTTGGCTGACCGGTTGAGCCTTGCGTCGACGATTTCGCTGGAACCGGACCCGATCCCGCTTGATGTCAGGGTGGTGCTGATTGGTGATCGACAGCTGCATATGCTGTTGCTGCTGCTGGATCCGGAATTTGGCGAATTATTCAAATTGCAGGCGGATTTCGAGGACGACCTGCCCCGGTCGCCCAAGAACAGCAGGCAACTGGCCCGCGTTGTGGCGTCTTTCGCGCAAAAGGATGGCTTGCGGCCGTTGACGGCCGCCGCCGTCGCGCGGCTTTTGGATCATGCCGTGCGTCTGGCAGACGATTCAAAAAAGCTGAGCCTGCAATTGGGGGCGTTGATCGATGTGATGCGCGAGGCGGACCATTATGCCGCGCAGGCCAACGCCGCGTTGATCGCGCCCGAACAGATTGCGCAGGCCTTGGACGAGGCCGATCGCCGGGCATCGCGGATCAAGGACCGATTGCAGGAATCCGTCACCCGCAAGACCATCTTGATCGATACCAGCGGGTCCGCCGTCGGTCAGGTGAACGGGTTGTCCGTTATCGGGATTGGCAACCACCATTTTGGCCGCCCGGCGCGGATCACCGCCCGCGTGCGCATGGGAACCGGCAAGCTGGTCGATATCGAGCGCGAGGTCGAACTGGGCGGGCCGTTGCATTCCAAGGGTGTGCTTATTCTGGCGGGCTATCTGGCAAGCACCTATGCCTTGGATGTGCCAATGTCGCTGCATGCCAGTCTGGTCTTCGAACAAAGCTATGGCGGGATCGACGGCGACAGCGCGTCCTCTGCCGAGCTTTATGCGCTGTTGTCGGCGTTGTCGGGGGTGCCGATCCAGCAAGGGATTGCCGTTACCGGGTCTGTCAATCAGATGGGCGATGTGCAGGCGATTGGTGGCGTGAACGAGAAGATCGAGGGGTTTTTTGACACCTGCAAGGCCCGCAGGCTGACCGGCAGGCAGGGCGTGTTGATCCCTGCGTCCAACGTCGAACACCTGATGTTGCGCCCCGATGTCGTGGAGGCCGCAGCCAACGAGAAATTCCGTGTCATCCCCGTGAAGACGATAAATGACGGGATCGAAATTCTGACAGGGCGGATCGCCGGACACAGAGACCGCCACGGGAATTTCCCCCCAGAGACAATCAATGCACTGGTCGAGGGCAAGTTGCGGTCTTTCGCGCAGACGCGAAAGCTTTTCACCAACAAACCCGATCAGGCCGAGGATGTGACCACAGCGGAGTAGCACCATGGCCCAGAGAAAGACGCGCGTGCTTGTCGGAGCGGGGTCGTTTGTCGATGCGCAGGCCGCCTTGCACATCGCCGCACGGCTGGCAGAGGAAATGATCGCCGATCTTGGTGGTTTGCTGATTGAGGAGGCTGACGTGATGGACACGTACAGGCTGCCGAACCAGCGCATCATCTCCAGCAGTGGCGCGGTGATGATGGCCCCGTCATCGGCCCAGTTGCGCACCCTTCTGAATGCGGATGCCAATGCGTTTCGCAGGCGGTTGGCCGATATCGCCAGACCGCCGCATATGGAGTGGACGTTCGAGCGCCAGACGGGCGACCTGCTTGAGTGTTTCATCGACGTCGGACGCGCGTGGGATGTGCTGATCTTTGGCAACCGCACGATTCACGTGGTGCCCGGCAGCGTCATATTTCTGGGAAGCCCGTCTGCGGGCGACGACGAGGCGCTGCGGTTCTCGGCGATGCTGGCGCGGCGGTTGGCTACGGGACTGGCGATCTTTTCGGTCGGCAAGGCCGACATCCCTTGGCCGCGGGCCCGCAATTCCCGGTTTGGCACGTTGGACGCGGCGCTGACGCAAATGGCGCGCACAAACGCCCAGACCATCGTCATCGACATGAAGCGCGGCCCCGTGCGCGACAGGGAACAGTTGCGCGCGGTTCTGGATGTGGCGCGTTGCCCGGTGGTCATACTTGGCGCGGTCGCCTTGGAGCCCAAGCTGGAATACGCCACCTATATCCCCCCGGCACCAGAAAGCGGCCCGGACTGAAGATCGCACCGCCTATATCTCCATGCCCATATCACGCGACATCGGCTTTTCGGGTTCCGGCAGGTCGGTCATCGTCGCTTCGGTCAGCAGCAAGATGCTGGCCACGGACACCGCGTTTTCAAGGGCCACGCGGACAACCTTGGTCGGGTCGATGATGCCTGCCTTGATCAGGTCGACATATTCGTTGCGCGCGGCGTCAAAGCCCACGGCCCCTTTGCTTTCTAGCATCCGCGCCACCACGACACCCCCATCCACCGCGGAATTTTCCGCGATCTGGCGGGTTGGCGCGCTGAGCGCGCGGCGCATGATTTCAAGTCCGGTTCTGACATCGCCATGGGCCTTGGCCTCGGCGGCCTCGATCGGTTTGACGCAGCGCAACAGGGCAAGACCGCCACCCGGTACGATTCCTTCCTGAATCGCTGCCTTGGTAGCATTGATAGCGTCATCGAGGGCTTCCTTGCGGCTGGCGATTTCTGCCTCGGACGGCGCGCCGACGCGGATCACCGCAACCCCGCCTGACAGTTTGGCCAGCCGATCTTGCAGCTTTTCGCGGTCATACTCGCTTTTCGTGGTGTCGATCTCGGCCCGCAACTGACGGACCCTTGCGTCTATGCCTGCCTTGTCCCCGGCACCGCCGATGATCGTGGTCGCCTCGCGGTCGGACCGGACACGCTCGGCGCGACCGAGGTCTTCGAGTTTGACGTTTTCCAGCTTTATCCCAAGATCCGGCGACTGCACCAGCGTTCCGGTCAGAATGGCCATGTCCTGCAGCATCGCCTTGCGCCTGTCACCAAATCCGGGGGCTTTCACCGCGAGGCAGCGCAGCGTCCCGCGCAGTTGATTGATCACCAGCGTCGCCAGCGCTTCGCCGTCGATGTCTTCGGCCACCACCAACAGCGGCTTGCCACTTTGCACGACCTGCTCAAGCAGGGGCAGGAAATCCTTCATGTTGGTGATCTTCCGGTCGCTCAGAAAGACATAGGGCTCTTCGAGGACCGCCTCCATCTTGTCGGGGTTGGTGACGAAGTAGGGCGAGATGAACCCGCGATCGAACTGCAGTCCATCGACGACTTCGAGGATGGTTTCGGTGGTCTTGGAATCCTCGACCGTGATCACGCCGTCATCGCCGACTTTCGCGATCGCATCGGCCACCATCTTGCCGACAAAGGCGTCATTATGCGCCGATATGGTCGCCACCTGTTCTTTCTCGGTGCGGGTCAACACCGGTTTCGAGAGGTCCTTGAGATGTTTGCGGGCAATGTCCAGCGCCTGATCAAGGCCGCGCTTGATCTCGATCCCGCTGGCGCCCGCTACAACGTTGCGGACGCCGTCGGTGAAAATGGCGTGGGCCAGAATGGTTGACGTGCTTGTGCCATCGCCGACGGCTTCGCCGGTCTTTTCAGCGGCCTGACGCAGCATCTGGGCGCCAAGATCCTCCTCTGGGTCCTTGAGGCTGATTTCCTTGGCTATGGTCACGCCGTCATTGCAGACAATCGGCAGGCCGAATTTCTTCTGGATCAGGACCGATTTCGACTTTGGGCCCAGTGTTATGCGGACGGCATCGGCCAACGCGCTGGTGCCGCGCAGCAATTTCTCGCGTGCTGCGGAATGAAACAAGATCTGCTTGTGCGCCATCTGGGGGCCCTGTTCATCACTTGGGGTGCAAGGAATGATCGCAGCAAAACGTCGGCCAGACTTGACCGTGATCAACGCATCGCGGTGCCGCGCAGGGGCCACCCCGGGGTTACAAGATGTCAGCGTCCATGCCTGCGGGCGGGGCGTGCGGTTTCAGGGTGACGACCACCTGACTGGTCTTGCCCGTTCCGGGAAACGGCAAGAGCGGCCCAGCAACGATGTTGTCATCCACGGCAATCACGCATTGGCCGTGGCCAACATGATCGGGATCGTCGATCGTGATGTCGAGGCAGCCATTTTCCCCATCAAGCACCACCCCGGCACGCCCCCACGCGGTCGGCAGGCACGGATCAATCCGTACCGCGCCATTTTCGGGCGTCACGCCCAATATGCCCCCAAGGCCAAGCTGTAGCGCCCAACCCGCAGCGCCGGTATACCACGACCAGCCGCCCTGCCCCGTCTGCGCGCCAACGCCCGACACATCGCCGGCCAACACATAGGGTTCGCGGCGATACCGATCTGCGGCTTGCTGGTCCGACGCGCGCCGGATGGGATTGATTATGTCAAACACCTGATGGGCAAGATTGCCGTCCTTGATGGCCGCATACGCCATGCCCAACCAAACGGCGGCATGGGTATACTGGCCACCGTTTTCCCGGATGCCGGGTGGATAGGCGCGAATATAGCCCGGATCGCGGTCGGTCTTGTCAAACGGCGGCGTAAGAAGCCGGATCAGGCGGGCCTGTGGATCAACAAGGGCCTCGCCGGCCGATTGCAATGCACGGCAGGTGCGGGCATCCACGGGCAGTCCGGACAGAACCGCCCACGCCTGCGCGATCAGATCAATCCGGCATTCCGCATTCGCGGCCGACCCCCACGGCAGGCCGTCATCGTCAAAGGCCCGCAGATACCAGTTGCCGTCCCATGCATGTGACGAAATCGCGTTTGCAAGGGCATTGGAATGCGCGCCCCAGCGATCCGCATCATCGACGTGCCCGGCGCGACGCGCAATCGGGGCAAAGATCGCCACGGTGGCAATCTGGAACCACGCCAGCCAGACGCTTTCGCCCTGCCCCTTGTCGCCGATCCGGTCCATGCCATCGTTCCAGTCACCGCTGCCCATCAGCGGCAGGCCGTGGATCCCGGTCGACATCATGCGATCAAGCGCGCGGACGCAATGATCGTAGAGCGTGCCCGGCTCGGCGTGGTCAAACAGCGCGTAGCGGTCGTATTCTTCGGGCCGCAGATCAGGGGCCGCGAGAAACGGAACCCGTTCGTCAAGGATATTGGTGTCGCCGGTGGCCACCACGTAGCGCGCGGTGACGTAGGCCAGCCAAATATAGTCGTCCGAGCAGCGCGTGCGCACGCCACGCCCATCGGGGGGATGCCACCAATGCAGCACATCGCCCGCCTCGAACTGATAGCGGGCGGCCAACAAGATATGTTGGCGCGCACAGTCGGGATCGCAGATCAGAAGCGCAAGAACATCCTGCAGTTGATCACGAAAGCCAAAGGCGCCGCCCGCCTGATAGAACCCCGCGCGCGCCATGATCCGGCATGACCGGTTCTGATAGGGCAGCCATCGGTTGATCATCAGGTCAAAACCGGGGTCCGGGGTTTTCACCTGAACGCCGCCAAGCCGCTTTGCCCAGACCGCGCGCGTCGCCTGCATGGCGCGATCTGTCTGGGCGGCATCACGCCATCTGGCGATGGCCGGGGCCAGATCATCTGAATTGCCAACCTCGCCCATGGCGAAGACGACCTCGGCGTGCTGTCCTGCGGGGATGTCGAGATGCACTTGGAACGCGGCGCAGGCATCGCCACCTGACGGAAAGTGCCCACCCAGATCCCAACGCCACAACCCTGCGGGGGCGGACACGTCACCATATTGGCCAAGGAAATCATTGCGGTCGCCCGACACGCTGAGCGGATCTGTCGAGGCGGTCAGGAAGGCGATGCGGGCGGCGAATTCCGGGTTCCATTGATTGCGCGCGATAATCGCCCCCAACCCGGCATCAAAGTGGCTGACGACATGCGGGCGCGCGACGCTGCAAAGGGCGCCAAGCACCCATTCGGCATAATACGTAACCGAGATGCGGCGGTCTTGCCCCGATGGGTTCCGAAGACGCAGCCGCACGAGTTTGACGGCGTCGTCGGGGGGCACGCATGCGGTGAGGTGTTGCTCCAGTCCGTGACTGTTTTGCCTCCATTCGGTCATGCCGGGCCCGTGGCGTATCTGACAGGTGGTGGCTTGGCCCATCGGGAGTGGCGTCGTGGTCCAGACCTTGCCGTCGGCCTCGTCCCGCAGGTAGACCACTTCGCCGGGCACGTCGGCGACCGGGTCGTTCGACCACGGCGTCAGGCGGTGTTCGCCGCTGTTCAGGGACCATGTCGCGCCAAGGCCCGCCTCGCTGACCAGACACCCGAAATCATCGTTGGCCAGAACATTGCACCAAGGCGCGGGGGTGCGCAGACCTGCGGACAGGTGGATCAGATAATCGCTGGTCTCAGGGTCGAAGCCGCCATACCCATTGTCGAATAGCAGGTTATCGGGCCGTGTCAGGGGCGGCACGGGATCATACGGGACGGATGGCTCCGGCGTGAAGGGCGGCGGGATGTCGTCGATGTCCAGCACCCTGTCGAGAATCTCTCTCAGGGTCTTGTTTTCGTCCTGCAGCACGACATGCGCCGCAGCCTCGATCCCGCGCCGGACGGGGGCTGCCAGCTGGTCGCCGGGAACAAGGTGGATACCGCCCGCCATGCCCAGCCGACTGGCGGTATTGGTATCGTTGACGATGGCCAGGATCCGGTCGCGCAGCGGTTCCTCGTAACTGGTCGCGTCTTGCCGCAGAATGACAAGATCGACCTTGAGACCGGTCTGCCGCCAGAGGCATTGCCCCCGCACCAGTATGTCCAGAAGCGCGGAGCCTTCGCCGTTCGACAGCTTGAGCAACAGGATCGGAAAATCGCCGGAGATGCCGAAGCGCCAGAGATCGGGTTGCCCGCCCCATTCGATGTCTGTCGCACGCGCCGTCCGGAAAGATTGATGCACATGGACCAGCAAGGATGACAGCACTTGCAGTTCCGGCAAATGATCCGCCGCGATCCCAAGCTTGTGCACGGTTCGGGCGGCTTCGGCCAAGGCATCGCGGAACACATGATCGATTGCGCCCATGGGATAGCTTTGTGCCACCTGCAGCCCCTTTCGGATAGATGTGCTGGCAACGGTCAGGAAAACCAACTGCCGGGTTTCCATCGGCTTCAACGTCACCCGCGCCTGCAGCGCCATTACCGGGTCAAGCGTCCAACCGGTGGTATTGCCAAGACCGGTTCGCAGACCTTCGGGCGCGCGCGCGCTGCGGTTGCGGCCCACAAACCGGTGGCGGTCCGTTTCCCATGCGGTGACGGCGATATCGGGGCCGTCAGCGACCAGTTTGTGCAACAAGACGGGGGGCCGTGTTTCGGGGCGGCGCGGCCTGCGGGTGAACACCAAGGTCTGATCGTCCGGCAGATAATCGCTGTGCACGAACAGCTTGCTGAAGGCCGGGTGCCGTTCATCTTCCGGCGCGGGGGCCAAGACGACCTCGGCATATGTCGTCAGATCAATGGTCCGCTCGCCCTCGCCCTCATTTATCAGGGTCACGCGACGTATCTCGACGTCATCGAAGGGGGCGACCGTCACATCCATGCGCGCAACGATCCCGTCATGGCGACGCAACAGTTCGACCATGTGCTGATGAAACACACATCTGGTCTGGGCGTCGGCCCGTCCCGTGGGGGCGGACCCAAGTGACCACAGCGTGTCGCGTTCGACATCTTGCAGGTATATCCAAAGGCCATGGGTCGTGCGGGTGGGGTCCGGCTGCCATCGCGTCAGGGCGGTGTCTTGCAAGCTGAGCCCGCCGCCGCCGCTTGCCGTCATCAGGGACGACATGCGCCCGTTCCCCAACAGATGCACCTGCGGCACCACGAAATGGAGCGACGGCACCCATGGCGCAAGTTCGGGCGCGGGGTTGGTGTCGGCGGGATGGTCCCAGATTTCATCCACGCGCCCGCGTTCCAGTGGCACATCCCACGGCACGCGTTCCTGCAACAACAGATCCATGGCCCGGATCGAGGTTTCCCGCAGAAAACGGCGAACCATGATGTCGTCGCGCAATGCGTTGACGATGGCCGTTTGAACCATGCCCTGATGATGCGCCATGAACGTCGTGACAGGGATAAATGCCCGCCCCGGCGTGACCCGGTCAGGGGTGAAATCCAGCGCCTCGATAAAGCCATAGCGCGTGAGCGCGCCAAGCTCGGCAAGCGTTTCGAGGTTCAAGGCGGCGGTTTCCGGCCATCCGCAAAGCGCAAGCGCCGAGCCATAGGGCGCGATTACCAGATCGTCGATCAGCCCCCTGCGAATGCCCAGACCCGGCACGCCAAAGGCGCGATACTGATAGGTGCCGCCCGCGTCCGTCGCGCTGAAGGCGGACTCGGATATGCCCCAAGGCACGCCCCGTTCCCGGCAATAGGCCCGTTGGAAATCAACCGCGGTCAACTCGCTCTCTCCCAGCAGGGTATCACGGTAACTGGGGAGAAAAAGCGGCGGCATGAGGTATTCGAACATCGAGCCGTTCCACGACAGGATCGACGGCTTGCCCTGAAGCCGCGTGATCGGGCGACTGAACGCGAACCAGTGTTCTATCGGCGCGTCATGCTTGGCGATTGCAAAGTAGCTGGCAAGACGCGCCTCGGTGGCCAGAAGGTCATAGTGGCTGGTGTCCATCTTCCCAAGGCTCTGGTTGTAGCCGATCCAGAACAGCCTTGTCGCGGTGTCATAAAGAAACGCGAAATCCATGCCAAAGGCCAGTTGATCGGCCTTGGCGGCAAGATCGCGTAGCGCATCGCGCAGGGCGTCTTGCCGGGCAAGACCAAGTTGCGCCGCCGCAGCCAGTTGATCCAGCCAGCCCTTGGTGTGGCTGGCCATGTCGGGATGGGCCGCGCGCCAGCCGTCGAGGATGGTGATGAGAGCCTTGGCCGACGCCATGCCGTCCGCCAAGGTATCCGCGCCATGCAATTGGTCCGCGATGTCGCGGGCTGCAGATGCGCATGCATCGGGGCAATCCGCGATCACCGCCAACCACGGCATGAAGCTGTCGATATCGCGCGCGGTCGCATGCAGGTCATGCTGGAAGCGTTCCAGCCATGTGGTGATATCCGCCGCCTTCGCTTCGGACAGACCGGGCGATTTTTCGATCGCGTCGAGGGCGTGTTTTTCAAGCGCCTGCCAATGCGCGCCACCGAGCGCGGTAAATCCGGCTTGCCACAACAGCGGCGACGTCGCGGCGCGCGCGATTTCATCGCGGATCGCGGCCTCGGTCACGGCAAGAGGCGAATGGTCTTGCCCCGGCGCATCGCGCAGCGCCGCGCACAGCAGATCCAGCGTCGCCTCAAGACCGGTGAAATTTTCAGGCGTGACCACGGGGCGCGCGATCAGTTCGAGGCAGCCCTGCTTGAGCGTGACCAACGATACGGCCAGATTGCCGCTGTCCACGGCGGAGATGTAGCGCGGCTCGAGCGGCTCAAGTGTCTGCGTATCGTACCAGTTCAGCAGATGACCGCGATACGACGCCATTTTCCCGAGGGTGTCGATGGTGTTGCGCCCACGCGCTACGAAATCGCTTGTGGTGATGAAGCCAAGGTCGCGCGCCGCCAATGCCGATACAAGGAACATGCCGATATTGGTGGGCGACGTCCGGTGCGCCACGATCTCGTGGTCACCTATCTGCACGTTGTCGGGTGGCAGCCAGTTATCCGCTGGCCCCACGTTGGTCTCGAAAAAATGCCACGTGCGGCGCGCAACGAGGGTCAGAAACGCGCGCTGCCGGGTGCTGAGCGCCTCGGCGCGGAAATATCGGGGGCGCGCACTCCAGACCGAGATTTCCGGCGCGATCAGCCAAAGCAGCAGGACCGGAACCGCAGGCCAGAACCCCTGTAGATCGAACAGCGCCAGATGCGCCGCCAGCAACATCGCGAACGCCGACGACGGCCACATCAACCGCCACGACGACCGGCGGATACTTTGCTGCGACAGCCTGCGCGATGCGTGTGCCGCAGAGGTCCATTCAAGCCGGTTCCGGCCCGTGATGAAAACCCGCCACAGCGTTCGGAAGATGGCATCGAGCGCGATCAGCGTGTCGCTGGCAAGGAACACGATCAAGAAGAACCAGCGCCCGCCCTTGGCCCGGATGGTATGCACGGCACTGCCAAATGTGCCCTTGCGAATGCCGCCTGTCGCAACGGCGAACATCTCTCCGATCAGATAGCTGCCGGGGGCCGCGAGCGCCAAGACCGTCCAGATCAGGGCACTGCCGGGAAGCAGCAGCCAGCCCCCCAGAAAGAACAGCAGCAGCGCCGGTGGCATCAGGCTGCGGCGCAGGTTGTCGACCATTTTCCAGCGATCGAGCACGGAAAAGCCCGTGGGCGTTGTTCCGCCATCGGCGCGCGGCACCCTGCGACCCAGCCAAGGCACCAGTTGCCAGTCGCCGCGCATCCAGCGATGGTGCCGCATGGCGAATTCAGGATAGGTTGCGGGCAGATCTTCGTAGAGCACGATGTTGCTGACCAGCGCGGCCCTCCCGTGCAGCCCTTCGAACAGATCATGGCTGAGGATGTGATTATCCGGGATCCGGCCCGCCATGCTGCGATGCAGGGCCGCGATATCGTAGATGCCCTTGCCGACATAAAGACCGGTGCCGAACAGGTCTTGATACACGTCCGACACCGCGCGACTGTAGATATCAATGGCGGTATCGCCCCCGTAGAGGTGGGTAAAATGCGTGCCCCTGCCAAGCTTTGGCAAAATCTCGATCCGCGGCTGCAAGATGGCATGCCCCGCGACGACCCGCCCGCTTTGCGGATTGATGACGGCCCGGTTGAGCGGGTGGGCCAACATGCCGACAAGGCGCGCCGCCGTCCCCGGCGGCAGTTGCGTGTCGGCATCCAGCGTGATCGCGTAGCGGATGCCGCGCAGGGTTTCGACAGGCCCCGCGACCACGTCGAATGCATCCTGCCCTTGGGCAAGCACGTAGCGGTTGAAATCGTGAAGTTTGCCGCGCTTGCGTTCCCACGCCATCCAGCAACCTTCGACGGGATTGTGCCTGCGGCGGCGATGCAACAACGCGAACGGCAGTCCCGTGCCCGCCGCGTGCCTGCGATTGAGGGCATCGATCCGGTCTTGTAGCGCGGTTTCGATGCGGGCGTCTTCGGGCAGGCTTTCGGATTGCGCGTCGGCAAGATCGGACAGGACCACAAACCGCAACGCAGGATCAGGGTTTGCGGCGCGCAACACCTCGATCTTTTCCGCGATCGTATGCACCTCGGCCTCGGAAGCGACGATGACGGGGATCACGATGGCGGTTGCGCAGTCGCGCGGGATTGCCTTTGAAAAATCCATCTCGGGCAAAACCTGCGGGCTGCTGAAGCGGGTGATGATCCAGTGACCGAACCACACGCTTGGGATCGTTGCAGGCAGAAACGACAGGGCCAGCCCGACCACCCATTGCCACGCCGTCGCATCATGCCGCCAAAGATAGAGGACCGAGACCGAGATTGCGGCGGCCACAAGCAACACCAGTCCTGCGGCATAAAGCTTGCCCTTGTGACGCGAGAGCATGCGTTTCATGGTCAGACGCCACGAGACGCGAGCGTCAAGGGTGTCCTCAAGCGCGGGCCATCCATCGCCGATCAAAACGTAGCCGACATGACCGGACCGGTCTTCGTTGTCATGTGTTTGCGACAGGGCGACCGCCGCGCGCGCCACATCGGCTTCGGTCTTGTCGCATCGCTGGGCCAATTCCTCGACCACGCGGCGATACCGGTTGCGGGTTTCGAAGGTCATGGTCGGGTAGACACCCGCCGGATCCCTTGACAGTTCCGCTTCGATGCAACTGACGTCATCGACAAAGTCCCGCCATTTGATGGCATCGATGGTGATCAGGTTCGTGATCGCTTTTGCAAGGCGATCCACGGGCGGGACATCTGTCTTGGCCAAGGTCCCCGCGCTGAGCCGCACGGGCGGCATCAGGTCCGGGGCCAACGTGGCGACCGCGTCGATGAACCGTTCCATGCAGACCAGCCGCAGCATGGAGGGCATCGCCCAGAGTTCCGCATTGGTGAGGTCTGCGGATTCTTGGTAGTGCGCGATGAAATCCGTCAGGGCCGTCAGTGTGATCTGCGGGCCCAAACCGTCATACGCCGCCTGAGCCACGGCAAGGATGCGCGGCGGGCGGGCGTCCTTGGGGCCGGCAAGCGCTGGAAGCTTGTCGTAGAAATGCCGCGGCAGGTCTTCCTTCAGGCGGCGCAGACCCCGCAGGACCTGATAATCGTTGTCCAATATCCAGTCCGCGGCGCGCGCGTGATCGGGCGGCGGGTCCTTGCAATAGCGGCGCACCCGTTCGAACCAGTCATCCAGCAGCAGCAAGTTGCGATAGCTGTCCAGCAAGGTCGGTCGCCCCGGCCCGACAACGTGGCGCGAGGGGGCGGTTTGCGGTGCGGTCCGTGGGGCACGCGGGGTCTTGCCCACTTCGTTCATCAGTCAGTGCCGGCCGGCTGTCTGACCCCCGTCGACGCCACATTGCCAAACGCGTGATTGCCGTCGCGGCCGTTTCGGTAGCGCACCAGCAACACCGGAACATCGGCCCGGTCGAAAACAAACCGCGCCACATCGCCGGTGGGCACATCCTTGTGGCCACTTTGCCCATGGGTCGCCATGACCACGAAATCCGCCTTGTGCTGTGTCACCGCATCGATCAGCGCCCGGCGGGCATCGCCGCTGCGGGAAATGCTGGTCGTGATCTTCAGGCCATTGTGTGCAAGCCGGTTCTTGATGCCGGCAAGATAGGTCTTGCCGGCCTGTTCATTCCTTTTGCGCACCATGTCGTGCAGGCGCTGGGCTTCTTGATCCCTGCCGCCGAATTCCGTCAGACCGGGTTCGGGGGCGACGTAGCAAAGCATCAATTCCGAAGTTTCCGCCTTGGCCAGCCTGATCGCCTTGGGCAGGGCCATTTCGGCGCGCGCCGACCCGTCGAGGGGCACCAATATCCGAAGATACGGCTTGTCCGCCGCGATCTGGGTTTCCGCAGGGATCATCAAGACGGCGGCGCTGCGGGACGACAAGACGCCCCAACACGTCTCGCTGAGATGCCACGGGTTGTCGCCGTGCGATCGCATGGTGGCGGCAATGTCGACCTGATGCTTTTCAAGGTAGGACTGGATCTGCCTGATGCACGGCCCCTCAAGGAGCTTGGCCTCGCATGGTGCGTCGGCGTCATCGGCGCTTTGAACCAGCCGCGTCAGCCAGTTCATCGCCTTTTGTTTCCGAATGTCCCATTTGATCGGATCAATGGGGCCATCGTCATCGTCGGAACGGCATTGCACATGGATCAGCACCACCTTTCCCCCAAGTGCGCCAGCCACCTTTTGCGCGTGACGGAGGCTTGGCGGGGGCACGGTGGGATCTTCGATGAACACCAGAACATCGGACGGCGCGGCGGCATGGTTCGCGTGCGCGGGGTGGGTTGGCACAGCTTCCGTTTTCTGCCGCGAACTGGTGATCATATGCGATACTTCCTGCTGCAAGGTTTTCGACACTCGGAACCGGGTGCGATGACCCTGTGGTCGGTTCAATGTGGTGCATGCGTTCGGGGGGCGGCGCCGATGCTGCATTTGCTGCAGCCGACGACATCCGATGTTCAAAATCTAGACGCAGAACCGCCGCGCCAATTGATGGAAATCAACCGGCCCCGCATCCGGCGGACTAAGCGTGAGGGCATGCACCATGCCATTTCAATCACCTTGCGGGGCATTCATTCGACCTTGGGCTTTCCTTTTCCCGAACGGTTTCCGGCCCCTCGCGTGCGGTCTTGATCGGATGTTGCCGTTCCCGACCCGCAGATCGCGCGAACAAGGCATGTTGGACGCGCCGCCACCCCTGCCCAGGCAAGTTCCCGCCGAGTCTTGAAACAACAGAAGAAGTGTCGCCATGAGCCTGCTTTTGAAACACCCGCTTGACTGGATGCTGAAGTCCATCTTGCAAGACGGGTCTCTGCGCGTCGTGATGCCCGATGGTGATGTCCGGCAGTATGGCGACCGGACCGGCGCGCCGATCACGGTGCGGATCCACGACCGGGCGACGGTCAGACAGCTGGCCTTGAACGCGGAGATGGCGGTGGGCGAGGCCTATATGAACGGCACGCTCACCGTCGATGATGGCGATCTGCAGGGCCTGTTGGCGTTGATCGTTCGCAACATGCGGCGAGTGGATGCGCACCCGATCTGGTGGCAAAAGCTGCTGCGGAACACGCGGACAAGCCTGCGCGGGCTGGCGCAAAACAACGTCGTGCAACGTGCGCGGCGCAACGTGGCGCATCACTATGACCTTTCGGGGCAGCTTTATGATCTGTTTCTCGACGATGACCGCCAATATTCCTGTGGCTATTTCAGGGACCCGAACGAAACCTTGGAACAGGCGCAAGCGCACAAAAAAGAGCACATCGCGCGCAAACTGCTGATCGAACCGGGCATGAGCGTGCTGGATATCGGTTGCGGCTGGGGCGGCATGGCGCTGAGCTTGGCCAGAGATTACGGTGCACGCGTTGTCGGCGTAACGTTGTCGGAAGAGCAACATGCCTTTGCGACCAGGCGCGCCAAGCAAGACGGGTTATCGGATCAGGTTGACTTCCGGCTTTGCGACTATCGCCACGTCGAAGGCAACTTCGACAGGATCGTGTCGGTCGGGATGTTCGAACATGTCGGCATCCGGCATTTCGATGCGTATTTCCAGACGATCCGCAATCGCCTGACACCCGACGGGGTTGCGTTGATCCACACGATCGGCTGGGCCGCCCCGCCAGAGGCGACAAACCCATGGATTGCCAAATACATCTTTCCCGGCGGATACATCCCGCCCGTTTCCGAAGTGATGGCCGCCGTCGAGGGCGCCCGACTGTGGACCACGGATATCGAATGCTGGCGGCTGCATTACGCCTATACGCTGCGCCACTGGTACGACCGTTTTGCGGCGCACGAAGATGAAGTCGCGGCGATGTACGATGAACGCTTTGTCAGGATGTGGCGCTTCTATCTTGCGGCATGCGAGCAGACCTTTCGCTATGGCCCGCAGGCCGTCTACCAGTTTCAGTTGGCCCGGCGCGTCGATGCCGTTCCGCTGACGCGCGATTATCTCTACCCGCAGTCGGAACGCAGCGCGCGCACGCGCGTTGTCAAAGGCCAGCGCCCCGCATTGGTCGCCACCAGCGATCTGGACGCACGGGCAACGGGCACGGGCACATCCCATTTCACCCCACGCAAGGAACAAGGCAATGATCGGCAAAATCCTTCTGGCCGCTGACGGCTCCCTCAATGCGGATCGCGCCGCCGACATCGCGGCAGAGTTGGCAAGCCGACTGAGCGCCGATCTGTTCATCGTGCATGTGATGATGCACGGGCGCCCGTCGGACGAGTTGGTGCGCATGGCCGAGGTCGAACACCTTGTCAAAGAAGCCTATACGACCGTCTCACCCGGCATCGCCTATGTCACGGGAAGTCACCCCGATGTCTTGGGTGCCAAAGCGACGGACCCGAGGTTCCTGAGCATCATTTCGGAACTGGGCGAGCAGATCGTCAAGCGCGCGAAACTGCGCTGTGCCAAACAGGGCGCCAAGAATATCAAGACCTCGGTGCGCAGCGGCGATTACGCAGACGAAATTCTTGGTGCCGCCACCGCATTCAAGGCCGACATGATCGTCGTCGGATCACGCGGGCTTGGGGTGATCACACGGACCGTGTTGGGCAGCGTGTCGCAAAAAGTGCTGCACAATGCGCAATGCAGCGTCTTGACCGTCAGGTGAACTTGACGGGCGGCCTGTCCGGCTGTGATGCCACCCTGCGCTGAGCGAGGTCAGACGATCCCGTCAATCTTCCAGATTTGCCGGAGATCGGTGACGGCGCGGCGCGGCATGTTGTAGTAACGCGCGATATCAGCGTCCGACAGCCCCAGATCGGTCAGGGTCTCAAGGCACCGTTTGGGCGTCGGCCCCAGAACGTGCAGGTATTTCTGGAACTCCAGCGGCAGTTCATATCGCGATATCTGGCCACGAAACTGACGGGAGCGGTTTCCAGGGCTTAGCTGTCTGATGATGTCGTGAACGCAATCCTTGTTGTTCATTGCAGCTTTTTTACCTCCCTCCGCAAAGGCCCGACAACTAGCCAATTTCCTAAGGGCGATGTCAGGGCGGCGATTGATCGTCATCAAGATGGGCGCGCACGTGTCAGCACACGGCAGAAATCTGCTGATCGTGGCGGCATCGTGAACCGGCGGCCGGACCGTTCAATTGATCCCCATCAGTGCCGCGCGCCGAAAGCGGGCTAGAACACGGGCCTGTCCACGGGAGGAATGCGATGCGCGCGATGGTTCTGCACGACGGGGCAACCCGGCTTCGACTTGAACAGCTTGCATCGCCTGCCTGTGGCCCCCGACAGGTCCGCCTGCGGATCGAGGCATGCGGTGTTTGCCGAACGGATCTGCATATTGTCGATGCAGAGTTGAAGAACCCTGTGCTGCCGTTGATCCCCGGACATGAAACTGTCGGTCGGATCACCGAAATCGGGAGGGAAGTCCACGGGCTTGCGGCAGGCCAGCGCGTCGGGGTCCCTTGGTTGGGGCGCACCTGTGGTCAATGCCCGCACTGCCGCGCGGGGCGTGAAAACCTGTGCGATGCGCCCGGTTTCACGGGATACACCCTGAACGGCGGCTATGCCGATGAATGCGTGGCAGACGCGGCGTATGTGTTCGCTTTGGCCGAAGATGCAGACCCGGTCGGATTGGCCCCGCTGCTTTGCGCCGGACTGATCGGGTATCGCAGTTATGCGATGGCGGGCGATGCCCCGCGATTGGGGTTCTACGGGTTTGGCGCGGCGGCGCATATCCTTGCCCAGATCGCAGTCTGGCAAGACCGCGACGTCTATGCCTTTACCAGACCGGGCGACCGGCCCGCGCAGGACTTCGCCCGCCAACTGGGCGCTGTCTGGGCCGGAGGGTCGGATGCCTCGCCCGGCGTTTTGCTGGATGCCGCGATCATCTTTGCCCCGGTGGGCGCGCTGATCCCCACGGCCTTGAAAGCGGTGCGCAAGGGCGGCCGGGTCATTTGCGCGGGCATTCACATGAGCGATATTCCGTCCTTTCCCTATGCCGATCTGTGGCACGAGCGGCAGGTGATGTCGGTTGCCAACCTGACACGGCAGGACGGCGATGCGTTCTTTCCGCTGGCCGCGCGGGCAGGCGTGCAGACACAGACCACGCCCTATCCGTTGGAAGATGCCAATCTTGCCTTGGATGACCTGCGCAAGGGCCACCTGCAGGGCGCGGCGGTGCTGGTTCCCTGACCCGGCCGCAGCGCGTTCGAAACACGCGCCGAGATTGACAAACCTCAATCCCCCGGCACCCCGGATCAGGTAATTTCCAGCCCATGGAACATGTCGTCACGAAATTCGTTGATCGCGCCGATGCTGGCCGGAAACTGGCCGAGATACTCGCCGGGATGGGGCTGGATCGACCGCTGATCTTTGCGCTGCCCCGTGGCGGTGTGCCGGTGGGGATCGAGGTCGCCAAAAGGCTTGGCGCGCCGCTTGACCTGCTTTTAGTGCGCAAGATCGGCGCGCCGCGCAATCCCGAGGTCGCGTTGGGCGCAATCGTGGAGGGTGCGCACAGCGAGATCGTGATCAATGAAGACGTGCGGCGCATGTCAGGCGCCGATGACGCCTATGTGTCGCAGGCCGTTGCCGAGCAACGCGCCGAACTTGCGCGCCGCAAGGCCCGGTATCTGGGCGATCGGCCACGGCTTGACCCACGCGGGCGATGCGTCGTGGTGGTGGATGACGGGCTGGCGACGGGCGCCACGATGAAGGCGGCATTGATCGGGCTGAAACGCAGCAAGCCAGCCCGGATCGTGGTCGCCCTTCCGGTTGCCCCGCAACAGGCGCTTGATGACATCGCCAGCCAGACCGACGATCTTGTCTGCCTGAACCCGGCTACCGCATTTCGGGGCGTCGGCGGTTTTTACCACGACTTTCACCAGCTGACGGATGATGAAACCGTCGCCCTTCTGGCTCAGGTTTCCGCACGCGCCGACGATGCGCCCGACAAGTCCAAGGGCCGCATTCACAAACGTCAGGTCACCATCCCCCCGCTGGGGTTGATCGGCGACCTCACGGTTCCGCCCAATCCGCAAGGCGTTGTCTTGTTTGCGCATGGCAGTGGGTCGAGCAGACGCAGCCCGCGAAATACATATGTCGCGGACAAACTGAACGCGGAAGGGTTCGCGACGCTTTTGTTTGACCTGCTGACACCTGAGGAAGGGCACGACCGCCGCAACGTCTTTGACATCCCCCTGCTTGCCGAGCGGGTTGTCGAGGCATCCATCTGGGCCACGTCGGAACCAGATCTCGAGGATCTTCCGTTGGGTCTTTTTGGGGCCAGCACGGGCGGCGGGGCGGCGCTGGTGGCGGCGGCCGAACTCAAGAACCGGGTCGCGGCGGTGGTGTCGCGGGGCGGTCGCCCCGATCTGGCGATGGATTTCCTGCCGCAGGTCAAAAGTCCGACCCTGCTGATTGTCGGCAGCCTTGATTACGATGTCATCGCCCTGAACAAACAGGCCCTTGCCGCGATGACATGTCCAAAGAAGCTGGAACTGGTGGCGGGCGCGGAGCATCTGTTTGAAGAGCCGGGCACATTGGACATCGCGGTCAGCCATGCCGTCGACTGGTTCAAGGCGCATCTGCGCAGCTCTGAGATCAAACGGCTGAAGCCGGCAACTGAACCGCTGCACCAATCCGCGCCAGCCATCTTGCGGGCCGGCGCGGAACCGTTGCCCGCGATCAACGACCCCAAGTTCGCGGAAGCATTCGACCGCTTCGGATCAAAGCGCGTGGTGCTGTTGGGTGAGGCATCGCATGGCACGTCCGAGTTTTACCGTGCGCGGGCCGCGATCACCCGGCGCCTGATCGAGAAACATGGTTTTTCGATCGTGGCGGTCGAGGCCGATTGGCCCGACGCCGCAGCCGTCGATCGCCACATCCGCCACCGCCCCCACGAGGCGATGAAGGATACCCCCTTTGCGCGCTTTCCCACATGGATGTGGCGCAACGTCGAGTTCGAGGCATTCACGCGCTTTCTGAGGGAACACAACGCCCAGAAAGCAATGGCGGACCGCGTCGCGTTCTACGGTCTCGATCTCTATAATATGAACGCGTCGATCGCGGCGGTCCTGTCTTATCTGGACCGTGTGGATCCGGTGGCGGCAGCCGTGGCCAAGTCGCGCTATGCCTGTCTGATGTCATGGTCGCGCGACCCCGCCGCCTATGGGCGTGCGGCGCTGACGCCCGGGTTTTCGATTTGCGAGAAGACCGTCACGCAAAATCTGCTCGACCTGCTCAAGAAGCAACTGGAGTATGTCCGCCACGACGGCGACCGGTTCTTTGATGCGGCACAGAACGCGCGGCTGGTTGCCAATGCCGAACAATACTACCGGCTGATGTATTATGGATCGCAGCTGTCGTGGAACCTGCGTGACCAGCACATGTTCCAGACCTTGCGCCAGATCCTGAACCATGCCGGTCCCGACAAGAAAGCAGTCGTCTGGGCGCATAATTCCCATATTGGCGATGCGCGCCATACCGATATGGGCCGCAATCGCGGTGAATTGAACATCGGTCAGCTTTGCCGCGAGGAATATGGCCATACGGCCGCCCTGATCGGCTTTGGAACGGCTTCGGGCACGGTCGCTGCCGCATCGGACTGGGACGGGCCTATAGAGATCAAGACGGTCCGCCCGCCCCGCCCCGACAGCTATGAGGCGTTGTGCCACGACGTCGATCATGAGCGCTTTCTTTGGGATTTCGGGAAGGACCACACCGTCGAGTTCCGCCGCCTGCTGTCGCAGCCCCGGCTGGAACGCTACATCGGCGTGATCTACCGGCCGGAAACGGAGCGGGCGAGCCATTACAGCCACGCCAGCCTACCCGAACAATACGATGCATTCGTGTGGTTCGACGAAACCAATGCGGTGACCCCACTTGCCACACAAACAGCGACCATCGAGGACGAAACCTATCCGTTTGGCCTGTGATCTGGCGTGGCGGGCCTGCGCAGACCGAGCTTTTCGACACCACGCTGCACGACACAAACCGTCTGATCAAAAGGAGTACCGAAATGCTACAGACAGCTTTCTTTCCCTTGAGCTACAGCGATCCGTTTGCCGAGATGCGGCGCATGCAAAGTGCGATGAACCGTCTTTTGGACGGCGCACGCCAGCCCGGTCTTGCGGCGATCTACCCGGCGGTGAACTTCTGGGCGGGCGAGGACAGTATCGTCATGACCGCCGAACTGCCCGGCCTGACGGTGCAGGACATCGAGTTGACCGTGAAGGACATGATGTTGTCCATCCGTGTCACCTATCCCGAACCCGAAACCGGTGACGATATCACATGGCATCGCCACGAACGCGCCGACGGGTCGCTCCTGCGGTCGCTCGAATTGCCGTTCCGGGTGGATCCCGAGCACATCGACGCGCGCTTTCAAAACGGCATTCTGACCGTCGAGATGCAGCGCCCCGAGGACGACAAGCCCAAGCATATTCAAATCAAGTGATCCCGAAGTCAGAAATAAAAGGAGGACGACATGGCACAAGAACTGATGGCATCAGATGAGCGCGGAGTTGCACCGACCGAGGGTCGCGGCGACGCAATGAGGCGTGCGTTCACGCCAGCGGTGGACATCTTTGAGCGCGGCGGCACCACCGTCATCATGGCCGACATGCCGGGGGTTGCGCCAGATGATTTGGACGTGACGCTTGAGCGTCGGGTGCTGACACTGCGCGGCACGGTGAAACCGCATGCGCCAAAAGGGTATCGCCGGCTGTCGTCGGAATACCGCGAAGGCGACTATGTTCGGGTCTTCTCGCTTTCGGAAGACATCGACCAGAAACAGATCAACGCCGAATTTACCAACGGGGTGCTGCGGCTGGAACTGCCGCACGCCGCCGCGGCAAAGCCGAGGAAGATTTCCGTAAAGGCGGCATAACCCGCCCTTTGAACCGATGAAGCGCATTGAAGAAGGAACACACGATGCAAATCAGCGATCTTATTCCCTGGGGCCGCGACAAGGAAAAGACTCCCCAGAGCGACACCGCCACCACCGCAAACCCACTGCTCGCGCTGCAGCGCGACATCAACCACGTCTTCGAGGACTTTTGGCGCAAGGTGGAATCCGGCTGGAACGGCCACGGCAACGCCGGGGGCATGTTTGGCCCCAGCACCGACGTGACCGAAACCGACAAAAGCGTGGACGTCTCTGTCGAATTGCCGGGCATGACGGAAGACGACATCGACATTTCGCTTTCGAGCAATGCCATCACCATCAGGGGCGAAAAGAAGGTCGAGCACGAGGAAGAGCGCAAGGGGATCTACATGTCCGAACGCGCGTACGGATCGTTCTATCGGATGGTGCCGCTTCCTGTGGGTGTCGACCCGGACAAGGCCGAGGCGAAGTTCAAGAACGGTGTGCTGACTGTCAGCCTGCCCAAGACGGCCGAGGCGCAAGCGAAGATCAAGCATATTCCGGTGAAAGCCGCGTGAAGAGGTGGGGGCGGGCCGTTCCCGACCCCCATCTTTGGTCTCAAGGAGATTGACAATGACAGCCCTTGTTATCCGTCTCGGCCGCGCATTGGTGGCGGTTTGTATCCTGACGTTTGCCCATGCCGTTCCGATGGCGGCGCAAACCCCGGACCGCCCGTTGTATCTGAACGCGGATGGTTTGCCGACGTTGGCGCCATTGCTGGCCCAAGTGACGCCCGCAGTTGTAAACATTTCGGTTGAAAGCCGGCGGACGGCCGCGATGAACCCGCTTTTCAACGACCCCTTCTTTCGGCGTTTCTTTGACCTCCAGCCGATGCCGCAAGAACCGATGCAGCGTCGCCAGATGAGCGCGGGATCCGGCGTGATCTTCGATGCTGCGCGTGGTTATGTCCTGACCAATCACCACGTCGTCGAGAACGGCGACAGGATCGTTGTAACCCTGAAGGACCGGCGGCAATTCGATGCCGTGCTGATCGGCAGTGACCCCGGAACGGATCTTGCGCTGCTGCAGATCGATGCGGACGGATTGAGCGCGATTGAACTGGGCAACAGCGACCGGTTGCAGGTTGGCGACTACGTCGTGGCGATCGGGAACCCGTTCGGACTGGGCCAGACGGTGACATCGGGGATCGTCAGTGCATTGGGGCGCAGCGGCTTGAATGTCGAGGGATACGAGGATTTCATCCAGACCGACGCATCCATCAATCCCGGCAACTCTGGTGGCGCGCTGGTCACGTTTGACGGGCGGCTGGTGGGGATCAACACCGCGATCATCGCCCCCTCGGGTGGCAACGTCGGGATCGGGTTTGCCGTTCCCGCGAACATGGTCATCGCGGTTGTCGACCAGTTGATCGAATTTGGCGAGGTTCAGCGGGGACAGCTTGGGGTGATGATTCAGGATTTCACGCCCGACCTTGCCGAAGCCTTGGGGATCGCGGCCGATTCCGGTGCGGTGGTGACACAGGTCGAACCGGGCAGCGCCGCCGAGGAAGCCGGATTGCAGCCGGGAGACCTGATCGTGGCGATCGATGGGCGCACTGTTGCCGGGTCCGCCGACCTGCGCAGTCAAATCGGCCTGCGTCGGACGGGAAGGCCGATCGAGCTGGATATCATCCGCGACGGCCAGCCGCAGCGCTTGGTTGCCACGTTGCGCCCCGGCAACCCCGGCACCCCTGCCGCCCCCATGTCGGGCAGCCGCGGGATTGAACGGCTTTCTGGCGCAGAATTGCGCGACGTGCTGCCCGACGATCCGTTTTTCGGAGAGGTGTCGGGTGCCGTGGTCGCGCGATTGGAATCGGGCAGCCGCGCGGATCGTGCGGGTCTGGAAGCCGGAGACATCATCGTCGCCGTCAATCAGGTGCCGGTCGCGTCCGTGGCGGAGTTGCGCCAGCAGGTTGAAGGCGTTGACAGGGCGATCGCCTTGACGGTTCAGCGCGGATCGGCCCGCATTTTTCTGGTCGTGCGCTGAGGGCGTGATCGCAAGAAAGGAAAACCAGCATGGACGACATCAACGCAAAGTCCGGCGCAGTCCCGGATGGCACCAAGGACAGCATGGCCCATGACCGGGATGCCGAACTGGCGCAGTTGACCGACAAGTGGAAGCGCGCACTTGCAGAGGCCGAAAACGCGCGCAAGCGGGCGGATGCGGCCCGCCGGGACGGGCGCGATCATGGTGTCATCATCGCGGTCGAGGCACTGGCACCCGCGTTCGATGCGATGTCCCTTGCGATTGAGGCGGCGCGCAACAGCCCGAATGCGGACACCCCCGGCATTGCCGCACACTTCGCGGGGCTGAACGCCATCAAGGCGGCCTTTGAAACCGGCTTGAGGGCGCTTGGCGTCAGGACGATCGCGCCAAAGCACACGCCCTTTGACCCGGAACTGCACGAAGCCATGCAGATTCAACCCACGGACCAGACCAAGCCCGGAGAGGTGCTGGTTCTGCACCGCCCCGGCTTCGCGCTTGGGCAGCGGCTGATCCGACCGGCGCATGTGACGGTCAGCGCCACCCCCAGCAAACCCGCAGAGGACTGAAGAAATGTTGCGTCTGGCGCTTTTTCTGGGGACCAACCTTGCGGTGTTGGCGGTGCTGTCGCTGTCGTTTCGCATCTTGGGGATCGACAGCCTTTTGCAGACCAATGGCGTTGATCTGAATATTCAGGCCCTGCTGATCTTCTCTGCGATCATCGGCTTTGCGGGATCAGTGATCTCGTTGCTTTTGTCAAAGACGATGGCGAAGACCGCGATGGGGGTCAGGGTGATCACCGCGCCACGCACGACAACCGAGGATTGGCTGGTCAGGACCGTGCATGATCTGGCGGACCGTGCCGGGATCGGGCGACCGGACGTCGGCATCTTTGAGCACCCTTCCCCCAACGCATTTGCGACCGGCTGGAACCGCGACGGTGCCTTGATCGCCGTCAGTAGCGGGCTTTTGGAACACATGGGCCGTGCTCAGGTGGAGGCCGTTTTGGCCCATGAGGTGACCCATGCGGCCAACGGCGATATGGTGACGCTGGCCTTGATCCAAGGGGTCGTGAACACCTTTGTCATCTTCTTGTCGCGTCTGGCGGGTTTTCTGGTGGACCGTCTGGTGTTGCGGGTCGAGCGGGGGCATGGGCCGGGGTTCTGGATCGTCTCGATGATCGCGGAAGTCTTGCTGGGGTTTTTGGCCATGGCCATCGTCATGTGGTTTTCGCGCTGGCGTGAATACCGGGCCGATGCCGGCGGCGCACGGCTGTCGGGGCCGCAAAACATGATTGCGGCACTGGAACGCTTGCGACAGGTTGGAAACATGCCGGCCCTGCCCGACGAGATGCGGGCAATCGCGTTCAATGCGGGCACGGTGCAGGCACTGTTTGCCAGCCACCCGCCGCTGGAACGCCGGATCGCGGCGCTTCGGGGGGCCGACTTGGCGCCGGGCGGTGCCATCAATCCCGCGCCGCGCAACGTCACGCGCGGATGAGACACATCGCAACAGGCAGACGATTGGGGACAGGACGATGGAAGGATGACTGACAGCCCGTATGAGGTGCTTGGCGTATCGAAAGACGCCACACAGGCCGAGATCAAGAAAGCCTATCGCAAGCTTGCGAAATCGTTGCACCCCGACCTGTCGCCCGGCGACAAGACCAAGGAGGCCGCGTTCCAGAAACTGGGTGCGGCCTATGACATCTTGCGCGACCCCGAAAAACGCCGCCGGTTCGATGCGGGAGAGATCGACGCCAGCGGACAGGAACGCCCCGAACGCCAGTTCTACAAGCAGTATGCCGGGGCGGACACCGAACGCCGTTACCAGTCAACCCAAGGCTTCGAGGATTTCGATGACGTCTCGGACGTGTTCGCCAATCTATTTGGTCGGCGTGCCCGTGCAGGTTCCGGGGCAGACCGGGGATTTGCCGCGCGCGGAGGCGATGTGCGCTATCACCTCGATGTTGACTTCATGGATGCCGCCACAGGGGCCAAACGAACCATCCCCTTGCCCGATGGAAAGACGATTGACCTGACGATTCCCGCCGGTGTGCGCGACGGACAGTCCTTGCGGCTGCGGGGACAGGGGCAACCCGGCATTGGGGGCGGCCCGGCGGGCGATGCGTATGTCGAAGTGTCGGTTAGCGCGCACCCGCTGTTCACGCGGGCCGGAAACGATATCGAGGTCGAGGTGCCGATCAGTCTTGATGAGGCCATACTGGGCGGCAAGATCGAAGTGCCGACAATTCATGGGCCGGTGTCGATGAGTATTCCCAAGGCGACGTCGTCAGGTCGCCGGATGCGGCTCAAGGGGAAGGGGATCAAGCCCGCGAACACCACCCCGGGCGACCAATACGTTCGCCTAAAGATCGTGCTGCCGGACAAGATCGACAGTGATCTGGAAGGCCTTGCCCAACGCTGGCGCGAGACCGCCCGCCACAACCCGCGACAGAAGTTGAGGAGCACAACATGAGATTGAGTGAACGCGATGTTGTTGCCACCGTTCAGCAAATTCAGCTCAGGGAGCTACGGACGTGGTTGCGGGCAGGCTGGATCAGACCGATCTGGTCGGAAAGCGGCCCGCTTTTCGACGATCTGGACGTTGCCCGCATCCGGTTGATCTGCGACCTGCGAAAGGAGATGGCCCTGCCAAGCGACGCGGTTCCGATGATCTTGTCGCTGCTTGATCAGGTGCATGCGTTGCGCACCGAACTGCAGCGTCTGGGGCAAGCAATTGATTGGCAGCCCGAGGAAACGCGCGCCGCTGTTCTGGAGGCCTATCTGCGCCGCAAGACGCCGCCCGGGCGATAGCCGCCGACACGATCTGCCATGCCCCTGCGCGGCATCGATATGGATTGTTCAGCAGTTTTTCGGGCCCTGCCCTTTCATGCCGCGCCAGCAATGGTTATTTCCGGTCCATCACGACGCGGCATGCTGGATGCCGCGTAATTGAGGGCTGGTCAGGTTGGCAACCGCACATTACCAAATGCACCTTCACACATGACGCCAAAGCGCGCGCCGCAGTCGGTTTCATCGGTCATTCCCGGCACACGCCGCTGAACAGCATACCTTGACGGCGACTGCATCAAGGATAAGAACGTCTCAAGATTGCTCACAAACACAGGCGGATCAGAGCCGCGCCAATGATGGTGCGCCAACCCTTCTGCCGCCACTTTAGATCACCAGGAGTGCTTGATGAGATTTCGCTTTCCGATTGTCATTATCGACGAGGACTTCCGCTCGGACAACTCCTCGGGCCTAGGGATCCGTGCGGTTGCGGAGGCCATCGAACGCGAGGGTTTCGAGGTTCTCGGCACAACCAGTTACGGCGATCTGTCACAATTTGCACAACAACAGTCACGTGCCAGCGCCTTCGTGCTGTCGATCGATGACGAGGAATTCACCCCCGGTCCCGATCTTGATCCGGCGGTCGTGAACCTGCGGACCTTCATCGAGGAAGTGCGTTGGAAGAACGAAGACGTGCCGATCTATATCTACGGTGAGACCAAGACCAGCAGGCATCTTCCCAATGATATCCTGCGCGAGTTGCACGGCTTCATCCACATGTTCGAGGACACCCCCGAATTCGTGGCGCGCCACATCATCCGCGATGCAAAGGCCTATCTTGAAAGCATTCAGCCGCCGTTCTTCAAGGCTTTGCTCGATTATGCCGAGGATGGTTCCTATTCGTGGCATTGTCCGGGGCATTCCGGCGGTGTGGCCTTTCTCAAGAGTCCGATCGGCCAGATGTATCACCAGTTCTATGGCGAAAACATGCTGCGCGCGGATGTGTGCAATTCCGTGGAGGAACTGGGACAGCTGCTGGATCACGATGGGGCGATTGGCGCGTCCGAACGCAATGCCGCGCGCATCTTCAATGCCGACCACTGCTTCTTTGTAACCAACGGAACTAGCACATCCAACAAGATGGTCTGGCACCACACCGTCGCACCCGGCGATGTTGTCGTCGTCGATCGCAACTGCCACAAGTCGATCTTGCACAGCATAATCATGACCGGGGCCATTCCCGTGTTCATGAAGCCAACGCGCAACCATTACGGAATCATTGGCCCGATCCCGAAGGCCGAGTTTGAGATTGACGCCATCAAGGCGAAAATCCGTGAAAATCCGCTGCTTGCCCATATCGACGCCGACACGGTCAAGCCACGCATCATCACCTTGACGCAGTCGACCTATGACGGGGTGCTTTACAACACCGAGACGATCAAGGGCATGCTGGATGGCTACATCGACAACCTCCACTTCGATGAGGCGTGGCTGCCCCACGCCGCGTTCCATCCGTTCTACGGCAGTTTCCATTCGATGGGCCGCAAGCGCGAACGACCGAGCAAGTCGGTGACCTATGCGACCCAGTCGATCCACAAGTTGCTGGCCGGGATCAGTCAGGCCAGCCAAGTGCTGGTGCAAGACAGCCAAACCACGAAATTGGATCGCCATCTCTTCAACGAAGCGTACCTGATGCATACCAGCACCAGCCCGCAGTACAGCATCATCGCAAGTTGCGACGTAGCGGCCGCGATGATGGAGCCTCCGGGCGGACGCGCGTTGGTTGAAGAAAGCATTCTCGAGTCCCTCGATTTCCGCCGCGCGATGCGCAAGGTCGATCAGGAATACGGGGCAGATGATTGGTGGTTTCAGGTCTGGGGTCCGGACGAGCTGGATGAAGAGGGCGTTGATGACCCCGGCAACTGGGTTCTGAAGAAAACCGACGCCGAAGGTGTGCAACCCGCTGACGGCGAGGAGTCGTGGCACGCGTTCGGAGACATGGCCCCCGGCTTCAACATGCTTGACCCGATCAAGGCCACGATCATCACCCCCGGCCTGAATCTGGATGGACGCTTTGAGGAAACCGGTATTCCCGCCTCGATCGTCACGAAATATCTGGCGGAGCACGGCGTTGTTGTCGAGAAAACCGGTCTTTACAGCTTTTTCATAATGTTCACGATCGGCATCACCAAGGGCCGCTGGAATTCGCTTCTGACCGAGTTGCAGCAGTTCAAGGATGACTACGACAAGAACCAGCCGATGTGGCGGTGCATGCCGAAATTCTGTGCCAAACAGCCACGTTACGAGAAAATGGGCCTCAAGGACATGTGCCAGCATGTTCATGCGCTTTATGCCAAGTATGACGTGGCGATCTTGTCGACCGAAATGTACCTGAGCGACCTGACACCTGCGATGACGCCCAGCGAAGCGTTTTCCCACATCGCGGCCCGGTCCACGCAACGTGTACCCATCGATGAGCTGGAGGGGCGGATCACGACAAGCCTTGTCACCCCCTATCCGCCCGGCATCCCGCTTTTGATCCCCGGCGAGGTGTTCAACAAGAAAATCGTTGAATACCTGAAATTCAACCGTGCCTTTGCGTGGAAATGCCCCGGATTTGAAACGGATATTCACGGGCTGGTGCACGAGGAAGACGAAAACGGACAGGTGCAATATTTTGCGGATTGCGTAGCGGCAGAGTAACCGGGCTGCGGCCCGAGGCTTTGCCGCCACGGCACGGAAAGCTGAACTTGCCCACCTCGTCCGGGGACGGCAGGCCGTGATCACCAATTGATTGCGCCAAGTTCAATAGCCGAACCCGGAAAGCCGCGGTCGGTGCAACAAGAAGGGTCATGCCATGTCACTGCCCAAGACGATGCGCGCGATGGTCACCATGGGCCATGGAGGTCTGGAGCAGATGGTCTGGCACACGGATTGGCCAACACCTGTTGCCGCACCCGGCGAGGTCTTGGTCCGGGTGGGGGCCTGCGGGCTGAACAACACCGACGTGAACACGCGGTCCGGCTGGTATTCCAAGGCCGTCACTGCGCCCACGACCGCCGAAGGCCATGAGACCGAGGACGGCGCGGACCCGGCATGGGGCGCGCCCCCGATTGCCTTTCCCCGCATTCAGGGTGCCGATGTCTGTGGCCGGATCGTTGCGGTCGGCGACGGCGTCAGCGCGGCGCGCATCGGCGAACGCGTGATCACCGACAACTGGCTGCGCGATGCGGCAGATCCGGCGGATATCACCAAGGCCGGGTATTTCGGGTCGGAGCGCGACGGCGGCTTTGCCGAATACACCACAATGCCGGCGCGCAACGCGATCGCAATCTCATCCGCCCTGTCCGACGCGGAATTGGCGACGTTCAGTTGTTCGTATTCCACCGCCGAGGGCATGCTGACCCGCGCCAATGTCACCGCCGACGATACGGTGCTGGTGCCGGGTGCCTCGGGGGGCGTGGGCGGGGCGTTGGTGCAGCTGGCCAAGCTGCGCGGGGCGACGGTAATCGCGATGGCGTCCGACGCAAAGCATGCAGACGTGGCCAAACTTGGCCCCGACATGATCATCGCCCGCGCGCCCACCGATCTGCGTCGCGCCTTGGGCACGGCAAGGATAACGGTCGTTGCCGATGTGGTGGGTGGCGCGCAATGGCCCGCGCTGATCGACATTCTGGAACGCGGCGGGCGCTATACCTGTTCGGGCGCGATTGCCGGGCCGATTGTCACGCTGGATCTGCGGACCCTCTACTTGCGGGATCTGACGTTCACGGGGTCAACCGTCATCCCGCCCCGGGTGACCGAGACCCTTGTCCGTCATATCGAGGCGGGTGCGATCCGGCCCGTGTTGGCCGCGACCTACCCGCTGTCAGAGCTTCATGCCGCGCAGACGGCCTTCATCGCCAAAACGCATACCGGGAACATCGTCGTCACGCCCTGACGATCACACCCCCGACTGATAGCCGCGAGGATGGCCTGATCGATCATCTGCCGGGCTGTCCCTGCGGGATGGTCGCGGGTTTATCCGCCCTTTTGGCTTGTCCTTTGGAATGAAGCGCATGATCGGCAGGCCATCGTGACGAATTGATCGCGATCAATCCCGCCCCGGTGTTTCACGCCATGGTCGGTGCATCTTTCCCAATCTGGATGTCCGCCATGCCACCTCCTCCCCCCCTTGTGCTTGATTTTGCAGATGTGAAGCGCGGTGATGTCGCGGTGGTTGGCGGCAAGAACGCATCTTTGGGCGAAATGATCGGCGCGCTGTCACCAAAGGGGATCATGGTGCCACCGGGTTTCGCCACCACGGCCGATGCTTTCCGCGACTATCTGGCCAAGAACGGCATGGAAGCGGAAATAAAGACACATCTTGATGCCTATGCCGATGGACAGACACCTCTGCCGGACACCGGAAAGGCGATCCGCGCCCTAATCTTGAAGGGTGTGTGGCCCAAGAAAACGGCAGATGCGATCACACAGCATTACCGGCGCATCTGCAAGAACGCCGAGGCCGAAGACCTGCCTGTGGCCGTCCGGTCGAGCGCCACGGCCGAGGATCTGCCGGAAGCAAGCTTTGCCGGACAGCAAGAAACCTTTCTGAATGTCATCGGAGAGGCGGCGCTTCTGGAGGCGTGCAAGCGATGCTATGCATCGCTGTTTACCGACCGCGCGATATCTTACCGTCAGATGCAGGGGTTCGCGCATGATCAGGTCGCCCTGTCGATCGGCGTGCAACAAATGGTTCGGGCCGATACCGGAGGCTCGGGGGTGATGTTTTCCATCGACACCGAATCCGGGTTTCCAGACGCGGTGCTGATCAACGCGGCATGGGGATTGGGGGAAAACGTGGTGCAAGGGGCCGTCGATCCCGATGAGTATCAGGTCTATACGCCATTCCTGACGAACCCAGACCTGACGCCAATCCTTGAAAAGCGACTTGGTGCGAAGGCGATGAAGATGATCACTGATCGCGAAGGCAAGCCGCGCAATGTCCCGACATCCAAGGCCGAGCGCGAACGCTTTGTGCTGGCTGACGATGAGATACTGTTCCTCGCGCGTCAGGCCAAGATCATCGCCGATCACTATGGCCAGCCGATGGATATCGAGTGGGCGCGTGATGGCGGAACCAACAAACTCTATATCGTGCAGGCCCGCCCCGAAACCGTCCAGTCGCGGATCGATGTCGGGATATTGAAATCCTACACAGTGGACAATCCGGGCCGCGTGATTGTGACTGGGTTGAGCGTTGGAAGCGCTGCGGTCGCTGGCCGGGTCTCCATCATTGAAACGGCCGACGACATCGGACGTTTCGTCGAGGGGTCGGTTCTGGTGACCCGAACCACCGATCCCGATTGGGTGCCGATCATGAAACGGGCCGCCGCCATTGTCACCGACCATGGCGGCCGCACTTCGCATGCCGCCATCGTCAGCCGCGAATTAGGGCTGCCCGCGATTGTCGGTTGCGGGAATGCGACGCACGTCTTGCACGACGAACAAGATGTCACCGTATCTTGCGCGGGCGGCGAAGAAGGCGTCGTGACCGACGGTATCGCCAAGGTGACAGTCGTTGAGGAAGCGCTGGAAAGCCTTCCCGACACCCGAACGCAGGTGATGCTGAACCTTGCCAACCCAACCGCAGCGCTGCGGTGGTGGCGGCTTCCGGTGGATGGCGTCGGGCTGGCACGGATGGAGTTCGTGATCAACAACGTGGTGCGGGTGCATCCGATGGCCTTGGCCCATTTCGAAAAGGTGCAAGATCCAGCCGCGCGTGCGGACATCACGGCGCTGACAAAGGGGTATGCCAGCAAGCCAGAGTATTTCGTTGATCAGCTGGCGCGCGGCCTGTCGCGGATTGCGGCGTTTTGCTATCCCAAGCCGGTCATCGTGCGGATGAGCGATTTCAAGACCAATGAATACGCCGCCCTTCTGGGCGGACGCGATTTTGAACCGGCCGAGGAAAACCCGATGATCGGGTTTCGCGGCGCATCGCGCTATTACTCCGATGAATATCGTGATGGTTTCGCGCTTGAATGTCAGGCCATCGCGCGTCTGCGCGGGTCGATGGGGTTTGACAACGTGATTGTCATGATCCCGTTTTGCCGGACGCCGGAAGAAGCCGATCGCGTGCTGGCGGTGATGGCCGAGCATGGGTTGGAACGCGGGCGTGACGGCCTTGCAGTGTATGTGATGTGCGAGATCCCGGCGAACGTGGTGCGGGCCGCCGATTTCGCGGAGCGCTTTGACGGATTTTCCATTGGTTCCAACGACCTGACCCAACTGACACTCGGCATCGACAGGGACTCGGACACATTGGCCCACCTGTTCCGCGAAGATGACCCCGCGGTTCTGTGGATGATCGAAACCGTGATCAACGCCGCGCACAAGGCGGGCAGCAAGGTCGGGTTTTGCGGACAGGCCCCCAGCAACGATCCCGCCTATGCGCAGCGGCTGGTTCGGTTCGGGATCGACAGCGTTTCGGTGACACCGGACAGTTTCATCCAAGTCCTGCAGAACGTGGCAAAGGCCGAAACGGCGTAGCCGGGACAGCAATCGCCATCTGCTTGGATCACGAGCTTGCGGGTTGTTTCGACAGATGCATCGACAACCGAAGCACAGCCGCCAGAATGGCCTGCGCCAATACGGCGGAACGGCCCGATCCGATGACGGCGTCGTTGTCGCGAACCTCGCTTTCACGCAGGAAGCAGCGCCACTGGCCGTCCTTGTCGTTGGCGCGGCCATGGATATGAACCGCCCAATTGGGATAGGCCTCATCCGCGACGATCAAGGCACCGTCCGTTGTGCAGATATGCTGCGGGGTGGCCACGATATGTGACATCTTTTCAGGCAGCAGAAAGGTCAGGGCGTGAATGACCGCATCAAAATCGGCAACCGATAGATCCTTGCGATCTTCGAGTTGCGAGATAAGGAGTTCAAGTTCGGGATCTTTCATGGCTGACTTCCATCTTGTTTGGGGCGGTGCGCCGTACGCGTTGGCAATTGGGTCACGATAGCCACCTTTTGCAGGGCGCTATTGATCTGCCTCAATCGCCCCACAAAGGGTCAGATGCAGGCGATTGCGCGGGGTCGCATCTTGGTAGAGTTGCCGGGATTGCGACGGTGCAAGGTTTGGTCTTGGCGCCGAACTTCGGAGCCATTGGGCAGCACCCGGATCGGCACCTCAGCCCCAATTCGCCGACAAGGCGCGCAAGATGTCGGTTCGGCTGATCTGGCCCACCAGTACTCCTCCCTTCACCACGGGGAACCGCCGATAAGGCCCGTCGAGGAAGACCCTTGCCGCGGCCAGAAGATCCAGATCGGGGGTGATCGTGATGACATCTGTCGACATGTAAGCTGCAACCGGCCTGCCCCAATCACGGTAATAGCTGGCTTCAAGCGCGGCCCGTAACGCATCCTTCTCCGTCAGGATCCCGACAAGCTGGCCGTCATCATCGATGACCGGCGCACCTGAAAACCCATGATCCAGCAACACGCGGACGGCGCCGTTGATTTCCTGATCGGGCGAGAGTGTGACAGGGCTGCGAACCATGTGATCGGACACAAGGGTGAGGGTACTCATTCCGGGGACCGTTCGGTTGTGGCCTTGGGGCAACCGGCACATCCGCTGCCCGCCCCGCACGCAAGCCCGCCGCATGACCCCTTGATCGGACCGCGCCCCGTCAGGGTCCCGATTGCCATGCCCAGCACGGCAAGGCCAATGATCCCGAGGGAAAGGAAGAATGTGGTCATGGTGAAACCTCCGACGTTGTGGGTCATACGACCAGATGCGACGCGAACTGACCCGTCGGGATGCTTGCGCCAGTATCGTGCGGACCAATGATGAAAAGCCCCGAAATGTTGTGCGCCCGCGCGAATGCGGGGCCTTCGCGCCCCATCGCCAACAACGCCGTTGCCAGCGCGTCCGCCTCCATTCCGGTTTCGGCAAGCACGGAAACGGACGCGGCGTAGCCCGTGGCGGGGCGGTTGTTGACCGGATCGATGACATGGCTGAGCGCCACGTCGCCCATCAGGCCATTGTGGCGATGCCCCGAGGTGGCCAACGCCAAGTCCCCCGGCGCAACGATATGGCGCACGGCAAATTCCGGTGACACCGGATCTTCGATCGCGACGGTCCATGGCCTGCCGGATGGATGGCGGCCAACGGCGCGCAATTCGCCCCCCAATTCCAGCAAGAAATCGGTTCCACCCTGCGCGACAAGTTCATCGATCAGACAATCCAGTGCAAACCCCTTGGCAAGGCCGCACAGATCAAGGGTCACGCCCGGCGCGGATTTGTGCAACGCGGTGCCATCCAGCGTGATCTGATCCGCGCCCCCCGGCTGGCCAACGATCGGCCCAAAGCCAAAGCGGTGCGTGATCGGGCCTGTCGTGGGGTCGAAATGACCATCCGTTGCTCGCCCCGTCGCAAGTGCCGCATCCACCACCCGTGCCATCATGTCCGGGATCACGACAACCTGACTGACATCCGCACGGTTGAACCGCGACAGATGGGACGCGGTCCGGTATGGCGACATCATGACATCAATCGCGTCGATGACCCGCGTGATGGGCGGCAAAATTGTTGCCGTGTTGGCCGTACCGGCAACCAGCCGCCACGTGCTGCCAAATGCCCGGCCACCAAGGATCCCGGGATTGGCTTTGGCCAACGTCGGCGTCACTGTCAGGGCGAGGCTGCCAAGGATCACGCTGCGCCGGGTCAGGTCCATTGGTCACACTCCGAAATCGTCGTTCATGATATTGGCGGGATCGACCCCCAGATCGTCCAGCATCTTGAGAACCGCGGCGATCATCAGGGGCGGACCACACAGGTAGTATTCGCAGTCTTGCGGCGCGGGATGATCACCAAGGTATCGTTCCCGCGCGATGTCGTGGATGAACCCGGTGTCTCCGGTCCAGCCACCGTCAGGTTCGGGATCGGACAGCGCCACGGTCCACCGGAAATTGTCATGACGGGCGGCCAGTTCGTTCAGTTCCTCCACGTAATAGAGGTCGGCAATACTGCGTGCGCCATACCAGAAGCTGACTTTCCTGCGGCTTTGCTGCCGGTCCAGCACATCGAAGATCATTGCACGCAGCGGGGCCATGCCCACGCCACCGCCAAGAAAGACCATCTCGCGCGCGGTATCTTGAATGCGAAACGTGCCGAACGGCCCCGCGATGGAAATCGCATCGCCCTGATTGACCGAGAACAGCCAAGACGACACGATCCCCGGCGGCACGCCAGACGCGCGCGGGGGCGGCAGGGCAAGCCGGATGTTCAAGACGATCCGGCCCTCCTCGGTATCACTGGGCAGGTTGGCGATTGAATAGGCGCGGGTCACCGGTTCTGTCGTCGTGACCGAAAGGTTTCGCAGCGGCACCCATCTTTCGGCGAACCGATCGGGCACCGCGATCCGGGAATAATCAAGCGCAAAGGGCGGTGCGGTGATCTGGATAAAGGCCCCCGCGAACAGATGGGCCGCGTTGCCGGGCGGCAGGTCCAGAACGATCTCACGGATCAACGGTGTCAGTGTGGTGACCGATGCAACGCGGGCGTCATAGGCTTCCGCGGCCAACAGATCGTCACGAACGCGGACCGCCATGTCGCCACGCAACGTTACCTGACACGCCAAGTGCATTCCGGCGCGCAACTCGGCCGGTGACAGACGCGCGATTTCGACTGGTAAGGGCGGCGGGCCGTTGCCCGTGACCTGCACGCAACACAAGCCGCAGGTGCCAGCGCCCGCGCAGGCCGATGGCACCAGCACGCCATTGTCGTTCAGAATCGACAGCAGCTTGCGCCCGGTTTGTGCGGCGATCGCGTTAGTGTCATTCACCGTCAGCGTGGCGGGCCGTGACGGGACCATGATCTGGCGGGCCAGCATCACGAAGGCCGTCAGAACCAGCATGATGACCACCAACACCGCTATGCCCAACACCATCGTCATCATAGCGGCACCCGCGCGAATGCAGCAAAGCCCAAAGACATCAGCCCGGTCGCAAGAAAGGCGCTGGCAAGCCCGCGCACCCCTGCCGGCATATCGCTATACTGCAGGCGTTCGCGAATGGCCGCGAAGGCAACGATTGCCAAGGCCCATCCGACCCCGCCGCCAAACCCGTAAACCACGGCCTCGGGGATGGTATAGCGCCGTTCGGCCATGAACAGGCTGCCGCCCAGAACGGCGCAATTGACGGTGATCAGGGGAAGGAAACTGCCCAAGGCGACGTAGAGCTTGGGGAAAAAGCGGTCGAGCGTCATTTCCAGCACCTGAACGATGGCCGCGATCACACCGATGAAGGCCACCAGCCGCAGAAAACCAAGGTCCACCTCAGGCAGGCCCGCCCACCTCCAAGCCCCTTCGATCAGCACACCGTTCAGGATCAGGGCATTGACCGGAACCGTGATGGTCTGCACCGCAATGATGGCCAGCCCAAGGCCCACGGCGGTTTCGACCCTTTCGGACACCGCCAGAAACGTGCAGATGCCAAGGAAATACGCCAGCGCGAGGTTTTCCTGAAAGATCGCGGCGATCAACAACTCGGTCATCAGAGCCCCCGCGCTTTGGGCACGCGATGCTGCGCCGGCTCGGTCTGCTCCGGACGCACGCTTCGGACCGCCCAAACCAGCAGCCCGATGATGATGAAGGCGGCCGGGGCCAGCTGCATCAACCCAAGGGGCTGGAACCATCCGCCGTCATCTGTCGGACGCAAGATGACCACGCCCAGCACGCTGCCCTGCCCCAGCAATTCCCGGATCGACCCGACCACCAGCAGGATCAGACTGTATCCAAGCCCGTTCCCAAGTGCATCCAGCACCGATGGCCCGACGGGATTGCGCATCGCGAACGCTTCGGCCCGGCCAAGCACGAGGCAGTTCGTGACGATCAGGCCCACAAATACCGAAAGCGTCCGGCTGAGTTCATAGGCAAACGCCTGCATCATTTCATCGATTACGATGACAAGCGCCGCGATGATCGTGATCTGCACGATCAGCCGGATCACATGCGGAATGTGGTGGCGCAAAAGGCTGATGACGGCCGAGGAAAGGCACAAAACCGTGGTCAGCGCGACAGACATCATCAACGCGGTATCAAGCGCGGTCGTGACAGCCAATGCCGAACAGACGCCCAGAATTTGCCGGGTGATGGGGTTTTGATTGATCAGGGGGGCCGTGATCTGCGCGATTGCCTGTTTCATGTCATAACCCCTCGGTGTGAAGCCGCTGCAGGAATGGACCGAACCCATGTTCGCCAAGCCAGTATCGCAGCATGTTCGTGACGCCGTTGCCGGTCCGTGTGGCGCCGGAAATACCGTCGACTTCATAGGGTCCGCTGGCCTGCCCGCGCACTACGGCAATCACGATTTCACCGTTGTCATTGAAGACTTCATGCCCCGGCCAGAGCGCCTGCCATGCGGGATCTTCGATGCGCGCGCCAAGCCCTGCGGTTTCGCCCTGCCCCGTTATGGTCAACGCGGCCACGGTGGTCAGATCGGATTGCAGCGCGAGCAATGCGCTGATCCGGGATTGATATCCCGTGCCGGTGACGGGCAGCACGACCAATTCAACGTCGCCATTGCGTTCCAGAATATGAACTGGTGCAAACGGCGCGCGTTGGCGCAGGCCAGCAACATCCAGCGCGGGCGGGATTTCAACCATGGTTTCGGGATCGGCGGCGACCGCCGCCATATCGTAGTTTTCGGCATCTGCGCCCGGCACGATCCGACCGCTGGCCAAATCGACAAGGTAGGTTGAAAGGCTGTCGGCCCCTGTTTCGGCCAGCACCTCGGCCATGCCGGGCAGCGTTTCAAGCATTGCGGCCATCCGGGCCGCGCGCGCCGCCTCCAGATGCGCGGCCTGGCGGGGTTCCAGGACGATCGCGGCGCTGGACACGACCACGGCGCATCCAAGCGCCACCGCGAATGCCATTCCGACGATCTTGACCGGATCATCGTTGTCGCGCGCCAGAAAGCGCCATGCTGACGGACGGGGCTCAGCCACGGCGCCGCTGCCGTTGCCACGCGTTGCCGGAGACGACGAGATGATCGATCAGAGGTGCCAGAATACTGGCCATCAGCGCCGCGAAAACGAGAGCCTCGGTTGTGGGAGGCGATGGTGACGACCCGCCAAAGATCCACGTCAAGCCGCCCGCCAACACGCCGTGAACGATGCGCCCCGACGGTGTGACGGCCGCGGCGGTTGGTTCGCCCACAAGGAACACCAAGGCCGCCGCCCCCGCGACGAACAGCGCCGTCGCCTCGGGCGTGGTTGCGACACCGAACGCAAGCATCACGGCGGCCAGAAAGCCAAGCACGATGAACGGGCTCAAAAGCCCGGTTACCAGCAGCAGAACCGCCCCCGGTAAACACGCAAGTGCAACCGCCGGGCTTTGGGCCGGAAACACCAGACCCGGCAAAGACAACAGCGCCAACGCCAATGCCGCCGTGGCCGGAGACAGGAACCCATATCCGCGACCGCCAAATACACGTTCGCCGACCACAGAACCAAGTGACAAGACAACGATCAGATGCCACAGCGGGATGTCCGGTGAAACGAACACGGTCACGATTGCCGCCGTCGTGATGCCCTCGGGCGTGAATGGATGGCCGCGCAGGGCGGCAAAGACATAGTCCCAGACCAGCACCACGATGAGTGCGACAACCAGCACTCCGATAGCCGGCTCACCGGTTTGCCAGATCGTGACGGCCACGGGGGGCAACAAGGCCAAGGTCTGTATGGCGACAACCCGACCGGTGCCGCGACCATGCAGTGCGCGGGTCAGGAACATGGTGCGCCTTCCATGCGGATCTGATCCAGCACATCGCGCAGGCAGCGGCCATAATCCGTGCCACTGGTGCAGATTGCGGTCAGTGGCGCGACATCTTCCTCCAGCAAATCAAGACACCCGAGTTTGCCGCATACCTCGGCGTCACCAATGCTGAGCGCGCGCATCAGCGGAACGGCGGGCACGTCGAATGGCAGCGCACGATCCAGTGAGCCAAGAGGGATCAGCGGTTTTGCGGTGCTGCCATGCGGCTGTTCGTGATCGCGCGCGATGCTGGCCTCTTCGTGATGACGGCCCAGATAGCCGGCGCGACGTCCGTGCAACGCAGACCCCGATCTGAGGCACCAACCCGGTTTGACCCGTTCGCCTTTCCACAACAGACGGTCGAGGTTGACCCCAAGGGGCACTCGCACTTCGCGCGGGATATCCCACTCAGGTCGGTGGGTGGTAATGGTCCGAAAGGGATCGAACGATCCTGTCATCAGAAAGTGGCCGGCCGCGATCACATCTTGATACCCGATCGTCCAAACCTGCGCGCCCGGCGGCAGTGGGTGAACGCGCGCCATCTGTGCGCCCGCCGTCCGCCACTTGCGTCCCGGACGTCGACGATGGGTCGATATGCGGGCCGTCGAAAGGCCCTCAATCTCGGTGCCGGACGCGAGGCAAAGATGAACAGGTCCATCGGTCAATGTGGTCAACCCGTCCATTCCAGCCTCAAATTCGGCCCAACGCCCTTCCAACACACGCTCGGGGTCTGGGGCGACCGGGCTGGACGCCACGGCCGAAACCACAATTGCAGCGGGCCGCGCATCTGCATCGGGCGGGCCGCCGAACGGGCGCGCCACGAAAGCTGGCCAAAGCCCTCCGGCCAACAGGCGCGCGCGAACGTCATCACCCGGCTTGGGCAGATTGACCTGCGGGTCCGGGCCGCCGTCGTCCGGGTCGATGACAAGGATCGCAAGGGTGCGGCGCGGGCCATAGGACAATGCAGACACCCGCCCGCGGAGCGGCGATACGAACTTGATCGCGGGCTGTCCGGCATCGTGGAACAAGATCTGCCCCTGCGCCACCAGATCGTCTTGGGCGACGTCCGCACGGATGCGCACACCGGGATAGTCCTCACCCAACAAGGCAACGGACGCGTGGGCGGTGTGTGTTGCATCGGCAAACGTGTCGCGTATCATGGGGGTCCGACGGTTGGGCCACCGGATCTTTCGGCGGGGCGGGTTGCATCCGCTACAGCTTTGAACACGCCCACGCGCGCCGGATTGATATCCGTCAAGTCCGCGTCCCGCGATCCATGGCGTGATTGCCGCAGATCAGCAACCCGCCTTGCCTGTCCGTATCCGGAGGATCCCCGATGACGTTTCACACCCCTGCCCTGATGGTCATGGCAATCGCCATGATGTTCACAACGGCCGCAATCGCGCAGGACAGCGGGGAAAGCCTTCTGACCGAGATCACCGAGGCGTGGCTGGCCTCTCGCCATGCGGACCGCTCGTCCGAAGCATTCACGCATTGGAATGAGGACGGAGAGGTGCCCGGCACGTGTGCTGTCTGCCATTCGTCAATCGGACTGCGCGAATATCTCCAAGGTCCGATGGACACGGTGGGTATGATCGCAAGCCCGGTGATGCTGGGGTCTGTCGTTGACTGCGCCACGTGCCATTCTGCTGCGGCGGCGACGTTGACGGACGTGCCATTTCCGTCGGGTGTTCATCTGACGCTGGGACCGGGGGCGGCCGTGTGTTCGGTCTGTCATCAGGGGCGCGCGTCCACGCAAGCTGTTGACGCGGCCACTGGCGTATTGGCGCTTGATGACGTGTCAGCAGAACTTGGCTTTGTGAATTCGCACTACGCCGTGGCAGGCGCCACACAACAAGGCAGCGCGGCGCACGGCGGCTATGAATACCCCGGAAATACCTATGCCGGGCCATTCACCCATGTCGCCGAGACCACCTCGTGCATATCGTGCCATTCGCCCCACAGCCTTGAGGTCGATCTGAACAGTTGCACCGCGTGCCACAGCGGCGCTGCAAGCCCCGCCGCCATCCGCACCTCGCAGGTGGATTACGACGGCGACGGCGATATTACCGAGGGGATCGCGGACCCTATTTCGTCGCTGCATGCGCAACTGGGCACGGCCATCGCGCGATATGCCTCAGAGGTGGCGGCGGCGCCTGTGGTCTACGCGATCGGTGCCTACCCATATTTCTTCAACGACACCAACGCCGATGGCGCTGTCTCGGACGGCGAGGCGGTGTTCCCGAACCGTTATCAAAGCTGGACGCCGCGCCTTCTGCGGGCGGCCTACAATTATCAATTCGTGGCACAGGACGGAGGGGCTTTTGCCCATAATCCGCACTACGCCCTGCAACTGCTTTACGACAGTCTGGCCGACCTTGGCGAGGCCGTCCCGGTTGACATCACGCCCTTGACCCGACCGTAGACGCAGTCGGTCAACGGCATGGACCCCGCCATCCTGATGATGAGCATCGGCGCCCTGTTCATTGCGGCGCTGGCCGTTGATGCACTTGGCCGGATGGTGCATATTCCGCGGGTCACGCTGCTGATGTTGCTGGGCGCTGCGTTGGGACCACCGGGTTTGAACGCCCTGCCCCAAGCGCTCTCGACTGCTCAGGATGCGTATACCGGCGTGGCCTTGACCATGGTCGCGTTCTTGCTTGGTGGGTCCTTGGAGCGTCAGGCGCTGGCGGCCCATGGGCGGGAAATTCTGGCCATTTCGATCAGCGTGGTGTTGATATCCGCGCTTGTGGTAGGGGCGGCATTGCTTTGGGCAGGGGCGCCGATCGAGGTGGCGCTGGTCATGGCCGGGATCTCGGCGGCAACCGCACCGGCCGCGACACAGGATGTCGTGCGGCAATCGGGACGCAGAGGGCGGTTCGCGACCAATCTCTTGGGTATCGTCGCCATCGACGACGCTTGGGGTCTTTTGCTCTTCGGGCTTCTCGTCATGATCGCGGGGCTTCTTGGAGGTGGCGACGGCGCCACCGATGCCGTGCGCCATGGCCTTTGGGAAGCGGGCGGTGGCATCGCCTTGGGTCTGGCCATCGGTCTGCCCGCCTCTTACCTGACCGGGCGCCTCAAACGCGGAGAGCCATCGCTGCTCGAGGCGCTGGCCATCGTGCTGATATGTGCCGGTGCCGCACTTTATCTGGAGGTGTCATATCTGCTGGCGGGAATGACCGCGGGGGCCATCGTCGTGAACCTTGCCAAGCACCATCATTATCCGTTCCATGAAATCGAGCGTATCGAATGGCCCTTCGTGTTGATGTTTTTCATCATGGCTGGCGGGCTGTTCGATATCGCCCTGCTGGGTCAGATCGGGTGGCTTGGTGCGGTCTATGTGATCGCCCGACTTGGCGCGCGCCTGATTGGCGGCTGGGGCGGTGCGCGCCTGTCGGGGCTTTCAGCGCGCGAGGGGCTGTTGATGGGCATGTCGCTGACCCCGCAGGCGGGCGTTGCAATCGGCATGGCGCTTGTGGCGGCGGAACGCTTTCCACAACATGGTCCGCAAATCATTGCCGTCACTGTCGCCAGCACCATCGCGTTCGAATTGACGGGGCCGCTTCTGACGCAGTTCGCCCTGACCCGCCTGCCGGACGACAACTAACCCGGCATCATCCACTTCATCCGGGTATGGGACGGGCGGTCTTGGGGCCAGATATGAACGTCAAACTTCTTATACATTAACCTGTCGGCAACGTGGTTTGCACTCGGCGCGCCAAAGCCGCTGAACCGCCCCACCTTTGCAGCAGTTGACGACGGTCAATCGGTGGCGGTTCTGCGCGCACATACTCCGCTCAAGACCACCGCGCACAGACGCGCGACCGCCCAACACGACTTTGACAAGTCGCCATCAACAAGGAGACCCCCCGTGATGCAATTCCATCGGACATTCCGCAGGCTTTCGCTGCCGCTGGCACTTTTCCTTGCGGCACCGGCCAGCGCATTCACCGCCTGCCAGATCACCGATACCGGCGGCATTGACGACAACAGTTTCAACCAGACGGCATGGCGCGGTGTGCTGGATGCCGAGGATCAACTGGGCGTTTCCGGGCGCTACCTCGAGTCCGAGGCCGAAACCGACTATGAGGCGAACATCAATTCGCTGCTTGGCGGCGCTTGCGACATCATCTTCACCATCGGTTTCTTGCTGGGGGACGCCACGCAGTCGGCCGCAGAGGCCAACCCGGATCAGATGTTCTCGATCGTTGACTTTGCCTACGATCCCCCGCTGCCCAATGTTCTGGGCCAAGTCTATGCCACGGATCAGGCCGCGTTTCTGGCGGGCTACCTTGCGGCGGGAATGACGCAGACCGGCATTCTGGGAACCTTTGGGGGCATCAACATCCCCCCCGTCACCGTCTTCATGGACGGATTTGTCTACGGGGCCGAATATTACAATGATCGCCATGGCACCGACGTTACCGTCCTTGGCTGGTCGCCCGAAACCCGCGAGGGCCTTTTCACCAATAACTTCGAGTCGTTGGACGATGGGCGCGCGTTTGCTCAGAACCTCTACGATGAGGGCGCGGACATCGTCTTGCCGGTGGCGGGTCCTGTCGGTCTTGGCTCGGCCGCATTAGCCAATGAACTGGGCGTGGACGAATTGATGATCATCGGCGTCGATGCCGACTTGTATGAGACCGACCCCGAACGCGGTCATGTCTATCTGACCTCTGTCGTGAAGCGGATGGATGCAACGGTCTATCAGGTCATCGAACGCGCGATGGCGGGTGATTTTTCCGGCGGTGTGATTACCGGGACACTTGAAAATGGCGGCGTCGACATTGCCCCCCTGCATGACTTCGAAGCTGCCGTTCCTGCCGAACTGATGGCCGAGTTGGACGAAATTCGAGCTGGTATCACTGACGGCAGCATCATGATCGGCGGACAGTAACCGCGCACGCGGCAAGCGGGAGGGCAGCCATGGACGTCGAATTAAAGGCCATCACCAAACGCTTTGGCGCGGTGGTGGCCAACAAGGACGTCACGCTGCAGGTGCGCGCAGGCGAGGTGCTTGGTCTGCTGGGTGAAAACGGTGCCGGAAAGTCCACATTGATGAATGTGCTTTGCGGTCTTTATCGGCCCGACGAGGGCCAGATCGTGATCAACGGAACCCCGGTTCAGTTCACCAACCCCGGCGACGCAATCGCGGCAGGCATCGGGATGGTGCATCAGCATTTCATGCTGGTGCCGGTGTTCACCGTGGCCGAGAACGTCGTTCTGGGGGTGGAGCCTGTGGGGCGGCTGAACCATCTGGATCTCAAGACCGCAAGCGCCAAGGTGCGCGAGATCAGCGCGCGCTATGGGCTGACCGTCGATCCCGACGCGCTGATCGAGACCCTGCCCGTCGGGGTGCAGCAGCGCGTGGAGATCATCAAGGTTCTGTTCCGGTCCGCCGATGTCCTCATCTTGGATGAACCGACCGCCGTCCTGACCCCGCAAGAGGTCGAGGACTTCTTCGGTATTGTCCGTTCGCTCCGCGATGCGGGAAAGGCGATCATCTTCATCACCCACAAGCTGAACGAAATTCTGGAAATCGCCGACCGGATCAGCGTCTTGCGCGCGGGCCGGATCGTTGGTGAAAGCGATCCGGCAACGGCGACCAAGGCCGATCTTGCAGAGGTCATGGTGGGCCGGCCCGTGCATTTCGAGGTTGATCGGTCAGGCGCGGCACCCGGCGACGCGATGCTGGTGATCAAGGACCTGACCGTGCTGCGCGATGACAACACCATCGCGGTCGACAATGTCAGCCTGACTGTGCGCGGCGGCGAAGTTTTGGGGATTGCAGGCGTTCAGGGCAACGGGCAGTCGGCGTTGATTCAGGCGATCACCGGTCTGATGCCAGCCGCGCGCGGTACAATCCGGTTTCTGGGGCAAGATATTACCCATGCCTCGGTGCGGGCGCGTCACAAGCTTGGCTTGGCGCATATCCCCGAAGATCGGCAGCGCATGGGCCTGATCCCAGACTTCACCGTTGCCGAAAACATGGTTCTGGACAGCTATTATGACCCCCGGTACGCGCGGGGGCCGCAAGTTCAATGGGATGCGGTCAACCAGTGGGCCGCGACCGCCGCCGCGGCATTTGACGTGCGGACGACATCGGTCTTCGCCAAGGCCGGCCACCTGTCGGGTGGCAATCAGCAGAAACTGATCGTGGCGCGGGAACTGTCGCGCGACACCAAGGCCGTGATTGCAGCACAACCGACACGCGGGCTTGATGTGGGGTCGATCGAATATATCCATTCCCGGCTGATGGCCGCGCGTGCCGAGGGCGATGCGGTGCTGATCATGTCGTCCGAACTGGATGAGATCCTCGCGCTTTCGGATCGGATTGTCGTCATGTTCAAGGGCCGGATCGTGGCCGAGTTCGACGCCAATGTGGAAAAACCGGAGAAATCGCAGATCGGTCTGGCCATGGCGGGGGTGGCGGCATGAGTGTCAACGAAAGCCTCGACGCCGCGCGCGACAAGCTTCTGCAGCGGGCCGCACCAGACCGCACGGAATTTGAAGATCTGGTGATCGTGCCCCTGTTTGCCTTTGCCGTCGCACTGATCCTTGGTGCCGTAACCATGCTGGCAACGGGCGTCGATCTGGCCACGATCGGGCGGTCGTATGTGGCGCTGCTGGTCGGATCGGTCGGGTCGGTGAACGCCCTGTCGGAAACACTGGTGGCGGCTATTCCCTTGGTCCTTGCGGGGCTTGGTCTGGCGTTGGGATTTCGCGCGGGGCTGTTCAACATCGGGGCAGAAGGCCAGATCCTGATGGGGGGACTCGCGGCGGTGATTTTCGGCTTCACGTTTTCTGCACTGCCCTTTGTCATCTTGATGCCGCTGTCGCTGCTGGCCGGGGCGCTGACCGGTGCTTTTTATGCTGGCATCGCAGGCTGGCTGAGGGCGGCAACCGGTGCGCATGAGGTGATCTCGACGATCATGCTGAACCTGATCTCGTACCGGCTGCTTGATTATATGTTGTCCCTGCCATGGGTGCAGCGCGAAGGGCGCGCCGACCCCGTTTCGCGGTCGGTACCCGATGCGGCAGAGTTGCCGCGCCTGCTGGAGTGGCTGGATCCGAACCTGCGACTGCATGCCGGGGTTTTCGTGATGCTGCTGGCGGTTGCCTTTGTCTACTGGCTTTTGTTCCGCACAAAGCTGGGGTTCGAATTCCGCGCCAGCGGGGCCAGCCCGGATGCCGCGCGATATGCAGGCATGCACGCCTCGTTGATCATCGTGATCGCCATGGCGACGGCGGGTGCGTTGGCCGGGCTTGCGGGGGCCAATCAAGTGCTTGGCGTTCTGGGGCGCGCGACACCGGGGTTTTCCGCAGGCATCGGGTTTGACGCCATCGCGGTAGCGCTTTTGGGCCGGTCCCACCCCATCGGCGTCTTGTTCGCCGGATTACTGTTTGGCGCATTGCAGGCTGGTGGCCGCCAGATGCAGGTGGATGCGGGCGTCGGGATCGACCTGATAGGCATCATTCAGGCGCTGGTCATTGTCTTCATCGCGGCCCCGCTGCTGGTGCGCGCCATCTTTCCATGGGGCTTTCGCAACCGGCAAAAAGGGACACACCAATGAATGGCGCCGAAACCCTGCAGCGACCGAATGCGGCGATTGATCTGGGTGCGCGCCGCCGGACGCGCATCGTGGGGGCGATCCTGATCTTGTTGGCAGCTTTTGTCGTGGTGGTTCTGGGGGACGCGCCGGGTGATGCCACCTTTCGGCTGTCGCGCCCGCGCGACGTTTGGGTGTTGCCCGACCTGATCGTCCCTGCGCAACCGTTCATCTACATCGCCGCGGCACTGACCGCGTTCTTGGGCGCACGCCAGTTCCTGCGTGGTGGCGGACGGTGGACGACCTTATCGCTTGGGCTTGGTCTTGGCCTTGGGGTCCTTGCCTTTCTGGTCTGGGCGACCGCTGGAAATGCCTTTTCACTGACCGGAATGCTGCAGGCCACGATGGTGCGTGCGGTCCCGATTGCGCTTGGTGGATTGGCCGCCGTGATGTGCGAGCGGGTGGCCGTGGTAAACATCGCGGTTGAAGGGATGTTGCTGGCCGGTGCCTTTACCGGCGCGCTTATGGGATCGGTCGTGGGCGGTTGGGGCGGGCTTTTGTCCGCAGTGGTGATTGGCGGCCTGTTCGGCTTTATCTTGGCCGCGCTTGTGGTTACCTACAGGATGGATCAGATCATCGCGGGGGTCGTGATCAACCTCTTCGTGCTGGGGCTGACCAGCTATGTCTCAAGCCAGGTCTTTGCCGAGATGCGGCACCTGAACAACGCGCCCGTTTTCCGGGCCATCGACATTCCCCTGCTTAGCGATATCCCTGTCATCGGGCCGATGCTGTTTCAACAGAATATCTTTGTCTATGGCGCGCTGATCATGGTGGCGGTGTCGACCTATTACCTGTTTCACACGCGCAACGGATTGCGCGCGCGCGCGGTGGGCGAACACCCCCGTGCAGCCGATACCCTTGGCATCGACGTCTACCGGACACGTTATCTGCATGTAACCATCGGCGGCATGATCGCGGGGTTCGGCGGGGCGTGGTTCACGCTTGGCTCGGTCGGTCGTTTCGATGAAAACATGACCGGCGGGCGCGGCTTCATCGGACTGGCGGCGATGGTGTTCGGGCGTTGGCACCCGGTGGGCGCGCTGATGGCGGCACTGGTGTTTGGGTTTACGGATTCACTCCAACAAAAACTGGCGCTTTTGCAGACGCCGATCCCGTCCGAATTTCTGGCCATGGCACCCTATGTCGCGACGATCGTCGTCGTTGCGGGCCTGATCGGGCGTGCACGCCCCCCCGCAGCGGACGGCAAGCCCTATGTAAAAGAGTAGTCGCGCAGCGCTAGAGTGGTGCGATAAGAACGTCATAGTCCGAATAAGACAGCAATTCGGTCACCGTGCTTCCCAGCACTGCCGTCGACAGCCAAGATCGACTATGCGCACCCAGACAGATCAGGTCCGCTTTGGTTTTGACGGCAACTTGCGGCAAGATATCGATCGCAGCACCTTCGTGCAGCTCTACGACGCTGCCCGCCTTCTGAAGGCCCGCCTTGGCGACCCATGCGTCGACGTCGCGTTGCAATTCGGCTTCGATGTGCTCTCGATCAAGGTCGGACAAGGCGCCGCTGCGGTCGGTCCGCATGGTCAGGGCCTTGAAGGGCACGTGATACGCATGAACGAGCGTCACAGCGCCCTCGCCCACAAGATCGGTTGCAACCGACACCGCATTTACCGCGCAGGCCGAGAAATCAATGCCAACCACGGCACGGTCATACGCCGCGTCCCGCGCCCTTGACGCAACCAGAAGCGGCACAACCGTGGTGCGCGCCATGCGCCCGACCGTTGTCCCGGTGAAGAATTCCGCGATGCCGCGCGGACGATGCCGCCCGACAACGATCAGATCCGCCGACAGGTCGGCCGCCACGGCGGCAATATCATCGCACGGGTCGCCAAAGACGGCGGAGACGTGCACATCAATGTCCGCAGCAGCGTCAATCTTGGCAACTTGTTCATGGATGAACCGCTCAGCACCCTCCCGCAGCTGTTCGGCCATGGCGAGGGGCAAGTCGCAATCGACCACATGCAAGATATGCAAGCTTGCCTTGGCTTTGCAGGCAACGAAAACCGCCCGCCGCAAGCCAATGTCCGAGCGCGCCGAGAGATCGGTGGCCATCAAGATTGTTTTCATCGCCGATCTCCCGTTGGCAGCAAAGACTGCGGATCATGATACAACACCCGGCGTCGATAGCTTTGCGTAAGATCAACACCGCAAGAAGTTCCGGCTGCGACTATGGTTCTGGCAAAAATCCGGCGAAGGCATTTGAATGTGCCGGGCAATTCCCTTTAGGGTGGGCTTGCGTTCCATTGACCTCCAGTCGGGCTAAGTGGCCTCAATGAAAACCATCGACGACAGCGCCATTCTTTCCGCTCTTCTCGAGGCGGCACTCGATGCGATCATCATTTCGGATCACACCGGGCGCATTGTTCGCCTCAACGATTCCGCGGCAACGCTGTTTGGCTATCTTGCCGCCGAAATGGAGGGGCAGCACGTGCGGATGATCATGACCGACGACATGGCATCCCGTCACGACGCGTTCATGCGTCACCATGTGGAAACCGGCGAAAAGCGGATCATCGGGATTGGACGCGAAGTTGTCGGCCGACGCGCGGATGGCACCGTCTTTCCGCTTCACATATCAGTGGGTCGCGCCGTCATCGCGGACGCGACCATGTTCGTTGCCATCATGCACGATCAGACCAGCAAACAGATCGCCGAAGAGGCCGCAATTCGGTCCAACCGCATGGATGCCATTGGTCAGATGACCGGCGGTATCGCCCATGATTTCAACAACCTTCTTGCGGTCGTCATCGGCAATCTTGAACTTCTCGAGATGTCGGAACAAACGGCCAGGAACAGACCCTTGATCGCCGATGCCTTGGCGGCGGCAGAACTTGGCGCAGACCTTACATCGCGGCTTGTGGTCTTTTCACGCAACAGCAGTCTGGAGGCAGAGGTCGTGTCGCTGAATGACTCAGTGACGCAAACGCTGGCAATGCTGAAGCGGATCATCGGCGCGCACATCACGATCGATGCCGAGCTTGCCGATGACCTCTGGCCGACAAGGGCCGACAGCACGCAACTTCAGACGGCGGTCCTGAACCTCATTCTCAACGCGCAAGAGGCGATGCCGAACGGCGGGCGGATCTTTCTTGAAACGCGCAACATGTTGCTTGATGACAGTTATGTCGCGCAGGACACCGGCGTGGAAAAGGGACGATACGTTCGCGTGTCGATCAGCGACAACGGCGAAGGAATGTCGGATGAGACCCGCCAACGGGCGCTGGAGCCGTTCTTTACCACCAAAGCGTCCGGCAGCGGCACGGGTCTGGGGCTTTCGATGGTCTATGGCATGGTCAAGCATTCCGGCGGCCATCTTGCGATCTACAGCGAAGTTGGCGAGGGCACCACAATCAACCTCTATTTCCCGGCACTTGAGGCCGGCGATGAGCAACAGGATGTTGACGCGACCTATGAAGATGCGCTGCGCGGTTTCGGTGCGGGCAAGGTCATCTTGATTGTTGAAGACGACCCCCGGGTCATGCGCCTGTCGAACACACGGCTGGAAGGGTTGGGGTTCAAATGTCTGACGGCAACCACGGCTGATGCGGCGTGGACGATCTTGAAGGACCGAAGCGACATTGCACTGGTCTTTACCGATCTGATCATGCCCGGCAGCCTGTCGGGGCATGACCTTGCGCAGCGCATAGCCGAACAAAAACCCGGGGTCCGGGTCTTGATGACCTCTGGCTTTTCGGAAGGCGTCCTGCGGGGGGGCAGGATCAGCGCGGAGTTCGCGATCTTGCGAAAGCCCTATCGTCAGGCGGATCTGGTGCAGGCGCTTCGGACAGCCCTGCAAGACGTCTAGTAAGGGCAACGGCCCGAGCTGGGCACGCCACAGCAAAGCCGTCGCCCGAAACATGATGAGGGATTGATCAGTCCGGCCAGAAATCGCGGATCGATTTTGGCAGGCCGGCCTTCACATCCGCCACCTCACCTTCTGATATCCGGTTATCCAACATCTTGAAAACGGCCTGAATGTCCTGCTGGCCCCGCCATTCAAGAACCTCGGAGACTTCGGACGCGATGGCATTGACGAAGTGCGACAGCTGGCGGTCGCGCACGGGCGTCTGGGCAGGCTGCCACCCCTCGAAGAACATTCCCCGTATCAGGAGCGGCATCTGCGCGGAAAACTGCGCCACCTCCTCGTGGCCCAAGTGGTCACGGATCTGCGTCATCGTGATCCGCAGCAGGCGAAGCGCATCCCGGCTACTGGTCCAATCCAGCCGCTCGCGCAGTTCATTGATCCATTCATGGGTTAATTGAACGGTATGGTCGATCACTTCCAGACCTTGGGCTGACATGGCATATTCCTTTCTATTGTGATTTTTCTTCAATGGGTTGCATGTCGACATCCAGCGCCGGGCCGGTATTGCCCACCATCCGTTCGAAAAGCGCCCTCGTCATGCCGCCAATTCCCAGCAACACCAGCGCGAAATTCGCCATCCATCCCAAGACCGGAATGAAGTTCAGAAGTGCAATCAGCGTGACACCCACAACAAGCGCAAGCAGCCGCAGCCAGATCGCGGGGTTTTCCGCCACGCCCAGACCCTGCATCGCCCGCATCGCGATGACATAGGCACCAAGCACATATCCCAACGTCCAGACCACCAGCGTCGCCAGCAGGACGACGGGCACCAACGGGATGCCAACGATCGTCAGGGCGCTGATCGGCACCAAGCCAAACAGCAGCGAAAGCCCGATGACACCCGACAGCAACGCCATGCCCGGACGGGCCTCGATGTTGCGGCGCAAATATCTGACCTGTGCGGGAGCCAGCGTCAGGCAGAGCGCCCCGATCAGGACGAAAAATCCAAGCGTCACGAGGAACCCGCTGAGCAAGGAAAGCAGCGGCGGGCGGTCGGGATAGTCCCATTCGCCCCACATATCACGCATCTCCATCATCATCTCGCTGGGACGGTAGGGCTCGTACGTAACACGATTTGCGGGAATGACCCGTTCGGGAATATCGATCCGGTCAGGCGCGGAATATGTCAGGCTTCCCAAGATGCTGGCGTCTGGGCCAAACACGATCGTTTCGCCCGCCAACAGGGCATCGCCCGAGATTTCCGAATTCAACGTCAACGTATCCGCTGCCGCGACAAGTCCGCCACGGACCGGGCTGTCAACGATGACGCGGGCACCCATCAGGCGCGCGTTACCTGCAACTTCGGCACCCGGCCCCATCCTAAGGCTGAACCCGGCAGCGGTTGCATCACCGCCAACAGGCCCCCGCAAACTGACCGAAAATCCGACAGCATAGAGATCGCCGCCCGTCATCACATCCAGATCAACGTCGAAGCCGGCGGCATGGGTATCTTGGGCGACTGAACCGCTCAACAAGACGGTGGGGCCGGCCGCAAGCACGTCACGCGGGGCCTGAAGTGTGGCCGAGGTTTCGCCCGACGTCAGCAAATCGCCACCGATCATGCGATCTGACGACGTATCGGCAACGCCTTGGCCCGCAGCAGCAATGAAAACGCACAACATCGTCGCCCATTTCAAACCGGTCATCGCGCAAGTCCTTTCGTCATCCAAGCCCTCATCATAAGCAGCGCGGCATGGTTGCGATTGACCGCGGTCAATGGGGCTGCAGTGGTTTGTTGGGTTTCCATCAACGATGGGCAAAGCCGCGCGCCTCCAACGGGGCACAAGACCCAAGGCAAGCCGCCTGCCCCCGGTTCGGGTTGTTCGCATCTTCGTCAGAGCGTCGCCGCGAATTGACGAGGCGTGATGTGGGGAACGTTCATCGTCAGTCCGCCCTTCCCATCTGCAGGGCAACCTCTATCGTTGGACCAGCAAATCGATAAGGGAACTTTATCACGATGACATTTGACCAGATCCGCACCTTTTTGTGGGTCGCCCGCCTGGGCGGTTTTCGAAAGGCCTCGAAACGCTTGCACCTGTCGCAACCTGCCGTGTCGACACGGATCGCGAACCTTGAGCGGGAGTTGCGTGTCCCACTGTTCGAACGCGGCGCAGGCGAGCTTGTCCTGACCAAGCAGGGCACCCTCCTTCTGTCTTATGCCGAGCAGATGCTGTTCGTCGAAGAAGAAATCAAGCAGCGTGTGGCCAACCCGGCCGAGACCGAAGGCCTGTTTCGCGTGGGCGCGTCCGAAACGATTGCGCAGGCATGGTTGCCATCATTTCTACAGGCCTTCAGCGCGCAATATCCCCGCGTCAATGTCGACCTGACCGTCGATATCTCCATCAACCTGCGCGCAGCCATCCTTGAGCGGCGGCTTGATCTGGCGTTCCTGATGGGCCCCATCTCGGAGTTTTCGGTCGAGAACATCAACCTGCCCCCATTCGACCTGAATTGGTATCGGTCGTCTGCCAATGAGCAGAGCGATCTCACGCAAATCCCCGTCATCTCGTATTCCAGCCAAACCCGCCCCTATCGTGAACTGATGGCCGAACTGGCGCGGCATGTGGGGCCCAAGGTCCGGGTCTTTGCGTCGGCCTCATTGTCTGCCAGCCTCAAGATGATTGCGGCGGGAATCGCCGTCGGGCCTTACCCGCGCGCACTGGCCCATGATTTTCTGGAAGCGGGCCGGATCGTCGAGTTCCACCCCGGAATTCGTGCGCAAGCGCTTCAGTTCACAGCGTCTTATCTGTCGGAGCCACGCAGCTTTCTTGTTGAAAACAGTGCAGAAATCGCCCGCGAGGTAGCCGAAGGATGGCATCGGCTTCAGACCTGAGGAATTCAATTAGTTTATCACACTTGATCTAAAATGATAATTTGCTTGGATGGATGCGGATGTGTGAAGCTTTCTTTGAACTTGAGAAAGCAAGCTGAAATGACAGTTTCACCCATCAGCCATGCCGATTTGCGCGACGCGTCCGCCGTAGATGTGCGTGCCGCAATCAGGTCCGGTGCCTATGTCGGTCACACGGCGGGGCTGGCGAAAGGCAAGCTTCAGTGCAATCTTGCGATCCTGCCCGAAAGATATGCGCTCGATTTCTTGCGGTTCTGTCTGCGCAATCCCAAGCCCTGCCCGCTCGTCGGCGTCGGCGACACGGGAAATCCCTTTGTTCCCACCCTCGGGCCTGACATCGACATCCGCACCGATGTGCCGAAGTACCGCGTGTTTCGCGATGGCGTACTGGCTGAGGAAGTGACCGACATCTCGGACCTGTGGACCGATGATCTTGTGACTGTGGCGTTGGGCTGTTCGTTCACGTTTGAAAACGCCCTGATCCGCCATGGTATTCCGGTGCGTCATGTGGAACTGGGCCGTAACGTGCCGATGTTCAGTTCGAACCTCTCGCTCAACGCCTCGGGGCCCTTCGGCGGAAAGATGGTGGTCACGATGCGCCCGATCGCCGCCGACAAGGTCGCCGCGGCCACCGAAATCAGCGCGCGTTACCCGCAGGCCCATGGCGCACCGATTGCATCTGGCGACCCCGCGCAACTGGGTATCTCGGATCTGTCGCAACCCGATTGGGGCGAGGCCGTCGATGTCCGCGCGGGTGAGGTGCCCGTCTATTGGGCCTGTGGCGTCACCCCCCAGAACGTGCTGCTTGAGGCGAAGCTGCCGATCTGCATCACCCACTCGCCCGGCCACATGCTGTTGTCGGACGTGGCCGAAGACGCCGAAACAACAATTTTCAACACCCCGTGAGCACTACCAACAAGGAGACACCAATGCGTAACACACTTGCCATTCTTGCCGCCACGACGGCCCTTGCCGCCCCCGCATTCGCGCAGGAAACCCTTGCCGTCGTCGGCAGCTGGTCCAGCTTGCCCCTGCACAATGAATACGAAGCGCCGTTCTGGAACACGACCCTGCCCGAGGCGTCCGGTGGTGAAATCAGCGTTGAGTTGACGACGCACAACCAGATGGGCCTTGGCCTTGGCGACATCTATCCGCTTTTGGGTCAGGGCGTTTATGACGTCGCCATGACCGTGGCCGATTACGCGGTTGCCGATGCGCCCGAACTTGAGGGGCTGGACGTACCGCTCGTCGCGCTGACCGCCGATGAGGCCCGCGCCATGGTCGACGCAGCCCGCCCGATGGTTGACGAGATCTTTGCCAACCGTTTCAACGCCCACGTCCTTGCCATCGCGCCTTACCCGCCGCAGGTCGTGTTCTGCAACGCCGAGATCTCGGGCCTTGATGATCTTGCGGGGCTGCAGGTTCGTGCATCGGGTCGCATGACCGCCAAGCTGCTAGAGGCGCTTGGGGCCGAGGGCGTCAACGTATCGTTCGCCGAGGTGCCGGGCGCGCTGCAGAATGGCGTTGTCGATTGCGCCGTGACCGGTGCCGGATCGGGCTATTCCGCCGGGTGGTGGGAAGTGTCCACGCATCTGCTGCCGATCCCGCTGGGTGGCTGGGATTCCGTCGTGACCGCCATGAACATGGACCGCTGGAATAGCCTGTCGCCTGCGCATCAGGCCCTGATCGAAGAGCAGATCGTGACCGGGTTCGAAGACCCTGCATGGGCCAGTGCCCAAGGTGCGCTGGATAACGACATCGCCTGCCTGACCGGCATCGGCGAATGTGCGTCGGGCGACTCTCGCTCGATGGTGCTGGTCGAGGTATCGGACGCCGATTTCGCCCGTGCCCGCGAAGTGCTGACAAGTGAAGTTCTGCCCGAATGGGCCGAGCGTGCCGGTGGTGACTGGGCCGAGCGTTGGAATGCCAGCGTCGGTGCCGTTGTCGGCGTCACGATCGAATAAACTGCAATCAGCAACGGGGTGTGCCGACATGGAACTGAAGATGATCGAGAGCCTGCGGGCCATCAACAAGGGGGTGGCGATACTTGTCGGCCTTGGGTTGATGGGTTGCGCCGGGTTTGTCCTGCTCGACATCATTTTGCGACAGGTCGGCACATCCTTTGGCGGCACCGAAGAGATCGCGGGCTATGCCATGGCGCTCGCGACCTCATGGGGCATGTCCTACACGCTGCTGGAGCTTGGACATGTGCGGATTGATCTGCTGCGCAGCCGGGCAAAAAGCTTTGGCCGCGCGTTGTTCGATGTCTTTTCGATGATCGTCATGTCAGCGGTGATCATCTTCATCGCGATCAAGGCGTGGCCTGTTCTGGAACGGTCGCTGGTGAACGGCAGCCATGCCAACACGCCGCTGGAAACACCGTTGGCGTGGGTTCAGTTCCCATGGTTTGCGGGCTGGGTATGGTTTGCGGTGACGTCGTGCCTTGTCACTCTCGCGGCGCTGAGCCTTTTGGTAAAGCGCCGCCACGCCGAAACTGAAAGCTTCGTCGGAGCTTTCGCTGAACAGGACATGTTGCAATGATCGGCTCCGTCGCCGTAGGGCTGCTTGGCCTACTTACCCTTTCGATCCCCGTCGGGATCGTGCTGTTCTTGCTTGGGTTCGGGGTCGATACCTTCTTTTCCAGCTTCCCGCTCAGCCGGGGACTTGGCAATCTGGTCTGGTCGTCGTCCAATTCCGCGACGCTTATCGCGATCCCGTTTTTTGTGCTGCTCGGCGAGATTCTGGTGCGCAGCGGTGTTGCCACGCGCACCTATGCCGCCCTGGATCGTTGGGTGTCATGGTTGCCCGGCGGGCTGGTGCACGCGAACATCGCCACCGCCACGATGTTTTCGGCCACCTCCGGCTCGTCGGTGGCGACCGCGGCCACCGTTGCAACGGTGGCGATGCCACAGGCCGAAAAGCTGGGGTATGACCCAAAGCTGTTTTCGGGTGCCATCGCGGCCGGCGGAACGCTTGGCATCATGATCCCGCCATCGATCAACCTGATCGTTTACGGGTTCCTGACCCAGTCATCGATCCCGCAGCTTTTCCTTGCCGGTCTGATCCCAGGCCTTGCCCTTGCATTGATGTTCATGGGCATCACGGTAATCCTGTGCCTGCTTCGTCCCAATCTGGGTGGCCTGCGCCGGACCTTCCCCATTGCTCAGATGATGCGGGCGCTGCTTGATCTGATCCCCATCATCATTCTGTTCGGGCTTATCGTTGGCTCCATCTATCGCGGATGGGCGACCCCTACCGAGGCGGCGGCCGTTGGTGTCGCCGGTGCCCTGCTGATCGCGGTGGCTTTTGGCGGTGTCTCGCTGTCGATGATGACGCAAAGCATTTTGGGGACGGTCAAGATTACTTCGATGATCATGCTGATTGTCATCGGTGCATCATTTCTGAACTTCACCCTTGCCTCCGCAGGTCTTGGGCGCGAATTGACGGCGTTCATGACGGACCTTGGGCTGACGCCGTTCAAGACGATCATGGTTGTCGTCGTCCTGTACATCGTGCTGGGCTTCTTCATCGAAACGCTGTCGCTGATGGTCGTGACGATCCCGATCATCGTGCCACTGGTTGTCGAACAGGGCTACGATACGATCTGGTTCGGGATCTTGATGATCGTGTTGATCGAAATGGCGCTGATCACACCGCCTGTGGGCCTGAACCTCTACGTGGTGCAAGGTGCGCGAAAATCCGGCTCGTTGAGCGAGGTGATGTTGGGAACCATTCCATACGTCTGCATGATGTTGCTGATGGTCGGCCTGCTGATCGCGTTCCCAAGCATTGCCTTGTTCTTGCCTGCGGCGCTGAATTAACCGATTTCAACAATTGAACCATGATGATGCCGTTCGATATTCGCTCGGCTGGTGAGGGAGATACGTCTGATGTGGCAGTTTTGGGTCGACCGCGGCGGCACCTTCACCGACATCGTGGCGAAGGATCCCGGCGGCAGTTTGCGCACGCATAAACTCCTGTCGGAAAACCCAGAGGTCTATGCTGACGCCGCCGTGCACGGCATTCGCGCGCTCTTGGGGTTGCAGGCCGACGACCCCATTCCGCCGGGTCGGATTGGTGCGGTCAAGATGGGTACAACGGTTGCAACCAATGCCCTGTTGGAGCGCAAGGGCGAACGGACCGTCTTGTTGATCACGAAGGGCCTGCGCGATCTGCTGCGGATTGGTTATCAGAACCGGCCCCGGCTGTTCGATCTCAATATCGTGCTGCCCGAACTGCTTTATGACGACGTGATCGAGATTGACGAACGCGTCGATGCGCAGGGCGTGGTGATTGCCCCGCTTGACGCGGAGGCCGCCCGCGATGCCGTGAAACGGGCGCATGGCGCGGGGTATCGCTCGGTCGCGATTGCGCTGATGCACAGCTACCGCTTTCCCGCCCATGAGATCACCCTTGGGGAAATGGCCGAGGATGCAGGCTTTACCCAAGTCTCACTGAGCCACAAGGCAAGCCCGCTGATCAAGCTGGTTTCGCGCGGTGATACCGCCGTGGTCGACGCCTATCTGTCGCCGATCTTGCGACGCTACGTGCGACAGGTGGCCGACGCGCTCGGCACCGCCAAGGGCGGGTGTGAACGGCTGATGTTCATGCGCTCGAACGGCGGTCTGACGGATGCCAGCCTGTTTGAAGGCCGCGATGCCATTTTGTCCGGTCCTGCAGGCGGGGTTGTCGGCATGGTGCGCACGGCTGCCGAACAGGGGTTCGACCGGCTGATCGGCTTTGACATGGGCGGCACCTCGACGGATGTGTGCCATTACGCCGGTGAATTCGAGCGGAGCTTCGAGACCGAGGTCGCGGGAGTGCGGATGCGCGCGCCGATGATGTCGATCCACACCGTTGCGGCGGGCGGTGGGTCCATCTTGTCGTATCGCGATGGGCGTATGCAGGTCGGCCCGGAAAGCGCGGGCGCAAATCCCGGCCCCGCTGCCTATCGCCGGGGCGGCCCGTTGACTGTCACCGATTGTAACGTGCTGTTGGGCAAACTGCAGCCTGATCAGTTTCCCGCCGTGTTCGGCCCCAACGCCGATCAACGCCTTGATGTCGACGTCGTGCGCAAGAAGTTTGCCGAACTTGCCGCACAGATCGACGGTGATCGCGCCGTTGAGGATATTGCCGAAGGCTTCTTGCGCATTGCCGTTGAAAACATGGCAAACGCCATCAAGAAGATCAGTGTTCAGCGCGGTTATGACGTCACCAAATACACCATGAACTGCTTTGGTGGCGCGGGTGGGCAACACGCCTGTCTGGTGGCCGATGCGTTGGGCATGGAAAGTATCTTCATCCACCCATTCGCCGGTGTGCTTTCTGCATTCGGAATGGGCCTCGCCGATGTCCGCGCGATGCGCGAGCACCAGTTCGGTCAGGGGTTCGACCAACTGGAAAAGGCGAACGATATCCTTGTCACGCTGACTGCCGATGCCCGCGCCGAGGTCACGGACCAAGGGGTTGCCGCCGACCAGATCGAAATTGTTACCACGGCCCATATCCGGCCAAGCGGAGCGCAGCAGACGCTGCCCGTGGCCTTCGGGACACCGGCACAGATGACGGCCGCCTTCGAAGAGGCGCACCAGCAACGTTTTGGCTTTGTACCAACAGACGCCGCCTTGCTGATCGACATGCTGACCGCCGAGGCGATCGGCTCCACCGGCGAAAGCGTGGACCTGCCCGATAACGTCGCCGTGGATGCGGCGTCCGTGACAGGCAAGATGTGGTCGAACGGTGCGTGGCGCGATGTGCCAATGATCGACCGCACCCAGATGGCCACCGGTGCGCGTGTCGACGGCCCCGCCATCTTGACTGAACCGACCGGCACGAACATCCTTGAGGACGGCTGGCAGTCGACGTGCGCCACGGGCGGCAACCTGATCTTGACGCGCACATCTCCGTTGGCCCGGACCGAAGCGATCGGAACCTCGGTCGATCCGGTCATGTTGGAGGTGTTCAACAACCTTTTCATGTCGATTGCCGACCAGATGGGCGCAACGCTGGCGAACACCGCGTATTCGGTCAATATCAAGGAACGCTACGACTTTTCCTGCGCGATCTTCGACGAATCCGGTGATCTGGTCGCAAACGCGCCACACGTGCCGGTGCACTTGGGTTCCATGTCCGAAAGTGTCCGCACGATCTTGCGGCAGAACACAGGTAACATCCGCCCCGGCGACGTGTTCATGATGAACAACCCCTACAATGGCGGCACCCACCTGCCCGATGTCACCGTCATCACCCCCGTGTTCGACAGCGGCGGCACCCGGATCATCTACACTGTCGCAAGCCGGGGCCACCATGCCGACATCGGCGGCAAGACGCCGGGATCCGCGCCGCCCGACAGCCGCACCATCGATGAAGAGGGCGTGCTGATCGACAATTTCCTGTTGGTGAAACAAGGCCGTCTTCGCGATATCGAGACGCGCGCGCTTTTGGCATCGGGGCGGTATCCGTGCCGCAACATCAACCAGAACATGGCCGATCTTTCCGCCCAGGTTGCCGCCAATGCGACCGGCGTCGGCGAGTTGCAGCGCATCACCACCCAGTTCGGGATCGATGCGGTCCACGCCTATATGGGCCACGTGCAGGACAATGCCGAGGAAAGCGTTCGCCGTGTCCTTGATGTATTGCGCGATTGCGCCTTCACCTATCCGCTGGACGATGGAGCGCTGATCAAGGTGGCCATCACGGTCGATCGTGACGCACGGCAGGCCCACATCGATTTTACCGGCACGTCGGGGCAAAGCGAATTCAACTACAATGCACCGCTGGCAATCTGCCGGGCCGTCGTTCTCTATGTCTTCCGGACACTTGTGGGCAGCGACATTCCGATGAATGAGGGCTGTCTGAAGCCTCTGACCCTGACGGTTCCGGAAGGCTCGATGATCAATCCCAAGGCGCCAGCTGCGGTTATTTCCGGCAATACCGAGGTCAGCCAAGCAATCGCCGACACGCTTTATGGGGCACTTGGGGTCATTGCCGGCAGTCAGGGGACGATGAACAACTTCGTCTATGGCAACGAGACCTACCAGAATTACGAAACCATTTGCGGTGGCACCGGCGCGGGCGACGGCTTTGACGGAACCAGTGCCGTTCACAGCCACATGACCAATACGCGCATGACAGACCCCGAGGTGCTGGAAACGCGGTTCCCGGTCCGGGTTGATGAATTCTCCATTCGGAAAGGGTCCGGTGGTGCTGGCGCCTATGTTGGCGGCGATGGTATCGTCCGCCGTCTGCGGTTTCTTGAGCCGATGACCGTAACCGTCTTGTCATCACATCGCACGGTTCCGCCCCATGGTGCGGCGGGGGGGCTGCCCGGCAAGGTCGGCAAGAACAGCATCGTCCGGCAAGATGGCATGGTTGTGCCGCTCAAGGGCAACGACGAGGCGCAAGTGCAGGCAGGCGATGTATTCGTGATGAAGACGCCAGGTGGCGGCGGCTTTGGCATGGCCGGTTCGCGCGCCAAGCCGAAATAGACAAAAAGCGGGAAACAGATGCAATTCAGTCATGAGAACGGCGAGATCGATGTCGCGATCAAGGATTTGGTGGTCGCCGGATGGACCGGGCGGGACAAGGCCGCCGTGGCCCACCACATTCAGGAACTGCAAGACATCGGCGTCGCACCGCCGTCACAAACACCGTTGTTTTACCGGGTCTCCCGCACGCTTCTTGTACAGTCGGACCATATTCAGGTTGTGGGGTCCGGGTCTTCTGGTGAAGCGGAACCGCTGCTTCTGAACCACGACGGATCACTCTGGCTTGGGCTCGCCTCGGATCATACCGACCGCGAGATGGAGGCGATGTCCGTTGCGCTTTCAAAGCAAGCCTGCCCCAAAGTCTGCGCCAACACGCTTTGGCTGTTTGCCGATGTGGCAGACCACCTTGATACGCTGATACTGCGGTCTTGGGTCAGGGATGAAGGTGATTGGGAGCTTTACCAAGACGGAACATTGAAATCGATCCTGCCCCTGCCGACCCTGATGGCGAAATTTCCACTGGATGCCGGGGCTGGCATGCTTTGCGGAACCCTGCCCGCCATCGGTAGCATCCGCAGTGCGCGGTTCTTCCGCGCGGAACTGCATGATCCGGTGTTGGGGCGGTCGATTACACTGACTTACCAGACAAGCGAACTTCCCAAAGTAGCCTGATGGCCGGGGCCGTATCGCATACCCGGGAAACGTTATCCCGGCATGCGATACGGCCCCTTTGTGGCGTGATCAGCTGGCCGCGCCGCACACAGGCCTGATCCCTATGCCGCAAGACCAAGAATGGCGCGGGCCGTGGCCACATCGGCGACGGGTCGTTCGTGGCGGTCGCAGACTTCGACCAGACGCTTGACCAGCGCGGCATTCGACGGGGCCAACCGGTCACGATCAAGGCGCACATTGTCCTCAAGCCCGGTGCGGGCATGACCGCCCGCGGCAACTGCCCATTCGTTCAAGACAATCTGGTTCGGCCCAATACCCGCGGCACACCACGGCGCACCGGGGAACAGACGGTTGACCGTTTGAAGATAGAAGTCGAACACATGCCTGTCGGCTGGCATCGCGTTCTTCACGCCCATCACGAACTGCACATAGGGCACATCTTTTATCTGGCCCTTTGCATACATGTCCGCAGCTTTCAGGATATGCGACAGATCGAAGGCTTCAATCTCGGGCTTGACCCCATAGGTCAGCATCTCGGACGCCAGCCAATCCACCAGATCTGGCGGATTTTCATAGACCCGCGTCGGGAAATTGTTCGATCCGACCGACAAGGACGCCATGTCCGGTTTCAACGGCAACATGCCGCCACGCGCCTGCCCCGCACCCGAGCGACCTCCCGTGGAAAACTGGATGATCATGCCGGGGCAATGCTTTTCCAGCCCCTCTTTCAACGCGGCGAACTTGTCCGGGTCGCTGGATGGGGTCTGATCTTCGTTGCGGACATGCGCATGACAGATGGTGGCCCCCGCCTCAAAGGCGGCATGGCTGCTTTCGATCTGTTCGGCCACCGAGATCGGGACCGCCGGATTGCTTGCCTTGGTCGGCACGGACCCGGTAATTGCCACGCAGATGATGCAGGGATCGCTCTTACTCATCGTTCAGCTGCCAGTGCATAATCATGTCTCACCTCATGAAATTGGCCATATGTGCCTGCATCGACGATTTGTTCGGGATCGTCAATGTACAGGGCGTTCGATCAGCAGGCGCACCCTTGCGCCCCAAACGCGATCGAAACGGCCATATACATGGCGATCAAGAAGATACCCGACCACCATGTCCAACCTTTCCCACCCCATGATGGTTTGAGAATGTGAAGCGCGTCGTCATCGCCCCGCCAAGGGTAATGTGCGCGTTTCGTCAATGGCACCCCACCGACACCGCAGCGCGGGCGATGACCAGTTCTTCATTCGTCGGAATGACAAGAACCCGCACCCGGGCTTCCGGCACGCTGATCACGGGGTCATTGGCGGCATTGCGGGCTGGATCAATCTGAATACCTATCCAATCAAGACCACTACAAACCTGTTCGCGTACGGGGGCGGCGTTTTCGCCGATACCACCGGTGAAAACAACGCCGTCCAACCCCTTGAGTGCGGCGGCCAATCCACCCAGTTCGCGGCGTATCCGAAAGCAGAAATAGTCGATTGCCTGACGCGCCTGCAACGCATCAGACGCCAAGAGCGTGCGCATGTCATGGCTGATGCCCGACAGCCCCAAAAGCCCCGACCGCCGATAAAGCAGGTCAGCGATCGCATCGGCGTCCAGTCCTTCTTCCTGCATCAGATACAGGACAACGCCCGGGTCCAATTGCCCCGATCTGGTTCCCATCGGCAGCCCATCAAGCGCCGAGAACCCCATGGATGATGCAATGGAACGGCCCCCGTGCAATCCACACATGGATGCCCCGTTGCCCAAGTGGGCCACCACCACGCGCCCCGCATGCAGCGCCGGGTCCATTTGCGCCAGCTTGCCCGCGATGTAGTCATAGCTCAGCCCGTGAAAGCCGTAGCGGCGCACGCCCTTGTCATAATACTGCCGCGGCAAGGCGAAGGTGTCGTTTACAAAGGGATGGCCTCGGTGAAAGGCGGTATCGAAACAGGCAACCTGCCGGGCGGCCGGAAAGGCCGCCAGAGCCGCCCGGATCCCGGCAAGGTTGTGGGGTTGGTGCAATGGCGCAAAGGAGGTGAATTGCGCCAGTCGGGCCAGCACCTCGGGCGTGATCGGCACTGGCGTGACAAAATCAAGCCCGCCATGAACGACACGGTGGCCGACGGCCGTGATGTCGGCTTGGGGGAACCTGTGGTTGATCTTTGCCAAGGCGGCGGTCAACGCGCCCCCGTGATCGGCGGCCTGATCCGGGGGCAAGTCTGTTTGCGCCAAGCGCACGCCATCCATGTCATACAGATGCATACGGGCCATGCCACCGATCCGTTCGACCAGTCCTGTGGCCAAGGGGCCGGGTTCAACTGCGGCGGTATAAAGGCCAAACTTCAACGACGACGATCCGGCATTCAGAACCAGCACATGCCGCATTAGACCACGCCCCGCAGGCGGAAGTGATGCAGCGCCGCCACCGCGCACGATGCAAGGCGCGCCATGTCATCATCCGATCGGGAATTAAGGATAATCGGCACAGTCGCCCCCAGAACCAACCCCGCCGCTTCCGCATGGCTGAGATAGGTCAATTGTTTCGCCAACATGTTGCCTGCATCGATATTGGGCACCACCAGCACCTCGGCCCGGCCCGCGACCGCCGAAGTGATCCCCTTTGTCCGCGCGGCGGCGATATCGACCGCATTGTCCATGGCCAATGGGCCATCGACCAATCCGCCCTTGATCTGGCCGCGTTCGGCCATTTTCGATAGCAAAGCCGCATCAAGCGACGACGGTATGTCCGGATTGACGGTTTCGACCGCGGACAGCACACCGACCTTGGGTTCGGAAATGCCAATACTAATCGCCAGATCAATCGCATTTTGCACGATATCGACCTTGGTCCGCAGATCCGGCGCAATGTTGATTGCCGCATCGGACACCAGCAAAGGATGGCTAAGCCCCGGTACGTCCATGACGAACACGTGGGTCAACCTGCGCCCGGTGCACAGTCCGGTCGCCTTGTTCAGCACGGCGCGCAGCAAATCATCGGTGTGCAGGTGGCCTTTCATCAACGCCTCTGCCCTGCCCTCGTGCACCAAGGCAACAGCGCGTTGGGCTGCGGCGGCCTCGTCCGCGACGGCGACAATTTCAATCCCACCAAGGTCGGCACCCATGCCGCGTGCCGTTGCTGCAATCCGGTCTGGATCGCCGACAAGGATCGGGGTGATCAACGTGTGATCCCGCGCCAGCAATGCGCCGCCAAGCGAATTCGGCTCTTCAGGGCAGACCACGGCGGTGACAAGCGCCGGCAAGGGCTCGGCGCGACGCAACAGCTTTTCGAAATGACGGTGTCGCTGAACGATAAGACCGGGAAGATCATGACTGGAATAGGACAGCTTGCGGCGCGGTGCCTCAACCTGTGCGACCCCGGACAAGATCAGCGCATCATCGGCCGGGCGGCGCACTTCCGTCGCGAAAGTCACTGTGCCATCCTGTTTGTTCTTGTCCGTGACCGTTACCCGGCTTTCAAGTTCATCCCCCGCGTGGGCGCGGGCGTGGAAAACAAAGCTCTGGGCGCGAAAAAGCGTTCCGGCGCCCGGCAGCAGATTGCCAAGGACCGCCGACACCAGCGCGCCAACGAACATGCCGGGAATGATCGCTTCGGGGCGGCCGTCGCCATCACCATCCGCATCGTAGATGTGCATGGGGTTGTGGTTCCCCGAAATGTTCGCAAAGGCCAACAGATCATCTTGCGTGCAGAGGCGGCGCAGGCTCTGGGTGTCGCCGCGCGCAAGTTCGTCGAAGGTGCGGTTTTCAATCTTCACGTTCAGACGCTCCATTCACGGTGACGCGTTGCAGCAAATCGGCCTTGTGGCGCCCTCCCCCCTTACCGCAGAACGGCAACCAAGTCCCGACCTTGTGGTGTCGGTGGCCGGGTTTCGACCAAATCACACGGGCGCGCGGGACCATTACTTTTCAATTCTTGAAATCATGCGCCATGATTTGTCAATTTACATGCCATTTCTGACCGCTAATCTGTGTCAGGCACGGAGCGGAGACCCCCATGAAGACCAAAGTTGCCATTATTGGCGGGGGACCGTCAGGGCTTTTGCTGGCGCAACTCCTGCATGTCCGTGGCATCGACAGCGTGATGCTGGAACGCAAGACCAAGGATTATGTCCTGTCCCGCATCCGCGCCGGAGTGCTTGAACGCGGGTTGCTTGCACTGCTGCGCGAGGCAGGCGTCGCTGACCGGATGGAGCGCGAAGGTCTGCCCCACGACGGCACCTTGATTTCCTATGGGGAAGAGATGTTTCGCATCGATTTCACCGCGCGCACAGGTCACGCGGTCATGGTTTATGGCCAGACCGAGGTGACACGCGATCTTTATGAAGCACGCGAAAAAGCTGGCGCCGTGATGGAGTTCAACGCCGAAGACGTGGTGGTGCACGATGCCACGTCCGATGCGCCGTCCGTCACATATCGTGTTGCGGGACAGGATCGCCGGATCGACTGCGATTTCATCGCAGGATGCGATGGGTTCCACGGGGTAAGCCGCCAGACCATCCCGTTGGACGTCCGGCGGGAATACGAAAAAGTCTATCCATTCGGTTGGCTCGGCATCTTGTCAGAGACCCCGCCGGTAAGCGACGAAATCATCTATGCGTCTTCCGAACGGGGTTTTGCGCTTTGCTCCATGCGCAACAAGAACCTGAGCCGTTACTATATCCAGTGCGACTTGTCCGACAAACCCGAGGACTGGACAGATGCCGCCTTTTGGGAGGAACTCAAGCGCCGCATTCCCGCCGCGCAGGCCGCCACACTGGTGACTGGCCCAAGCATCGAGAAATCGATCGCGCCGCTGCGGTCATTCGTGACGGAACCAATGCAATGGGGTCGCTTGTTCCTTTGCGGGGATGCGGCGCATATCGTTCCTCCGACGGGGGCGAAGGGCCTGAATACCGCCGCGTCGGACGTGCATTACCTGTATAATGGTTTGCGCCAGTTCTATGAAACGGGCGACCGTGCCGGGCTAGATGGATATTCTGAAAAGGCCCTTGCCCGCGTGTGGAAGGCCGAGCGGTTCAGTTGGTGGTTTTCCAACCTCATGCACCGCTATCCCGCCCAGTCGGCGTTCGATCTCAAGATCCAACAAGCCGAGATCGCGTTCCTGCGCGACAACGGCGCGGCCCAACAGGCATTGGCCGAGAATTACGTGGGCCTGCCCTATTGAGGGTCAGGCCTGCGCGCTGAACCCACAAGGGTGCCCGGCGCTGCCCGGCTTAATCATCGACGGGTGTATCAGGGGACGGCACGTAGGATTGCGCGACCGGGCCACGATACTTGATGGTCAGTTCCTCGGGCACCTCTGAGCCGTCCTTGAGAAACGGCAATATGCCCCGCCGCGCAGATCGCCCGCGCATGGCGGCGATATCGGCGTCGGATCGGGTGACCCGCTGTGACATCCGCCGCCCCCAGACCGCCAGATGGTCATACATGCGACCAATGACATCGGCGTGGGCAGGCGACCTCCCGAGATCGTGGAACTCGTTCGGGTCGACTTCTCGATCGAACAACATGGGACGAAACCCGCCCTCCGCGTGGATCAGCTTGAACCGTCCGTCGCAGACCATGAACAGCCGCGCATCCCGGTTCGATACGCCCACCACATCGCGCATGGGCGTAGCGGAATAATCATATTCGCTGATCACGACGTCGCGCCAATCAGGTGTCTGACCATGAAGCCAAGGTGTCAGGCTGCGCCCTTCAAGAATGTGATCCGCAATGGTGCCGCCCGCGGCCTCGACAAATGTCGGGGCGAGATCAATCGCCTCGACCAACGCATCGCAGGTCGTTCCCCGCGTGGCATCGGCGGCCGCGCGGGGATCGTGGATGATCAGCGGGATCTTCACGGACGGGTCGTGAAACAGGTCTTTCTCGCCCAACCAATGATCGCCAAGGTAATCCCCGTGATCCGAGGTCAGCACGATCATCGTATCGGCCATCTGGCCCGTGGCCTCCAGATGATCAAGAATGCGCCCAAGCTGGTCATCGCACTGCTTGATCAGGCCCATGTAAGCGGGAATGACCTTTTTGCGCACATCTTCTTGCTGAAACGCGGCAGCGATCCTGTTGCCCATGAAGGCGGCATAGACCGGGTGTGGGTCCGTCCGTTCATCAAGATGGCGCAGCGCGGGCGCGACGTGATCAGCGCCATACATGTCGTGATAGGGCGCGGGGACGATATAGGGCCAGTGCGGTTTTATATAGCTGACGTGCGCGCACCACGGGCCTTTCGCCTGCCCCATGAAGCGCAGCGTTTCCGAGGTCAGCCACGGCGTCTCGCTATCCTCCTCGCGGATATTGGCGGGTTTATCGGCATTGTCGAACATCCAGCCGCTGGCCTTTTCGCCGTCCTGCACGCCCGCATTCGCGAAATCGGCCCAAGGGTTGGTCCCGTCGTATCCCTTGGCCTTGAGGTATTCATTATAGGGGGACCGTTTCTCATCGTAAAAGCCGTCGGGCCCTTCCCCCCAAAGCCCGTCATCTCGCACCCAGACATCGAAACCGCATTCGGCCTGACGCGCGCCGATGATGCTGTCGGGTGCCAACCCAAGCCGGGCCATTCCCGCAGCGTCGGCTTTCATGTGTGTCTTGCCAATCAGCCACGCATCCATGCCAGCGGTGCGCAAGTGGTCGCCAAGGGTATGCTCACCCACTCGCAAGGGATGGCCGTTCCATTGTGCCCCATGCGACGAGACATAGCGCCCCGTGTAGAAACTCATCCGGCTGGCACCGCAGACCGGCGATTGCACATAGGCATTGGAAAACCGCACGCCCATGGCCGCCACACGGTCGAAGTTGGGCGTGTGCAGGTGCGGATGGCCGGCACACCCAAGGTAATCCGCGCGCAATTGGTCATACATCACGAACAAGATATTCACGGGCGGTTCCTATCGGGCAAGCACGGCCCAGCTTGGGCGGTCAGGCGACAAGCATTTCATGCGCCACCGCCGCCCGCAAATCAATTCCGCGGTCTCGTTTCCCATCAGGCCGGATGGCCCACATCGGTATGTCGGTCAGGCTATTGCGCGGGGTCGATCAAGAAACGCCGCAGCAACGGCTGGCTTGCCGCGCCTAATGCGCGTGCGTCGGCCCCCACGGTTCCGGCGCACACGTCGGGCCGGTTCAGACCGGTGAAATCGAACCCGTCAAACGCGCGCCCGGCTTGCTCGACCAGCCCCCGCTGGACATCGCGCGGAAGCCACCCGTCTATGACGACCGCCTCGAAATCGATGATCGCGGTTGCGGTATGCGCCGCGCGTGCAATCCCATTGCCAGCCCGCACAACCCACTTTTCCAACAGCCCCTCCGGCACGTCCCAGCCCTCTGGGGCATCCCAAAGGCTGCTGGTGCTCCGGTCGACATCGCTTAGCATTTCCTCCAGCACCACAAGTGACGCCATATCCATCAACTGACCTAACTGGCCGTCATCATCGGGCACCAGCATTGGCCCGATCGCGCCCGCATTCCCTGAGGGACCAGTGAACAGACCATTGTTCAACACAACCCCGCCGCCGATGAAGAACCCGATATAAAGGTAAAGCACATTGGCGGGCATTGCTGCCTTGCCGAAGACAAGTTCGGCGCTGCATGCCGCCGTGGCATCATTTTCGATGAACACAGGCATCTTGAAATGGCTCCGAAGCTCTTCAAGAATATCACGATCTTTCCAGGCCGACATGGTTGCCGGGTCAACGCCGATCTTGCGCGCCCAATCCCACAACTGAAACGGCATCGCGATGCCCAAACCCTCGACCGTATCGTGTTGCGCATCCTTCAGGCGCGCGCAAAGGCGCCCTGCCGCCGCGATCGCGAACTTCAATACCTGTTCGAAATCAGGATAAGGGTAGACCTTTTTTTCGCGCGCGATGATGGACCCCACGAAGTTGGTCAACACCATCTCTGCCGATCGCCGTCCAATCTTGAGGCCAAGAAAGAAAGCGCCGTCAGGGTTCAGGCGCATCGGCACCGAGGGTTGGCCGACCTTGCCCCGAAGCGGCTCCCCCTTCAGCAGCAGCCCTTCGTCTTCCAGACTGCGCATGATGACCGATACTGTTTGCGCCGAAAGGCCGGTCATGCGCGCGATCTCGGCCTTGGCCAATGCACCTTGACGACGAATGATCGTCAGCACCAACCGCTCGTTCTGCGCCCGCATTCCAGATTGGTTCGTACCCCGCCTTTCAGACGAGACCGGCGACGTGGTTACGGGCTCCAAGGTCTGGTCCATCAGCAATCTCCCGTCGTCAAGAATGCGGCGACGTGACCAAGCCGTCAATAGATAAATAAGAATGATTTATTTATTGACCTCTGCGACGACTCGGCCCATGAAAGACAGACAGGGCTTGGGAGAGCCCGTAAAAACATCTTGGGAGGACACTATGTCTAAAAGCTTTAAAATCGCCTTGCTAGGTGGCGTCGCCGCCATGGCAATGACCGGTGCAGTCCACGCACAAGAAACAACTGCGTGCCTGATCACCAAGACCGACACCAACCCATTCTTCGTGAAGATGCGCGAAGGCGCAGTCGCCGCCGCAGAGGCCGCCGGCATCAACCTGCAGACCTATGCAGGTGCCATCGACGGTGACGTTGCCGGCCAGATCGCCGCCGTGGAAACCTGCATCGCCGCGGGTGCATCTGGCATCTTGATCACGCCCTCCGACAGCCGCGCCCTTGCGCCGGTCGTAACGCAGGCCCGTGAAGCAGGCATCCTCGTCATCGCGCTTGATACGCCTTTCGAGCCCGCCGATACCGCCGATGCAACCTTTGCCACCGACAACTTCCGCGCCGGCGAACTGATCGGTCAGTGGGCCGCCGCCACCATGGCAGACCCCAGCGAGGCGCGGATCGCGTTGCTTGACCTGAACGCTTCGGAAGTGTCGGTCGATTATCTGCGCAACAATGGCTTTCTTCAGGGTTTCGGCATCGACATCATGGACCCCACCGACATCGGCGACGAAACCGATGAACGGATTGTCGGCAACGACGTGACGAACGGCAACGAAGAAGGCGGCCGCACCGCAATGGAAAACCTGCTGCAACTCGATAGCAGCATCAACGTGGTGTACACCATCAACGAACCCGCCGCCGCCGGTGCCTATGAAGCCCTGCGCGCCTTCGGTCTGGAAGATCAGGCGTTGATCGTGTCGGTCGATGGCGGCTGCCCCGGCGTACAGAACGTGGCGGACGGCGTGATCGGCGCGACATCGATGCAGTTCCCACTGCTCATGGCCTCGCTCGGGATCGAAGCAATCGCCGCGTTTGCCGCAGATGGATCCATGCCTGCGAATAGCGAAGGTCTGGACTTCTTCGATACCGGTGTTCGTCTGGTCACGGATCAGCCGGTAGACGGGATCGAGTCGATCACCTCGACCGAAGCGCTTGAGCTTTGCTGGGGCTGATCGCCTGATATCCGACGCAGGTGGGCGGCCCCGATGCCGCCCACCTGCATCACTGACAAACTGGCCGCCGCCACGTTGCGAGAGGGGCCGTTTGCACCGACATCCCGAGGGAGGAACCGATGGCAGGTCCGTCAGACAAGCAAGGTCAGGACTTTGAGAAAGCCCTGAACCAGAGCGACAGCGCCGTTGCTGAGTTCGTGCGCGACCGTCACGGTCCGCTGGACCGCTTGCAGCATGTGTTGCATGCCAATCCGACGCTTGTACCAGTTATCGTGCTGGTCGCCGCCGTTGTCATTTTTGGCTTCGTCGCCGGCGAACGCTTCTTTACGCCATTCAACCTTACGCTGATTATGCAGCAAGTCACCATCATCGGAATTCTGGCGGCGGCGCAAAGCCTTGTGATCATCACCGCCGGGATCGATCTGTCCGTCGCGGCCATCATGGTCTTGATCAGCGTCATTACCGGCAAATTGTCTATCGATCTGGGTGTTCCGACCCCGATCGCGCTGCTGGTGGGCTTTGCTTGCGGCGCGGCGGCGGGCTATATGAACGGCTGGCTGGTAACTCGCGTAAAGCTGCCACCCTTCATCGTGACCTTGGGGACTTGGAACATCTTCTTCGCACTGAACCTGTGGCTGTCCGGCGCGCAATCCATCCGCAGCCAAGATATCGACGCCAACGCGCCCATGCTGAAGTTCTTTGGCGAAAACATCGCCGTCGGATCGGCGCGGTTGACCACAGGCACGATCCTGATGATCGTAATCTTCATCGTGTTGTGGTATGTCCTGAACAAGACCGCGTGGGGCCGCCACGTCTACATGATCGGCGATGACAAGGACGCGGCCGAACTTGCGGGCATTCAAACGGACCGAACGTTGCGGCAGGTCTATGTTCTGGCCGGGTTCATTTGCGCACTGGCGGCTTGGGCGTCGATCGGGCGGGTTGGGTCGATTTCACCGCAGAGCTTCTATGAAGGAAATCTGCAAAGCATCACCGCCGTCGTGATCGGAGGGATTTCTCTGTTCGGTGGGCGCGGCTCGATCCTGGGTGCGCTTTTCGGCGCGCTGATCGTGGGCGTCTTTCAATCAGGGCTGCGGCTGGCGGGGGTGGATGTGCTGTGGCAGGTCTTCGCCATTGGTTGGCTGATCATCCTCGCTGTTGCAATCGATCAATGGATCAGAAAGGTTTCGGCATGACACAGCCCATCATCAAGGCCCGCGGCCTGGTTAAAAGATACGGTCGTGTCACGGCATTGGACAATGCAGATTTCGATCTGATGCCGGGCGAAATTCTGGCTGTGATTGGCGACAACGGGGCGGGAAAGTCTTCGTTGATCAAAGCGATATCGGGCGCCGCTGCACCCGATGAAGGCAGCATCGAACTGAACGGGCAGCCCGTGCAATTCACCTCGCCCATTCAGGCACGCGCCGCCGGGATCGAATGCGTCTATCAGACCCTCGCCCTGTCCCCTGCCCTGTCAATCGCCGACAACATGTTCGTCGGTCGTGAGCTGCGCAAAGCCGGGATCATGGGCAAATACTTTGGCATGCTTGACCGCAAGGCGATGGCCGATTTCGCGCGCGAAAAACTGACCGAACTGGGGCTGATGACCATCCAGAACATCAACCAGCCGGTCGAAACGCTGTCCGGGGGGCAACGGCAAGGCGTCGCTGTCGCGCGGGCAGCGGCATTCGGATCAAAGGTGATCATCCTTGACGAACCGACCGCCGCGCTTGGGGTCAAGGAAAGCCGCAAGGTGCTTGAGTTGATCCAAGACGTCCGGTCCCGCGGGACGCCGGTTGTGTTGATCAGCCACAACATGCCCCACGTTTTCGAGGTCGCCGACCGCGTGCATATCCATCGGCTTGGCAAGCGCCTGACCGTGGTCGATCCGAAATCAATTTCAATGTCCGATGCGGTGGCCCTGATGACCGGCGCGATGCAACCCGATGACATTGCCGCCTGACGCGCTGGCGGCGCAAGCGCTTGCGATGCTGCTGGCCTTGCCCGCCGGTACACGCAAGCTGATCGCCGTCGCAGGCCCGCCCGGTTCGGGAAAGTCGACGATCGCCGCCGAGATCTGCCTCGCGTTGAACGCGCAGGGCCGCAAAAGCGCGCTTGTGCCGATGGATGGCTACCACCTTGATAACCGGCTTTTGGACCCCGCAGGCCTCAGGTCACGCAAAGGCGCACCCGAGACGTTCGACGCCGCCGGGTTCGTGCATCTCATGCGGCGCATCGCCGATGGCGAAGACGTCGTATTCCCGGTGTTCGATCGTGAACGGGACATCGCCATCGCCGGGGCCGACAGACTTGCCCAAGGGACCGAATTCGTCGTGGTCGAGGGTAACTATCTCTTGTTGGACCGTGACCCTTGGCGCGCCCTGTCCGGCCTTTGGTGTCATTCCATCTGGATCGACGTGCCCCGCCCGGTGTTGATCACGCGGCTGATGGCGCGTTGGCGATCTGCAGGACTTGCAGAGGTAACAGCCCGCCAAAGATGCATGGAAAACGACATGCCAAATGCTGATCTTGTCAGCACGCACAGTTTACCTGCCGATCAAACAATCCGCAGTGCATGACGGGCTTCTGCGATCCGCCCGGACATTCCGTGCTGATCACACCGGGTTATTTTCAAATCGCTACCGGCAATTTTTGTTGCCCCACACAATACGCATACTTGCCACAAAACGCTTTCCCGGCAGGGAATTGACGCCGATCAAACGGCTGACTTGCGGCCAGCCTAAACTGAATACCAGTCTGGGAGGTTCCCATTGGCATTCAGGTCAGCCGTCGTGCCAGTCACCGCGATTTCAGATCCAAAGGCGACCATTGCGCGGTCGCTTATCCTTGCCCGTGTCTTGGACATGCATCTTCACATCGTCTTCGTTCGCCCAGATCCCGCGCAGACGTTCGCATACGGCGGCCTTCAACCGACGGCCTTCGACGTGGCAACAAAGCGCTGGGCGACACCGTCGACAACCACGGTCGAAAGGCCGCCGAACGGGCCCGGCGACGGTTTCATGCAACATGTGAAAGCGTCGGCGTTCGGCATGACCGGAAAGAGCCCACAGACACAGGACCAAGTGCGTCTTGGAACGTCATCAAAGGCGAGCCCATCCAGGTAGTGCCGGAAGCGGCCCGCTCCGGCGACGTTACGATCTTCTGTGGTCCGGTCGCGCAATACAACAACCTGTTCGAGAACATTCTCGAAGCGACCCTGCTTCGATCTGGAATACCCCTTCTGCTCTTGCCTCAGAGCTTCGAGAGCCAGCATTTCGGTCGCGCCGTCATTGCTTGGGACGGAGGGACACCATGCGTGCGGGCGGTGTCAGCGTGGCTGGAAAGCGGCCTTGCCGCAAGTCCGGCGACTGTTCTGCATATTTCCGAACCGAAGGCGTCGCCCCTCAATCTGGACCCTATTCGGGATCGGCTCGCATTCCATGGGATCAAGGCAGAGTCGGAGACACGCGAAAGGCACTTCGAGGCAATCGGCGACGTGCTTCTTGACCAAACGACGAAAAAGGGTGCTGGCATCCTCGTGATGGGAGGATACGAGAAGTCGCGCTACCGGGAAGCCGTTTTCGGTGGGGTGACGCGGCACGTCATCCGCAACGCCACGATCCCTGACTTGCTGATGCATTGATGCCATGAATGAGGAAACCAGATCACGAAGTCCGAGCCCCCCGCCCAGCAAGGGAGAGGCGTCGTATCAAGGGTGTCAGGCTCGGTCGTGGATGTTCGATTTCCGAAGGGCGACCTGCCGGAAATCAACACTACCGTGCGCGTTCTGTGGGAAGGCCCCCACGCGTTGACACTTGAAGTTCAGCAGCATCTTGATCTCCACACAGCCCGCTGCGTCGCAGTTCAGGAAACAGCGGGGCTGGCTTGCGGGGCCGCGGTGCACGACGACACGGGCGGCCCGATGACCGTCCCGGTCGGCGACTGCGTCTTGGGGCGGCTTCTGAACGTGGTTGAACAGCCCATCGACGACGGACCAGCCCTGCCAGAGGACACGCCTCGTCGTTGCATTCATCGGCGTCCGCCCACGCTCTCATCGCAGCAATCAAGCAGTGATCTGTTTCTGAGCGGTATCAAGGTGATCGACTTCTTGGCGGGGC
>JAFMHK010000057.1 GCA_017854585.1 Paracoccaceae bacterium
AGCAGATCGAGATGGGGGGGCCTGTGACGGTCACCCACCCTGAGGTGACGCGTTTCTTCATGACCATCCCCGAGGCGGCGCGTCTTGTCTTGCTGGCGGGAGCCTACGCCCAGGGCAGAGACGTGTTCGTCTTGGACATGGGCCAGCCGCAAAAGATCGTCGACATTGCGCGCAAGATGATCGAGTTGTCCGGCCGTCGCGTGAAAGACCCCGTGACGGGGGCGGGCGATATTGCGATTGAGATCAGTGGGCTGCGGCCAGGCGAAAAGCTCTATGAAGAGCTGCTGATCGATGATGCCAGTCTGCGTCCAACACCACATCCAAAAATCTTGCGCGCCGAGGAAACGGGGCAGAGCCAGCTTGAGGTGGCTAGCATCTTGCACGAAGTTACGGAAAGTGTCTTGCACGCTGACACGGCCCGCCTGCGGCGCTTGATTGAGGCCCGCGTGGAAGGATACCAGGGCATGGCGGTGTCGGCATGACCGGTCAGTCCAGCCTCTCAATCTGCGCGCGTGGCAGGGATGTTTTGACCTGCCGTCCCATAAGCTCGATCAGCACCCCAACGCGTTCGGGCTCCGCGAGGGTTTCGATGGTCGTGACCAAATCTGCAAAGGGTCCTGACAGCACGCGGATCTGGTCCCCGACACTGAGTTCGGCAGGCGGCATCAGCAAGCCACTGGCGTCACAGCGGGCTTGCAGTCCTGCGATCAGAGCGCGGGGCAGGGGCATCGGGTTGCGCGGATCCCCCAGGATCAACCGCGCAACACCACGCGTATTGTTGATCGCGCTCCAGCCGGCGGTTTTGGGGTCGAAGCTTACAAAAAGGTACCCGGGGAACAGCGGCTTGCGTGTCTGTTTGGACACGCCGGCCCTGATCGCGGTGGCCTGCAATTCTGGTGCAAAGGAGACAAACCCCTGATTTTCGAGATGCGCCCGTGCCCGCGTTAGCCCCTGCGGCCTCAGCTGGGCCACGAACCACGGTGTGTCGCTTAGATCATCCATGGAGTGTCCTTTGTTGATTGATCGTGAGGCGGCCTGCGACACTGTCTGTGCATACCTGGTATAGAAAACTCTTGTGACTATCCACCATAACATGTAGGCGTTCAATCATGAACGCACTTGTTTCTACTCTCTTTCAATCCCGAAGGCGCTCCGCGACCTCCGATGCGGTAGCCGTGGCTGAACATGGCTAGATCCGCCTCAAGCGATATGCAGTTTCGCGTGCTGCGCATGCTGGACGGCAATCCCGAGCTGTCCCAGCGCCAGATCGCGGGGGAGCTCAAAATCAGTTTGGGGGCGGTGAATTACTGTCTGGGGGCGTTGATTGAGAAGGGCCAGATCAAGGTCCGCAATTTTCGGTCCTCCGACAACAAGCTGCGTTATGCCTATATTCTGACGCCGCGGGGGGTGTCGGAAAAAGCGCGGCTCACGGGGGCGTTTTTGAAGCGCAAGATGGCAGAATATGAGGCATTGAAGGCCGAGATTGACGCGTTGGCGGCGGAGCAGGCAGCCTTGGAGCGCGGCGGCGGGCGTTAACTCGGGGGTATATGTTATCGGGCATTTGCGCCGTCAAACCGGTCTGCGGTTCAAAGGCGGGCTCGGGTCATCTGACATATGTCAAGGCATCAACCAGGACATCCGCTTACGTCTTGCTGACGGGGGCGCGGGCGAGGGGGGCTCCAGACCCGCCTGACCCGCTTCGACATCATGAAAGGTGGTCCGATTTGAACACCAAAGTGCGTAAAGCGATTTTTCCGGTCGCAGGGCTCGGCACGCGGTTCCTGCCTGCCACAAAGGCGATGCCAAAAGAGCTGCTGCCCATCATCGACAAACCGGTGATCCAATATGCGGTGGAAGAAGCCATTGAAGCCGGCATTACCGAACTGATCTTTGTCACCGGTCGGACCAAACGGGCAATCGAGGACCATTTTGTGGCCAACCCCGAGTTGGAACATCTCCTGGCGCAGAGTGGCAAGGACGCGCTTCTCGCGCAGCTGCAAAACATTATCCCTGCGCATGTGGCCTGTGTTTTTGTGCGCCAGCCCCAAGCCCTTGGTCTGGGGCATGCCATTTTGTGCGCCCAAGCGGTGGTCGACAATGAGCCCTTCGCCGTGCTGCTGCCGGATGATCTGATGGCAGGCCCTGTGCGCCCCACGCAAGATCTGCTTGAGAGTTTTGAACACACGGGCAAGACGAGCCTCTCTGTTGCGAAAGTGCCAACCGAAGACCTGCATCGATATGGGGTCATCGTCCCGGTCTCCACGAACAGGCTCAGCCCCATTGAGATTTCTGGTATTGTCGAAAAACCCACAGCGGCCGACGCCCCGTCAGACATGGCAGCCATTGGACGCTATGTTTTTACGCCTGAGATCTTTGACCATCTGAAGACCCAGGCCCCCGGGGTGGGCGGAGAAATACAGCTGACAGATTCCATCAACGTGCTTGCGAAAATGGGCAAAGTTGACGCGGTGGGCTTTAACGGCAAACGATATGACTGTGGCTCGAAGTTTGGATACCTCGAGGCGATTGTGGATCACGCGCTTGCGCATCCAGAATTTGGCGCGCAGTTTGCGGCTCTGATCCGCCGCAAATCCGCAGACCCCGAGCAAGCGCCCAAGCCATCCGAGCCACATGCCACCGCGCCGCAATGGGAACAGGTGTCCTGGAAGCCATGGCCCTGATCGGGATTTTGGAAGAGGTTTGACTCATGGCACTCGGCCCTGCTCAACCAGAAATTTGTCAGATCGCCCTTCAAAACAGGGTCGAAATTGACAACCTACAAGTCATCACCTGTTCAGGTGAATTGTTTAATCATGTGGATGGCGGTCTCCCGATGTGGTCTGCCGTTGGCGACAGGAAAGTGACTGCTGATATCACATTTGTCCGCGCATTCAGAGTGCCGCCAGCCATCACCCTTGGGCTCACGGGGCTCGATAGCAGCCACGATCAAAATCTGCGCTTTTTGCTGCACGCGACCGACATCAAAGCGGCAGGGTTCAAAATTGAGTTCTTAACGTGGAGCGATACGCATATCGCCCGCGCATCTGTTTCTTGGCAGGCGATGGGCATGGTAAAAAGTCGATCGTATAAAAGCATCTAATGCAAAAATAGGAGGCGTTCTTAACCGATATTCCCCCAGTTCAAGGCACTGCGGATCGATCCTGGGGGATGATAAAGATCCCCGCTGATCGGCGCTCTTCACGCCGCGGTCGGTGTTGAGGGACATCCGAGCGGAAAGCCAGAGGGGGGGGCTGGGCCGCAGCGCAAAAAATCTGGGCTCGGCCCGCATTGAGTGTTGCCGTCAGAACATGACGTGTCCGACAGGCAGCCGATGTCGCGGCCAAAAACAGGAGCTCAAAAACGTGAGCCGCGGGTGAAGGCATCTTCGCTGAAGCATTTTTTGTTAGAATTAAGGGTGTTCGTCTATGTGTGGTATTATTGGGATTTTGGGCCAAGCGCCGGTCGCAGATCGGCTTTTGCAGGGTCTTTCCCGCCTTGAATATCGCGGGTATGACAGCGCGGGGATCGCCGTGATGTCCCAGAACACCTTTGGATTGCGTCGTTCTGTCGGCAAGTTGGCCGCACTGATCGACGTCGTTGCGCGCAGCCCTGTGGATGGCAATGTTGGCATTGGTCATACGCGATGGGCCACACATGGCGCTCCAACACAGTTAAATGCGCACCCGCATCAGTTTGGTCGCGTCACAGTGGTGCACAACGGCATAATCGAAAACTACGCTCTGCTGCGTGCCGAGTTGCAGGCGGAGGGACGGCACTTCAGATCGGACACCGATACCGAAGTGGTTGCGGCTCTGTGTGACAGGTTCCTTGGTAAGGACACACAGCCCGTCGAGGCGGTTCGCAAGACATTGCATAATCTAAAAGGGGCCTATGCGCTTGCCTTTCTGTTCGAGGACGCCCCGGATCAGATGATTGTTGCCAGATTGGGATCCCCGCTGGTGATTGGCTATGGGCAACCCAGTGTTGGGGGCGACATGGAGATCTTTGTGGGATCTGATGCGATTGCGCTTGCTCCGTTCACCTCACAGATCTCCCATCTTGAAGATGGGGACTTGGCCGTTCTGAGCCGGGATCGCGTGATGATTGAAGATGTGCACGGTGTCCCGGTTATCCGCGAAACACGTGAAGTTGAAACGGGGCACTTTAGCGTGGAGAAAGGCCCGTACCGGCACTTCATGGCAAAGGAAATTCACGAGCAGCCCGAAAGCTTGCGGCGCGCGTTGGTCAATTTAGTGGACTACCATTCCAAGACGCTAAAACCGTTTCTGGAAGACATAGATTTTGCAGATGTCGACCGCGTGTTGCTCGTGGCCTGCGGCACGGCACATTATGCCTGCCACATCGCCAAGTACTGGCTTGAAGATCTTGCAGGCCTCGCCGTTGACATCGAGATTGCCAGCGAATTCCGCTACCGGAAGATCGCCCTAAGTGGCCGCGAGCTGGCGATCTTTGTCAGCCAGTCTGGTGAAACCGCAGACACGCTCGCCGCCCTGAAACATCTGCGTGGCCGTGTTGCCCACCGTGTGGCGGTTGTCAACGTGTCCTCCAGCTCGATTGCGCGGGAGGCGGACCAGATGATCGAGATCGCTGCGGGCCCAGAGATCGGCGTGGCCTCCACAAAAGCGTTTACGGGACAACTGGTCTGCCTTGCGATTTTGGCTCTGAAGGCAGGGGTGCAGCGCAACAAGGTGACGGCTGAGGACGAACAGCAGCTTGTCTCCGAGTTGATGGCTTTGCCGCGCGTCTTGGCGGAGGTGCTTGAGCACGAGAGCGGAATTGCGGAACTGGCGCAGGCGCTGGTTGGGGCGACGGACGTTATATTTTTGGGGCGTGGGACCATGTACCCGCTTGCTCTGGAAGCCGCGCTGAAGCTGAAAGAAATCTCGTATATTCACGCCGAAGGGTTTGCTGCGGGTGAGTTAAAACATGGGCCAATCGCGCTGATCGATCAAAGCGTGCCGGTTGTGATGTTTGCACCCTCAGATGAGCACTTTGACAAACTCGTCTCCAACGGCAAAGAAGTTGGCGCGCGGGGCGGTCAGCTGATCTGGATCACGGATGCAGCAGGGGCA
>JAFMHK010000058.1 GCA_017854585.1 Paracoccaceae bacterium
GCAGACGCAGTGCCCGCCATGACGGTCAGCGCAAGTGCAATTGCCGTTTTGGTTTTCAAAATTGAACGCATGGTATCCTCCCTATTGCGTTTGGTCGTCCAACGCCTTTCTTAGGCGTCTTGTTGTACCCAAGGTGCCCGGCTGCGCCCGATGCGCATCACCAGTGATTTCACCTCGAGGAATTCCTCAAAGCCGTACCGTCCGATCTCCCGTCCCTGACCGGACTGCTTGACCCCCCCAAACGCGAGTTCGGGAAAGCCGTCCATCCAAGTATTTGTCCAAACAGTTCCGGCCTGTGCTCGGCGGGCAAAGTCCATGCAGGTGTGCATGTTCTCGCTCCAGATCCCCGCCGACAGGCCATAGTCACTATCATTCACCAGCGCGACGGCCTCGTCAAATGTGCGGTAGGTCAGCACAACCAAGACGGGGCCGAAGACCTCTTCGCGCGCGATGGCCATCTGAGGTGAGACCCCGCTGATAACCGTTGGCTGATAGAATTGTTCGCCCAAGCCACCGACCGCGAGATTGCCGCCGCCCAAATCCAGCTTTGCGCCATCCGCGACGGCGGCCTGCACATAGCTGTCGATCTTCGCGTTGTGCTCTGCGGTCACGATCGCCCCGACTTGCGTATCGGGATCCAGCGGATCGCCAAATTTCACCTTTCGTGACAGGGCGACGACCCGTCTCACAAAATCCTCGGCGATGTCTTCATGCACAATGATCCGGCTGGATGAATTGCAGCACTGGCCGACGTTGAAATAGACCCCGAAGGTGACCGCATCGGCGGCACTGTCCAGATCGGCATCGGGGCAGATCACCTGCGGGTTCTTGCCCCCCAATTCCAGCGCGACTTTCTTGAGCGTTCCAGACGCTGCCTGCGTGATTAGTTTGCCCACCGCTGTCGAACCAGTGAAGGTCACCATGTCTACATCCTTGTGGGTCGACATCAAGCTGCCCACCGGCTGCCCGTGACCTAGCACAATGTTGCAAACGCCCGCCGGCAAGCCCGCCTCGATCAGCAATTCGCCCATCATCACGGTGGATGTGGGCGTCATTTCGGACGGTTTAATGACCACAGTGCAGCCCGCCGCCAAAGCGAAGGGCAGCTTTTGTGACAAAATCCAGAACGGGAAGTTCCACGGCGTGATGATCGACACGACGCCAATCGGTTCTTTCAGCACCACACCCAGCATATCTTTGCCCAGCGTGTTGTGGCTGTCCCCATGGCTGGTGCGCGCCAAGGACGCCGCATAACGCCACAAGTCAGCCGCACCCCCAACCTCTCCACGCGACTGGGAAATCGGCTTGCCGCTCTCAAGCGTTTCGAACACCGCAATCCGGTCCACGTTCGCCTCGATCAGGTCCGCCACCTTGAGCAAAACAGCTGCACGCTCCTTGCCCGAAATCCGGCTCCAGTGTCCGGCATCGAACGTGTCGCGCGCGGCTTTGATCGCGCGCTCTGTCATGGCCGCGTCGCCTTGCGCGGACACGCTGACCACCACATCGTGGGAGGGCGAGCGGCGTTCGAACGTGTCCGCGCCGTCCAGCCATTCGCCAGCAATCAGGTGCCGGTTGACGGCCGTTTCGGGCAACTCATACTCAATGGCTGTGTTGATCGTCAGATCATTCATGGGTCAGTTTCCGTCGAATTTGGGGGGACGTTTTTCCAGAAAGGCGGCAACGCCCTCGGCGCGGTCGGCACTTGCGGCGGCGGCTGCACTGCCCAGTGTTTCAATCGCAGCGTTGCGGTCTTCGCCCACGGCAGCGTGGATCATCGCCTTGGCCAGTTCATTGGCCCGCGGAGAGATATCTCCCAGCAAAGCCGCCATCTCATGCGCCGCGGCAAGCGCGTCATCGGCGACTTCGCTGGCAAAGCCCAAGGCGCAGGCCCGCTTGGCCCCGATCCGACGCCCGAACAGCGCCATTTCCTTGACCACAGGTTCGGGCAACAGGCGCGTCAAACGTTGCGTGCCTGACCAGCCGGGCACGATGCCGACCTTCGCCTCGGGCAAAGCCAGCGTGGCGCGGGAGGTCATCACGCGCACATCACAACAGGCCGCCAGTTCCAGACCGCCGCCGAACGCATGACCATTGATCGCCCCAATGGTCGGCTTAGAGAACCGCGCCAATCGATCGAACACACGGTGGCCGTTGCGCACCCAATGGCGTGCAAATTCCGCAGGGCCAAGCGGCCCCCATTCGGCGATATCGGCACCACAGCAGAACGCCTTGTTTCCCGCGCCGGTCAAGATCACCGCGCGCACGTCTGGCTTGCTCTCGATCTCATCCAGAAACCCGTCCAATGCGCGCAACATGCCTGTTGTCAGTGCGTTCAGCTTGGCTTCGTTGCGCAGCGTCAGAACGGCAACACCGTCGGTATATGTGCAAGTGATCACGCTCATAGGGTCAGCCCCATTGGTCCGTCGGCCAGCAGCGCTGCCGACATCATTGTGGCGTTTTCGGCCACCTGCACGCGGCCCTGCGATGGGCCGACAATATGAGCCTGCGGATCGACGCCCGGCATAATCTCGGTCGCGACAAGGCCCGTGTCGGTCAAACGAATGACACAGCGTTCAGTCACATAGATAACGTTCTGCCCCTGCTCGCGTGCGCGCTGCCCCGAGAAGGTCACATGTTCCACTTCATCCACCATTTTGGTGAACTTGCCAGGCGCCGCGATATCGATGCCAACGTCGGTCAGGTTGATCTGCGCACCCGCTTCGAACCAGCCCGAAAAGACAATGTTCTTCGCCCGCGCGGTAATATCGACAAACCCGCCGCACCCCGCTGTCAGGTAGGGCTTTTTGCCCAGCTTGGAGACATTCACATTGCCCTGAACATCGACCTCCATGAACGACAGGAACGACATATCGAACCCGCCCCCCTGAAAATAGATGAACTGCTGCGGTGATGGCACAAACGCATCCGCGTTCGACGCACACCCAAAGGCGAAGCCTGTCAGGGGAACGCCACCAACGGCGCCCTGTTCAATTGCCCAAGTCACCGCGTCAGGATAGCCTTCTTCCAGCAACACACGGGGCACCATCGCGCTGATCCCAAAGCCCAGATTGGCCGTCATCCCGGCGCGCAATTCCTGTGCCGCTCGACGTGCAATCACCTTTTCAATACCATGTTCGGCCAAGGAAAAACTGCTCCACGGGCGCATAACCTCGCCAGAAATCGCAGGATCATAATCGGTTTGCGTTGTTTGCTTCTGATCTGGGTCAACGACCACAAAGTCGACCAGATGCCCCGGCACGCGCACATCATGGGGCCGCAAACTGCCATTGGCCGTCACGCGCTTGACCTGCGCAATCACAATGCCGCCGTTGTTGCGCACGCAAATCGCCTGCTCAAGACCGCCCAGATAGGCGCCTTCGTGTTCATAGGTCAGGTTGCCGCGTTCGTCCGCCGTTGTCGCACGGATGATCGCCACGTTGGGCACCACATTAGGAAAATGCAGCCATGTTTCACCTGCAAACTCCGTGCGCGAAACGATGGGAGCAGCAGCCCCGCGCTTGTTCATGGCGCAGCCTTGGCGAATGGGATCTACAAAGGTCTCCAACCCGACCTTGGTCAACACACCGGGACGATGCGCGGCGGCCTCGCGGTTCATATCGAACATGATCCCCGATGGAACGTTGTAGGCGGCAACGCGGTCCTCAACGATCATCTTCCAGATTTCCGGCATCTCGACGCTAGACGGCCCCGACGGATACGACCCTGCTAGAACACGGCTCAAAAGCCCGTCCTTGGCGATATGATCCATGCCCTTGACGCCGTAGACATCGCCCGCCGCAATCGGATGAAGCGAGGTGATATTCTGCGGATGCCCCTCTTGCTCAAACCGATCGCCGATTGCCCTAAGAACGGCATCCGGGCATCCCAGAGTGGATGAGGAGGAAACTGACACAATCGCTCCGTCAGGAATACGTGCCACAGCACTATCGGCAGAAACGGTCTTCGTCATCTTCCCCCCGGTCATCGCCCTTATTGGGTCTTTTTTGGAACGTTCCACAAGACTTACTGGAACGTTCCAATTCTTGCAAGAAGAATTCTCGCTCTCTGCTTAAATCCGCGAACCGGCGAAAAAATAAGGCTATAGAACCTCGTACAATTCGATCGGCAGGCCATCAGGGTCGGAGAAAAACGTAAATCGGCAGCCTGTGGTCTCGTCGATTCGAACCGGTTCGATGACAACACCTTTGTCTGTCAGCCGGTCAATTGTGCCATCAAGATCGCGGACACGAAACGCCAGATGCCGCAAACCGCAGGCCTCTGGTCGCGACGGTCTCTCAGGGGTGTGCGGGAAACTGAACAGCTCAAGCTGCCCTCCTCCGTGCAACTTCAGGTCCAGTTTCCATGACTGGCGTGCCTTCCGATAGGTTTCGCGGATCTTCTCCAAGCCGAGTGTCTGCGTATAGAACTGTTTGGAACGCTCGTAATCATTCACAATGATTGCGACGTGGTGAAATTCAAATGTCATTCGAAAAACAGGTCCTTTGTTGCTTCATCGGACATATACCTAGAACGGAAGGCCGGGACCGAAAAGGATCACAGTACGCCTCTTGGATCGACGACGCGATTTCGCCCCTTCACCCGGCAGACACCAACGCTCGCCCCGAAAGACCGCTTCACTCCGGTGTTCTAACCTCAGTGCATATCACAGCATCTGACACTCTGGGCTCACACCTTCCCGATGCCGATCCAGCGCCATAAAGGTGGTTTCGAACCAGCCGTTCGCCCAACGGTCTAAGCAGATGAGATTTAACTGTCTTTGCAAATGCGCCGATATCCCCGGCTCAATAGCCGGTCTTAAGGAACCGCACCGAGAAATTTGACCGCGAGCCCACACCTACCGGCTTTCTGCTTCGCGGCGAAGGTCTTGCAGTCGTCTTTTTTGCTGCCCATTGCCATCGAAATTATCTGGCAAAAACCATTCTTCGAATGCAGTTCTACACAATGGCCATTCGCTGCGAAGG
>JAFMHK010000059.1 GCA_017854585.1 Paracoccaceae bacterium
GCGGCAGTCTCCTCAATCTTTGATTGGCAGAGTTTTCTGGCCGCATCGCAACAAGATGGTAACGATGTTCTGATTGAAACCGGAGGCGATGACTTCATTCGCCTGAACGGTGTCCATCTTGCGGATCTCGACATGTTCGATCTTCTGCTCGTCTAGGCCAAGGCCATGTTCTGCGCCCGGGGTCGTCGCGCGTTTGCCATGACTGGATGAGGGTATCATGCTGCCAAGACTGATCATTTGCGGCCTTGAGCATTCGGGCACCACCCTTGTTTCCGAGCTTTTCCGGCAGGTGCCCGGTCTCGATTCCGGGTTCGAATGCGGTGTTCTTCTGAACGCGACCCCTTCGGAGTTTTTGGGGGATGCGGTGTTCGCAAAACAGATGCTGAAGGGTTGGGGACTGACGCAGCCCGATCTGGACATGATCTGCGCCGCGCCGGATTTTGCTGGATTCTATGCAACGCTGATGCACCGGGCGCAGGGGCTGAAGCCCGGAACCACATCCATTTTCGACAAGACGCCCCGTTATCTATGGAAGCTGGACGAGGTTATGCAGCGCAGCAGCGCGCCCGTATTCATCACCCAAAAAGATCCGCGTGCAATGGTGGCCTCGGATTTCCGGCGGGCGGGCGACGTGGCGTTTGACCCATGGTACGAAGCTTATCTGCCGCGCAAACACCCCTATGTAACCGCCTGCTATGACCAGTTTCTGCGCCACCGGGCCGACCCGAGGGTTTGCGCAGTGCCGCTGGAGGACATGGTTTTTGCAACCCGCGCGACACTGGAGCGGATGTTCGCCCACGTGCAGACCGAATTCGACCTGAAGTATGCATTTTTCGGCCAAGCCCGGTTCAACAACGTCAAGGCCCGCGCCCCCTCGGCGGAAGTCGTGTTCCAGTACCTGCAGGATCTGCCGCCCAAGGCGCTGACCCGGATCGAACGCGACTTTGCGGATTGCAGCTTGTGGTTCTACCGCTAGTTGGCGGGTGCGTTCAGGATGCGGCGATACACCCTGACAAGATCATCAACCTGATCCGCGCTGCGGCGCAGGGGTTTCGCCTGCAGGGGTGATTGGCCATAGACATCTGGTGACTGGTCCACCTTGGCAAGCACATGCATCAACGCGTCGTAATCGGTCACGTCGACAATGTGCCCATTTTGCCCATCGATCACATCGCTACCAATGGCGCCACGATCCGACGCGATCACCCAAAGTCCGGCTTGCAGCGCCTCGCGCGCGACAAGCCCAAAGCTTTCGGGCCAGATCGAGGGTGCCAGAAGCACATCCATGCGAGCATAAAGCTCGGCCACGCGTGACTGCGGCAGCATCGGCACAAAACGGACGGGCGTGGTGCCCCAGACGACGTTTTTTTCCGTGCCCGGCAGACGGGCATGATCGACGATGCTCAGATGGAGACGCGTGAAATTGCCCGCCTCGATGGCTTGGCGCAACAGCACGAACCCCTTGTGCCGCGCGGCCCCTCCGATCAGCGCCAGCCGAACCGGTGTCGCCTCTTCGCGGTGCCGTATTATCGGGGGCATGACGGAAACGCCGTTGGGAACCGCTGTGACAGCGTGCAGACCGGCGGCGCGATGCAGTTCGGCGAAGTCTTCGGAAACCGGCAAGATCGCTGCGGCATCGGTCAGGCACCGATGCAGAATTTGCGCCCTGTCGGGAAGTGTCTTGGCGGAATAGTCATAGGTTTCAGGCCGCCCCTCAGGGTCGACGACGAACTGATGGGGTGACACCCACCATCCGTCATGGGGCGTGATCACGTAGGGAATCCCCCGCAAGCGCGCCACGTCAACGACCGATGCAGTCAACCTCTGGATGCAGTGGAAGTGGATCAGATCCGGCGCGATCTGGTCGATCAGCCGGGCGAAAACATCTGCCATGAACGGGTCTTGCGGGCGCATGGTTTCGGCCCCGTCAGCAGCCGTCACGGACCAGACGCGCACCCCGTCGCGCGTCGCCGCATTGACCTCATATGGTCTGGGGCCCCCTTCAAGGGTGCACAGCACCTCGATGTCGAAATCCGCCGCGTATTTCTGGCGCAGGTCGGTGACGTTGTCATGCACGACACGGGTCGCGCCGCCAATGGCCTGAGGTGGATAGAAAACATTGACGATCAACAATTTGGGCTTGCGCCGGGGCACCGGACGCAACTGTGCGAACAGTGACTTGAGGGCGTTGCCCAATACCTCGGGACGATAATGGCGCAGCACCTGAGCCTTGGCCGCCGCGCCCACGGTGGCGCGTTGCGCGGGGTCATCCACCAGCGATCTGAGCGTTGCGGCAAACGCTGTGGAACTGTCGCAAAGAAAGCCGGTCACCTTATCGTCGATGACCTGTGACAACGTGGTGGTGGGGCTGACGACGGACGGGATGCCGAATATCGCCGCCTCCGACCACTTGATCTCGCTTTTTGCATCGGTCGCGGGCGAGCGCGCGAGGATCGACAGGTTGATGTCCACGGTCGCCAAGATGTCCAGATAGCTTTCGAAATCCCAGACGGGGGAGACCATCTCAACCGCCGGGTCGCAGGGATTCAGGTGCTTCAGGTCGCCGAACTCTCCCATCAGGCGAATACGGACTTTGCCGGGACGGTCGCGCAGTAGCTGCGCCAGCGAAGGTTCAAGAACCTCGTGGAATTCAGCCTTGTGCGCCTTGGTGCCCGAGCCATAAAAAACGACAACAGGGGCCTCTGGATCGGTGGCTTTTGCCCCGGCACGCGCCATTGCCGCCAAGTGGGGCGCGCCCAAGCCATTTCGGTGCACAAACGCCTGACCCCGCCTGACGCGTCCGGCCATCGCCGCCCTGATCGGCTCGGTCGATGCGAGGCCATAGTCGCACAGCGCGATGGCATGTGCGAACAACGGCACGCCACAGGCCATGGCGGCATGATCCCGCGCGCTTAGCTGCCCGGCGTAGGTGTCCAGAGGTGGTGGAAAAACCGCCTTATCGAATATGAGGTCATCGATGTCATAGAAGGTCAGCAGCCCCTGTTCCGCAGCGGCGACGATGGCGTCGATGACGTGAGGAAAGGCGGGCAGGCGGAAGAAGATGACGGCATCGAAGTCCTGTCGTCTGGCCATGAAATCGGCGGTCGCCGACGGGCCGGAAAAGACTTGCGCAAGCAACCCCGCCTGCCGAAGCTGATCGGCTTTCTGGTCCATCCGATAGATCTTGCATTGATAAAGATCGCCCGTGCCGACGATCGCCACCCGTTGCACCGGACTTTGGCAAGCGGGCGTGGAAAACGGCGGCGTCAGTGCGACAAGCGCCCGCGACAGAATATGTTGAACCTGCGAAACGCCACAGTTTCCAATCCAGTGGTCAAGGTGGTGCCAAACGCGATGATAAGCCTGCCGCGCCAGATCCCTCAACCGCGACTCTTGCACCAGATCGCCTTGGATGGCGGGGGCAATCGCGCACAGAAGATCGATGCATTGCAGCACATCGTCATTCGCCAAATGCAGGCTGGCCAACGACAGCCCGTTCGTCGGCATGTCGATCAGCCCGGCAAGTTTGCCCCGCCATGCGATGACCTCGTGGCGATGCGCAAGGTCGCCCTCGTGCAGTTCGGCAAGCCGCAGCAGAGCCCGAGGCGTGTCGGGCGCCACCTGCAAAATGGTGCGTGCAAGGTATTTTGCTTCGGCATGGCGGTCGTTGCGGCACAAATGTTCGGCAAGGTCCATCACGGCATCGGCTTGGGCGCTGTCGGTCAGGTCAATGCCGTCAAGGGCCTGCTTTGGCGCCTCGGCCATCTTGTGCAACACGTCCAGATCTGATTGCCCTTGGGAAAGCCCAAGTGCAGCGCGCAGATCCGGCCATGACGGGGGCAGATGCATACCCAGATGCGCCCTTGCCCATGCGCCGGGATTGGGTTGGGCCCCGTGGCGCAAGCCGATCGACGCCCAATGCTGATACAGCGTCTGGATGTGATCGCCGGTTGGCGCACGCAGCGCCAGATCGCTGATGACGGCGCGGTAAAAGACCGGATCAAAGCCCAACCCATCGCCGATCGCAATCCGGTTGCGCAGGCCGATATCCACAAAATGGTTGATGCACGCCAGCCGGTCATGGCCACTTGGCTGCATCCCCTGGGCATGTGCGAAGGCGTGATACAGTTCATGGTCGAACACCGTTGTCAGGCTTTGCCCGTCCAGCCCCAGCAACGCCCAGTGTTCGGCTTCATTCAGGGGGCAGGCCAGCGGGTCGACCCCCTTGTGATGCAGGGCCGCAAGCGTCTGGATCGCGGTGATGTCCTTGGGCAGGCGATCGCCGTGTCGCGCGGCCACAAAGTCTAGGTCGGCATGGTCGGGCCGCCCATGCTCCCCCTCCTCTATTCCGAACTCCAGATAGTGGAAAACAGCCTCGGCCGGCGTGTCGACATGATCACCGACATCGGGCCGCCGGGTCAGATAGGTTGCAACGTTGAAACCGGCATCCAGCCAACTGGCACGCGGATGCTGGTCGATCACGTCCCAGATGGGTTCAGAAACCAGCCGTTGGCGCAGCCAGTGCAGCCACTGATCACGATCCGCCGGATCGCGCAGCATGCGACCGCTGAGGTCGGCAAGCCGCAGGCCGTCGGGAAGTAATCGCCAAAGGCTGCGCGCCCGATGCATGACCAGAGACAACGCGGATGCGTCCGACATCGGGACCTGATCGCGATTTCGGGGGCCATTCAGGTGCAAGGTGAGCGGTTCGTCCAACACTGGGGCCGGGCGAATGTGAGTGAGACCGGTTGCCACGCGTTTCTGCCCTCGTACTGCCGCTGACTTCTGCTGATGCGGCTAGAAGATCAGGTCGGTGCCATCGATGTCGGCCAACTGAACGTTCAGCACGTCAATCCAGCTGTCAGGCCCGGTGACGATGCGCACATCATTCCCCTGCTGGACCGCTGCCGCGTTGAAGTCGGCCAGGTTCGCAATCTGGCTTACACCCTG
>JAFMHK010000060.1 GCA_017854585.1 Paracoccaceae bacterium
GGTCGCTCGGGCGGGGCGCAGGCATGCGCCGGACCAGCCGCTACGAAAGCAGTGATCAATAGCAGAAAGGGAATGTTGCGCGCACAAGTCATGTGCAGGGCAAAACTCCTTTGCCGCCTTTAAGATTACCATGTTGTCGGCTATCACTGTTATTGGAGCAAGGCGATCTTCGTCAAGTCGTTATTATTGTCTTGCTATCATTTATGTTGTTTTGTATCGCTCACGGTGTTGCGACCCCGTGGGCCTGATACTGCATCCAGGCAGAACAAGGACCCAAGGGAAGGCCATGATAGAAGAAGCTCCGAATGTGGTTACGGAAGACGGAATGCGCGGCTTGCTCACTGAGGGCTACCTCATCGAGGTGGTCTGCAAAGAGGGAGCAGAGAAGCGCCATAACAGCTGGTACGGCTCGTGGGTCATCCGCGCCGTCTCGGCTGATGGACGTGATGACAAAATGCTCGTCACCAGCCGAAGCGTCCTCAAGTTGCGTGATTTCAAAACCATTGTTGGCCTTGTCAGCTTCCTGGCTGACATGGGCTGCACAACCGCCAGTATCCCGCTCGAAGAGGGTGGTCGGATGCGTCACGCCGCTCCCGGTCATACATCAGGGCCGCAAAACGGAGCGGCCCCGGTCAAGGACAGCTGACCGCGCATTTGCGCTCGTCGTTGCTTTGGGTACAGGTGTTTGTTCCGCACCCCCGGCCCTGGCCGACGGTTTCATCTTCTCGGTTGGTCCGGATGGCCGACTGAATTCCGTCTCTGATGACGCGAGTACCCTGCGCTCGTTCTCCGAGACCCAAGAGGCGACAGATCGCCTTTTTCTCTTCGCAGAACCACGTGGCCCCGAAGCAGTCACTGAGGTGGCGATCCCGGCGCCGCGCGCCGTTCGCGCTTCCCCTGATGTCCTGCAAGCCATTGAGGTCACCGCCCTGCGATATGCAGGCCATGGCGCTCTGCGTCGCGCGGGGCTGTCAGTCACCGACTGGGCGCTCTTCTACCGCGCAAATATTGAAGTCGAGAGTGCCTACAACCCCGCAGCGCGAAGCCCTGTTGGAGCCATCGGCCTCGGACAGCTCATGCCGGGCACCGCAAGCGATCTTGGCGTCGATCCCCACGATATCGCGCAGAATCTCGACGGCTCGGCGCGCTACCTTTTGATGATGCTCGACCAGTTCGGCGACGGATCATTGGCCCTCGCCGCATATAACGCTGGCCCCGAGGCGGTCACGCGCCATGGCGGCATTCCCCCTTTTCGCGAAACCCAAGGGCATGTGGCCCGTGTGACGGCCGTGTTTCATCGGCTCAGAGGAGATCTTTCATGACGTCCAAGAACCTTCAAAGCGTGCTCCGCACGCGGGCCCTTGTCGCGCTCGGCGCGATGGCCCTCATCGTGCTGGCTGGCCCCGCACTTGCCCAAAGCATCGACCTCTCGCCTGTGCAGACGCTGCTGCAGGGCATCGTCGATGCGATCACCGGTCCCTTGGGCATCGTGATCGGCACACTGGCGCTCATCGGAGTGTTCCTCTCCTGGCTCTTTGGCATCCTCGATTTCCGCCAAGCGCTCTGGGTGGTTGTGGCCATCGCGGGCATCGCCGCAGCCCCAACCATCGTAGCCGCGATCTGGACGACCTGAGTTCATCCCATGTCTGACCAGTCCCGCGTATTCATCGGCCTTCTCAGGCCACCCAAGCTGATGGGCCTGCCGATCATGTACGCCATGGTCTGGCTCTTCGGCTCAACGCTTCTGTTCCTCTGGGTGCAGAGCTGGGTGGTGGCCGTCTTCGCGGGGCTGGCCTGGCCGGCGCTCTGGAAGGCCGCGGACTGGGATCCGAACTTCCTCGATGTTTTGGTGACCACGTTGCAGGAAACTCCGCCGACAAAGAACCGCAAGCTCCACGGAGGCGACAGCTATGCCCCGTGATGGAATTGCAGGCCAGGATGCAGACGCACTTGATCCGCTGACGGCGCTGCCCGCATGGGTCAAGGGCGAGAAGCGGCTCTCGACGATGCTGCCCTACGTCAGCCTCGTCACCGACCGCACGATCCGCACGCGCGGCAACGAGTTGATGCAATGCATCCGGCTCGAGGGCGTGAACAGCACAACGAGCGAGGACGCCTATCTTGACCGGATCGGCGGGCTTCTGGCCGGGATCGTCGCACAGGTCGGGACGGAGTTTTCCTTCTACCTGCACAAGGTCTCGAAAGCGGTCGATGTGACCTTGCCGCCCATCCCGGGCGAGGGGTTCGCCACCGTCATCGACCAACGCTGGCGCGCGCATCTTGGCCGCTCAGGCTTACGCGACAAGACCCTGACCCTGACGGTCCTGAAGCGCCCCGATACCGGCAGCCGTCTGCCGTTCGGTCTGGGAGCGTCGCGCGCGCGCCTCGCGGCCGACACGACCCGCCGGCTCCGGAAGCTCGACGAGGTTGTGGGGTTTCTGCTGTCGTCCTTCGACGAACTTAAGCCCCGATTGCTGGCCGCGAGCACCGGCGAGCTTCTAGGCTTTCTCGGATCACTCAACACTGGCGAAGAGCATCCGCTCTTCCCGCGCTCGGCCCTTGGCGTGATTGCCGAAGACGTGGCCAATACTCGTGTCACCTTCCGCGGAACGACGATCGCGCTTTCAGATGGCGCCGTCGGCGACAAAGTGGGCGCGATCTTTGCGGTGAAGAACTACCCCGCCAAGACCGACAGCCTGATGCTCGACGAGCTGAACCTGCCCGTCGACATGGTGGTCACGCATTCTTTCGTGCCGATCAACGCCAACATCATGGCAGGCCGGATCAAGCGTCAGCTGCGCCTGATGCAGGCCGCCAATGACGGGGCCGTCAGCCTCGCGCAGGAACTGGAACTCGCGCAGGACGATCTGGAATCGAAGCGCCTGATCTTCGGCGAGCACCACATGACGGTAGCTGTCTATGCGCGGTCACAAGCAGCGCTCGACGACATCGCAGCTGAAATCCGCAACATATCCGCCACCTCCGGGATCAATCTGATTTCGGAAGCCTTCGGCGCGCGGGCGCATTTCATGGCGCAGCATCCCGGGAACACCGGTGCAAGGAGCCGCAAGGCCGCGATCACGAACCACAACTTCGCCGATCTCGCTACCTTCCACCGTACCCCGCTCGGTAAGACGGCCGCGCAAGTGCCCTGGGGCGTGCCCATCACGCTCTTTCCGACACCCGAGCGCAGCGGGTTCCGCTTCAACTTCCATGAACAAGGCGCACCGGATCGCGAGCCCACGGGTGGCCACACGCTGATCCTCGGCCGCCCCGGCTCGGGCAAATCCGTGCTGGCGGCTTTCCTGATGACCATGGCCCGGCGCGCAGGTGCACGGCTTTTCGTCTTCGACTATCGCGCCGGCATGGAAATGGCCGTCCGCGCGCTTGGCGGGAGCTATTCGACCGTGCGGGCCGGACGGCCCACGGGGCTCAATCCCCTCCAGACGGAGATCGATGCCCGCGGTCAAGCCTGGCTTGCCGACTGGCTCGCAAGCCTCCTCGAGCGCCGCGACCGGCCCCTGACCCCTGTGCAGACCAATCGTCTGCAAGAGGTCGTGCGCCAGAACGCCAGCGCCGGGAACGCGGGCCTGCGGAACTGGTCGGACTTCGCCTCGCTCCTCGTCTCGACCGATGACGAGGGCGACCTCTTCGAGCGGATGCAGGAATGGACGGCAGAGGGCCGCTACGGCTGGATCTTCGGGGCGAACGCAGACGACACGTTCCAAATCGGGGGCAGCACCGAGGCTGACGTCGCGGGCTTCGACCTGACCGGCATCCTCGATTCCGAGAGCGAGCGGGAACGCATGGCGGTCCTGTCCTACCTCTTCCGCCGCGTCGAGCGGGTGATCGAGGACCGCAAGCCCACGATCATCGTGATCGACGAGGCCTGGAAGGCGCTCGACAACGCGTATTTCGCGGAGCGGCTCAGCAACTGGCTGGTGACGGCCCGCAAGCAGAACGCAGTCGTCGTGATGATGACGCAGTATGCAAGCCAGCTCGAACGCACTCGCACCGGCAAGACCATCGTGGAGGCCGTGCCGACCCAGGTACTCCTGCCCAACATCCGCGCCTCGGCCGCCGACTACGCAATGCTCGGCCTTAGCGACAAAGAACTCGACGTGCTTCTGGGTGTCGGCTCCGCCTCTCGGTTGGCGCTTGTGCGCGATGACCGCGGCGCGGTGGTCATCGACGCCGATCTGAGCGCCCTTGGCCCCCTCGTGACCATCCTCGGCGGAATGGAGAAGGGCGAGGCCCTCGTCGGCCCGGATTACCGCGACCGCCCTGATTTCTGGAGAGTGACATGACCCGTACCATCACCCGCAGCGCAGCACTTCTTGGCCTTGGCCTGACCCTGACCGCCTGTGCGCAACATGGGCCCCGTCAGGCCAACTGTTTCAACTTCCGCGACGGGCCCGCGCAGACGGCGACCGCCACGACCACGATTTCGACCATGGGCGCTGAGGTGACGCGCCGCGACACGGCTTGCGACTTCGTCCTGCTGGGGGCGGGCGGCTAAGCGCATGCGGACCTGGCTTCCCCTCTCGTTGATCGGCCTTGCGCTGGCAGGTCCCACTGCGGGACCAGCCGTCGCTCAAGGCGTGCCCACCTTCGACCTCCGGCTCTTTGCCGAGCGGCAAGCAATCCTCGAGCAGACCGATCGGGATCTGGCGCTGCAGCAAGACCGGCTGACCCGCGAGGAAGAGCTGGCCGACATCGAACGCCAGCAACTCGCCTCGCTCGAGGGGTTGATGGATGCAATGTCCCTCGGCTCTGGTGATATCGCGGGCACCGTGGCTGGACTCGAAGCGGGACGAGGGGCCGTGGGCAATGTCGAAAGTGCGGCGGCCAGTCTCTATGCGCCGGAGGACAACAACCCGGCTGCGG